>NZ_PSYR01000001.1:522500-1122500 GCF_003333315.1 Acidiferrobacter thiooxydans
GGTATCGGTACCTGAATACATAGGGTATCCGAAGCGAACCTGGTGAACTGAAACATCTAAGTAGCCAGAGGAAAAGAAATCAACCGAGATTCCGTTAGTAGTGGCGAGCGAACGCGGAGCAGCCCAGTCACATCAAATCGGCGTCTTTTAGTGGAACGGTCTGGAAAGTCCGGCGATACAGGGTGATAGCCCCGTACACGAAAAGAGGCGTCGGTGGGTGACGAAGAGTAGGGCGGGACACGTGGAATCCTGTCTGAATATGGGGGGACCATCCTCCAAGGCTAAATACTCGTTATCGACCGATAGTGAACCAGTACCGTGAGGGAAAGGCGAAAAGAACCCCGGAGAGGGGAGTGAAATAGATCCTGAAACCGTATGTGTACAAGCAGTGGAAGTCCCGTGCCTCATGCACTCCTTCATGGAGTCCATGAGGCACGGGACGACTGCGTACCTTTTGTATAATGGGTCAGCGAGTTACTTTTCGTGGCAAGCCTAACCGTTTAGGGGAGGCGTAGGGAAACCGAGTCTGAATAGGGCGAATGAGTCGCGGGAAGTAGACCCGAAACCGGACGATCTATCCATGGCCAGGTTGAAGGCGGGGTAACACCCGCTGGAGGACCGAACCAACCAATGTTGAAAAATTGGTGGATGAGCTGTGGATAGGAGTGAAAGGCTAATCAAGTCCGGAGATAGCTGGTTCTCCCCGAAAGCTATTTAGGTAGCGCCTCGTGTATCACCATTGGGGGTAGAGCACTGTTACGGCTAGGGGTCCATCCCGGATTACCAAACCGTTGCAAACTCCGAATACCAATGAGTGCAGCACGGGAGACACACGGCGGGTGCTAACGTCCGTCGTGAAGAGGGATGAAAACCCAGACCGCCAGCTAAGGTCCCCAAATTACAGCTTAGTGGGAAACGATGTGGGAAGGCTTAGACAGCCAGGATGTTGGCTTAGAAGCAGCCATCATTTAAAGAAAGCGTAATAGCTCACTGGTCGAGTCAGCCCGCGCGGAAGATTTAACGGGGCTCAAGCTGTATACCGAAGCTGCGGATGTGCCTGTCCTCGGACAGGCACGTGGTAGGGGAGCGTTCTGTAAGCCTGCGAAGGTGACTCGGAAGGGTTGCTGGAGGTATCAGAAGTGCGAATGCTGACATGAGTAGCGATAATGCGGGTGAAAAACCCGCACGCCGAAAGCCCAAGGTTTCCTGCGCAACGTTAATCGGCGCAGGGTGAGTCGGCCCCTAAGGCGAGGTCGAAAGACGTAGTCGATGGGAAACAGGTTAATATTCCTGTACCGGACGTTACTGCTATGGGGGGACGGAGAAGGCTAGGCCGGCCGGGTGTTGGATGTCCCGGTTTAAGCGTGTAGGTAGATCCACTAGGCAAATCCGGTGGGTTATTACTGAGGCGTTATGACGAGGTCCTTAAGTGGACCGAAGTGGTTGATGCCATGCTTCCAGGAAAATCCTCTATGCTTCAGGTAACGAACGACCGTACCCCAAACCGACACAGGTGGGCAGGGTGAGAATCCCAAGGCGCTTGAGAGAACTCGGGTTAAGGAACTCGGCAAATTGACACCGTAACTTCGGAAGAAGGTGTGCCTCCGGTAGGTGAAGGGCCTGCGCCCGGAGCCGATGGAGGTCGCAGAGAAACGGTAGCTGCAACTGTTTAATAAAAACACAGCACTCTGCAAACGCGTAAGCGGACGTATAGGGTGTGACGCCTGCCCGGTGCTGGAAGGTTAAGTGATGGGGTCAGCCGCAAGGCGAAGCTCTTGATCGAAGCCCCAGTAAACGGCGGCCGTAACTATAACGGTCCTAAGGTAGCGAAATTCCTTGTCGGGTAAGTTCCGACCTGCACGAATGGCGTAATGATGGCTACACTGTCTCGACCCGAGACTCAGCGAAGTTGAATTTGCTGTGAAGATGCAGCATACCCGCCGCAAGACGGAAAGACCCCGTGCACCTTTACTATAGCTTCACACTGGACTTTGAACATGTCTGTGTAGGATAGGTGGGAGGCAACGAAGTGGGGACGCTAGTCCTCATGGAGCCAACCGTGAAATACCACCCTGACCTGTTTGAGGTTCTAACCGTGGTCCGTCATCCGGATCCGGGACCGTGTGTGGTGGGTAGTTTGACTGGGGCGGTCTCCTCCCAAAGAGTAACGGAGGAGCGCGAAGGTACCCTCAGCGCGGTCGGAAATCGCGCTTCGAGTGCAATGGCATAAGGGTGCTTAACTGCGAGACAGACACGTCGAGCAGGTGCGAAAGCAGGTCATAGTGATCCGGTGGTTCTGTATGGAAGGGCCATCGCTCAACGGATAAAAGGTACGCCGGGGATAACAGGCTTATACCGCCCAAGAGTTCATATCGACGGCGGTGTTTGGCACCTCGATGTCGGCTCATCACATCCTGGGGCTGTAGCCGGTCCCAAGGGTATGGCTGTTCGCCATTTAAAGTGGTACGCGAGCTGGGTTTAGAACGTCGTGAGACAGTTTGGTCCCTATCTGCGGTGGGCGTTGGAGATTTGAGAGGATCTGTCCTTAGTACGAGAGGACCGGGATGGACGTACCTCTGGTGTGCCGGTTGTCATGCCAATGGCATTGCCGGGTAGCTATGTACGGATGGGATAACCGCTGAAAGCATCTAAGCGGGAAACCCACCTCAAGATGAGATCTCCCTGAGAGTGTAACTCTCCTAAAGGTTCGTCGAAGACTACGACGTTGATAGGCGGGGTGTGTAAGTCCAGTAATGGATTGAGCTAACCCGTACTAATTGACCGTGCGACTTGATCATATAACACCCAAGGTGTTTTTAAGGGTGCTGTGAGATCGACAACCCCCTTGTTGCGTCACTATCCGATTTAGGTTGCTTCCGTAAGGAGGTAACTGAAGGTTTGCCTGGTGGCCATAGCGAGCGGGAACCACCCGATCCCATTCCGAACTCGGAAGTGAAAACGCTTAGCGCCGATGATAGTATGGGGTCTCCCTATGCGAAAGTAGGACACTGCCAGGCTTTTAATGCAAAACCCCCGACGCGATACGCGATCGGGGGTTTTTTTCGTCCCCGATCACTCTTTGCTAGACTTCCGAAATGAGTTTGCTTCATCAGGTCCTGGAGGTCCTTGCAGACGGGGAGCAGCACTCGGGCGTCGCGCTGGCGCGGCGGCTTGGAGTGAGTCGCGCCGCGGTATCGAAGGCCGTGGGCTTGGCCGCGGATATTCCCATTGCCGTGGATCGCCGCGGCTACCGCCTTCCCAGCGCCTTCCGGCCCCTGGACGCGGCGCGCATCGAGGGGTTGGTCGCGGCCACCGGCCATTCGCTCGACGGTCTTATCATCCATGAGGAGATCGCCTCGACCAACCAGGCCTTGCTGGCCGCGCCCGGAGAAGGTGTGTATGCCTGCCTCGCCGAACGCCAGACCGCCGGGCGCGGCCGCCGGGGCCGGACGTGGCAAGCGAGCCCTTATGGGAGCGTGCTGGTGTCGGTGGCCTGGACCGTGACCGAGACCGCGGGCCCGTTCGGGGTGGTGAGCCTCGCCGCGGGCGTGGCGGTGGCGAGGGCGCTGGAGTCCGTGGGCGTCGCGGGCGCGGTGCTGAAGTGGCCCAATGACGTGCTCTGGCAGGCACGCAAGCTCGCCGGGATATTGATCGAGATGCGCGGTGAGGCCGGCGCCATGCGCGTGGTTGTGGGGGTAGGAATCAACGTGGCGCTCGGCCCGGCCGCGGCCGCGGTCATCGATCAGGGGTGGGCCGAGCTTTGCGCCATCGTCCCGGGGATCGATCGCAGTCGCTTGGCGGCGCAGGTGATCAGCGAGCTTTTGGCGGTCATGGACGACTATCGGCAGGGGCGTGCGGCGGCGTTGCTTACGGAGTGGCGGCGCCGGCATGCCTTTGCGGGCATGGCGGTGCGGATCCACGAAGGGCGGGAATCCTTCGCGGCGCTCGTGGTGGACGTCGATGAGGAGGGGGCCTTGGTAGTAGAGGTTAAGGGGAAGCGGCGGCGGGTGCAGGCCGGGGATGTGAGTGTGCGCCCGCTATGAGGCTTCTTTGTGACCTCGGCAATACGCGCATCAAGTGGGCGTGGGCGGAAGGCGCCACGCTTTCGGGTTTCGGCTCCGGGGACTATAGCGGCGTGGAGGCGTATACCACGCGGCTTACGGGCTCTGTGAGGCCGACTATGATCGCGGCGATCTCCGTCGCGCGGCATCGCAACGAGGCATTCGTGCGGTTTTGCGAGGAGCAGTGGGCGCTGGCCCCGCAATGGTACCCCTCATTGCGCGAGGGCTTTGGCGTCTCGAGTCTCTATGAACCGCCGGAGACCCTCGGCGCGGATCGGTTCGCGGCGCTGGCCGGGGCGCGGGCGCGCTTTCCCGGGCAAGCGGTGTGCGTGGCCGATTGCGGCACGGCGATCACGGTCGATGCGCTGGACGGCGACGGGGTCTTTCAGGGGGGCGCCATTCTGCCCGGTCTTTCCGCCGCCGCTTGCGCCCTGCGCCTCATCGCCCCAAGGCTCACGGGCTCGCCCGGGGACAGGTTTTACGCGGCCTACGGGCGTACCACCCAGGACGCCGTGGGTGGCGGCCTGATGCTCGGCGCGGCCGGCGCCATAGAACGCCTCTTTCGGGATCAGGGGGCGGTGCTCGGCCATGACGCGCGGCTCGTATTGACCGGTGGTGATGCCGCGCGCCTAGCCCCCTACCTCAGCACCCCCTTCGAGCATGTCGCGCACCTGACCCTCGAGGGCCTGGCGGTGATGGTGTCATGAAGATCGTGGTCGGTCTGCTGCTGTTTGCCAATCTGGCGCTCGGGCTCTGGAACTATACCCATGGGGCCGTGCCCCACCCCCTGCCGCGTCCGATCCACCCAGGGCGGTTGCGGGTCGTGTCTCGCCCGGCGGCTGCCGCCACTGCCGGGACACCCAAGGTCGCACCGGTGCCGCCGAGTGCGCCCCTTAGGGCCGTGCCCGCTCCCCCTGGGGCCAGTCGGCCGCGTGCCGCGTCCCCTCTCAAGAAGGCCGCGTTCACGACCCCGGGGCGTACCATCCCCGCGACCCCGGCGCGCCAGTGTTGGGAGCTCGGGCCGGTGAGACGGCGGGCGTCGGCCGCGGCCTTATTGCGCCGGAGCGGTGTGCGCGGTCGCGTGGTGAGCCATCCCGGACCCCCGGCCTATCGGGTCTATGTGCCGGCCGGGCCCCCGTGGCCGTCCGCCGGCGCATTGCGCCGTCTCGGTGTGGCCGGTGCGTACGTCACGCACGGGCCGGCCGGCGGCGAGGTCTTGTCGCTCGGCGTGTTCCTGCAAAAGAAGGCCGCCTTGCAGGAACTGCAGGTGTTGCAGGCCCACCGCGTGGCGGCGCGCATGGGGCCGTTCGGCGCGCCACCCCGCTACTATGCCGAGATCCGCCTGCCGGCCGCGTCTCGCGGGCCCTTCAAAAAACTCACCGGTATCGGCTATAGGCGCTGCGCGGGCGGTCCTTAAGTGGGCCTGCCGGTACGCCACGAGCGGCACCTTCGGTCGTATTGCGAGCCGAAGGCGGGCTTTTCGTTGGGCGGCGATGCCCTCATAAGGATGCAGGGGCGGGCCCTGCGGCATGAGTACGGGCCCTCGGCCCCCAGGTATCCGGTTGCGGTACGTCGCGCCTTTCCCTAGAATAACACCCCGCTTCCAGTGCCCGCATAGCTCAGCTGGTAGAGCATCTGATTTGTAAAATTGCACCTGCACCCGGAAACGGATGCAGTGGAGATGGCTAAAACGGGGAAACCTTGGGGCACCACCCTGTGGCAATCCCGTGCTAGCCGCGATGAGCGGCGAGTGTAGAGACTTTACACCATCCACCTAAATCGTGCCTGCGTGCCCGACAAGGTGAAGAGAAAGTCCAGACCCCAAACCATTGGCGTGGGCTGCGAAAGCAGTAGCGGGTATGAATCAGAGGGTCGGGGGTTCAAATCCCTCTGCGGGCTTACACCTTTACCGGGTCTTTTGAGAGTAGGGCGGCCGCCCTGAGAACACGTCCATGGAAAAATTTCCCGCCGATGCCGAAGACGGCGCGCTTGCCTACTATGCCCATCTCGAGGCCCGTCTCGCGGGGATAAGGGAGCGGTTGCGTCGCCCGCTCAGTCTTGCCGAGAAGATCCTGTTCGCGCACTGGGTGGATCGTGGCCGCCTGCCGGTGCCCGGCGCCAGCACCGAGGCCTTCCATCCCGATCGCGTGGCCATGCAGGATGCCACCGCGCAGATGGCCTTGCTGCAGTTTATGAGCGCGGGGCGCGCCGAGGTCGCGGTCCCGACGACCGTCCATTGCGATCATTTGATCCGGGCCCGGGTCGGGGCGCGCGAGGATCTCAGGATCGCCGAGGGCACCAACGAGGAGGTCTACGCCTTCCTGGCATCGGTGGCTGCTAAATACGGCATCGGCTTCTGGCAGCCGGGTTCGGGGATCATTCACCAGGTCGTGCTCGAGCACTATGCCTTTCCGGGTGGGCTCATGATCGGAACGGATTCCCATACGCCCAATGCCGGCGGCCTTGGCATGCTCGCCATCGGTGTGGGCGGCGCCGATGCCGTAGACGTGCTCGTGGGCATGCCCTGGGAGCTACAGTGGCCGAAGCGCATCGGGGTGCGGTTGGTCGGTCGCCCCTCCGGCTGGACGAGCGGCAAGGACGTCATTTTGAGGCTCGCCGGGCTCCTGACCACGAGCGGTGGGACTGGTCATATCATCGAATATTTCGGGCCGGGCACCGCGTCCTTGAGTGCCACGGCCAAGGCCACGATCACGAATATGGGCGCGGAGCTCGGGGCGACCACCTCGGTGTTTCCGTTCGACGAGCGCATGGCCGCTTATCTGGAAAAGACCGGCCGGGCACGGCTTGCGGCCAGGGCCCGGGCCCTGGCGCCGCACCTGACCGCCGACGCCGAGGTGACCGCCCATCCCGATGAGGCCTTCGACCGGGTCGTGACCATCGATCTCGCCACCCTCGAGCCCCATGTCGTGGGTCCGCACACACCGGATCTCGCGCGGCCGGTCTCAGCTCTGGCCGATGATGTCCGCGCCCACGGTTACCCCGAGACCCTGCAGGCGGCGTTGATCGGGAGCTGCACGAACTCGTCTTATGAGGATATCGGGCGGGCCGCGCATGTGGCGCGCCAGGCGCGTGCCCTGGGGATGAAGGCCCGGATACCGTTTCTGGTGACGCCCGGTTCCGAGCAGGTGCGCGCCACCATAGAGCGCGACGGGTTGCTGGCGGACCTCGAGGCCATAGGGGCCACCGTGCTCGCGAATGCCTGCGGCCCGTGCATAGGCCAATGGCAGCGTGAGGATGTGGCGGCGGGCACGCCCAACAGCATCCTGACCTCGTACAACCGCAACTTCCCGCGGCGCAACGACGGCAATCCCGGTACGCACGCGTTTATCGCAAGCCCTGAGGTGGTGACCGCCTATGCCCTCACCGGGAGTCTCAGTGAGAACCCGCTGGCCGGGATCGCGGTGGATGGCAAGATCGTATCTCTGGCCCCGCCGGTCGCAGACGAGCTTCCCGCGGCCGGCTTTGTGGCCGAGGCCGGCGGCTATACATCGCCGCGCGAGGATGGGGCCGCGGTGACGGTGCAGATCCGCGCCGATAGCGAACGCCTGAGCCTGTTGGCGCCGTTCCCGGCGCCCACACTGGAGGATTTCCAGGGCTTGCCGATCCTGTTGAAGGCCGCCGGCAAGTGCACGACCGACCATATATCGGCCGCCGGCCCCTGGCTCAAGTATCGCGGTCACTTGGACCGGATCAGCGACAATCTGTTCATGGGGGCCACCAACGCCTTCGCCGATGCCCCGGGGACGGGGTTCGATGTCGTAACGCAAGAGGCCGGCGTGCCGCTTGCGCGCCTCGCGCGCGCCTATAAGGCGCGGGGTCTCGGATGGGTGGCGGTGGGCGATGTCAACTACGGGGAAGGCAGCTCCCGCGAGCATGCGGCGATGTCGCCGCGCTATCTCGGCGGCCGCGTGATCCTGGTGCGCAGCTTTGCGCGCATTCACGAGACCAACCTGAAAAAGCAGGGGGTCTTGCCGCTTACGTTCGCCGATCCTGGCGACTACGACCGCCTCAAGCGCGATGACCGCGTGAGTCTGCCCGATATCCGTGCGCTCGCGCCGGGGGTGCCCGTGCCTGTCGTGATCAGGGGCGCGGATGGTGGGACCTGGGAGATGAGGGCGCACCACACCCTCACGGCCGAGCAGATCCACTGGTTCTGGGCGGGCTCGGCCCTGAATCTCATGGGTGCCCGGGCGCGTCCATGAATGATGCGGGGTGTTGACAAGGGCTCATCCCTTAATCACAATTCGCGGCTTACTGTTTGGAGGGGTACCCAAGCGGCCAAAGGGATCAGACTGTAAATCTGACGGCTCTGCCTTCGGAGGTTCGAATCCTCCCCCCTCCACCATCGTTATGGTGGCAAGGCCTATCAAGCAGGCGCGTTAGGCGGGTGTAGTTCAATGGTAGAACTTCAGCCTTCCAAGCTGATAGCGTGGGTTCGATTCCCATCACCCGCTCCAGTTTGAGGCATATGTGAGGATGATCGGCCCATATAGCTCAGTCGGTAGAGCACTTCCTTGGTAAGGAAGAGGTCATCGGTTCGATTCCGATTATGGGCTCCAGATGCAAGACCGGGCGGCGAACGGCGGCCTGGGAAGAACGGTTCATAAACTGAGGTACCCACGGTGTCCAAGGGAAAATTTGAACGCACGAAGCCCCATCTGAATGTGGGCACGATAGGCCACGTCGATCATGGCAAGACCACGCTCACGGCGGCCCTGACCAAGGTCCTGTCGACGAAGTTCGGGGGCGAGTTCAAGGCCTACGACCAGATCGACAACGCCCCCGAGGAGCGCGCCCGCGGCATCACCATCGCTACCGCGCACGTGGAGTATCAGACGCCCAGTCGCCACTATGCGCACGTCGACTGCCCGGGGCATGCCGACTACATCAAGAACATGATCACCGGGGCCGCGCAGATGGACGGTGCGATCCTGGTGGTATCGGCGGCCGACGGCCCCATGCCCCAGACCCGCGAGCACATCCTGCTCGCCCGCCAGGTGGGCGTACCCTATATCGTGGTGTTCCTGAACAAGGCCGACATGGTCGATGACAAGGAACTCCTGGAGCTCGTGGAGATGGAGGTGCGCGAGCTCCTCGATCGCTATGAGTTCCCGGGGGACAAGACCCCGATCGTGGTGGGCTCGGCCCTGAAGGCCCTCGAGGGGGACGCGTCCGAGATCGGCGAGCCGGCCATCTTGAAGCTTGCCGAGGCCCTGGACAGCTACATCCCGCAACCCGAGCGCGCCATCGACGGCGCCTTCCTCATGCCCGTCGAGGATGTGTTCTCGATCTCCGGACGCGGCACGGTCGTGACCGGACGCGTCGAGCGCGGCATCGTGAAGGTCGGTGATGAGGTCGAGATCGTGGGTCTGCGGGACACCGTGAAGACCACCGTCACCGGGGTCGAGATGTTCCGCAAGCTGCTCGATCAGGGTCAGGCCGGCGACAACATCGGCGTGCTGCTGCGCGGCACCAAGCGCGAAGAGGTCGAGCGCGGCCAGGTGCTGTGCAAGCCCGGCAGTATCAAGCCCCATACCCGCTTCGAGGCCGAGGTCTATGTCCTGAGCAAGGAGGAAGGCGGGCGCCATACGGCGTTTTTTCAGGGCTACCGCCCGCAGTTCTATTTCCGGACCACCGACGTCACCGGTTCCTGCGATCTGCCCGCCGGGACCGAAATGGTGATGCCCGGCGACAACGTCCGGCTCACGATCAGCCTCATCAGTCCGATCGCCATGGAGGAAGGCCTGCGGTTTGCCATCCGTGAGGGCGGTCGTACGGTGGGTGCGGGCGTGGTGTCGAAGATACTTGAGTAGGGGTTTCAAGGTCTTCGGCGGTTCGAGTTTAGGCCAGTAGCTCAATTGGCAGAGCGTCGGTCTCCAAAACCGAAGGTTGGGGGTTCGATTCCCTCCTGGCCTGCCATCCGTTCTTTAAGGTGTGTGGGCAGTAATGGTGGATAAGCTAAAGCTGACCGCGGCCATGATGTTGCTGGCGGCCGGCGTCGTCGGTTACTACATGCTTGCAAACGAGCCCGAGCTGTGGCGTGTCGTGGCATTGTTGGCGGGCTTGGCGCTGGCGACGGCAGCGGTCATGCAGACGCCCACGGGGCGTTCGGCGTGGACGTTTGTCAAAGAGGCGCGGGTCGAGTTGAGCAAGGTCGTTTGGCCCACGCGCAAGGAAACGGTGCAAACGACACTGGTGGTTATCGTGCTCGTGCTCCTGATCGCGCTGTTCTTGTGGGTCGTGGACCTCGGCTTGATCAAGAGTGTCAGTATGTTAACCGGGAGGTCGTGATCCGATGGCGATGCGGTGGTATGTCGTGCACGCGTTCTCGGGATTCGAGAAGAGCGTCGAAAAGACCTTGAAGGAGCACATTGCGCGCGCCGGCATGCAGGATCTGTTTGGGGAGATCCTGGTACCGACCGAAGAGGTCGTCGAGATGAAGAGCGGTCAGCGCCGCACCAGCGAGCGGAAATTTTTCCCCGGCTATGTGCTGGTGCGCATGGAGATGACCGATGAATCGTGGCATCTCGTCAAGGCAGTCCCCAAGGTCAGCGGGTTCATCGGCGGCTCGGGCACCAAGCCTACCCCCATCAGCGACAAGGAGGCCGAGATGATCCTGCGCCAGGTACAAGACGGCGTGGAGAAGCCAAGGCCGAAGTTCTCGTTTACCAGCGGAGAACAGGTGCGCGTGATCGACGGCCCGTTCCTGGACTTCAACGGCACCGTCGAAGACGTCAATTACGAAAAGAGCAAGCTCAAGGTCTCGGTATCGATCTTTGGTCGCCAGACACCGGTCGAGCTGGACTTCAGTCAAGTCGAGAAGGCGTAACCGCGCCGGATCGCGCACATGAACGGGGGAGCCGGAAGGCGTTTGCACCCCACGAGGAGCCCATATGGCAAAGAAGATCGACGCCTACATCAAGTTGCAGGTGCCGGCGACGAAGGCGACCCCCGGGCCGCCGATCGGACCTGCGCTCGGTCAGCGCGGACTGAACATCATGGAGTTTTGCAAGGCCTTCAATGCCCGCACGCAGGGCATGGAGGAGGGGCTGCCGATCCCGGTGGTCATAACCGCGTATAGCGACAAGAGCTTTACGTTCGTCACCAAGACGCCGCCGGCAAGCATTCTGCTGAAAAAGGCCGCCGGCATCACGAGTGGCAGCAAGACCCCGCATACCGACAAGGTCGGCCGGGTGAGCCGCGCGCAGCTCGAGGAGATCGCGCGCCTTAAGATGCCGGATCTCAATACCACCGACCTGGAGGCCGCCGTGCGCCTGATCGCGGGCAGCGCGCGCAGCATGGGTCTGGAAACGGAGGGCGTCTGATGGCCGAGATCGTGAAAGGCGGCAAGCGTCTACGGGCCCTGCGCCCACTCGTCGACCGCACCCGGCTCTATGGTCTCGACGAGGCCCTGGCGGTCGTGAAGAAGACCGCGAGCGCGAAATTCGATGAAGCGGTCGAGGTGGCAGTGAATCTCGGCATCGACCCGCGCAAGTCGGATCAGAACGTGCGCGGGTCGGCGGTCATGCCGCGCGGCACGGGCAAGAGCGTGCGCGTGGCGGTGTTCGCGGAAGGCGAGGCGGCCGCCGCGGCGCGCAAGGCCGGGGCCGATGTGGTCGGATTCCAGGACCTCGCCGATCAGATCAAGGCCGGAAACCTCGATTTCGATGTGGTGATAGCGACCCCCGAGGCCATGCGCGTCGTAGGTCAGCTGGGTCAGATCCTGGGCCCACGCGGCCTCATGCCGAACCCCAAGGTCGGCACCGTGACACCCAACGCGGCCAAGGCCGTGGAGAATGCCAAGGCCGGCCAGGTGCAGTATCGCGCCGACAAGGCGGGTATCGTGCACTGCGCGATCGGCAAGGTGTCGTTCACGGAAGAGGCCCTGAAGGAGAACTTTCTGGCGTTGATCGCCGCCTTGCAGAAGGCCAAGCCCACGGCCTCCAAGGGGATTTATGTCAAGCGCGTCACCCTGTCTGCGACCATGGGTCCCGGGGTGCGCGTCGACCAGGGATCCCTGCCACAGTAAGGCAGGGCGGGCTGTCCCGAATACGGACAGATGTCGAAGACCGCCGGTGCGGAAACGCTTAATGTGGCCGGCGCAGATGGTGTCCGAGGCCTTTAAAGCCACGGGTCACTGGGCCCTCATGCCGAGGGAGCGAAGGAGGTGATTCGTTGAGTCTCAATCTTGAGCAAAAGAAGGCGGTCGTAGCCGAGGTCTCTGCGGCCATTGCAGGCGCGGAAGCGGCGGTAGTTGCCGAGTACCGGGGTTTGACCGTGGCGCAGATGACGAGCCTGCGCGCCGAGGCGCGCAAGGCCGGTGTCTACGTCAAGGTCGTCAAGAACACCTTGGTGCGGCGCGTGGTCGCCAACACGTCGTTTGCGTGTCTCGATGGCCATCTGAAAGGGCCATTGGCGTTTGCGGCGTCGTCCGATCCGGTGGCGGTCGCCAAGGTCCTGAGCGAGTTCGCGCGTGCCAACGACAAGCTCGTGATCAAGGTCGGGGCCATGGGCGGTGCGCTCATGACCGGCGAGCAGTTGCAGGCGTTGGCGCTGCTGCCAAGCCGCGAGGTGCTGCTGGCGACCTTGATGCGCACCATGCAGGCGCCGATCGCGCAGTTCGTGCGCACGTTGAACGAGGTGCCGGCACGGTTCGTGCGGACGCTTGCGGCGATACGCGATAAGGCGCAGTAACGTCGCGCCTTCAAGGCTTTAAAGGTCAAGTCAATTTTCGAGGAGATAGCATCATGGCGGTATCGAAGGAAGAAATCCTGAACACGATCGCGAACATGTCGGTGCTCGACCTGTCGGCGTTGATCAAGGAAATGGAAGAGAAGTTCGGCGTGTCGGCTGCAGCCGCCGCGGTTGCGGTCGCAGCCCCGGGTGGTGCCGCCCCGGGTGCTGCCGCGGCTGCCGAGAAGGACAGCTTCGACGTGGTGTTGGCGGCGATCGGGGACAACAAGGTCGGCGTCATCAAGGCGGTGCGCGCGATCACCAACCTGGGCCTGAAAGAGGCCAAGGATCTGGTCGAGTCGGCGCCGGCGACGGTGAAGGAGGCAGTGGCCAAGGCGGATGCGGAGACCATGAAGAAGCAGCTGGAAGAGGCTGGCGCCAAGGTCGACCTGAAGTAAGGGTGGCTGATTGCCCCAGAAAATAGCGGTGACGAGAGGGTGATCGTCGGGACAGGCTGGTGAGAACCGGCCTGTCCGTCTTTGTTTATCGTTCGGAATCATCCGGATATCCAGAGCTGAGGAACCTATGAGCTATTCATTCACCGAGAAAAAGCGCATCCGCAAGAGTTTCGGCAAGCGCCCGAGCCTCTTGCAAGTTCCGTATCTGCTCGCGACGCAGAAAGAATCGTATCAGGGGTTTTTGCAGGCCGAGGTCGAGCGCACGCAACGCATCGATCAGGGGCTGCAGGCGGCGTTCAAGTCCGTGTTTCCGATCGAATCCTACAACGGCACGGCGGCCCTCGAGTTTGTGAGCTATCGGCTCGGCACGCCCTTGTTCGATGTCAAGGAGTGCCAGCAGCGCGGGCTCATCTACGCGGCCCCGCTGCGCGTGCTTTTGCGTCTCGTGGTGTTTTCGAAGGATGAGACGACCGGCGCCAAGTCGGTGCGCGACATCAAGGAGCAGGAGGTCTATCTGGGTGAGATCCCGCTCATGACCGAAAACGGCACCTTTATCATCAACGGCACCGAGCGCGTCATCGTCTCCCAGCTGCATAGGTCGCCCGGCGTGTTCTTCGATCACGATTACGGCAAGACCCACTCATCCGGGAAGCTGTTGTTCTCCGCGCGCATCATCCCTTATCGCGGTTCGTGGCTCGATTTCGAGTTCGACCCGAAGGATTTCCTGTACGTGCGCATCGATCGGCGCCGCAAGCTGCCGGCCACGACCCTTCTGCGCGCGCTCGGCATGACAGGCCAGGACATCCTGCAGACGTTTTTTGAGATGGATACCTTCCTGCTTGCCGACGGCAATGTGCGCCTTAAGCTCATCGCCCAGAGGCTACGCGGGGATCAGGCCGATTTCGACATCGTATCGCCTACGGGCGAGGTGATCGTGAAGAAGGATCAGCGCATCACCGCGCGCCATGTGCGCGAGATCGACAAGGCCAAGATGACGGAGCTCGCGATCCCGCCCGAACATGTCGTGTCGTTTCTGGCGGGGCGCCCGCTTGGCGAGGATGTCATCGATGCCGGCACCGGGGAGCTCATCGCCCAGGCCAACGAGGTAGTGACGGCAGACCTGATCCAGAAGTTCATGAAGGCCGGAATCGCCGAGATCCGCACGCTCTACACAAACGAGCTCGACCGCGGTTCGTATATTTCCGACACATTGCGGATCGATTCGACGCGCGATGCCATGGAGGCGCAGATCGAGATCTATCGCATGATGCGCCCCGGTGAGCCGCCCACGAAGGAGGCCGCGCAAAACCTCTTTTCGAGCCTGTTTTTCAGTCTCGACCGCTACGATCTTTCGGCAGTCGGGCGCATGAAATTCAATCGCCGCCTCGGGCGCGCGAGCGACGAGGGTCCGGGCATCTTGAGTCGCGACGACATCATCGACGTCATGAAGGTGCTGATCGGCCTGAAAAACGGCCAAGGCGAGATCGACGATATCGATCACCTCGGCAACCGCCGCGTGCGCTCCGTGGGCGAGCTCGCCGAGAACCAGTTCCGGATCGGGCTTGTGCGCGTCGAACGCGCGGTCAAGGAACGCCTGAGTCTGGCCGAATCCGAGAACCTGATGCCGCAGGAACTCATAAACGCCAAACCGGTGTCGGCGGTCATCAAGGAGTTTTTTGGATCGAGCCAGCTCTCGCAGTTCATGGATCAGACCAACCCGTTGTCCGAGGTGACGCACAAGCGGCGCGTGTCGGCGCTCGGACCCGGTGGGCTTACGCGCGAACGCGCGGGCTTCGAGGTCCGCGACGTCCATCCGACGCATTATGGCCGGGTATGCCCGATCGAGACCCCGGAAGGCCCGAATATCGGACTCATCAATTCGCTCGCGGTCTACGCGCGCACCAACGAGTACGGTTTTCTTGAGACACCCTATCGCAAAGTGGTCGATGGCCGTGTGACCGACAAGATCGAGTACCTATCGGCGATCGAGGAAGGCAAGTTCATCATCGCCCAGGCCAACGCCGCGGTCGATGCCGACGGAAACCTGACCGATGAGATGGTGTCGTGCCGCCATCGTAATGAGTTCACGCTGTCTGCGGTATCGAAGGTCGATTACATCGACGTGGCGCCGGCGCAGATCGTGTCGGTGGCCGCCTCGCTCATCCCGTTTCTTGAACACGATGACGCGAACCGCGCGCTCATGGGGTCGAACATGCAGCGCCAGGCGGTGCCTACCTTGCGCTCCGAGAAGCCGCTCGTCGGCACCGGCATGGAGCGGACCGTGGCGGTGGACTCGGGGGTCGCGGTGACGGCGCGACGCGGCGGACGCGTGGACTCGGTGGATGCGAGCCGTATCGTGGTGCGCGTCAATGACGAGGAGACCGAGACCGACAAGGCGGGTGTCGATATCTACAACCTCATCAAGTACACGCGCTCGAATCAGAACACGAACATCAACCAAAAGCCGCTGGTGCGCGTGGGCGACATGATCGCCAAGGGCGACGTGTTGGCCGATGGGCCCTCGACCGACATGGGGGAGCTCGCGCTTGGGCGTAACGTCCTGATCGCGTTCATGCCCTGGAACGGATACAACTTCGAGGATTCGATTCTGATATCCGAGCGCGTGGTCGAGGACGATACGTTCACGACCATTCATATCGAGGAGCTCTCGACTGTATCGCGCGACACCAAGCTCGGGCCCGAGGAGATCACACGCGATATTCCGAACGTGGGCGAGGGCGCGCTGTCCAAGCTTGATGAGTCGGGGATCATCTATATCGGCGCCGAGGTGAATCCGGGCGACATCCTCGTGGGCAAGGTCACGCCCAAGGGCGAGACGCAGCTTACGCCCGAAGAGAAGTTGCTGCGCGCGATCTTCGGCGAAAAGGCCTCCGATGTGAAGGATAGCTCCTTGCGGCTGCCTTCGGGTATGTCGGGGACGGTCATCGATGTGCAGGTGTTCACGCGCGATGGCGTCGAGAAGGATGCGCGTGCGCGCCAGAACGAGGAGCAGGCCCTGGTCGGTATCCGCAAGGACTTAAACGACCAGTATCGGATCGTCGAGAACGATGCCTTCGGGCGCATCGAGAATCTGCTTTTGGGCAAGGTCGCGGAAGGCGGTCCCAAGGGCCTGAAGGCTGGCGACAAGGTCACCAAGGGCTATCTCGAGGGACTGAACCATGCGCAATGGTTCGAGGTCCGGATGCGCGATGAAGAGGTGAGCGAGGCGGTCGAGGCGATTCGCGACCACCTGGCGCAGCAGAAGATCGAGTTTGATGCAAGGCTCGAGGAGAAGCGTCAGAAGCTCATCGCCGGCGACGATCTGCCGCCAGGCGTGCTGAAGATGGTCAAGGTCTATGTGGCCGTGAAGCGCAGACTTCAGCCGGGCGACAAGATGGCCGGACGGCACGGCAACAAGGGTGTCATATCGCGCATCGTGCCCGTGGAAGACATGCCCTACATGGCCAACGGCGACACCGTCGACATCGTTCTGAACCCGCTTGGCGTGCCATCACGCATGAACGTGGGTCAGGTCCTGGAGACCCATCTCGGATGGGCGGCGCGCGGGCTTGGCAACAAGATCAATGAAATGCTAAAGCAGCACGTGGAGGCCGCCAAGCTGCGCGAGTTCCTGGAGAAGGTTTATAACGGCGGGGGGCAGAAGGAGGACCTTGCGTCGCTTGACGATGGCGATATCGTGGCCCTGGCCGGCAATCTGGTGAAGGGTGTGCCGATAGCGACGCCGGTGTTCGATGGCGCCACCGAGGAGGAGATCATGGACCTCCTGGAACTTGCCGATTTGCCGCGTACCGGCCAGACGACATTATATGACGGCCGCACCGGAGAGGCGTTCGATCGGCCGATCACTGTCGGGTACATGTACATGCTGAAACTGAACCATCTCGTCGATGACAAGATGCATGCCCGCTCGACCGGTCCGTACAGTCTCGTGACGCAGCAGCCGCTGGGCGGCAAGGCGCAGTCCGGAGGCCAGCGATTCGGGGAAATGGAGGTGTGGGCGTTGGAGGCCTACGGGGCCGCCTACACCTTGCAGGAGATGCTGACCGTGAAGTCGGATGACGTGACGGGCCGGACCAAGATGTTTGAGAACATCGTGAAGGGTGACCATAAGATGGAGGCTGGTATGCCCGAGTCGTTCAATGTGCTCATCAAGGAGATCCGTTCGCTCGGTATCGATATCGAGCTCGATCAAGGATAACCCGTTCTGCGATATTTGACCGCAAACGACAGGCCGCGACTGCGGCCGCGTTGAGGAGATCGACTTGAAAGACCTATTCAATTTGTTTAAGCAGGCAGGCAAGACCGAGGATTTCGATTCCATCCGGATCGGCCTGGCATCCCCGGACAAGATACGCTCGTGGTCTTTCGGGGAGGTCAAGAAGCCCGAGACGATCAATTATCGTACGTTCAAGCCTGAGCGTGACGGGCTGTTCTGCGCAAAGATCTTCGGCCCCATCAAGGACTACGAGTGCTTGTGCGGCAAGTACAAGCGCCTGAAGCATCGCGGCGTGATCTGCGAGAAGTGCGGGGTCGAGGTGACGCTCTCCAAGGTGCGCCGGGAACGCATGGGGCACATCGAGCTGGCAAGCCCGGTCGCGCACATCTGGTTCCTGAAGTCCCTGCCTTCGCGCATGGGCCTGGTCCTCGATATGACCTTGCGCGACATCGAGCGCGTGTTGTACTTCGAGGCCTATGTAGTCGTGGACCCGGGCATGACGCCGCTTGAGCGCAGTCAGCTCTTGTCGGAGGATTCCTATCTCGAGGCCATCGAGCAATATGGTGACGAGTTCGACGCGCGCATGGGGGCCGAGGCGGTCCGCGATCTTTTGCGCGGCATCGATCTCGCCGGAGAGGCCGCCAAGCTGCGCGAGGAATTGGGCGGCACGACCTCGGAGACCAAGATCAAGAAGCTCGCCAAGCGCCTCAAGGTCATAGAGGCGTTCCTGCATTCCGGGAACCGCCCGGAATGGATGGTCATCGAGATCCTGCCGGTGCTGCCGCCGGAGCTTCGGCCGTTGGTGCCGCTCGATGGCGGGCGGTTTGCGACCTCGGACCTGAACGATCTGTATCGGCGCGTGATCAACCGCAACAACCGCCTGAAGCGGCTCTTGGACCTGAACGCCCCCGATATCATCGTGCGCAACGAAAAGCGCATGCTGCAGGAGGCGGTCGACGCACTGCTCGACAACGGGCGGCGCGGCAAGGCGATCACCGGCGCCAATAAGCGCCAGCTGAAGTCGCTCGCCGACATGATCAAAGGCAAGCAGGGGCGCTTCCGGCAGAACCTGCTCGGCAAACGCGTGGACTACTCGGGGCGCTCGGTCATCGTGGTCGGCCCCGCCCTTAAGCTGCATCAGTGCGGTCTCCCGAAGAAGATGGCGCTCGAGCTCTTCAAGCCCTTCATCTTCAGCAAACTCGAGATGCGCGGGTTGGCGACGACCATCAAGGCCGCCAAGAAGATGGTTGAACAGGCGAGCCCCGAGGTCTGGGACATACTCGAGGAGGTCATTCGCGAGCACCCGGTGCTGTTGAACCGGGCGCCCACGCTCCACCGCCTGGGCATTCAGGCCTTCGAGCCCGTGCTCGTCGAGGGCAAGGCCATTCAGCTCCACCCGCTGGTGTGCGCACCCTACAACGCCGACTTCGACGGCGATCAGATGGCGGTGCATGTCCCGCTTTCGTTGGAGGCCCAGCTCGAGGCACGCAGCCTCATGATGTCCTCGAACAACATTCTGTCACCGGCGAACGGTGAGCCGATCATCGTCCCTTCGCAGGACATCGTGCTCGGGCTCTACTACATGACGCGCGTACGCGTAAACGCCCTGGGCGAGGGCAAGGTGTTTGCGGACGTGGCCGAGGTGCATCGCGCCTACGAGAGCCGCAAGGTGGCGCTGCACGCGAAGTGCCGCGTGCGCATACCGGAGGTCACGATCGATGACGCCGGCAACAAGGTGAAGACCATAAAACTGGTCGAGACGACCGTGGGCCGGGCCCTGCTGTCGGAGCTTCTGCCAGACGGCCTCCCCTTTGCGCTGGTGAACCGCGATTTGAAGAAAAAGACCATCTCGGAGCTCATCAATGCCTGCTACCGGCAGGTGGGCCTGAAGGAGACCGTGATCTTTGCCGACCAGCTCATGTATACGGGCTTTGCATTCGCGGCGCGCGCCGGCATCTCGATCGGCGTGAACGACATGGTGACGCCTGCCGAGAAGGCCAAGATCATCGGGGATGCCGAGGCCGAGGTGCGCGGTATTCAGACGCAGTACGCGTCGGGACTGCTTACCGACGGCGAGCGCTACAACAAGGTGGTGGACATCTGGACCCACACCAGCGAGCGCGTGGCCAAGTCGATGATGGACAAGCTCGGCGTCGAAGACGTGGTCGATGCCACCGGCAAGACCGTCACCCAGCCGTCGTTCAACTCGATCTACATGATGGCAGACTCCGGCGCGCGCGGTAGCGCCGCCCAGATTCGTCAGCTCGCCGGCATGCGCGGTCTCATGGCCAAGCCGGACGGGTCCATCATCGAGACGCCGATCACGGCGAATTTCCGCGAGGGCCTGAACGTATTGCAGTACTTCATCTCGACGCACGGCGCGCGCAAGGGCTTGGCCGACACTGCCTTGAAGACGGCCAACTCCGGCTACCTGACGCGCCGGCTCGTCGACGTGTGCCAGGACCTGGTGGTCACGGAGCCCGATTGCGGCACCCAGACCGGGATCCGCAAGAGCGTGATCGTGGAGGGTGGCGAGGTGGTGGTGCCGTTGCGCGAAAGCGTGCTCGGGCGCGTGGTCATAGGGGACGTCGTCGACCCGGCCGACAACACCGTGCTGGTGGCGCATAACGCGCTGCTCGACGAACGCAAGGTGCGTCTGCTCGAGGAGCGCAATATCGATCAGGTGATCGTGCGCTCGCCTGTGACCTGCGAGACCCGTTATGGGATCTGTGCGTTATGCTACGGTCGCGACCTGGGACGGGGTCATCTCGTCAACCAGGGCGAGGCGGTGGGCGTGATCGCGGCCCAGAGCATCGGCGAACCCGGGACCCAGCTCACCATGCGCACCTTCCACATCGGCGGCGCGGCATCGCGCGCCACCGCGGTAAGTGGGATCGAGGTCAAGTCCAATGGTTCGGTGCGCTTCAACAACCTGAAGCTGATTCGCCACGCGAGCGGCAACAATGTGGCGGTATCGCGTTCCGGCGAGCTCGTCGTGCAAGATGATCACGGGCGTGACCGCGAGCGCTACAAGGTACCATACGGCGCCATCCTGAACGTGAGCGAAGGCGACAAGGTCAAGGCCGGGCGCGTGGTGGCAAATTGGGATCCGCATACCCATCCCATCATCACCGAAGTGGCCGGCAACGTGGCCTTCACGGACCTGATCGATGGCGTGACGGTCAACAAGCAGACCGATGAGGTGACGGGGCTTAGCACCTACGTGGTCCTGGATCCGAAGCACCGCTCGGGGGCCAAGGACATCCGCCCGATGATCGCGCTTTTGGATGGGAAGGGTAAGGGTCTCTTCATACCCGGTACCGACATCCCGGCAAAATACATGCTGCCGCCGGGCGCGATCATCACCGTCGAGGATGGACTCAAGGTCGGGGTGGGCGACGTACTCGCCCGCATCCCGCAGGAGAGCTCCAAGACACGTGACATCACGGGAGGCTTGCCGCGCGTGGCTGAGCTCTTCGAGGCGCGCAAGGCCAAGGATCACGCGATCCTGGCGGAGACGAGCGGTGTGGTGTCGTTTGGCAAGGATACCAAGGGCAAGCAGCGGCTGCTGATCACCGACAAGAGCGGCGAGGAACACGAATACCTGATTCCGAAGGGCCGCCATATCATGGTGTTCGAGGGCGAGACTGTGGAGCAGGGCGAGGCTATCGTCGACGGTCCCCCGGTGTCGTCGGATATCCTGCGATTGCTCGGTGTCGAGGCCATGGCCAACTTCATCGTGGATGAGGTCCAGGACGTGTATCGGCTGCAGGGCGTGAAGATCAACGACAAGCACATCGAGGTGATCGTGCGCCAGATGCTGCGCAAGGTGCGCATCATCGATGCCGGCGACACCCAGTTCCTGCCCGGCGAGCAGATCGAGCGGGCGCGCCTGCTGGACGCCAACGAGGAGGTGGAGGCGGCCGGGAAGCGGCCGGCCACCGGCGAGCGCCTGCTGCTCGGTATCACCAAGGCATCGCTCGCTACCGAGTCGTTCATCTCGGCGGCGTCCTTCCAGGAAACGACGCGGGTCCTGACCGAGGCCGCCATAAGCGGCAAGCGCGATCGGCTGCGCGGTTTGAAGGAGAATGTCATCGTCGGTCGTCTGATCCCGGCCGGCAGCGGGCTTGCGCACCATCAGGAACGCAAGCGCAAGCGCGCCGACGAGAAGGATGAGGCCGCGGCCCTGCGCGAGGCCCTGTTGCCGATGCGTGACAAGGGCGACGGCGGCGACAAGGCGGTGTCGGCCTAACGGGTCGGCCCCTGTCGAAGTGCTCTTGACAGGGGCCGCCATTATGCCTAAAATCGCGCACCTTTGAAGCCAGGCCCGTTTGTGCATTGGGGTCTAAGGCCAGCATTTGCATCGGAGTCATGAATGCCCACGATTAACCAGTTGGTCCGTAAGCCGCGGGTACAGCCGCAGAAGAAGACGACGGTGCCGGCCCTAAACGCCTGCCCGCAAAAGCGCGGCGTCTGTACGCGCGTCTACACGACCACGCCGAAGAAGCCGAACTCCGCGCTGCGCAAGGTCGCGCGCGTGCGTCTCACAAACGGCTACGAGGTGACGAGCTACATAGGGGGCGAAGGCCATAACCTCCAGGAGCACTCGGTCGTTCTCATCCGCGGAGGCCGCGTGAAGGACTTGCCGGGTGTACGCTACCACACGGTGCGCGGGTCGCTGGATACCGCGGGTGTTGCGGATCGCCGGCAGGGCCGCTCGAAGTATGGGGCCAAGCGGCCGAAATCCTAAGACGATCATGAAGCAGGGTACGCCGCACATGCCAGTTGCGGCGTTTTCTCGTTCGAAATGGTGTGAAGGTTGAGAATATGCCGAGAAGAAGAGAAGTTCCCAAGCGCCCGACGCGGCCCGATCCGAAATACGGGAGCGAGATGCTCACGAAGTTCATGAGCGTGGTGATGCAAAGCGGCAAGAAGTCGGTGGCCGAGAAGATCATCTACGGGGCGCTTGAGACGATCGCTTCGCGGAACAAGGGCGAGCCGCTGGCCGTGTTCCAGCAGGCCATCGACAATGCCAAGCCCCTGGTCGAGGTCAAGAGCCGGCGGGTGGGCGGCGCGACCTATCAGGTACCGGTCGAGGTGCGTCCGGGCCGGCAGCTCGCCCTGGCGATGCGCTGGGTGGTCGATGCGGCGCGCTCGCGCGGCGAGAAGTCCATGGGTGCGCGGCTTGCAGGGGAATTGCTCGATGCCGCCGAACGTCGCGGCAATGCGGTCAAGAAGCGCGAGGAAGTGCACCGCATGGCGGAAGCCAACAAGGCATTCTCCCATTATCGCTGGTAGAAGACGCAAACTCACGAATTTAGCGTAAGGATCTGGCCGTGGCTCGTACGACACCAATCGACCGTTATCGCAACATCGGCATCATGGCCCACATCGATGCGGGTAAGACCACCACCACGGAGCGGATCCTGTTCTACACGGGCGTGTCCCACAAGATCGGGGAGGTTCATGAGGGCGCGGCCGTCATGGACTGGATGGAGCAGGAGCAGGAGCGCGGGATTACGATCACATCGGCCGCCACGACCTGTTTCTGGAAGGGCATGGCCGCGAATTACCCCGAGCATCGCATCAACATCATCGACACACCCGGTCACGTGGACTTCACCATCGAAGTCGAGCGGTCGCTACGCGTGCTCGACGGCGCGTGTGCGCTGTTTTGTGCGGTAGGCGGGGTCGAGCCGCAGTCGGAGACGGTGTGGCGGCAGGCCAACAAGTACGGCGTGCCGCGTATCGCGTTTGTGAACAAGATGGACCGTGCAGGCGCAAATTTCCTGCGCGTGGTAGAGCAGGTACGGGTGCGCCTGGGCGCGACACCGGTGCCCATCCAGCTGCCGATCGGCGCCGAGGATCGTTTTCAGGGGGTCGTGGATCTCGTGAAGATGAAGGCGATCTATTGGGACGACGCGACCCAGGGTATGCGCTTCGAGGAGCGCGAGATCCCCGCGGAGATGCGCGCGGAGTGCGAGAAGTGGCGGGAACGCATGATCGAGGCCGCCGCCGAGGCCAATGAGACCTTGATGGACAAGTACCTCGGCGGAGAGACGCTGACGGTCGAGGAGATTAAGGCGGGCCTGCGCGCGCGCAGCCTGGCCTCGCAGATCGTCGTGACCTTGTGCGGCTCGGCGTTCAAGAACAAGGGTGTACAGTCGATGCTCGACGCGGTCATCGACTACCTGCCGTCGCCCAGGGAGAAGAAGGCGATCGTCGGGCATCTGGACGACAAGGAGGGCACGACGGTCGAGTGTCCGGCGGACGATGACGCGCCGTTCGCAGCGCTCGCGTTCAAGATAGCGACCGACCCGTTTGTGGGCCAGCTCGTCTACTTCCGGGTCTATTCCGGGGTGCTAAAGAGCGGCGACTCGGTGTTCAATCCGGTCAAGTCCAAAAAAGAGCGCGTCGGGCGGCTTTTGCAGATGCACGCCAACCATCGTGACGAGATCAAGGAAGTCCGCGCCGGCGATATCGCCGCGGCCGTGGGCCTGAAGAACATGACCACGGGTGATACGCTATGCGACCCCGAACGCGTGGTCACGCTTGAGCGCATGGAGTTCCCGGAGCCTGTCATTTCGCAGGCGGTGGAACCAAAGACCAAGGCCGATCAGGAGAAGATGGGTCTGGCGCTGGGGCGGCTCGCCCAGGAGGATCCGTCGTTCCGCGTGCGCACCGATGAGGAATCCGGGCAGACCATCATATCGGGCATGGGCGAGCTGCATCTGGAGATCATCGTCGACCGCATGAAGCGCGAGTTTGGGGTCGAGGCGAGCGTCGGTAAGCCGCAGGTCGCGTATCGCGAGACCATTCGCAAGAAGGTCGAGCAGGAGCACAAGTTTGCCAAGCAAAGTGGTGGGCGCGGCCAGTACGGGCATGTGTTTCTGCGCATCGAGCCGCAGGAGCCCGGGAAGGGCTTTGAGTTCGTCGACGAGATCAAGGGTGGCGTGATTCCGCGGGAGTACATACCGGCGGTCGAGAAGGGCGTGCGCGAGGCCCTTGAGCGCGGTATCCAGGCGGGCTTCCCGGTGGTGGACGTCAAGGTGGCCCTCTATTACGGGTCCTACCACGAGGTCGATTCGTCGGAAAACGCCTTCAAGATGGCGGCAAGCATGGCCTTTCGCGAGGGGTGCCTGAAGGCCGATCCGGCGCTTCTTGAGCCGATTATGGCCGTCGAGGTGGTGACGCCCGAGGATTACATGGGCAGCGTGAACGGCGATTTGAGCTCGCGGCGCGGGGTCATTCAGGCCATGGAAGATGCGCCGGCCGGCAAGGTCGTGCGCGCCGAGGTGCCGCTTGCGGAGATGTTTGGGTACGCGACCTCGCTGCGATCGGCGACGCAGGGCCGCGCGACCTACGCGATGGAGTTCAAGCGCTATGCGGTGGCGCCGAGCAATATCGCAGAACAGGTCATAAAGAAAGCCAGTTAGAACGAAAACGATTCAGCCTACGAGGTACCCACGGTGTCCAAGGGAAAATTTGAACGCACGAAGCCCCATCTGAATGTGGGCACGATAGGCCACGTCGATCATGGCAAGACCACGCTCACGGCGGCCCTGACCAAGGTCCTGTCGACGAAGTTCGGGGGCGAGTTCAAGGCCTACGACCAGATCGACAACGCCCCCGAGGAGCGCGCCCGCGGTATCACCATCGCTACCGCGCACGTGGAGTATCAGACGCCCAGTCGCCACTATGCGCACGTCGACTGCCCGGGGCATGCCGACTACATCAAGAACATGATCACCGGGGCCGCGCAGATGGACGGTGCGATCCTGGTGGTATCGGCGGCCGACGGCCCCATGCCCCAGACCCGCGAGCACATCCTGCTCGCCCGCCAGGTGGGCGTACCCTATATCGTGGTGTTCCTGAACAAGGCCGACATGGTCGATGACAAGGAACTCCTGGAGCTCGTGGAGATGGAGGTGCGCGAGCTCCTCGATCGCTATGAGTTCCCGGGGGACAAGACCCCGATCGTGGTGGGCTCGGCCCTGAAGGCCCTCGAGGGGGACGCGTCCGAGATCGGCGAGCCGGCCATCTTGAAGCTTGCCGAGGCCCTGGACAGCTACATCCCGCAACCCGAGCGCGCCATCGACGGCGCCTTTCTCATGCCCGTCGAGGATGTGTTCTCGATCTCCGGACGCGGCACGGTCGTGACCGGACGCGTCGAGCGCGGCATCGTGAAGGTCGGTGATGAGGTCGAGATCGTGGGTCTGCGGGACACCGTGAAGACCACCGTCACCGGGGTCGAGATGTTCCGCAAGCTGCTCGATCAGGGTCAGGCCGGCGACAACATCGGCGTGCTGCTGCGCGGCACCAAGCGCGAAGAGGTCGAGCGCGGCCAGGTGCTGTGCAAGCCCGGCAGTATCAAGCCCCATACCCGCTTCGAGGCCGAGGTCTATGTCCTGAGCAAGGAGGAAGGCGGGCGCCATACGGCGTTCTTTCAGGGCTACCGCCCGCAGTTCTATTTCCGGACCACCGACGTCACCGGTTCCTGCGATCTGCCCGCCGGGACCGAAATGGTGATGCCCGGCGACAACGTCCGGCTCACGATCAGCCTCATCAGTCCGATCGCCATGGAGGAAGGCCTGCGGTTTGCCATCCGCGAGGGCGGTCGTACGGTGGGTGCGGGCGTGGTGTCGAAGATACTTGAGTAGGGACCATGGCCAACCAAAAGATCAGAATTCGTCTCAAGGCCTTCGATCATAGGCTTATCGATCGCTCGGCTTCGGAAATCGTCGATACCGCGAAACGGACCGGCGCCATCGTCAAGGGCCCAATCCCGCTGCCGACCAAGATCGAACGGTACACCCTGTTGCGTTCGCCGCACGTGGATAAGAGCTCGCGCGATCAGTTCGAGATTCGCACGCATAAGCGGATCATGGACATCATCGAGCCTACGGAGAAGACGGTGGACGCGCTTCTCAAGTTGAATCTCGCAGCCGGCGTGGATGTCGAGATCAAGGTCAGTTAGGAGCGGTCATGGCACTCGGAATAGTGGGCAAGAAGATTGGCATGAGCCGCGTGTTTGCCGCCGACGGCACGGTGGCGCCGGTGACGGTGGTGGCCGTCGAGCGCAACCATGTGGCGCAGATCAAGGACGTCGCGACCGACGGCTACCGCGCGGTGCAGATAGCCGCCGGTACGCGCCGACCCTCGCGGGTTACCAAGGCGCAGGCCGGGCATTTCGCGAAAGCGAAGATCGAGCCGGCGGCAAGCCTGTGGGAGTTTCGCCTGGGGGCGGACGAAGGCCAGGGTCTGGAGGTGGGCGCGGAGGTGCGCGTCGATATCTTTGCCGAAGGCCAAAAGGTGGACGTGCAGGGCACGACCATCGGTAAGGGTTTCGCGGGAGTCATAAAGCGCCATCACTTCGGCGGCGGGCGGGCATCGCATGGTAACTCGCTATCGCACCGCGCGCCCGGCTCCATCGGTCAGCGCCAGACCCCGGGGCGGGTGTTTCCCGGCAAGAAGATGGCAGGCCACCTGGGGGCCAAGACCCGTACACAGCAAAATCTCGTGGTGGTGCGGGTGGATGCCGAGCGCAACATGCTGCTGATTCGCGGCGCGGTCCCGGGATCGGCGGGCTCGGATGTGGTGGTGCGGCCGGCGGTGAAGGCCGGTAAGGCGGAGGCCAAGCAATCATGAAGATGACGGTAGTGAAGGCCTCCGGCGGTACCGAGGAAATGGAGGTTTCGGACGATGCCTTCGCGGTGCCCTTCAAGGAGCATCTCGTGCATCAGATCGTCGTCGCCTATCAGGCCGGCGGGCGCGCGGGTACGCGCGCGCAAAAGAACCGTTCGGCGGTGAGCGGCAGCACGCGCAAGCCCTGGTCGCAGAAAGGCGGCGGGCGTGCGCGCGCGGGCAATATCCGCAGTCCGATATGGCGCGGCGGCGGCAAGACCTTCCCGGCAGCGACCCAGGATTTCAGCCAGAAGGTCAACAAGAAGATGCGGCGCGCGGCGCTGCGCTCGATCATGTCGGAATTGATCCGTCAGGATCGGCTGATCACCGTCGACGAGATGCACACCGGTCCCAAGACCAAGGAACTCCTGGCGCGCCTCGCGGGGTTTGGCATCAACGGACGTTCGCCGGACGTGCTGATCATCGCCGAGAGCGCCGATGACGGCCTGGCGCTGGCGGCACGCAACCTGTACCGCGTCGCCGTGCGGCCGAGCGACCGGGTGGATCCGGTGTCGTTGATTGCGCACGACAAGGTGCTCATGACCGTCGGGGCCGTGAGGAAGCTTGAGGAGATGCTGGCATGACGGCCGATATTTATGGAGTTTTGCTTGCGCCGCACGTCTCGGAGAAGGCGACGCGACTTGCCGAGAAGCATCGGCAGTTTGTGTTTCGCGTGCGCAAGGATGCCACCAAGGCCTCGGTGAAGGCGGCCGTCGAGAAGTTTTTCAAGGTCGAGGTCGCCGATGTACGGGTGACGGTCTTGAAGGGTAAGGCCAAGGGTGGCAAGAACCCCGGGCGGCGATCGGACGTGAAAAAGGCCTATGTGGCCTTGAAGCCCGGTTTTGATATCCAGTTTGGGACGGGGCAATAGGGGGAAGTATGCCAGTCGTCAAGGTAAGACCCACGTCCGCGGGACGCCGCGGCCTCGTCAAGGTAGTCCACCCGGATCTCCATAAGGGCGCGCCGTATGCCGGGCTCGTGGAGAAGAAGGCCAAGATCGATGGCCGCAACAACAACGGGCGGGTATCCGTGCGTCACCGGGGCGGGGCCCACAAGCGGCATTACCGGCTCATCGATTTCCGGCGCGACAAGGACGGGATCGCGGCGCGCGTCGAGCGCCTGGAGTACGACCCGAACCGCAGCGCGCACATCGCGCTCATGTTATATGCCGACGGTGAACGGCGCTATGTGATCGCCGCCAAGGGCCTGGAGATCGGTCAGGAGATCCTGTCGGGCAGCGATGCGCCGATACGGGCGGGCAACTGCCTGCCGTTGCGGAACATCCCGGTGGGCACGACCGTGCATTGCGTGGAGCTCAAGGTCGGGCGCGGCGCGCAGATCGGGCGCTCGGCCGGGGCGTCGCTGCAGTATGTGGCGCGCGAAGGGGATTACGCCCAGCTGCGACTGCGGTCCGGCGAGGTGCGCAAGGTCCATGTGGAGTGCCGCGCAACGATCGGCGAGGTTGGCAACGGCGAGCATTCGTTGCGCAAGCTCGGCAAGGCCGGGGCGTCGCGGTGGCGCGGTATCCGGCCGACCGTGCGCGGCGTGGCCATGAACCCGGTCGACCATCCGCATGGTGGCGGCGAGGGGCGGACGTCCGGCGGGCGCCACCCGGTAAGCCCGTGGGGCACGCCGACCAAGGGTTATAGGACACGAGTCAACAAGCGGACCGACGGCATGATCGTGCGTCGTCGGTACCAGAAGTAACTGAAAAGTGTGAGGGCGCACCGTGCCACGTTCGATTAAGAAGGGACCGTTTCTCGACGACCATCTGGCCAGGAAAGTCGGTGAGGCGCAGAGGACCGGGAACAAGAAGCCGATCAAGACCTGGTCACGCCGCTCGACGATCATGCCGGATTTCATCGGGCTTACGATCGCCGTGCATAACGGGCGCCAGCACGTCCCGGTGCTGATCTCGGACAACATGGTCGGGCATAAGCTAGGCGAGTTCGCGGCCACGCGCACCTTCAAGGGCCATACCGCGGACAAGAAGGCATCCGGAGGCTGATGATGGCGACCAAGGCAGTGTTGAAGAACGTGCATGTGTCGCCGCAGAAGGGGCGATTGGTGGCGGACCTCGTGCGTGGCCTGCCGGTGGGGCGGGCGCTCGAGGTGTTAGCGTTCAGTCCAAAGAAGGCGGCGCGCATCGTGAAAAAGGTGCTGGAGTCGGCGATTGCCAATGCCGAGAACAACGAGGGTGCGGACGTCGACGAACTCAAGATCTCGGAGATCCAGATCAACGGGGCCTCGTCCATGAAGCGTTTTCATGCCCGCGCGAAGGGCCGCGGGGCGCGGATATTGAAGCGCACCAGCCACATCAGCGTCACGGTCGCAGCGAGCGGGGGGAATTGAGATGGGGCAAAAGATCAATCCGATCGGGATGCGGCTTGGGATCGTCAAGGATTGGACGGCGAAGTGGTACGCGCATCGTGGGGCGTACGCCGCCAATATCCGCGCCGACGTGGAGCTGCGCGCGTGGTTGAAGGCCAAGCTTTCGCATGCCGCGGTGAGCTCAATCATCATTCAGCGTCCAGCGCAGAGCGTGACCATCACCATCCGCACGGCGCGGCCGGGGATCGTGATCGGCAAGAAGGGCGAGGATATCGAACGCATGCGCCAGGAGCTCGCGAAGCTGGCGGGCGTGCCCGTGCAGTTGAACGTCGAGGAGATCCGTAAGCCTGAGCTCGACGCCGCGCTGGTCGCGGAAAATATCGCGCAGCAGCTCGAAAAGCGCATCATGTTCCGCCGCGCCATGAAGCGTTCGGTGACCAACGCCATGCGGCTTGGGGCATTGGGCGTGAAGATCATGTGTGCCGGGCGTCTGAACGGTGCCGAGATCGCGCGTACCGAATGGTATCGCGAGGGGCGCGTGCCTCTTCATACGCTGCGTGCGGATATCGATTACGGGGTGGCCGAGGCGCATACGACGTATGGCGTAATCGGCATCAAGGTGTGGATCTTCAAGGGCGAGATCTACGGGCAGATGAACGCCGCGGACGCGGAGACGGAGGGGAAGAAGGCCACGGCCTGATTCCGGTGAACGCATGCTGCAGCCAAAGAGAACGAAGTTTCGTAAGCAACACAAGGGCCGCAACCGCGGGCTCGCTTCGCGCGGCAACAAGGTGAGTTTCGGCGAGTTTGGACTGAAGGCCATGGGGCGCGGGCGACTGACATCGCGTCAGATCGAGGCCGCGCGGCGGGCGTTGACACGCTCCATCAAACGCGGCGGCCGGGTCTGGATCCGCGTGTTTCCCGACAAGCCGATCTCGAAGAAGCCGCTCGAGGTGCGCATGGGTAAAGGAAAAGGTAACCCGGAGTACTGGGTGGCGCTGATCCAGCCCGGCAAGGTGCTCTATGAGATGGAAGGGGTGAGTGAGGCCGTGGCGCGCGATGCGTTTCGTTTGGCGGCCGCGAAGTTGCCGATGCAGACCGCGTTCGTGGCGCGGCAAGTGGCCTAAAGAGGGGCGGTTATGGACCTGAAAGAGATGCGGGCGGCGTCGGTCGAGGAGCAGCGCAAGGAGCTCGAGGCGTTGCGGGAAAGACAGTTTGCGTTGCGTATGCAAAGCGCCACCGGGCAGATTCGTAACGTGAGCGAGATCGCGAAGGTGCGCCGGGATATCGCGCGGATGTTGACGGTTATGCAGCAGGCGGGGAGCCGATAGGCCATGACGGAAACGACAGTGGAGAAGCCCGCGCGTACGGCGACCGGCCGGGTGACGAGCAGCAAGATGGACAAGACGATCACGGTGCTGATCGAGCGGCGGACGCCACACCCGGTATATGGGAAGTTCGTGCGCCGGAGCACCAAGTTGCATGCGCATGATGAGAATAATGAGGGCCAGGAAGGCGATCTGGTCTTGGTGGAGCAGTGCCGTCCGCTTTCGAAGACCAAGACCTGGCGGCTCGTGCGGGTGTTGGACCGTCCGGCTGTTGTATAGGGTCTTTGGGACCGGGTAAATCGATGTTATGATGGCGGGCTACGCAGTGCGCGCCTAACGGAAGGAACACCATGATTCAGATGCAAAGCGTGCTGTCCGTCGCGGACAATAGTGGCGCCAAGAAGGTGCAGTGCATAAAGGTCCTGGGCGGCTCGAAGCGCCGTTATGCGGGCATCGGCGACATCATCAAGATCAGCATAAAGGAAGCGGTCCCGCGCGGGCGCGTGAAGAAGGGCGATGTCTACGACGCCGTGATCGTGCGTACCAAGGTGGGCGTACGGCGGGCCGATGGTTCAGTGGTGCGGTTCGACAGCAATGCGGCGGTGCTTTTGAACCCCCAGCATCAGCCGATCGGCACGCGCATCTTTGGGCCCGTGACTCGCGAGCTGCGCAATGAGCAGTTCATGAAGATCATATCGCTCGCCCCCGAAGTGATATAGGTGCGTCATGCAGAAGATCCGGAAAGGCGATGAAGTATTGGTGCGCGTCGGCAAGGACAAGGGCAAGCGCGGTAATGTGCTCAAGGTCTTCGCCGATGGCCGGGTGTTGGTGGAGAACGTGAATCGGGTCAAGCGGCACGTACGCCCGAACCCCAACAAGAACGTGACCGGCGGCATCATCGAGCGCGAGGCGCCGCTGTCGGGGGCCAACGTGGCGTTGTTCAACAAGGCAACCGGCAAGGGTGAGCGCGTCGGGTTTCGGACCTTGGATGACGGTCGCAAAGTGCGCGTCTTCAAGCGCAGCGGCGAAGTCGTGGATGCGTAGGGGAAGGCGATGACGAGCAGGCTTCAGGATCTGTACGAAAACACCATTCGGCCCGAACTCATGGCGCGCTTCGGATACAAGAATCCGATGCAGGTGCCGCGCGTAGTCAAGGTGACGCTCAATATGGGCGTGGGCGAGGCGCTGGCGGACAAGAAGGTGATCGAGAACGCGGTGGCGGACATGCAGGCCATCGGCGGGCAGAAGCCGATCGTGACGCGCGCGCGCAAATCGGTGGCGGCATTCAAAGTGCGCGAGGATTGGCCGATCGGCTGCAAGGTGACGCTGCGGCGCACGCGCATGTACGATTTCCTGGACCGGCTGATCAGCGTGGCGCTGCCGCGTGTGCGCGATTTCCGAGGCCTACCGGGCCGATCGTTTGATGGCCAGGGGAATTACTCGCTCGGCATCAAGGAGCAGATCATCTTTCCCGAGATCGAATACGACAAGATCGACGCGATCCGCGGGATGGACATTACCATAACGACAACGGCCAAGACCGATGACGAGGCGCGAGCCCTGCTGACGGCCTTCCGGTTGCCGATTCGCGTTTAAGGGGCGGGCATGGCGAAGAAGTCGAAGATATTGCGTAACCGGCAGCGCATGGCGGTGGTGGCGAAGTATGCGCAGCGGCGCGCGGAACTGAAGGCGGCGTCGGTCAACATGCGCCTGTCTGAGGAAGAGCGCCAGCAGGCGTTGGCGGCGCTCGCGAAGCAGCCCCGAAACGCCTGTCCGGTGCGCGTGCGCAACCGCTGTTACATGACGGGGCGTTCGCGGGGCTATTATCGGAAGTTCGGGCTCGGGCGCAACAAGCTGCGCGAGATGATGATGCGCGGGGAGATCCCGGGCGTGGTGAAGGCAAGCTGGTAGGTATAAGGCCATGATGAACGATCCCATAGCAGATATGCTGACCCGCATTCGCAATGCGCAACGTGCCGAGAAGGTCAGTGTGCGGATGATGGCGTCCAAACCGAAGCTCGCCTTGGCAAAGATCCTGAAAGAGGAAGGGTACGTAAACGACTTCCGGGTCATCGAGGGCGCGAAGCCCGAGCTCGAGATCGAGCTCAAGTATTATGCCGGGCGTCCGGTGATTGCGCGCATCGATCGCGTAAGTCGGGGCGGTAGGCGCGTGTACCGGTCACACGACGCCCTGCCCACCGTTGATGGGGGCCTGGGAATCGCCGTGGTGTCGACCTCGAAGGGCATGATGACGGATCGCGCGGCTCGTAGCGCCGGGCTCGGCGGCGAGATCGTGTGCGTGGTGGTTTAAGGAGCGAGCATGTCGCGAGTTGCGAAAAATCCAGTGAGTCTGCCGTCGGGCGTGGCATTGAGCCGCAACGGCGCGGATGTCACGATCAAGGGGCCGAAGGGCGAGCTGGCGCACCGTGTCCATGAGCTGGTGGACATCGAGCAGGACGGGAATGTGCTGCGCATCGTGGCCACTGACGACTCGACTTTGGCCAATGCCCTGTCGGGTACCACGCGGGCGCTCGTGCAGAACATGGTGACGGGCGTGACCAAGGGATTCGAGCGCCGCCTTACGATTGTCGGCGTAGGTTATCGCGCGGCGGTGCAGGGTCACAAGCTCAACCTGACATTGGGATTTTCGCATCCGGTCGTGTATGACATCCCGGCGGGTATCACCATCGAGACCCCGAGCCAGACGGAGATCGTGATCAAGGGGGCCGACAAGCAGCGCGTGGGCCAGGTTGCCGCCGAGGTGCGTGGCTATAGGCCGCCGGAGCCCTACAAGGGTAAGGGCGTGCGCTATAGCGACGAGGTGGTGGTGAAGAAAGAAGCGAAGAAGAAGTAAGGCGACCCTATGAAAGACAAAGTAGCAACACGCAAGCGGCGGGCGTTCCGGGGTCGTAGGCGGATCGCGGCGCTGGGTGTGCAGAGATTGTGCGTGCACCGTACGCCCCGGCATATGTATGCGCAGATCATAGGGCCGGATAGCCGGGTGCTGGCCAGTGCGTCCACGGTCGAGGTCGAGGTGCGCAAGGACCTGAAGACCGGTGGGAACGTGGATGCCGCACGGCTCGTCGGCCGGCGTATCGCCGAAAAGGCGAAGGCGGCGGGGGTGGTGAAGGTGGCGTTCGACCGGTCCGGGTTCCGCTATCACGGGCGTATACAGGCCCTGGCGGACGCGGCGCGTGAAGGCGGGCTGGAGTTTTAAGGAGGCATTGTGGCGGCAGGCGGGACGGAGTCGGACGGTTATAGCGATAACCTCCAGGAAAAGCTCATCAGCATCAATCGCGTGGCCAAGGTCGTCAAGGGTGGCCGGCAGTTCGGGTTTGCCGCGTTGACGGTGGTCGGTGATGGTGATGGACGCGTGGGCATAGGGCAGGGTAAGGCCCGCGAGGTGCCGGTGGCTGTGCAGAAGGCAATGGATGATGCGCGGCGCAACATGGTGCGTGTGCACCTGAAGAACGGCACGCTGCATTACGGCGTCACCGCCAATCACGGGGCCTCGCGCGTGGTCATGAGGCCGGCCTCCGAGGGTACCGGGATCATCGCCGGTGGCGCAATGCGCGCCTTGTTTGAGGTCGCGGGGGTGCGCAACGTGTTGGCCAAGGCTCTGGGCTCCACCAATCCGATCAATGTGGTGCGGGCGACCTTGAAGGCCTTGCTGGATGTGAGTAATCCGGCGGAGATTGCCGCCAAGCGCGGCAAGACCGTCGAAGAGATCACGGGCGGTTAGGAGCGGCCATGGCAAAAAAGCAGATGAAGGTCACTCTGGTGCGCAGCATGTTCGGGACCGGTGCCCGCCACCAGGCGTGTGTGCGCGGGCTTGGCTTGCGGCGCTTGCATCATAGCGTGCTGGTCGAAGACAGTGCGGCGACCCGGGGCATGGTGCGCAAGGTTGCCTATATGGTGAAGTGTGAGGAGGTGGCCTGATGCGCCTGAATACCATTAAACCCGATCCGCATCGGACGGCGCCGCGGCGCGTGGGACGGGGTGGCGGTTCCGGTCTCGGCAAGACCTGCGGCCGCGGGCATAAGGGCCAGCGGGCGCGCGCCGGCGGCTACCATAAGGTCGGGTTCGAGGGCGGACAGATGCCCTTGCAGCGGCGCCTGCCGAAATTTGGGTTCCGCTCGGCGAAGGCCGCCGACACGGCCGCGGTGCGGCTGGGGGAGTTGCATGGATTCGACGGGACAGTGGATCTCGCGGGGTTGAAGGCCGCGAACGTAGTGGCGGCGACGGCATTGCGGGCGCGCGTATTCCTGTCGGGCACGATCGATAAGGCATTGGTGCTGAAGGGGATCGCCGTAACCAAGGGCGTGCGCGCCGCCATCGAAGCGGCAGGCGGCCGAGTCGAGGACTGATGGCCGCAAGGGACGCGAAACGCCAGGGGGCGCTGACGCCCGGAATGCTCGGGCGCTTGAGCGACCTAAAGCAGCGCTTGCTATTTTTGCTGGGCGCCTTGGTGGTGTTTCGTGTCGGGACGCACATACCGGTGCCGGGGATCAACGCCGTGGCGCTCGCAGCGCTTTTCCAGCGCGCGAGCGGTTCCATCATCGGGATGTTCAACATGTTCTCGGGCGGCGCGCTGCAGCGATTGTCGGTATTCGCGCTCGGTATCATGCCGTACATCTCGGCGTCGATCGTCATCCAGATCCTGACGCCGGTGATCCCGAAGCTCGATGAGCTGCGCAAGGATGGCGGGGAGGCGGGGAGGCGCAAGCTGACCCAGTACACCCGCTACGGGACGGTGCTGTTGGCGGCGTTTCAAGGGCTTGGGATCTCGATTGCCCTGGAGCACCAGACCGCGGGTGGCGTGCCGGTGGTGATGGCCCCGGGGATCGGTTTCGAGCTCTTTACGATGATCACGCTCGTGGCCGGTACCATGTTCCTGATGTGGCTTGGGGAGCAGATCACCGAGCGCGGCATTGGCAACGGGATCTCGATGATCATCTTTGCCGGCATCGTGGCGGGTCTGCCGCAGGCCATCGGCAGCACTCTGGAGCTTGCCAGCAACGGCTCCTTTCAGCCGTTGTTCGTGTTGCTCTTGTTTGTGGTGGCGCTCGCGGTGACGGCCTTTGTGGTGTTCGTCGAGCGTGGACAGCGGCGGGTGACGGTGACGTACGCCAAGCGCCAGCAAGGGCGCAAGATTTTCGGGGGTCAGACGACGCATCTGCCGCTCAAGGTGAATACCGCGGGCGTGATCCCGCCGATTTTCGCATCGAGCATGATCCTGTTTCCGACCATGGCGGCGAACTGGTTTGGGCAGGCCAAGGGCATGGGATGGCTGCATACGGTGGCGGCGGCGCTGGCCCCGGGCCAACCGGTATATCTGATCGTATTTACGGTCGCGGTGATGTTTTTTTCGTTCTTTTACACCGCGATGATCATGGACCCGAAGGATACCGCGGATAACCTGAAGAAGTCGGGGGCGTTCATTCCCGGCATCCGGCCGGGTGAGCAGACGCGGCGTTATATCGATGACGTCATGTCACGGCTGACGTTGTCGGGGGGGATCTATATTACCCTGGTGTCCTTGCTGCCGGAGTTTTTGATCTTGAAGTGGAACGTGCCGTTTTATTTCGGAGGCACGTCGCTGCTCATCATCGTGGTGGTGAGCATGGATTTCATGGCACAGGTGCAGGCGCATCTGATGTCGCATCAATACGAGAGTTTGTTGAAAAAGGCGAACCTCACGGGCGGAGTGAGCGGGCTACCTAAGTAGAGGGAACCATGAAAGTCAGGGCATCGGTGAAGAAGCTGTGCCGTAATTGCAAGATCGTGCGGCGTAAAGGGGTTGTCCGGATCGTGTGTAGCGACGCGCGCCATAAGCAGCGCCAAGGCTAGACTTGATATTCCGGGGTTTCTAGGCTAGGCTTGCGCGCTTTTCCCTTGTGAAGGGCGCGTTTAGGAGAGAACAGTACGATGGCCCGTATCGCAGGCATCAATATTCCGAACCACAAGCATGTCGAGATCGGACTTACGTCGATCTATGGCATAGGGCGGCAGCGTTCCCGGCAGATCTGTGATGCCGCGGGCGTGGCGCTGAACGCCAAGGTCAAGGATCTGACGGACGCCGAGGTGGAGAAGATCCGTGCCGAGGTCGGCAAGCTCGTGGTCGAGGGCGATTTACGGCGGACCGTGTCCATGAACATCAAGCGCCTCATGGATATCGGCAGTTACCGCGGCATGCGCCACAGGCGCGGGCTGCCGGTGCGCGGACAGCGTACCAAGACCAACGCGCGCACGCGCAAGGGCCCGCGCAAGGGCATTCGGAAGTGATCTTAAAGGACAGGTATGGCGACTAACTCACCCGCAGCAGGCAAGGTCAAGAAGCGCGTCAAGAAGAATGTTGCCGAGGGCGTGGCTCATATCCAGGCGTCTTTCAACAACACGGTCATCACGATCACCGATCGGCAGGGGAACGTGTTGTCGTGGGCGACCGCGGGTGGCGCGGGTTTCCGGGGATCGCGCAAGAGTACGCCGTTTGCCGCGCAGGTGGCATCGGACAAGGCCGGGCGCGCGGCGCAGGAGTTTGGCGTGAAGGCGCTCGAGATTCGCGTGAAGGGACCGGGGCCGGGGCGTGACTCCGCGGTGCGGGCCTTGCATTCGGCGGGTTTCGAGATCAGCAACATTATCGATGTGACGCCGATTCCCCATAACGGTTGTCGGCCGGCCAAGCGCCGGCGCGTCTAGTTGACGGAGAGAGAAGAATGGCCCGTGAGAACGCGGATGCAAAATGCCGGAAATGTCGGCGCGAGGGCGGCAAGCTCTTTCTGAAAGGGGAGAAGTGTTTTACCGACAAATGCCCCGTATCCAAGCGGACCTATCCGCCGGGGCAGCATGGCCAGCGGCGCAGCCGGCTTTCGGATTACGGTGCGCAGCTGCGCGAGAAGCAGAAGCTCCGCCGTATCTACGGGGTGCTCGAGGCGCAGTTCGCCAATTATTATTCCGAGGCGGATCGGCGCCGTGGTAATACCGGCGAGAACCTGCTGAAGCTCCTCGAGTGCCGGCTGGACAACGTGGTGCACAGGATGGGGTTTGGGGCGTCGCGTTCCGAGGCCCGTCAGCTCGTACGGCATAACGGCATCCTTGTGAACGGTAAGCGCGTCAATATTCCGGCCTATCAGCTCTCGGCGCAGGATGTGATCGAAGTGAGCTCCAGTGCCAAGGAGCAATTGCGCGTGAAGGCCGCACTCGAGGCCGCCGAGCAGCGCGGGTTTCCGGAATGGCTGGAGGTCGATAGCAAGGCCATGAAGGGGACCTTCAAGGCCGTGCCAGAGCGTCGCGAAATGCCCGGCGAGATCAACGAGCAGCTCGTCATCGCCTTGTACTCGAAGTAAGTCGCCGGAGGGATAGTATATGCAGAGTTCGGCAGCGGAATTTCTTAAACCTCGCAATGTTGGGGTGCAGACGCTCGGTCCGACGCACGCGCGGATTACCTTGGAGCCGCTGGAGCGCGGCTTTGGCCATACCCTGGGGAGTGCGCTGCGGCGCATCTTGCTGTCGTCCATGCCGGGTTGCGCGGTAACCGAGGCGCGCATCGAAGGCGTGTTGCACGAGTACTCGACGATAGAGGGGGTTCAGGAGGACGTCATCGATATCCTGCTGAATCTGAAGGGGTTGGCCATGCGTATGGAAGGGCGGGGCGAAGCGCGGCTGACGATCGACAAGACCGGGCCGGGTGTCGTGACCGCGGCCGATGTCCGCACCGACCAGAGCGTGGAGATCGTGAATCCGGCGCATGTGATTGCGACGCTCACGAAGGCGGTGACGTTGAAAATGGAGCTCACGGTGGTAGCGGGGCGAGGCTATGAGCCGGTCCCGGCACGTGCCCTGAATGAGGAGCGCCCGCTTGGCGGCATGCAGATCGACGCCTCGTTCAGCCCGATTCGGCGTGTGGCCTATACCGTGGAAAACGCACGCGTCGAGCAGCGCACCGACCTCGATAAGTTGGTGCTCGACATCGAGACCAACGGCGCCATCGATCCGGAGGCCGCAGTACGGCGCGCGGCGAACATCTTGCGCGATCAGATGGCGGTGTTCGTGGATCTGGAGAGCAAGGGGACTGAGATCCGGATCGAGGAAGAGCCGGACGTGAACCCCATTCTGCTGCGGCCGGTCGACGATCTGGAGCTCACGGTGCGATCGGCGAACTGCCTCAAGGCGGAGAATATTTTTTACATCGGCGACCTGGTCCAGAAGAGTGAAATGGAGCTCTTGAAGACCCCGAATCTCGGCAAGAAGTCGCTGACCGAGATCAAGGATGTGCTGGCATCCCACGAGCTCACCCTGGACATGAAGCTGGAGAACTGGCCGCCGGCATCGCTTCGGAACAAGGTTCCGGGCGAGGGTCTGGACCGGTAAGAGAGAGGACTGAGCCATGCGGCACGGCAATAGCGGACGGAAGTTCAACGTAACGAGCGCGCATCGCAAGGCGCTGTTCAAGAATATGGCGGTGTCGTTGTTTCGGCACGAGCAGATCGTGACGACCTTGCCAAAGGCCAAGGAGCTGCGGCGCATCGCGGAACCGCTCATTACTTTGGGCAAGAGCGCGACGGTCGCGAACCGGCGTCTGGCGTTCGCGCGCTTGGGGGATCGCGAGATCGTCGGGAAGCTGTTCGATGAGCTCGGGGTGCGGTATCAAAATCGCGCGGGCGGCTATCTGCGCATACTGAAGATGGGTCTGCGGGCCGGTGATACCGCGCCTATGGCGGTGGTGCAGCTCGTCGATCGGCCGGAGAAGACCGAGGCCGAAGGGACGGAGGCCGCCGCCTAATACTGGGAAAGGGCGTTGTACGAACAGGCAACCGGCTGGCATGGCGCCAGCCGGTTTTTTTGGTGCGCCCGGCAGGGCGCACTCACTTGACTGTGGGCGGGCGCAAACACCAAAGATCTGGCGAGCGCTGGATGAATAGCGGTGTCGCCGGGGGCGGGCGATGCCCCTCAAGCACGCGGCTGGGGGGGCCGATAGACCGGGAACTGGCCAAGCTCGGCGCGGCCGCATAGGGGCATAAGCGTACGCCGCGAAACTCTTCTACGGGTGGCCAAACCGCCATGGCGACAGCAGACGGGGCTCACCATGACCGACTTTGACAAGCGTGGCATGCCCAGGCCCTCATGACCGCGATGGCTCGCGCCGCCTGTTGCGGACCTGCCTGCCGGGTGGCGTGGGAGGGGTGCGGTCGAGGGCCGCAGGGCGACCGACCGCCCCCCGCGATTGCGCCCTCGGCAGGTGTGCGGCCCGTCCCTTCGGCCGATTGGCGGCCGCCACGCCGAGCGCTGTAATGGCCGCCGATGACAGCAGGGGATCAGGGCATGGATGCCTTCAAAAGCGTGTCGCGGATCTTGGTGGTGCGTCTCGATAACATCGGGGACATCCTGATGTTATCGCCGGCAGTGCGCATGGTGCGACGGGCATGGCCGGAGGCGCGGGTGACGCTCATGGCCTCGCCGGCCGGGGCGGCCGTGGCCGGACTGGTGCCGGGTATCGACGAGGTATTCGTGCATCGCGCCCTCTGGCAGGACGCCCATGGCGACATGGCCTTCGACCCGAGCCGTGAACAGGCGCTGGTTCGTGAACTCGCCCGGCGGTCGTTCGATGCGGCGCTGATATTCACAAGTTTTTCGCAAAGCCCATTTCCACCCGCCTATGCCTGCTACCTGGCCGGCATCCCCGTGCGCATCGGTCAATCCCGCGAATTCGGCGGCGGGGTGCTGACGCACTGGGTACGCCCGCCGGCCGACGACGCCCATCAGGTGGATCGGAACCTGCATATCCTGCGTGAGGTCGGCATCCCCGTAGTCGGGCCCGATGTCAGCGTCGTGCGCATCTCGGTGCCGCGGGCCGCGCACGCCCGCGCGCAGACAGTGTTGCAGGAGCGGGGCGTACGCGGGGATTTCGTCGTGATCGCCCCTGGCGCGACCTGTAGCGCGCGCCGCTATCCCGTGGAGCGCTATGCGGCGGTGGCCGCCGGCCTGCGCCAGGCGGGGCGTACGGTCGTCGTGGTGGGCGGCCCCAAGGACATCGCCCGGGGCGCGGCGGTGGCGAGCGCCTCGGGGGCGGTTTCTTTGTGCGGACAGACGGATATCGCGGTGCTCGCGGCGTTGCTCGCGCGCGCCCGGTTGCTTATCGCCAATGATTCAGGGCCGATGCATCTGGCCGATGCGGTTGACTGTCCCATGGTCATCCTGTATTCGGGCACCGATCGCGAATCGCAATGGGGTCCCCGCCGGGCCCCGGCGCGCCTCCTTCGCCGGCCGACCGCCTGTGCCCCCTGCTACCGATTCACATGCCCTTACGATCTCGAGTGCTTGGCGATCCCGCCCGAGGAGGTGGTGGCGCAAGCGCTGGGGTTGTGGGGCGAGACCCTCCGGGAGGTGGCCGATGGTTGACGTCCAGACGCTCATGGGTGTCCTGCAGTCCTTCGGAAAAAGACGTGTGCTGGTCTTTGGGGAGGCGATCCTGGATCGCTACCTGAAGGGTCGCGCGACCGGCATCTGTCGCGAGGCGCCGGTCCCGGTGGTAGGACTGCAGACCGTCCTGGAGGCCCCTGGGGGGGCTGCCAATGTCGCCGCCAACATCGCGGCCCTGGGCGCCCACGCGCGCCTCGTATCATGGGTCGGCGCGGATGACCATGGCCAGCGGCTGCGCGCGCTTATCGAGGGTCAGGGCGTGGACTGTACTGGCGTCGTCGCTGATGGCAACCGGCGGACCGTGGTCAAGCAGCGACTGCGGTGTGACGATCAGCTCGTGGCGCGTTTCGATGAGGGCGATGTGGGACCGGTGGCCGCCACGCTCGCCGCGCGGCTTGCCGCCGCGCTGTCGGCCGCGGCGGCCGGCTGCGATGCCGTGGTCGTGTCTGACTACGGGCTGGGTCTCATGGGCCCGGTCGTGCACGAGGCCTTGAAGCGTCTGCGGGGCCAGGGGTTGGCATTGATCGTCGATGCCAAGGACCCCGGGCGCTATCGCCATCTCGCGCCGCTTGTGGCGAAGCCCAACTTCGCGGAGGCCCTGCGGCTTTTGGGGGTAGGCGGTGTACCGCCGGATGACCGCCCTGCCTTCATCGCGCGTTATGAGGACCGTCTCCTCGACGCCACCGGCGCGCGATCGGTGGTGGTGACCCTCGATGCCGAGGGTGCCCTGCTGCTCGGGGCGGGCGGCCCCTACCGTACCGCTGGCCGTGTCGTGCCCGCCGCGCATGCCGCTGGGGCCGGCGATACGTTCGTGAGCGCCCTTACGCTCGCGCTCGCATCCGGTGCCGACACGTGCGTGGCGATGGACCTGGCGGCCGCCGCCGCCGACGTCATCCTGGCACGCGAAGACACGGCGACCTGCAGCCGGGAGGAGTTGGGCCGCGAGCTCGCCGGCCAGGGTAAGTTTCTGCGCGCACCCACCCAGATCCGAGAGATGGCCGGGCGCCTGCGCCAGACGGGGCGGCGCATCGTCTTTACCAACGGCTGTTTCGATATCCTGCATCGCGGCCACATCACCTACCTGGAGCGTGCGAAGGCCTTGGGCGATGTCCTGATCGTCGGCCTGAATGACGATGATTCGGTCCGGCGCCTGAAGGGGGCCGGGCGACCGCTCAATCCGCTTGCCGATCGCATCGCCGTGGTGGCGGCGCTCGGTTGCGTGGATCATGTCCTGGCCTTTGCCGGGGATACCGCGCACGGACCCATAGAGATGGTGCGTCCGGATGTGTTCGTGAAGGGCGGCGATTATGTCGCCAAGACCTTGCCGGAGGTGGCCTTGGTCGAGGAATTGGGCGGTCGGGTCCGACTCCTCGAATATATCGACAATAGCTCGACGAGCGGCCTCATAGCGCGTATTCGCAGAGACGCGCAGGCCGGCTAGTGGATGTCCTGATACCGACTTACAACCGGCCGGCCGCGCTGGCCGTGACGCTCGCGAGCCTGCTTGGCCAAGGCGTGCCGCTGCGCGTGGTGGTATCCGATCAGGGCGACGTGCCGGCCGCATCGGTCGCGGAGGTGCAGGCCGTGGCCCGGGTCCTCGAGGCCCAGGGGCACCGGCTTGTCTGGCATCGCCATCTGCCGCGCCGCGGTCTCGCGGAACAGCGCGCCTTTCTGCTCGCAGAGGCGCGCGCGCCCCAGGCCCTGTTCCTCGACGATGATGTGATTCTGGGGCCCGGTGCCCTGCCCCCGTTGCTTGCCACCCTGAAGGCCGAGGGCTGCGGCTTCGTGGGGTACGGCGTTATCGGGCTCAGTTTTCGGGACGACGAACGCCCCCATGAGCAGGAGATCGAGTTCTGGCAGGGGCCGGTAGTCCCCGAGACGGTGACCCCGCAGTCGCCGGCATGGGCCCGCCATCGTCTCCATAATGCCGCCAATCTCTATCATGTAGGGCGCAATGTGAGCGGTTACCAGCGTTATCGCGTCGCCTGGATAGGGGGGTGCGTGCTCTATGATGTCGCGGCCCTGCGTGCGGTCGGAGGGTTTTCCTTCTGGCGCCATCTGCCAGCGGACCACTGCGGGGAGGACGTGCTGGCGCAACTGAAGGTCATGGCCCGGTTCGGGGGTTGCGGGCTCCTGCCTTCGCGGGCCTATCATCAGGAGTTGCCGACGACCATCACCGATCGGCGCGTGGACGCGCCGCGCGTGTTGACGTTGTAAGGATCCGATCGCCCATTCGGGATGGGCCTTGGGCCAACGGTGCTAGACTCACGCGATGATTGTGTTGCTCACCGATTTCGGGGCGGCCGATCCCTATGTGGGTCAGGTGCGCCTGCGGCTTGCAGAAGGCGCGCCCGGGGTTCCGGTCATCGATCTCTTTCATGATCTGCCCAATTTCGCAATCCAGGCCAGCGCCTACCTCCTCTACGCCTATTGCCGTGATGTCCCGGCGGACGCGGTGATCATGGCGGTCGTCGATCCGGGGGTGGGTGGTGCGCGCCATGCCATTGTCTTGCGCGCCGGTGGACGCATCTACGTCGGTCCCGACAATGGTCTTTTCGAGATGGTGGCGCGGCGCGACGGGGTGGAGTCCTGCGAGGCCCTGACCATACCGGCTAAAGTCGCGCCTACCTTTCATGGACGCGATGTGTTCGCGCCGGCGGCCGCGGCCCTGGCGCGCGGTGCCCGCCCGAGCGCCCGTCCTGCGCCTTTGACGCGGTTTTCCGATTGGCCCGACGACTGGGCGCGCGTGCTGTTCATCGATCACTACGGGAATGCCGTAACCGGCCTGCGCGCGCGCCCGGGGTTGCGCGCACTCATGGCCGGAGGCCGTCGCTTAAAGCGCGCACGTTTTTTTGCCGAGGGCGCGCCCGGGGAGCCGTTTTTTTACGAAAACGCCAACGGCTTGATCGAGATCGCCGTCCGCGAGGGCTCGGCGGCCGCGATCCTGGGCCTACAGCTTGCCGACCCGCTGTTGATCCTGGACTGAGGCCGCGGAGGGGCGCCCATGGCGCTCGAGGACCTGCCGCAGGTAGCGCCCGGTGTGCGACGAGAGGTGGGCGGCCACTGCCTCGGGCGTGCCGCTGGCGACCACGCGGCCGCCGCCGCTACCACCTTCCGGGCCGAGGTCCACGAGGTAATCCGCAGTCTTTATGACGTCGAGATTGTGCTCGATGACGACCACGGTGTTGCCCCGGTCCGTCAATGTCTGGAGTACGCCGATCAATTGGCGGATATCGTGGAAATGGAGGCCCGTGGTCGGCTCGTCGAGGATGTAGAGCGTCCGCCCGGTGTCACGTTTCGAGAGCTCGCGCGCAAGCTTGATGCGTTGCGCCTCACCGCCGGACAGGGTCGTTGCCGACTGCCCGAGAGTGAGGTAGGCGAGCCCCACGTCGGTCAGGGTCTCGAGCTTGCGGCGTATCGCCGGGACGGCCTCGAAGAAGGTCAGGGCCTCCTCCACGGTCATCTGCAGGATCTCGTGGATGGTCCGGCCCTTGTAGCGGATCTCGAGTGTCTCGCGGTTGTAGCGCATGCCCTTGCAGATATCGCACGGCACATACATGTCGGGCAGGAAGTGCATCTCGACTTTGACGAGACCATCGCCCTCGCAGGCCTCGCAGCGTCCGCCACGGACATTGAATGAGAACCGCCCTGGACCGAATCCGCGCTCACGGGCCTCGACGGTGGCGGCGAAGAGGTCGCGCAGGGGGGTAAAAAGGCCGGTATACGTGGCCGGATTGGAGCGCGGTGTCCGCCCGATCGGGCTTTGATCGATGTCGACGACCTTGTCGAAGGCCTCCAGGCCATCGATGCTGCTGTGCGCCGCGACATCCAGTCGCGTTTTGTTCAGATGGTTGGCGGCGGCGGCATACAGTGTATCGTTGATGAGTGTGGATTTGCCCGACCCGGAGACCCCGGTCACGCAGGTCAGGGCCGCGACCGGGATGCCTACGTCGATGCCGCGCAGGTTGTTGCCGCGCGCCCCACGGATCACGATCTCGCCCTGCCCGCTGCGGCGCATCGGCGGTACCGGGATCTCCTCGACACCCTTTAGGTATTTCCCGGTCAGGGAATCGGGGTTTTCCATGATCTGCGCGGGAGTCCCTTGGGCCACGATCCGCCCGCCGTGAACCCCGGCGCCGGGGCCGACATCCACGACGTGGTCGGCGGCCAGGATCGCCTCCTCGTCGTGTTCGACGACGATGACGGTGTTGCCCATGTCGCGCAGGGTCTCCAGGGTCGCGAGCAGGCGGCCATTATCACGTTGGTGCAGGCCGATGGACGGCTCGTCCAGGACGTACATGACGCCGACCAGTCCCGCGCCGATCTGCGATGCCAGCCGGATGCGCTGTGCCTCGCCGCCTGACAGGGTCTCCGCGGAACGCGCGAGGGTCAGGTAATCGAGGCCCACGTTCACGAGAAATTTGAGGCGCTCGCTGATCTCGTGGATGATCTTGGCGGCGATCACCCCGCGCTGGCCGGGGAGCAGCAGATGCTGAAAGAATCCATGGGCCTCGTGAATGGATAGCCCCGTGACCTCATGGATGGCGCGCGCGTCGATGAATACGTTGCGCGCCTCCTCGCGCAGCCGGCTGCCGGCGCAGACCTCGCAGACCTGGTTGCCGATAAAGCGCGCGAGTTCGTCCCGTACGCTGGCCGACTCCGTGTCGCGATAGCGGCGTTCCATGTTGGGGATCACGCCCTCGAACGGGTGTTTGCGTCGATGCCGCCGTCCGCGGTCCACATAGCTGAAGGTGATCGACTCCTCGCCACTGCCATACAGGATGACCTGCCGGACCTTTTTGGGGAGGTCCTCGAAGGGGGTCTCGATATCGACGCCATAGTACCGGGTGATCGACTCCAGGAGCTGAAAATAGAATGGGTTGCGGCGGTCCCATCCGCGTATTGCGCCCGCCGGCAGGCTCAAGGTCGGGTCTTGTATGAGGCGTTCGGGGTCGAAGAACTGGCGAACGCCGAGACCGTCGCAGCTCGGACAGGCGCCGGCGGGGTTATTGAAAGAAAAGATCCGCGGCTCCAGTTCCGCGAGACTGAAGCCGCAATGGGGGCAGGCGTAGCGCGCCGAGAACAGCAATTCCTGCGCCACCTCGCCATCGCCGGGCAGGGTCACGAGGCGCACGAGACCTTCCGACAGCGACAAGGCGTTCTCGAAGGACTCGGCGAGCCGCGACTCCTGCCCAGGGCGCAGCACCAGGCGGTCGACCACCGCTTCGACCGTGTGTTTTTGGGTCTTGGCAAGCGGCGGGGCCTCGCCAAGCTCGACCACCTGTCCATCGATACGCGCACGGACATAGCCGCGCGCCTTCAGTTCCTCGAGCTTGTTCAAGGCCTCGCCCTTGCGTCCCGATATGACCGGCGCCAGCACCATGGCCTTGGTCCCGGGGGGGAGGGTCAGGGCCTCGTCGACCATTTGCGTCACGGTCTTGGCGTCCAGGGCGACATCGTGCCGCGGGCAGCGCGGTTCACCCACGCGCGCGTAGAGCAGTCGCAGATAATCGTAGATCTCGGTAACGGTCCCGACCGTGGAGCGAGGATTGTGCGAGGTGCTCTTTTGTTCGATGGAGATCGCGGGGGACAGCCCTTCGATCAGGTCGACGTCGGGTTTGGCCATGAGCGACAGGAACTGCCGCGCGTAGGCAGACAGGGACTCTACGTAGCGGCGTTGCCCTTCGGCATACAAGGTGTCGAACGCGAGCGAGGACTTGCCCGAGCCCGACAGCCCGGTAATGACGATAAGACGGTCGCGCGGCAGATCCAGGTCGAGGTTTTTCAGGTTGTGCGTGCGCACGCCCCGCAAACGAATGAGGTCCATAGGTTGTTTCGGGCCGGAGTAAATCGGGTACTATACGGCGCACGGCCAGGCAAAGGCAAAGAGCGAACGGATGGCCACGTGCGCCCTGTCCGTGGCTTGGTCCCGCCAAGGCCGGTGCGCCAAGGGCTGGTTGAGTCCGCCGATGGCGCACCATAGACCTAGGGGTTCGGCGGTCCGAATTGTCCAGGGCCCCTCTCTATCCAAGGCCGAGGGGGTGACATAAACTAAGGCCTTATCCAGGCGGGGTCGCGGGCCATGACGGTCTCGCGCCCTGCCGGCGGGCCCTTCAGGGCCCGTTTCCATCCCGAGGGAGGCGTTATGGCGCGCGGCATCAACAAGGTCATCCTGATAGGCAATCTCGGCAAGGACCCGGAGATCCGTTACGTGCCGAACGGCGGTGCGGTGGCCAATCTGAATATCGCCACCTCCGAGTCATGGAAGGACAAGGCGACCGGCGAGAAGCAGGAGCGGACCGAGTGGCACCGGGTCGTATTCTTCGGAAAGCTTGCGGAAATCGCGAGCGAGTACCTGAAGAAAGGGGCACAGATCTACGTCGAGGGACGCCTGCAGACGCGTAAGTGGCAGGACAAGTCGGGGCAGGACCGCTACACGACCGAGATTGTGGGTAGCGAACTGCAGATGCTGGGTGGCCGTGGCGGTCCCGGCGGAGGCGAAGGGCCACCCGCGGACCTGTCCTACGACTCGCCCGCATCCGGCCCGAGTGGCCGATCGACCCCGTCGTCGGCGCCGGCCCCGGGCGGCGGGGAGGACTTCGACGACGACATCCCATTTTAGAGTTTACCTAGCATAAATTCTGTGAACAAACCCCGGAAAGGCTAGATCCTTCCGGGGTTTTTCGTTCACACAAATAAAGGGGTGCCGCTAGGGGCGGAGTAGGCGACGCCTCCTACAGCGTTGCTGGTGCGCTCGGGCCTCGGTGGCCAAATGGTGAAGTTAAAAAGGGGCGCGGCGACCATGTATGTGCCTTATCTACCAAAACGCGCCGTAGCGCCCCGCCTGTAACTGCGTAACGAAACTTACGCCATAGCCGTTTAGGCTTGGTGGGAGTAGTTCAGCGTACATCCATGTGTTTACTTCGACGAAGAATCTGCCAGGATGTACATGTATGTACAGGAGATTCTCATGACGACGACAAAGATTTTCAAGAACGGCAACTCGCAAGCGGTGCGCATCCCCGCTGAGCTAGCCTATGATCGTGTCGATCTGGATCTGGAGATCGAATGCATTGGCGACGAGATCCGTATCCGACCGGCACGCCGACGACTAAATCATCTGCTCGACAAATTCGGCCGGTTCTCCGCCGATTTCATGGCTGAAGGCCGCGGCGACAGTCAGGAAGCCGATCGGGACGCGTTGTGACCCCGAAATATATGCGCGACACTAAAATATGTGTATCTATCTGATAAAGCACCATCCACCCGAGGTGGCCGCGTGTTTTGCGCGGTGCTATGTGGCGAGGTGGTAATTTCCTCGATCACGCTAGCCGAACTCGAGTGCGGCGTCACATGCTCCGGCGATGCGCAGTCCGGCAACCGTGCTGCCTTGTCCTCATTGCTGGTCGACCTCGCGGTTGCTCTTTTTGATGCGGCGGCTGCCACCGCCTGTGTTCCCAGCGGACCATGGTGCATGTTTTGATTGGGGCTCACCGCACAAGCGGCCCGCGCATCCCCTAGCTACACTTGATGGCGCCATCCTGAGATCGCCAATGCGTGGGGTTTCGGCTTCCGGCCGAGATTGTTCTTGCCGGGATTTTATCGTTTTTTGCGTGGCACCGATATCGTTCTCGAGGGCCCGTAAGGCCCGTGGCGTCCTTGCAGGGCTTCATGCGACGCCTAGGCGGCGCCGCTTTGTGATCAGAAAGGCCTCGGTTGGCGCAAGCGGCCCTTTCGTCAATGAGGGTTCGCGGGAGGCGGGGCGGCGGACATGCCGGCGCCACCGCTTGCCTTTCCATGATCTATTATTACCAAGAGGATATCGGATGCGATGGCGGGATGGGGTCACCTCCGGGTACCGGCACGATTCATCGTGGGTGCCAACGGGCCGACAGCTGCGGGAAGATGGCAGGCCCGACTGGCATGTCAGCCAAGGGTAGGGCCTAGGCATCGTGGGGCCGGGGACCGCGCCCGCCACTCGCGAACATGAGGAGAAGGATTAATGACAGGGAATTATGCTGATGGGCGCCGCGCGGGCTGGGTACGGGCGCTAACGGGGGTGGTGCTCGGGGTAGGGGCCCTGCTTCAGGCCGGTGTTGCGTCGGCGGGGCCGCTGGTGCGCACCGGCGCATTTAAGGAGGCGACATCATCGCAGGTGCGGGCCATGTTGGCCCGGGATAATGGGACGGTGCACGGCACGATTGTCTCCTATCGCGGGTCCGTGGCGCGCGTCACGGTCGTGGTGCCGCAGCCCGAGTTTCCATTCCCGAAATTCGAGATCCATCATGTCGACAACCCGACGCTCGACTTGCGGGCCGGGACGACCGTGAAATTCACGTTCATAGATCGCGTCATGGGCTTTAGCCACAGCTTTCAGATCACGCGCAAGGCCCCGCCATTTCCCATGTTCCCGAAGATCCGGCCGGTGTTGGCGGGAACCGAGCTGTCACCGCCACCCGGGGACGGGAAGTCGGTATATGCGGATTTCACCTGGCGCCCGGCCGCCGGACACTACTATTACCTGTGCGCGATCCCCGGACATGCCCACATGGGTATGTTCGGCGCGATAATCGTGAAATAAAGGGATCGAAAATCCGAGTGTGATCCGCGGCGGCCCAAAGGGGGCTCGTTGGGTAGACCGGGAGGTCGGCCGGCGAGGCCTACACGGCGCCGGGCGCGTGCGGGGCTTATGGCGTGGGCATACCGGCACGTTCCTCGTCGCTGTGCGCGCGGGGTCCGGTTACGAGAGGCAAGGGGGTTGGGTATGGTAGTCGGGAAATCACAAGGTCCGCTGGAGATGTTCCGCCAGGGTGTCGCCCTCTATCGGCGGGCCTTCGCGCTCTTGACCACGGAGTTCGTGGTTTTGCAGCTGACCACCATGCTGATGTTTGCACTTTTGGTATCAGCCCACATCCTGCCGATGCGCGCGCCGTCGACGTGGTCGGCGGGCTTGCGTGCCGCGCTGTTCTCCTGGGGTCTCGCGGTCGTGGCGCTGGTCTTGCAGATGGGCCTCATGCGCAGCCTGGCGAACGTCGCCGATGGCCGCAGCGCGCATTTTATGGATCTCTTGTGGGGTGTAAAGCGCGGCGAGGCCTGGCTGCTCGCGATTATCTTGCAAGTCCTGGGCCTTGTGATCTTGCAGGTCTTGGTGTGGTGTACGGCCGCGACCGGCATGCATGCGAGTGGTAACCCCCAGCACCCCGTCGTCCTGCTCTATGGCCCATTGTGGCCGTTCCTGTTTCTGCTTGCCGCGATCCTGGTCCTGGGGTTTTTTGGCAACACCGTAATCATGGCTATGGCCCTCGCGGCCCGTTATACGCTTCCGGCGTCTGCGGCCCTGCGCGCCGCTTTAAAGATCTTCCGTCGCGGCTACCGCCGCTATCTGTTTCTGAATCTCGCCGGCATCGGAACCTTGATGGGGGTGGGCCTGACGATTGCCGCGATCTCGGTCCTGCTCCTCATCCTTTTGCACGTCCTGGGTGCAGGCCCCCTTGGTCACGCCCTGCGCGCCCTTGTTTTCCTGGCAGCCATGTGCGCGATCGTGATCGCCGCGCTGATGTGGGGCGTGGTGTTGCTGGCCGCCTTCGTGATCGCGGGTGGTATGGTCGGGCCTGCCCACAAGCCCTGATCGCGTCCGGATGTGTGGCGGCTCATCCGACCGTGACCAAAAGCGCGTCCAGCCCCATCGACCCCTTGCAGTGTCGCCAACATTCTTCAGGGGTAGGCCTGTTGTGCCTGCCGGGCACGCCACACATGGCTGGACGACCTTGGGTCTACCAAAGGGGCGAGTTATCCGGTCGTCCACCATGAGAATCCTCGGCTTTTGTTTGTGGGGTGGCGTAGGCCGAGGCGCGGAAGGATATCGGACCCGCATTCCCGACGGCGACCCTTTCCCGCTCCCCTGGATCACTGCATCGGCGCAACCGGCTCGTGTCTATCGGTGCCGCCCGGGGCTATGGTGTGTTCCCAGGCTATCCTCGACCGGCCACGGCATACCCGTGGCATTGTGGCGCCGTGTCATGACGGCCGCTTCGCCACGATTATTAATAAATAATTTGCTGAATTGCAAAAATAGAAAATAGTTAGGATGTATAAAAAAACGCAATAAGACATTTTTCGCGCGGCCTGGATACACTGGCGGCGCAGGCGATCTAGCAGGGAATCACAATCATAACAAAGGGGAGGAGATTATGAAACGAATGGAAAGCCGTTCGGGTCTGTGGCCGGGCCGCCTGATCATGCTCGTGGTCGGCTTGGGTCTGTTTGTGATGAGAATGCATCCGGCTTGGGCCGCGACGGTGTCGGTTACGGGGGGCGGGGACGCGGCGGCCTCCTTGGCGCAGATCGCGAAGGAGCTGGCGCCAGCCAAGCCGTTTTTCGCGACAAGCGATGGGAAATGGATCGCGCCGCTTATGTATATCGGCTCATTTGCGCTGCTGGCCAATGGCCTCATGCACCTCGATCCGGCGCGCAAGAAGGCCAGCGAGTTCGGCGTGGGTATCATCACAGCGACGGCCGGCATTATGTGGTGGCCGTTTCTGATCGCTATGATGGTGGCGCAGGGGCTTGGGCCGCTCACGAACCTCGTGACCGGGCTTGCCGGCATGTACGCGTTCTTCTTCACGGCCCTTGGGCTGACCCAGATCTTTCGTGTCGAATCGCGCCACCAGTTGGGTGCGGTCGCGATCTTCATAGGGTGGCTCACGGGCGTGTACGCCTACTTCTTTCTGACGACACCAGCCCCTACGGGGGGTACATGGATGTATCACTTTACTATAGCCCTGGTATGGTTCGTGGCCATGAATCTCGCGGGCCTGTATATGCAGGGGCGGATGAATGAGCGCGTCCTGGGGTGGGTGGTGTCCTTCGCCGCCGTCTATACGTTCGCGGTGCCTGGGGTGCTTTGGTCTATGCCGCCTGGCCATCAAGGACCTTTCTAAAACGGAGGGGGTGTAGCATGATGCCTTGGACGTTGGTGGAAATTGCCGTGGCCGGATGGGTGATTGCCGTGGCGCTATGGCTGGTCAATTAGCGGTGCGGCAGGAGCCAATCCGGGGTGACGGGATCGAGGGGGAGTGGTCCAAGACGGGACGGACCGCATGAAGCGCTTGTAGGGAAAAAAGAAGGGGCGATGGGAGGTATTGACCCGCGGCCGGCATGATCGCCGACCGCGGGTTTCGTTTGCCGGACATAAGCTATCGCCGGCCATTACGATACGCCCCCTGTGGTGTGGCTTCGGCTCGGCCTTGACACCGCCACGCATCCGGGTGAATATGGGCCCATGACGCGTTTTGCCCATAAGCTTGCATGCCCCGGTCGCCGGTTTGAGCGACTGCGGGCTTATTCCGTCCTGTAATATCCGGTAAATCCTTCGTTTCGACTTTCCGTTGTTTGCGTTTGGGGTGGTAGCGTGTCTATCTCTGATTTCTCGAGGAATCTGCGACTGCGTCGCGCCTGCCGGGCCGTGAGCAACGGTTGCCCGGCAGTTGCCGCCGACCACGGTATGAGTCGCACTGACCTTGGGAGATACCATGATGTTGAGCACACCGCACCACAAATACCGGCCGTTTGCGCCGGTGAACCTCACGGATAGGACGTGGCCCGGGCGTACGCTGCAGGCCCCGCCGACTTGGCTCAGTACCGATCTGCGTGATGGGAACCAGGCCCTGCTTGAGCCCCTGGATGTCGACGCGAAGTGGGAATTCTTCGAATTGCTGTGCGCGGTGGGCTTCAAAGAGATCGAGGTGGGTTTCCCATCGGCGTCGCGCGCCGATTTCGCCTTCGTGCGGGATCTCATCGAACGGCGCGCGGTGCCGGACGATGTGACTATAGGGGTGCTCACGCCGGCACGCGCCGACCTCATCGACCGTTCGATCGAGGCCCTTGCAGGCGCGCGGCGGGCGATCGTCCATGTCTATAACGCCGTATCGCCGGTGTTTCGCGACGTGGTCTTTCGCAAGACCAGGGCCGAGGTCATGGCCATGGCGGTCGATGCCGCGCGCCGCGTGCGGGCGTTGACTGAGCGCAGACCAGAGACGCAATGGGTCCTGCAGTACAGCCCGGAGGCGTTCAGCGCCACGGAATTGGACTTTGCGAAGGCGATCTGCGATGCCGTGGTGGAGGCGTTCGGTGCTACGGAAGAGGCCCCCGTGATCATCAACCTGCCGGCGACCGTGGAGGTGGCGACACCCAACGTCTTTGCGGATCAGGTGGAATGGATGCACCGCCACATCGCGCGGCGCCGGGCGGTCATTTTGAGCGTGCACCCGCATAACGACCGGGGTACCGCCGTGGCGGCCGCGGAGCTCGCGATGATGGCGGGCGCGGAACGTGTGGAAGGCTGTCTCTTCGGCAACGGCGAGCGTACCGGCAACGTCGATCTCGTGACCCTCGCCTTGAACCTGTATACGCAAGGGGTCGCACCGCGACTCGATTTTTCGCGGCTCGACGAGATCGCGCGCAAGGCCTCGCGTCTGACGCGTCTCCCGGTGCATCCACGCCACCCTTACGTCGGCGATCTCGTCTACACGGCGTTTTCCGGGTCTCATCAGGATGCGATCCACAAAGGTCTGTCGGCGCAGCGCCCGGATGCCCCCTGGAATGTGCCCTATCTGCCGCTCGACCCAAAGGACGTGGGGCGCGACTATCAGGCGGTGATTCGCGTAAACAGCCAGTCGGGCAAGGGCGGCGTCGCCCATCTCCTGGAGACGCACTATGGGGTCGTGCTGCCGCGCCGGATGGTGATCGGATTGGGCGCGGCGGTACAAGCGCGCGCCGACGAGGAGGGAGGCGAGATTACGGCGGCCGATATCTGGAAGGTTTTTTGCGATCGCTACTTGAAGGATCCGCAAACGGTCCGATACCAGGGCCATGATCTTGAGGCCGGCATCGACGGTGATCGGGTGCGACTGCACCTTGCCATTGACGGGCAGACCGTGCGCTATGAGGGGTACGGGAACGGCCCGCTGGACGCGGCGTGCCGGGCATTGCCGGGGGCGATGCGTTTATGCCATTACGAGGAGCGGGCGGTGCGCGCCGGATCGGACGCGCAGGCCTTGGCAATCGTCGAGGTGGCGGGCCTCGAGGACGGCCGCACAGTGCTGGCCGCCGGCCTACATGAAAGTCTCGTTACGGCCTCGTTGATGGCTCTGGTTCGGGCGTGGGCCGACCTGGCGGCCGATGCCGCGATCGTGGGCAGCAGGCCGTATATCGCCGTTGGGGGGACTGCGACGGCCCCTTAGGTGGGGTTGCCATAGGTCTCATGCAGACTCGAAAACGGCTTGCTATCGTTGCGCGCTTCGGATGTCTCATGCACAGACGGGAAGGAGGAGCGCTATGAGAAGGCAGTTAGTGGCGGTTGGCAGTTCCCTGCTTTTGATGACGATGTTGACGGCCTGCCATCATAAGGAGAGCGGCGAGGCCACCCATGGATCAGGGGCGACGTCGTCGTCGGGGACCGCGGGCGGCGCCAATGGTGGTGGAACCGGTAGCGGCGGCAGCGGGACGAGCGGGGGCACGGCACCCTCAGGCGGCGGTATGGGGTCATCGGGTAGCGGTGGGTCATCGGGTAGCGGTGGGTCATCGGGTAGCGGTGGGTCATCGGGTAGCGGTGGGTCGGCAGGCGGCACCTAACGCGGTTTACGGGCGTCGGCGGGGTGCGAGGCGAGGGCCGGGTGCTCGGATCCCGGTTCTCGCGGCGGCGCATCTTGAGGGTCTCGCGACCTGGGGCCCCGGGCGCCATACGCACTTTTTGGCAGAGGTGGCGCCTTGGTCGTGGACGGGACGTGCGGGTGTGGTAGGGAGCGTCAATATTCCTGACTGGAGACGGTGGCCGGTCAGCGCGGGCCCTAGCCTGCCGGGCAGGCTTCAGAGGGTCTTTGGAGGGGCGGGGGGCCGGCCCCCCGCTGGCCTCGTTGCCGTAGTATCGTATGTATGCCCCGTGGCGGGCGCTTGGGCGGCGTCCAGCGGTACCTGTCGTGGGGGCGTTGCCGTGTTTGGTTGTGCCCCGGGCCTAGCCGTCACCTGGCGGGCACTGGTATGCTCGGCCCCGTACAAAGGGGCTACGATGCGGTCAGGGGATACGGTTGTCGGGGTTTTGAGGGTCATTCGTGACACGGCCATAAACGTCATATTAAGGCCCGTGGCGTTCTTCGAGACGATGCCGAGGCAGGGTGGGTTTCGGACCCCATATGTGTTCTTGCTCGTCATCGGTCTGTTCGATATGTTGTTGTTGTCCCTTTTTGAGGCGTTGGCCGTCGGGCCTGCGGCGGGGCTCGCGTTTGCCGTCCATGCCTTCGTGCTTGCGCCGTTGGCGTTGACCCTGTCTGGTTTCGTGCTCACGACTGTGTTTTTCGTATTCTGGAGGCTCATGGGTTCTGTGCAGCCCTATGAGACCGCCTACCGTACGTTTGCCTACAGCTATGCGATTTCGCCGGTGACCACGGTCATGGGGTTCGTGCCCTATTTGACGCTCGCGGGGTTGTTCTGGTGGTTTGCGCTGCTTATTATCGCGAGCATCTATGTCCATGGCATAGGTCGTCTCAAGGCGACCGCCGTGTTCGCCGCTCTCGGGCTCGCCATGACCATCTTGGTCGCGCGTGCCGAGCACTATGTCATGCGTCATGGCCTGACGCAGCCGGTTGCCCACATAAGCCGGTCGGCGGCCTCGACCCGCAGGCCTCCCTCGTCGATCTGATGTGATCGTGCGCGGCCCGGAAGATAAGGCCTCCTCCCGCGCCTGCCAGGGAGGAGGGACGAGCCTGACGGAAATCAGGTAAGCTCGTCGCCTCCAGTCCTCTACGAGACTACGCCCATGTATCTTCTCCACATTGCGCTCGCACCCGTCATATCGCTGATCGCCGGCATCCTCATTCTCATCGTCCCGCGCCTACTCAACTATATCGTGGCCATTTATCTAATCGTCATCGGTATCCTGGGACTCATGCACGGGGGATGAGAGGCGTCGTCGCGCCCTTGTTGTGGGGCGCGACGATGGTCCGGCCGCGGTTCGTCCGTCCACCGGGGATGCCGTTTGCACTCTCCGTAGTACCGGGTGCGTTCAGGCCCGCCTACTGCCTGCCATGGGCCGCGCGGTCATGGCCTGGGCGGCGAGGCTCTCCTGCATGGCGGGACAGCCCGCAGGGCTATCTTAAGGCTGGGCTACGCCCCTTTCGGGCCGGGGCCATGCGGTTCCGGGACCGAGACGCATGCGCAGGCGCCGCTATAGAGCGATTGTCAGATCAACGGTATCGCGCTCTCTGTGAGCGTGCTGGGCGCGCGACCACGCCTGCCCGTGCCGGTCGTGAGCGCCCTGCTTGCGATGGAACCGCGGGTCTTCGTTCCGCCATGCCGCGATGGGATCCCGCCTGTGCCTTTCGGTAACGCCGTCTTGTGCCGTCGTGCGATCTTTGACCATGCCGGCCGTTATGCGCAGCCTTTCGTTGGTGGTGCCCTATCCGGGGCGACTGTCATCCGGGAGAGGACGGGAGGCGCGCCGGGTCGTTGGGGCGGCGGCCGCCTTATTCCCCGACCCTGGCGGGCCCGTGACGACACTCGTGACGACACTCGCACCGCGTATTCCCGCGTCTTTTGGGCAACGTGAGAACGGGTGCCTACCGCCTTGACTGCCCGGTCCTGAACGGACCTCCTCGCCTACGGGCATGGGATGAGCCGCGGCGAGACCATAGGTGCGCGCCTGCGCCCGGGCGTGGTTATGCGGCCGTTGCGCTTGCGGGACGTAGCCTCGATATCGGACACGGCGTTCGGCTTTATGTGCCGCGGCGTGCCGTGTGTCACGGTGAACGGGGACAGGGTACGCGGTATACTGACCATTTCATGTCTCCCCCCGTATGTGGGGGCCGCGGAGTTGCGGGCAGCGCGCAAGCCTCGCCCGAAGGGTGATTTCGGCGGCCATTTTGACGGACACCATGCCTATACCGATTCCGGTAGCCTGACGGCTGGTGTGGTCTATGATCGGGTCGCCTCTCTGGACACCCAATTGCGGCCCCGTTGACGGGCGGGGTGTGGATGCCGATCTGCCATTCTTGCAGGAGGAGAGTGTGATGCAGGGCCTTGCCGGATTCTGCCCATGAAAGTCATTCCCGCACGGCTACGGTCACTGCAGGCGCGATTCACCGCGGTGGCCGAGGAGGTATTGAGGCCGCACGCGGCCAGAGTCGACCAGGAGGCCCAATGGCCCGCGACAAGCTTCGCGGCGTTGGCGGACGCAGGCCTCATGGGGTTGCATGTTCCGAAACGGCTGGGAGGGCTGGAGGAGGGTTTCTCGGCCCTGGTGATGGCGACCGAGACCCTGGCGCAGGCCTGTGCGTCTTCGGCGTTATGCTATGGCATGCATTGCGTGGGCTCGGCGGTGATCGCCGCGAAGGCCACGCGCGACCAGGAGGAGCGTTATCTGGCGCCCATCGCCCAGGGGCGACACATTACGACCCTGGCGCTATCCGAGGCCGGTCATGGAGCGCATGCCTACCTCGCCGATACAGAGCTGCGACAGGACGGTCTCGATTATCGGGTGTGCGGCACCAAGCAATTCGTGACCAATGGCTCTCACGCCGACTCCTATGTGGTCTCGACTCAGGCCAGCGAATCCAACGAGCAGGGCGAATTCTCATGCGTCCTCGTCGATAAGACCGCGGCCGGCCTATCCTGGCTCGAGCCATGGAACGGTATGGGTCTGCGTGGCAACTCCTCGCGGGGGCTGCGGCTAGACGATGTGCGCGTGCCACGTGCCAATCGGCTTGGCGACGAGGGCGACGAGGTATGGTATTTTTTTCAGATCGTCGCCCCGTATTTCCTTACGGCCATGGCCGGCACCTACAACGGCATCGCCCAGGCGGCATTGGCCAACGCCCTCGCGCACATGCGCGAGCGGACCTTCAGTCGTTCCGGAGAATCGCTTGCGCACGCCGATATGATCCAGGATAAGGTGGGGGCCCTGTGGGCGCGCGTCCAACAGGCGCGCCTACTGGCTTATCATGCCGCCGAACTTGCCGACGCCAACGACCCGGACGCCTTGCCGGCGATCCTGGCTTGCAAGGTGGGTGCCGGCGAGATGGCAGTCGAGGTCACGACAGAGACCATGACCTTGTGCGGGGGTGCGGCGTATCGTGACAATGCCGTGCAGGCGCGATTGCTGCGCGATGCGCATGCCGCACCCGTGATGTCGCCGACGTCGGCCTTGCTGCGTCTGTGGACCGGGCGCTTATTGCTCGGATTGCCGATCCTTTGATAGCGGGACACTTGGCGTTGTTCATCGACGATCGGGCGCGGGAGCGGTCGTCGGATCCCCTTGCGGAGCGGGTGCGAACCGCGGCCGCGGCGTGCCAGATATCATTTCAACGGATTTTCATCGAGTCAGCCGACAATCTCGCCGGCACCATGTCCGCAGCGCCGCTGGTGGTGCTGTTGGCCCCGGATGTGACGCCGCTATTTGCCACGGCGCGCCTCGCCCGTTCTTTGTGGCCGGGCGCGCTGATCATATTTCTGGCCCCCGCGCTGCGCCTTTTAGTCTTACAAAACGAGCTCACGGTGCGCGGCTTGTTCGGCGATTTGTATCGCATGCAGGACGCAGACAGCGCACGCCTGGCCGACGAGCTCGCCGATCATATGGCTGCCGCCGTCCGCCGCCATGCGCGCAGTGCGACCGTGGAGGCCATCAACACCCATCTGTTGCGCCAGATCCCGCAGCCCACCAACGTGCGCCGGCTCCTGCAGTCGAACCAGTACCTGGCAAGCGTGCTGCTCAATGCCCCGGACGGCATCGTGTTTCTCGACGCGCAAGGTACGATCAATCTCTGGAATGACGGCGCGATGGCGATGTTTGGCTACGACGAGGACGCCACCGTCGGGCGGTCGCTCGACTTTCTCTCGTGCCCGGGAGGCGCTGGGGATACGCCTACCCTCCTTTCGGTGTTGGCAGAGGTCATGGACGGACATGCCGTGATGCGGCGCGATGTCAGTCTATGCAACGCAGTCGGGCAGCGGGTCGATGTGGGTGTGACCTTGGCCGAGATCGGCGACGAGCGCGGCCGGCGTCTAGGCTTTGCGCTTTTCATGCGCGACGTCACCGCCCGCAACCGTTATCAGGAGTCGCTGGCGGCCGAGCACGAACGCCTGCTCGTGACCTTGCGGAGTATCGGGGATGGGGTCATCACCACCGACACCGCCGGACGCGTGACCCTCCTGAATCGCGTCGCCGAGACCCTTTGCGGGTGGCCGCTCGCCGATGCCCTGGGTCAGCCGCTCTCGCGGGTCTTTCGGGTCGTTCACGAGCGTACCCTCGAGCCGCGCGAAGATCCGGTGAGCCAGGTACTGCGCACCAATGCCGTCATCGAACTCGCCAACCATACCGCCCTGATCGCCCGCGACGGCAGTCGCCGCCTGATCGCCGATAGCGGGGCCCCGATCCGCGATGCCGCGGGACGCCTTATTGGAGTCGTGCTCGTGTTTCGCGATGTGACCGAGAAGCAGCGTATAGAAGATGCCTTGCTGCGTGCCCGCCAACTGGAGGCCATTGGCTTTCTTGCCGGCGGCATCGCCCATGATTTCAATAATATCCTTACGGCGTTGTTTGGCAACATAAGCCTTATGCGTCTGCATGTCCCGCCTGACTCCCCGATGCGAGCGCTCTTAGAGCAGGCGGATCAGGCCTTTTATCGCGCCCGTGATCTCACCCAGCAATTGTTGACGTTTGCCAAGGGTGGGGCGCCCTTGAAGAAGACCGGCTCTCTGCGAGCCCTGATCGAGGATACGGCGCGGTTTCTGCTCCATGGGACCAAGACTGTGACATCGTTCACGTTTCCCGATGATCTGTGGAGCGCGGAATTCGATCCGGGCCAGATGTCGCAGGCCTTGTCCAATATTCTGTTGAACGCCATCCAGGTCATGCCCGCGGGTGGGACCATAACCGTGGGCGGGTCCAATATCCGCCTGCGTGCCAATGAGGTCCCGCCCTTGAAAGAGGGCCCGTATGTTCGGTTGTTCATCGAAGACGAAGGACCGGGTATTCCCGAGACTGATCGGGAACGGGTGTTTCACCCCTATTTCACCACCAAGGAGTCGGGCACTGGCCTCGGGCTTGCCACCGCTTACTCCGTGGTGCAACGCCACGGTGGCCATATCGGTATCGGTGACAGCCGTCGCGGCGCGCGCTTCGAGATCTATCTGCCGGCCGCCGATACGCATTCCACTTCCGCCGCCGACGAAAGACCTGCCCGCGGGGAGCCCGACGGGGGTCGCGGTTATGTCGTGATCATGGACGATGAGGAGCCGGTGCGTACCGTGTGCGCCGATATATTGGGGCATCTGGGTTATGAGGTAGAGTTGGTCGCCGACGGCGAATCGCTGGTCTCGCTGTATGGCACGCGGTTCGCCGAAGGTCGCAGGCCCGATGCGGTCATCGTCGACCTCACGGTACCGGGCGGCATGGATGGGCGCGAGGCGGCGCGCCGTATCCTCGCCATCGACCGCGATGCGCGCCTGCTGGTGTCGAGCGGCTATTGCAACGATCCGGTGATGTCCGCCTACCGGGATCACGGGTTTGTCGGCGTGATCGCCAAGCCCTATGATGTCCGTGAGCTGGCGGCGAATCTTGCGCGGGTGATGCGCGCATCGCACGATAAGACCTGATCGTTTCGTTGCGGAGGCGGCTTGTGGCACGACTGCTGATCATATCAGGCATCGTTCTGATCATCGTGGGTTTGGCATGGGAGGCGCGCGGCCGCCTGCCGTGGCAACGGCTTCCCGGGGACCTGATACTGCGCGTAGGTGATATCCGTATCCATGTCTTGTGGGCCGTGTCGCTGTTGTTGAGCGTGATCTTTAGCCTTTTGCTGTGGATTACACGCCGGTAGTGGTGGCCCCTAACGCCTTCAAGGGGACCTTGTCGCCCCTTGAGGCGGCGCGCTCTATGGCGTGCGGCGTGGCCCAGGCCTGTCCGGGGCGCCCGGTGCGGTTGCGGCCCATGCCGGATGGTGGCGACGGGACCCTCGAGGTCCTGGCGCGCGCGTTGAAGGCCGATATACGGTTTTTCGATGTCCCGGACAGCTGCGGTCATATGCGCACAGTGCCCTTCGGACTCATTACGCGCCGCCAGGGGGCGGTGGCTCTCATCGAAAGCGCGCAGGTGATCGGTCTTTCCGGGGCCCGCTGTCCCTTCGTGACGCGCTCCACGGAAGGGTTGGGCCGGCTCGTGCGCCATGTCCTTGATGGCGGGGTACGCACCATCTACCTTGGCCTCGGGGGTAGCGCCACGTGCGACGCCGGGGTTGGGCTGCTGGCGGCCTTGGGGGTGCGCTTTGCGGGTCTCGCGCACCCGGATCTCGAGGTCCTAGACCGGATAGGCGGCGTGGATGTTAGGGGTGTCGATCGCCGGTTGGCGCATACCCGGTTGCTCGTTCTGACGGATGTCGTAAACGCTCTTGCCGGTCCTTCGGGGGCCGCCTTGTTTGCCGCGCAGAAGGGCGCCGGCCCGGCCCTGCTCGCCGACATCGACCGCCGTCTGCGCCATGCCGCCGATCGCCTGGAGGCGGCGTTCGCGGTCTCTGTCCGGGGGCGCCCCGGAAGCGGGGCGGCGGGCGGCCTCGGTTTCGCGTGCGCGCTCCTGGGTGCGCGCCTGGTCCCCGGTGCCGCCATGATCGCGCGTCTGACCGGCCTGTCTGCGGCCATCGAGACCGCCGGCTTGGTCCTGACCGGCGAGGGGGCGTGCGATGCCCAGACGGTTTACGGGAAGGGGCCGCAGCTGGTGGCGGCCTACGCGCGCCGCTTCGGCCGGCCGGTGTACCTCGTATGCGGGCGGATCGACGACTCATTCGCGCCCGTTGCCGGACAGTTCGCGCGCTGTGCGAGCCTGCCGCCCGGCCGATCCGCGGCCCAGGCCCTGACGGCCGCGGTAGCGGCCCTGCTTACTGCCTGAACCGACCCACCCCCTTTCCTTCCCGGGCTTTGCGGCTACGCTTAGACGAGGGCCGGGCAGTCGTTCCCGACGACTCGCAGTCCGGCTTGCGCGCCGTTTCTTGAATGAAGTGAGGATGTCATGACACCCGAACAAGCCACCGCCAGCCTGCACGGCCTGCTGCGATTCATGTTGAGCAAGAAGGCTTCCGATCTGTTCCTATCCGTCGATTTTCCGCCCGCCATAAAGCTCGACGGCAAGATGACGCCGGCCGGCCAGCAGCGCCTTACGCCGATCCATACTAAGGCATTCGCCCATGCCATCATGAACGACAAGCAGCGCCAGGAATTCGAGGCCGAAAAGGAATGCAATTTCGCGATAAGCCCGCCCGACATTGGCCGCTTTCGTGTCAACGTATTCGTTCAGCAGGGGCATGTGGGGTTGGTGCTGCGGACGATCACCAGCAAGATTCCGACGTTCGATGACCTGAAGCTCCCCGCGGTGTTGCGTGATGTGTGTCTTACGAAGCGCGGCCTCGTGATCCTGGTCGGCGGCACCGGTTCCGGGAAATCGACCTCGCTTGCGGCGATGATCGATTACCGCAATGAACACTCCCACGGCCATATCATCACTATCGAAGATCCGGTGGAGTACGTGCATCGCCACAAGAACTGCCTCATTACCCATCGCGAGGTCGGGGCCGACACGCATAACTGGTTCGCGGCGTTGAAGAACACGCTGCGCCAAGCCCCGGATGTGATTTTGATCGGCGAGATCCGGGATCGCGAGACGATGGAGTATGCGATCGCCTTTGCCGAGACCGGGCACCTGTGCATGGCCACCCTGCACGCCAACAGCGCCAATCAGGCCCTGGACCGGATCGTGAATTTTTTCCCCGAGGAACGGCGCAATCAGCTGTTGATGGACCTGTCGTTGAATGCGCGCGCCATCGTCTCCCAGCGGCTCATCCCGCGCGCCGACGGACAGGGGCGTGCGGCGGCGGTCGAGGTCTTGCTCAATACGCCCCTGGTGGCGGATCTCATCTTCAAGGGCGAGGTCCATTCTTTGAAGGAGGTGATGGCGAAGTCACGCGAGCAGGGCATGCAGACCTTCGATCAGGCGTTGTTCGACCTCTACGAGAACGGCGCCATCAGCTATGAGGATGCGCTGCGCAATGCCGATTCCGTCAACGAGCTGCGGCTTGCCATAAAGCTGCGTGGGAAGGGTGCCCCGGGCACGGCCCAGGGGTCCCCGGAATTTCGTGTGATGGCCGACCCCGAGCCCTCCGCCACGCTGACTGAGGCGGGTTAAGGGGATACGAGCCGCTTGTCCTGGACGTCGCCGAGCTGCGCATGTTCGTGACCGAACTCGCGATCGAAGGTCTCCTTGAAAATCGCCTTGTGGACGTCCCCGATGCTGAGGATGCCTACAAGGCGACCATGGTCGGCGACCGGGATACGGCGGATCTTGTGCGCGAACATGACCGATACCGCGCGCAGTATGGGGTCCGTCGGGGCCACCGTGAACACGCGTTTGCTCATGAGGCTGTCGACATGCAGGTTCAGCACGTCGCGGTATTCAGCCTCCAGTTCCTCGAAGTGCGGTGTCTGGGCGAGCCGCAAGGCCTCGTCGACCTTAGGGTACATGGCTCGCAAGACGTCCTTTTCGGAAATCACACCGACGATCGCGCCGTCGTCATTCACGACCGGTAGGCCGCTGATGCGATGAAAGCACATCAAAATCGCCACGTCGCGAATACGCGTATCGCCGCGCGCGGTCCGAACATTGGTGGTCATTACGTCTTTGACTAACATAGCGCCTCTCCGTGCCTACCCCGGTTTTCCGGGAAGGTGGTTGGTTAATGCCCGATCTCGGCCAGCAGCTGTGCCATCATGCGTTGCGCCTGACCCAGATAGCCCCCGCCTGCGAGGTTCAGGTGGTTCAGTACATGGTACAGATTGTAGAGCGTTTTGCGCACTTGGTACCCGTTCTCGAGCGGAGCGGCCTCGTTATAGGCCGCGTAGAACTCTGGAGAAAACCCGCCAAAGAGCTCGGTCATGGCGAGGTCGGCCTCCCGGTCCCCATAATACACCGCCGGATCGAAGACGATGGGGCGCTCGTCGTTGGCAAGACAATTGCCTGACCAGAGATCCCCATGGAGAAGGCTCGGGGTCGGTTTGTGGTTCTCCAGCAGTACCGGTACCGCCTCGGCCACCTTGTGGCCAAGCTCCTGAAGGGCGCCATCGTGGCCGTTGCTGCGGGCGAGGTCGAGCTGAAAAAGGATGCGGCGGTCGCGAAAAAACGCCGCCCAGTCGGCGTGCGGCGTGTTGATCTGCGGCGTGGTCCCTATGGTGTTGTCACGGTACCAGCCGAAGTAGGGCGAGTGGCGGGCATGCAGGGCCGCCAGCGTATGGCCCAGCTCGATATCATCCGACCGGGTACGCGCGGACAGTTCGAAATAGTTCAGGACAAGATAGGAGATCTCGTCGGTAGCGCCCCAGCAGACCGGCCTGGCGACGCGCACGGTGAGGGTGTTGGCGATTTCATGGAGTCCCAGGGCCTCGGCGCGAAACATCTCGATAAAACCCGGGGCATTGTGTTTGACGAAGTACGACTCTGTGTCGTCGCTTAGTATCGTCGTGTGATTCAGGGCCGACACATGCGCCTCGCGGATCACGCGCGCCATGAAGGGCTTGCCCGTCACCTGCGATATTTGCTGGGCTATGGCACCCCAACTGACCATGACGACTCCCGGTGTTTCGCTTTCTATCCCCGTGCTCGGTCCCTATCTTACGGCCTTGAGGTTTATATTCAATGGCCTGACCCCCTTTGAGCGCATGGCTAGGTCTGTTCGCCGCTTGCGCTACGCCTCCCGATCGGGATTATACCAAGCTTGTGTAGTGCGTATACCAAAGATCCGATGTTGGCGGCAGGCATCATGGAAGTCGTTGTCGGGCATGGCAAACGCGCGATTTGTGTGGCAAAACGGTGTTTTGGCGCAGTCCAACCTTCAAGGAGAGGTCGTTCGTCGTAAATGCTCACCACACAACATTCCGATCTCGTTTGGCTCGGGAAGAGCAAGATTCCCATAACCGTGCGCTTGGTGCCGATACGGCAGCGGGGTGGGATCTGGTATCGCATGCTCATCGAGCCGCAGGGGACGAACCAGGGGGCCCTCCTCTTGAATCGTAATGGCAAGCCGCGCTCGTGGAGGGATCTGAGTGCGGCGGTGCGGTTTGTATCCCGGACACTACGGCACGTTCGTTCGGTGACGGTCGAGGTGGCGAGCGATGCCGCGATCCGCGATAGGGACGAGGCCGACGGGGCGTATGATGCGGATAGGTGAGGTGTGCGGGTCGGGGCCGGTGCGAGGTCCGTGGGCGCACGATGGCCATCGCCCCGCCGCGTGGCGCGATCCTTTGCGCCTCTCGGGGCCGGTTGAAATGACCGCCGCCCCCGAGAGGCGAGGACGGCCGGCATGGGCGCCGTCCGTCCTCGCCGCCCTCCGGACTTTAGAAAATCCCCTTCAGGGTCTTCAGCGGCTGAATTTTGATCACATTGCGCGCGGGCTTGGCCTTGAAGACCATCTCTTCCTTCGTGAAGGGATTGATCCCCTTGCGCGCGCGCGTGGCCGGCTTGCGGACCACCTTGATCTTCATGAGGCCCGCCACGTTGAATACCCCCGGTCCTCCCTTGATATCGCGCTTTATGACGGTGACCAGTTCGTCGAATACCGCGCTGACCTCCTTGCGCTTCAGGTTCGTTTTGTCCGCCAAGTGGGACAAGAGCTCCGACTTCGACATCGGTTTCTTGGTCGCTTTTTTGCTTGGGGCCTTGTTTTTCGTTGCCATGAGTGTCCTATTTGATGGTTGGGAACAACGCCGTTAACTTAGCATAAAAAATCCCCAGGGGAAGGCGTTTTGCGTGTTTTTCCCGGGTTTGCGCGTATGATGTGCCGGGTACCGCGGTTTTCGCTATACTACTGCTGTTGATTTCTTCCGTCTCCGGCCCCATATCATGGGTGTTGGGCTAACGGTTTTTGCGAGGTTTTATGCCAATCTACGAGTATGTTTGTGATGCCTGCGGCCAGCATGCCGAGATTATGCAAAAGATAGGGGAAGTGGCCACCGAGTGCCCGGCCTGCCACAAGCCGGCCCTGAAAAAGCGCATTTCGGCGCCGGGTTTTCAGCTGAAGGGGTCGGGGTGGTATGCGACGGACTTTCGCGACAAGGGCAAGCCCAAGGGCGACGACAAGGCCAAAGACGAGGCCGCGGCCCCGGCGGCGGCGTGTGCGGGGGGCGGCTGCGGCTGCCATTGAATGGGGCGGTTGCGGCGGTATCTGACGGCCGGGCTCCTCGTTTGGGTGCCGCTCGGGGTCACGTTTCTGGCGGTCGAGTCGCTCATTGATTTCGCCAATCGTCTGTTGGGGGTGTTGCCGGCGGATATGCAGCCGGGGCACTGGCTGGGCCGTGACATCCCGGGTCTTGGCGTGCTGCTCGTGTTGGTCGCGGTCATGGCGACCGGGGTGGTGGCCGCCAACGTCATAGGCCAGTGGTTGCTGGCGGTCGGCGAGGCGCTGCTTGCGCGCATCCCGTTGGTGCGATCGGTGTATTCCAGCGTAAAGCAGCTCCTGGAATCGCTCATGTCCGGGAGCGGGAACTCGTTTCGCACTGTCGTGCTCGTACCCTATCCGCACCCCGGGAGCTGGACGCTCGCGTTTCTGACCGGCGAGGGCCTGCCCGAGGCCGCCGCGCTGTTAGGTACTGAGCTCGTAAGCGTGTTCGTGCCGGCGACCCCCAATCCCACCTCGGGCTTCTTTCTCATGGTCCCGAGAAAGGACATCGTGGAGTTGCGCATGAGTGTCGACGAGGGCTTGCGCATGATCCTCTCCATGGGTATGGTCGTTCCCGGCCTTCCGAGGAAGGACGCCGCCCCGGCGTCCAAGAGGGCGACGGCCTAGGGTCCCTATGCGTACACATTTGAGTCGAGAATTGCCTGCGCTCGGAGCTGGCGCGGCGGTGGTGGTCTGCGGCTGGGTGCAGCGCCGGCGCGATCATGGCGGCATCCTGTTTGTGGATCTCCGGGACCGCGGCGGCCTCGTCCAGGTGGTCTTCGATCCCGCCCGCCCGGAGGTTTTTGCGCGCGCCGAGGAGTTGCGTAGCGAGTACGTACTGGAGGTCAGCGGGATCTTGCGGCAACGTCCGGCCGGGACCGAGAATCCGGCACTGCCAACCGGGGCCTTCGAAATCGACGCCACCGGGCTTGTGATCCTGAATACCGCCGATGCCTTGCCGTTTCCATTAGACGAGCCCGACATCGGCGAGGCCGTGCGCCTCAAGTATCGCTACCTCGACCTGCGGCGCGCGGTCATGCGCGACAATTTCCATCTGCGCCATCGCCTGATTCGCACCGCACGCCGCTATCTCGAGGATCATGACTTCCTGGAGATCGAGACCCCCATGTTGACGCGCTCCACCCCGGAAGGCGCGCGCGACTATCTCGTGCCGAGCCGTACCCACCCGGGGCACTTTTTTGCGCTGCCGCAGTCGCCGCAGCTCTTCAAGCAGATACTGATGGTGGCGGGCTTCGAGCGCTACTATCAGGTGACGCGTTGTTTCCGTGACGAGGATCTGCGCGCCGACCGCCAGCCGGAATTTACGCAGCTTGATATCGAGACCTCGTTTCTCGACGGGCAGGCCATCCTCGGGCTCATGGAGGGGCTCGTCAAGGCGGTGTTTCGCGAGACGATCGGAGTGGATATCCCGATACCCCTGCCGCGGCTTACGTTCGACGAAGCACAGCAGCGTTTTGGCAGTGACAAGCCGGATCTTCGCAATCCTCTTGAGTTTGTGGAAATATCGGATCTTGTGCGCGACGTCGAATTCAAGGTGTTTGCCGCCGCCGCTCAGGATCCGAAGGCGCGGGTCGTCGCCATGCGCGTACCTGGCGGGGCGGATCTGTCGCGCAAGGCGTTGGATGACTATGCGGCATTCGTGGCGGGATATGGCGCCAAGGGGCTTGCCTACATTAAGGTGAACGATCCGGTTGCAGAAAACGGCCTGCAGTCGCCGATCCTGAAATTCCTGGGTGTTGCCGTGGTGCGCGAGATCCTGGCGCGTACGAAGGCGCAGGCAGGCGACCTATTGTTCTTCGGGGCCGATAGCGCGCGCGTCGTGAATGAGGCGATGGGCGCCTTGCGCCTGCGCGTCGGGTCCGATCGCGGGCTGGTGGCGGAGGGCTGGCAACTCTTGTGGGTGGTGGATTTCCCCCTGCTCGAATACGATGAGGAGCATAGGCGCTTTCAGGCGATGCATCATCCATTCACCGCCCCGCGGTCCGATGACTTAAGTTATCTCCTGACCGATCCGGGGCGGGTACGCGCGCGCGCCTATGATCTCGTGCTAAACGGCACGGAGGTGGGCGGCGGCTCGATCCGTATTCACGAACCTAGACTGCAGGAGCAGGTCTTCGGGGTGCTGGGGATCGACGCGGCCACGGCGCGCGAAAAATTCGGGTTCCTGCTCGACGCCCTGCGCTTTGGGGCACCCCCTCACGGCGGGCTCGCGTTCGGGGTCGATCGTCTGTGCGCGCTGCTGGCGGGCGCCGAGTCGATCCGCGATGTCATTGCCTTCCCCAAGACCCAGAAGGCGACCTGCCCCCTGACCGAGGCCCCGTCGACGGTCTCCGCCCAGCAGCTCGCGGACCTGGCGCTTTTGAGCACCGCCCCGCGGGTCTGATATGGCCGGCGGCGGGCCATCATCTTTCAAGCGACCGGAATCGGTCCTGGTGGTGATCTTTACCACCCCGGGCGAGGTGCTGTTGTTGCGCCGGGCCGACCATGTCGAGTTCTGGCAGTCGGTGACCGGCAGCCTTGAGTGGTGTGAGGAGGACCGGCTCGCGACGGCCTGCCGGGAGCTCTTTGAGGAGACCGGTATCGTGGCCGAGACCGGCTGGCGCGATTGGGAGGTGAGTCACCGCTATGAGATCTTCCCGCAATGGCGGCATCGCTATCGTCCGGGTACCCTGCACAATACCGAGCACGTCTTTTCGCTGGAGCTGCCGGGGCGGGTGCCGGTGGCGCTCCGGCCCGCTGAGCATGTGGCCTACGAATGGCTCGCGTGGCCGGCGGCCGTGGCGCGCGTGACCTCGGCGAGCAACCGCTGGGCCCTGGAGGCCCTGGGTCGTGAGCGGGGATTCCTGCCCTCCTAACGAAAAAGTGGTGCTGGTGCCCGGTTTGTGGTTTGGTCGGCCGGCGCTCTGGTTGCTGGCATGGCGGCTGCGCCGCCATGGTCTGCGCGCGATCCTCTACCGATATGACGCACGGAGCGCGGCGTTGCCGGCGGCGCGTGAGGCGCTGGCGCATTTGATGGCCGTGAGCGGCGCTCATTATGTCGTCGGCTACAGCCTCGGAGGCATCGTAGTCGCGGATTTTTGTCGGTATCATCCGCGGGCCTATGAGCGCGCCGTGGTCCTGGGTGCGCCCTTTCGGGGGAGCCGCGCGGCGCGGCGGCTCTACCGTTGTCCGGCCGTGCGCGGATTGTTCGGGGTCGCGGCCCCAGTCCTGGTCCACGGCCTGCGGCTCGGTGCGATACCGCGGTTTGGTGTAGTGACCGGTCTCAAACCATACGGTTTGGCGCGATGTTTGTTGGCGGGAGGGGCACACGACGGTGTCCTTCGGGCATGCGAGACCCGTTTACGGGGCGCACGCGATGCGGTAGCGTTGCCGCTGTCGCATGCGGGCCTTGTCATGAGTCGTGTGAGCGCGCGCGTCATCGGCACCTATCTTGCGTGCGGGCGCTTTGGGGATTGAGGGGATAAGTGTATGGCCGGGCATAGCAAATGGGCCAATATTCGGTTTCGCAAGGGCGTTCAGGACGCCAAGCGCGGCAAGATCTTCACGAAGGCGATCCGCGAGATCACGATAGCCGCGCGCGTAGGCGGTGGTGACGTATCCCACAACCCGCGGCTGCGGCTTGCGATCGATCGGGCGTTAGGGCAAAACATGCCCAAGGACAATATCGAGCGCGCCATAAAGCGTGGCACGGGCGAACTGGAGGGTGCCCATTACGAGGAGATCCAGTACGAGGGTTACGGACCGGCCGGCGCTGCGGTGCTGGTGGCATGTACCACGGACAACCGCAATCGGACGGCAGGCGAGGTGCGGCACGCATTCAGCAAGCACGGCGGGAACCTGGGAACGGAGGGGTCGGTCGCCTATCTGTTCGAAAAGCGCGGCGTGCTAATGTTTGCGGATGGCGACGAGGAGGCCTTGCTGGAGGCCGCGCTGGAGGCCGGTGCGGACGATATCGCGGCGGTGCCGGGCGAGGGGGTCGAGGTGCTGACCGCGCCCGACAAGATGATGAGCGTCCGCGAAGGGCTCGTGCAGCGTGGCCTTACACCGTCTTCGGTGGAAATCGTCATCCGGCCGCTCACCGATGTGGTGCTGGCCGGCGAGGATGCGGAGCGGGTGATGAAGCTTCTGGAGGCGCTGGAGGACCTTGATGATGTCCAGACGGTCTATACCAACGCCACCTTCATGGAGGAATCGGCATAAGGGGGGCGCGTGATGCGGGTCTTGGGTGTAGACCCCGGATCGCGACGCACGGGATTTGGGATCGTCGACGATCAGGGGGGGCGGCCGGGCTATGTGGCCTGCGGCGTGGTGGTCTCGATATCGGGGACCGTGGCCGAGCGCCTGCACCGGATCTTCTCCGGGCTCGCCGAGGTGGTCGAACACTATCGGCCGGATGTGTGCGCGGTAGAGAGGGTGTTCTTGGCCCGCAATCCCGATAGCGCCCTGAAGCTTGGTCAGGCGCGCGGGGCGGCGCTGGTCGCCCTCGCCGGCGCCGGCCTTGATGTCCACGAGTACACGGCCCTGCAGATCAAGAAGGCGACGGTGGGGGTGGGTCATGCCGACAAGGGTCAGGTGCAGCACATGATGCGCGCCTTGTTGGGGCTCTCGGCGCAGCCCTCGGCGGATGCCGCCGACGCCCTGGCCTGTGCCCTCTGCCACCTGCACGAGAGCCAGGGCCTCCAATCGCGGACCCGGGCGATATCCCCATGATCGGCCGACTGCGCGGCGTGGTGATAGAGCGCAGCCCCCCCAGGTGCTTTTCGAGGTCCAGGGGGTGGCCTACGAGGTGGATCTTCCGCTCTCGACCTTCGGCGAATTGCCGGCGGTCGGCGAAGTGGTCTTGTATACGCACCTCGTGGTCCGCGAGGACGCGCATCTTCTGTACGGGTTTCTCACGGCGGAGCGCCGTGCCTGGTTCCGGCTACTCCTTAAGGTCAACGGTGTCGGTCCGCGCGTGGCCCTGGCGCTGCTCTCGGGACTCACCGACGAGGAACTGGGGGCGTGCGTGCATGACGGCAACGTGGCGCGGCTTACGCGCGTGCCGGGAATCGGCCGCAAGACCGCCGAGCGCCTGCTCGTGGAATTGAGCGGAAAGGTGCCGTCGGGCGGACGAACGGTGACAAGTCGCCGCGATGAGGCGGTCGGTGCCTTGCAGACGCTCGGTTACAATGAGCGCGAGGCGCAGGCCGCTGTGGAGCGGGCGGAGAAGGTCGCGGGGCCGGCCGCCTCAGGCGAGACGCTCATCCGCGAGGCGCTCAGGGGAATGGTGCGATGATCGAAACCGAACGACTGGTCTCGCTCGACGGGTCGGCGCAGGAGCGCGCCCAGGAAGTCCGCCTGCGCCCGCAACGCCTCGCCGATTATATCGGCCAGTCGCGTCTTCGGGAAAAGCTCGAGATCTTCCTGGCCGCGGCCCGCGCCCGCCAGGAGTCGCTGGATCATGTCCTGCTCTTTGGTCCGCCGGGGCTTGGCAAGACGACGCTTGCGCACATCATTGCCTCGGAGATGGGGGCTTCTTTGCGCCAAACCTCGGGTCCGGTGCTCGAGCGGGCCGGCGATCTGGCCGCCCTGCTCACCAATCTGAAGGCCCACGATGTCTTGTTCATCGATGAAATCCACCGCTTGAGCCCGGTAGTGGAGGAAGTGCTCTATCCGGCCATGGAGGATTTCGAGATCGATATCCTGATCGGCGAGGGCCCGGCGGCGCGCTCCATCAAGCTGAATCTGCCACCCTTTACGCTGATCGGCGCCACCACCCGCGCCGGACTCCTGACCTCCCCCTGCGCGATCGTTTCGGGATCGTCGAGCGGCTCGAATTCTATGAGGTTGAGGATCTGGCGCGCATCGTGACACGCTCCGCGGGCCTCCTGGGGATGTCTACCGAGGATGCCGGGGTGCGGGCCCTGGCCTCGTGCGCGCGCGGCACGCCGCGTATCGCCAACAGGCTTTTGAAGCGTGCCCGTGACTTCGCCCAGGTGCGCGGGGACGGTCTTCTGACCGAGGCCGTCGCCAAGGAGGCCCTGAAGATGCTTGACGTCGATGATCGCGGTCTGGATAGTCTCGACCGCCGCCTGCTGTGGGCGGTGACCGATACTTTTCAGGGTGGCCCCGTCGGAGTCGATAATCTCGCGGCGGCCATCGGCGAGGAGCGCGGCACGATCGAAGACGTGGTCGAGCCCTTTCTCATCCAGAAGGGTTATCTGATGCGCACCCCGCGCGGGCGCGTGGCCACCCCTCGCGCCTACCATCTCTTCGGGCTGGCGACGTCGCCCGGGGACGGCTCGTGAGCGGCGCCGAGGCCCAGTCCCAGGCGTTCGCCATCGAGATCCGGGTGTACTACGAGGACACGGATGCGGCGGGGGTCGTGTATTACGCGAACTACCTACGCTTCATGGAGCGTGCGCGCAATGAATGGCTGCGGGCGAGGGTTGGTGGGCCGCATGAACTGGCATCGAAGGCGCATGTCTTATTCGCGGTACGATCGGTGGACGTCAGGTTTCAGGCGCCGGCGCGCCTGGACGACGTACTGCGCGTCACCGCCGATCCGGTCTCGATCCGCGGGGCAAGCCTTGCGTTCCGGCAGGGTTGTTGGCGCGGAACGGAATGTGTATGCGCGGGAGAGGTGGGCGTGGTCTGTGTGGATGCGCGAACCTTCGCGCCGCGCCGGTTGCCCCGTGAATTGATGCAGGTTTTGGCGGAGGCATCCGCCCCGTAAAGGAGAGTGTCTTGAGAGTCGCCGCTTCCCATCAAGGGATAACCTTGTGGTCCATGGTGGACCACGCAAGCCTTGTCGTGCAGCTCATGATGTTGATTCTGCTCGTCGTCTCGATCATATCGTGGACGATGATCTTTCGGAAATGGTTCATTCTGAAGAAGGCCTATCGGGATGCCGAGCGCTTCGAGGACACCTTCTGGCGCGGCGCGAACGTGAACCATATGTATGCGGAACTTTCGCGCAATGAGGATAAGCTCGCCGGGAACGCCAGTGTATTCGTGGCAGGCTTTCGGGAGTACACGCGACTCGAAAAGCAAAAGGGCATATTGCCCATGGACATCATCGAGGGGGTGCAGCGGGCGATGCGCGTGGCGCTGACCCGCGAAACCGACTATTTGGCGACCAATCTCTCGTTTCTCGCCACCGTCGGGTCTACAAGTCCCTATATAGGCCTGTTCGGTACGGTGTGGGGGATCATGTCGGCCTTCCAGTCCTTCGGGAACATGCAGCAGGCGACCCTGGCGCATGTGGCCCCGGGCATTTCCGAGGCCCTGGTCGCCACCGCGATGGGGCTTTTCGCGGCAATCCCCGCGGTCATTGCCTATAACCGTTACGCCGACGATACGGATCGCCTGGCATCGCGTTACGAGATTTTCATGGAGGAGTTCTCGAGCGTCCTGCAGCGTCAGGCGTATGTGGCCAAGGCCCCGACATGAAACGCTACCGCCGCCCGCGCGCCCGGCTCATGAGCCAGATCAACGTCGTCCCCTACGTCGACGTCATGCTCGTGCTGCTCGTGATCTTCATGATCACAGCGCCGATATTGAAGCGCGGCGTCAAGGTCAAGCTTCCGCAGGCGGCGGCGCGTGCGATTCCCAATCCCCATCGCGCGGTATTGATCGTCACGATCGATGCCGCCGGCCGATACTATCTTGACGGGCATCCTGTTACGCCCAAGGTGTTAGAGCAACGTACGCGCCGGCTTTTGCGGCTGCGCCCGCATACGCCGATCCTGATTCGCGGGGATCGGGCCGTGCCGTACCAGGATGTGGTGGCGGCCATGGTGCTCTTGCAGCGGGCCGGCGCCCCAAGCGTGGGGCTCATGACCAAGACCCGCGGGCAGTGATCATGGCCGGCCGGACCCGAGAAGCGCCGGGACGCACGCGCGCCGTCGTCTATGCGTTGCTCGTCCATCTGGCGGTGATCGCGTTTCTGGTGGTGAGTTTTCGTTGGAGCGAGCTCGATACCTCCTATGTCGTAAAGACCGGCCCCCATGTGATCCACGCGTTTATGGTTGGCCCCCGCCCAGTGCCTCGCCCCACACCGCCTATTCCGCAGCCGCGTGTGGCCCCGCCGGCCCCTCGCCCCGCCGTCCGCAAGGGTCCGTCCAAGACCCAGCTAGCCCGCCAAAAGGCGCTACAGAAGGCGCACGCGAAGGCGCAGGCTTTGGCGCGGGCCAAGGCAGAGGCTTTGGCCCAGGCGAAGGCCCAGGCGAAGGCCCAGGCTTTGGCGCGGGCCAAGGCTCAGGCGCAGGCTTTGGCCCGCGCTCGTGCCGAACAAGCCGCGCGGGCGGCGGCCCGCAAGCGTTTGCAGGCGCAGGAACAGGCGGCCGCCGCGCGCGCGCGTGCGAAATTGCAGCGCGAGGTCGCGCAGGCGGCCGCGCGTGCCCGGCAGAGGGCCGCCGCGCGGGCAGCCGCCGCGCGCGCCGCCGCCGCCGCGGCACGGGGGGTCGTGAGTCGTTACAAGGCACTCATCGAGGCACGAGTGAGTGCGGCCTGGGTCGCCGTTCCGCAATCCAAGGGACTGCACTGCATAGTGAGGGTTCGGCTCATAGCCGGTGGACAGGTCGTGAGTGCCCGTATCGTGCAGAGCAGCGGTAACTCCGTGTTCGACCGTTCCGTGATTGCGGCCATCTATAATGCCGCACCGCTGCCGGTCCCGCACTCAGCGACCAAGCTTCAGTACCTGAACCCGTTGACCTTCGTCTTTACGGCACCAAAGGGATCTTCGCCATGAATCGTCTCGGATCGCGTTTCGTAGTTCTATTGATCATGTTGGCGACCATGCCGCTTGCGGCACGGGCCGTCACGATTCATATCAATCACGGCTACGGGCAGAAATTCCCGATCGCTATCGTGCCCTTCAAGGGCGAGAAGACATGGCCGCAGAACCTCCGGCCGTCCGTGGTCATTGCCAAGGATCTCGACGGCAGCGGCTGGTTTAATGTTCTGCCGAGCCGCGATTATCTGGCCAACCCCCATCACGATCGCCAGGTCGAGGGTCATTTCAATGACTGGCGCCTTTTAAAGGCGGCCGGACTTTTGATCGGGCATATCGAGAGACAGCCCAATGGGCGCGTCAATGTGGCCTTTCGGCTCTATGACGTCAATAAGGGGGTCCAGCTCAAGGCCCTGCAGTATGTCGTGGCCCCCGACCAGCTGCGTGCCGTAGGCAACGCCATTGCCAATATCGTCTATCAGCATTGGACGGGTGTGCGTGGGGTGTTCAATACACGCATTGCCTTCATCACCATGTACCCCGATGGGCCGCCTGGCCATTTTCTCTATAAGCTCGAGGTGGCGGATGCCGAGGGCCACGGGGTGCATGTCATTCTGCGCTCTCATGAGCCCATCATGTCGCCGCGCTGGTCGCCCCATGGGCGGCGCTTGACCTATGTGTCGTTCGCGACCGGCTGGCCGGCTGTGTATGTGCAGGATGTCGCCACGGGACATATCCGACGAGTGGCCGCCTTTCACGGCCTGAACGGTGCGCCATCGTTTGCCCCGGATGGCACCCACCTGGCGTTGTCCTTGTCGAAAACCGGGTATCCCGAGATCTATGTGATGAACCTGGTGACCGGGCGACTGCGCCAACTCACATTCGGCCCAAGTATCAACACCGAGCCCTCCTGGTCACCGCATGGTGGGCATATCGTGTTTACGTCGAATCGCAGTGGCGGACCTCAAATCTATGAAATGACGGCCGATGGGGACCATAAGCGGCGCCTGACCTTCCGCGGTCGTTACAATGCCGGCGCCTCTTTTTCTCCAAATGGCAAATGGTTGACGCTGGTAAGTCGACGCGCGGGCCAGTATCATGCAGCGGTGTTTGAGCTGGCGGACTCGACCCTGGAGATTCTGACTGCCACAAGCCTTGATGATTCCCCGACGTTTGCACCAAACGGGCAGGAAATACTCTATAGCACGGTGGTTGGGGGGCATAGGGTTCTGGCCACGGTTTCACTAAATGGGCGCGGGCATCGTATACTAGGGTTAAGAGGGGGGATGTCACTGATCCTGCTTGGTCGCCATTTCGTCACCCGTGACTACTATCAATGGTTAAAGGAAAGGAGTGGTGTAATGAAAATGAATAAAGGCATGCTCGTCGCAGTCGGGCTCGCCGCTCTGGCGGGTTGCGCGGGCAAAGAGGCAGTAAAGCCGCACGCGGCGTCGGCCACGGCATCGCGCGGCATGACCCAGGCAAGCGGCGCAGGGCAGGGCAGCAGCATGCAGGGGGCGGGGATGGCCAGCGCCAATAAAGGCCCGGCCCTGAACAGTTTTCCGCATATGGTGCATTTCCGCACCAATAGCTCGGCGATCACCGGCGTGAACCGCAAGATCGTAAAAGAAAACGCCAGCTATCTCGAGGCCCATCCCAACGTACGCGTGCGTCTGGAAGGCAACACCGACGAGCGAGGCACGGCGCAGTACAATATGGCGCTCGGCTGGCGTCGTGCTGACGCCGTAAAGCACATGCTCGAGGTCCTGGGTGTGTCTGGCAGCCAGCTTGCGACGATCTCGTTTGGCAAGTCGCGCCCGTTGGCTATGGGACATAATCCGAAGGCGTGGGCCATCAACCGCCGCGTCTATTTCAACTACAAGTATTTCGCTAGCAAGTAGGCCTCATGGGTGCGCGGTCCGGGGTTCTTTGGGGGACAGCGCTGGCGTTGGCGGGGATCGTTGTGGTCCCCGCCGTCGCTCATGACCGCGAACCGCCTATCATCTCCATCCCCACCAATGGGGCGAATCCGTCCTCGCGAGCGGGGCTCTTGAGTCTCCTGGAGACGCTGCACGGGATACGTGAACAACTTCGCAGTATCGAGAATCAAGTCGAGATCGAAAACCATAGGATTAGCCGCCTGCGTCAGCAGCAGCAGGCGTTTTTTAGCGATTTTGACCGGCGATTGCGCGATCTCCAGGCCGGGAAGGCCCAACCGGCGGCGCCGCCGAGCCCGTCGGCCGTGACGGCGCCGCAGGCCGCACCGGGGACCAGTGCCGCGGGGGGTGGGACGGGGATCGTCGTCATTCCTCCGGATAACAATACCGCGGTCGCGCCGCCTGCCACGGGCCAAGGTGCGCCGGCCAGCGCAGCGACCGCCGGTTCCCAACCGCCGGCCAGCGCCGAGCCCGCCGTGAGCCGTCAAACCGAGCCGGCCAAGGCGATGTACAACAAGGCCTTCAATCTTTTGCGGACCGGGCGCTATCGACACGCGGTCGCCGCGTTCCAGGCCTTCCTGCAGGCTTATCCAAAAGACAAGCGGGCGGCCAAGGCCCAATACTGGGTGGCAGAGACGGACTACGTGGAGCGTGATTATCCCCACGCCGAGAAGGCCTTCAAGACGCTTGTGACGCGCTATCCAAAGAGCAGGAAGGTGCCAAACGCGCTTCTGAAGATGGGCTATATCGCCAAGTGGCAGGGGCACCCGAACAAGGCGCGGACCATCTGGAAGGCGCTGATTGCCCAATACCCGAAGGCCATGGCAGCCCAGGTTGCGCACAATTCCCTGACGAATCTTGGGGCAAAGGGAAAGAAATAAGGGATCCTGGCCCGCCATTCCCCCTGTGAAGCCCTAACGCCCGGAACGCCCGGTGGCGGCGCCGGAGTCCCCGTATGGGGGCCTCTGTGCCGCCTGCTGGGTATAGGCCTGCAGACAGATATGCCGTCGGTTTATCCATGATGCACAATCCGGCCGTTGACAGGACCGCGAGGCAACGGCGTGGACATAAGGCCTTGTGCCAAAACCTGCGTCAGCGGCGGGGGCACGGCGGACCATGGAAATCCTTGAGAAACCCCGCAGAGAGGGCGCATGTCTCAGGCCGTGCCGGATCCCGGTTGATCGTGGCCATAGGGAGAATGGCTGGGATTCTGGCGCGATCGTCGCATCCCTTATAAGGCCGCGGTAGAATAAGCCCATGCTGCGGGACCTCCGTATCACCGAAATCTTCTATTCCCTGCAGGGAGAGGCACGTACCGTCGGCTGGCCTACGGTATTCGTGCGCCTTACCGGCTGTCCGTTGCGCTGTCGCTACTGCGATACGACTTATGCCTTTCACGGAGGGGAGCGTCTCTCGGTCGAGGGCGTCCTTGAGAAAGTGAGTGATTACTCTCCACGCTTCGTGACTGTGACCGGCGGCGAACCGCTGGCGCAGCCCGCCGTTTTGCCGCTGTTACGAGGGCTCTGTGATCGGGGTTATGAGGTCTCGCTCGAGACCAGTGGGGCGCTGCCCACGCACGATGTCGATCCACGAGTGGCCGTGGTACTCGATCTGAAGACGCCGGGCTCCGGGGAGTCGGCGCGCAACGCCTACGCGAACATCGAGCGGTTGCGCGCCATCGACCAGGTGAAGTTCGTGATCACTAACGCGGATGATTACGAGTGGTCGCGGGGGATCGTGGAGAAGTATGACCTTGCCGGCCGCTGCGATGTCCTATTCTCGCCGGTCCATGACGGTCTCGCGCCCCGCGATCTCGCTGATTGGATATTGCGCGACCGGCTCCCGGTGCGTTTTCAGATCCAGCTGCATAAGGTCTTGTGGGGGGATGTCCGTGGCCGATGACAAAAAGGCGGTCGTTCTGCTCTCCGGTGGCCTTGATTCGGCAACGATATTGGCCCTTGCCCGCAAAGAGGGGTTTCAGTGTCACGCGTTGTCGTTCGACTATGGGCAGCGCCACAAGGGCGAATTGAAGGCGGCAGCCGCGGTCGCTGCCGCAGGCGGGGCCCACGAGCACAGGGTTGCCACCCTGGGTGTCGGCTTCATCGGCGGATCGGCCCTGACCGACCTTGGTCTATCCGTACCCCAGGCGCCTACGACCGGTATTCCTGTGACCTATGTCCCAGCCCGCAACACGGTATTTCTGGCGGTTGCCCTCGGCTGGGCCGAGGTGCTAGGCGCGCATGATCTCTTTATCGGCGTCAATGCCGTCGACTACTCCGGGTATCCCGACTGCCGACCGGAGTATCTGGCGGCGTTCGAGACGCTTGCCAATCTTGCCACCAAGGCCGGCGTCGAGGGGGGGCGATTTCATATCCGCGCGCCCTTGTTGCACCTTACGAAGGCCGAGATTATCCGCGCCGGCCTCGGCCTTGGCGTCGATTACGGGCTGACCCTTTCATGCTATGCCCCGAATGATGCCGGACAGGCCTGCGGGGCGTGTGATGCCTGTCGCCTGCGTGCCAAGGGCTTTGCCGAGGCAGGTGTCCCAGACCCGGCGATCGCGATTTGACAGGGGTTGCGGCAATCACAATAATGACCGGCTTTTGGGGCCGTTAGCTCAGTCGGTAGAGCATCTGACTTTTAATCAGGTGGTCGTTGGTTCGATCCCAACACGGCCCACCATAAAATCAATAACTTGCGATCCTCTCTTGCCTCCTTTCCTGAGTTTGCGGTGACTTGGCGACAATATGAGTTTATACCCCTCTAGCATCCAAGGGTGTCAGATCAGCTGGCAATGTGGGGACACCCTGTTCGTGACCCGCGGTTCAGGTGTTCATGATCAGCGAAATACGTACCCAGTGCCATAGCCGCGTGGCCCCTCGATTCTCGCCGTAAACAGATCGATGAGCTTCTTGTGTGTCAAGGGGTTTCCTGGGTGGCTAGGGATTGAAACCACTCCAGTACCCGGTGGACCAGGGTATATGGGTTATGGTCGTTCATGGCGGCGCGGCCTTCAAGCCAACGGGCATTGTCCATAGCTGAATTGATCTGCCCCATGAGGCCTTGGACTATCCCGGCATCCGCCTTCTTGTAGCCCCCGATCATCGCACGCAGGCGGCCGATAACGGCGTCGCAGTCGGGGGCTGGGGCGTCCGTTCGTTCGTAATGCAGCAGTACCCAGACCTCAAAGCAGGGGATCGAAATCGCTTCCTTGCTTGATGGGCAGCGGTCTCTTCTGTCGGCTGGCTAGGTCGCGAATTTTCTCGCGTGCCCGCTCAAAGCTCTCATGATGATCGCGGTCAAAAACACAATAGATCCGATCGTAGCCCCCAGGCTCCCGCGCTTTTTCTTCCGCATAGTTGACCACGCTGATAGGGGTGGACCCTTTCGTATCCTCGGCTATGACAATCTCCGCTGTGGTGAGCCCGTAGTGCATCCGAAGAGCCTTGAAATACTCTTGTTCCGTCTCGCCTTCACAGACAATAAGCGTGATGGATCGAGGCGCCTTGTGCCCGGGCCGACGGCGAAACGACCGCGGTTCCGCTCGGGGGAAATCCGCGGTCGCGCCACGCCTCACGCCTCCAGACGGCCAACGAAGGGGATCGCGCCATAACGTCCTTTTAGGTAACCGCGCTCCAGGGCTTCCTCCTTGCGGGGCGAATAATCGAGCAACGAGTAGAAATGAGAGGACCGCGCGGCATCCTTTTCCACAAACCAGATTTGGTCGCGCCGTAGCAAACCCGCGTCGAGGAGCGTCGCATCGTGGGTGGTAAAAATGAGCTGGGCGTTTTTCTGGTTGGTCCGGCCCTGGAAAAGGCCCACCAGGAAACGCGTCATATGGGGATGCAGACTGCGGTCCAATTCATCGACAAAAAGGGTCGCCCCGGACTCCAAGGCGCGCAACCACCCTCCCGTGAATTCGAATAACTTCCGCGTACCATCGGACTCGTCGGCCATATCGATGGCCACTTCTTCGGAGGAATCCGGGTGCTTGTGCCACGCCAGCACGCGCAGACGTTTAGGGGCGGGCGGGGAGACACCGGGCGGGATATTGAGTCGCTCCGCGACGCCGTAGGGTCCGATTCCGGGGAGCCCGGTCGAAAGGGAGGGGGAGGGATCTTCCTCCAAGATCTCGAGTCGGTCGATACCCGCGCCGGCGGCCCGCATAAACTGCATGATCCGCTCTTTCCCGCCGTCCTTTCGAAGCAGCTGGAGACTCAGGAATGGGTTCAGGTCCTGGCCCGTACCGGGGCGCAACACGATCAGTTTTTGGGTTAACCACAGGAAGGCGGGTTTGAGCTGTTCGTTATTCAGCTGGATCGCCGTCGACAGAAACAGGGCGTTAGGGCGGGTGAACTCCTGCCAGACCTTGCGCTCCGCCCGCTCCGCCTTGAAATGCGGACCAAACCACCAGTCATAGGTCGCGCTCGCGGGCACAAAGACGCGCTCAAACCACCGCTGGGAACGCCCACGGGGAGACGCCACCAGCCATTCCTTGTGTACGCGCTCGGCGCTGACCGCACACCCATAGTGATACCGGACCCCGTCATCATCCACGAAGAGTATCTCGAACTCCGAGGGCTGGGCCGCGGACACGGGCGAAAGCAGAAAGGGTGTCACGGGTAGGCGCAGTCCTTCCTGGCCCCCGGTGGCCGAATTCTGGATAAGGTGCCGCACCGTTTCTACCGCCCGCAAGAGATTGCTCTTACCGGCGGCGTTGGGCCCATAGATGACGGCTGAGCGTAGTAACCGCAAACCCTCCCGCGGACCCGTGCTGACGTTTTGCGGGAGGTGTTTCGCGTCCGGGCTTGCCGTCAGACTCAGCGTCTGACGCTCGCGGATGGATCGGAAATTGGTGACGCTAAACTCGATCAACATGGCGGAACGCCCACTCAATGCGAAATTTATATGCGATATTCACGCATAACACGCAAATATACAAGATTAATCTGTTATACAGCGGTGTCTCGCCCGCACTTAACGCCTTGAGGCGGGGCTCCCTTATGATTCCGCGGCCCCCTGTTTTCAGATTCCCGATCAACGGGCAACACGCAGAATCAATGGGGCGCCTGTGTCCTGCCCAGCAACTCGCTGAAGTCATAATTTACGCTCGTCACCCCAAAATCCGGCTCGCGCTGAAACGGTTGGCGCAGATAATGGACACGGTGCGTGTCATCACTTGTGAACTCGACGATAGCGAGAATGAAGTCCTCGGGCTTATTGAGGGAATAGAGGATCTCATTGCGGGTCACCGTTACGGTGGAGGCGCCCGCGATACGGTCCTTCACCTCGATAAAGCGCAGTTTGCCCGTGCCCGGGACCCGGCTTTCGATATCGTAACCCAATCGCTCGAATTCACGATCGGTCGGCATAAAGCCCAAGCCCCGTTCGATCTCCATGACAATCGCCCGCGCCCGGGCGGCCGAGGCCTGGGTATCCGCAGGTGCGGCGGCCGAAGTGGGCGCCTGGACGCCGCGACGGGATCCTGGCACACTGACCCCGCTCCAATACGGGGAAATGGCGCAGTCCCGTTCTCACCGCCAAGTTCGAATCGGGACTGCGCCGGCTCTCTTACCAGCCGTCCTTCTACGCTTCCTCATAACCGTTGTCACGAAGAATCCCTCCGTCTTTGCACGGCTTGTAACGGCTGGGCGTTCGCACCCCGATCCTGGGGTGCCTGATCTCTTTTTTGCGAAGACTTCCTACAAAACCCCCAAGGCGATCACCACCGTCGACCCTCAGCCATCACAGCCCGGACAAGACCCTCCAAACCCGTTCCCTCAAGGAACGCTTTCCTGATAAATCCGCGTAACCATCCAAAAAGACGCGGATCTTGGTGATCGCCTACACCTGACCGGCCATGACCAGAAGGAGGCCTTGCGGTACCACCAAAAGACCTCCCAGAACGACCGGCGGCAAGGGTGAGAGTTGGGCCTCGAGGGCAAGCTCTGTGAGCCGCTTCTGCAGGCGGGCCTGCAGCGAGGAGGTTATGGTTGACCCACAAATTGTGGCCGCACCAGAACCAAAAACCCCACAGCCATGCCGCGGCCGAGTCCAGCAAGGCGAACCCGGGACTTATTTTTCGTGTGCCTTTACCCATGCGTAAGCCAACGCTTGGGCCTGGGCGATTTGTGGCGCGGGCATGGAAAACGACAGCCGCTTGATGTCACTGGAGGCTGTCGAGTAGATTTTGCTCCCTGGTTTCGTTGCGCTTTTGGCTAATGCGAACCACTTATAGGCTTGCACGTAGTTTTTCGGGACGCCCTGGCCAAGATTGTAGGAGGTGCCCATCACAACCTCAGCCGGTGCGTATCCTTGAGCCGCTGCCTTGCGGTACCAATACATGGCCTTCTGGTCGTTCCGATGAACACCTTGGCCGAAATTGTAAGCGCGACCCACACGAAACTCAGCCAGCGCGTATCCTTGGATCGCCGCCTTACGGTACCAGTCGAGAGCCTTCTGGAAGTTTTTAGGTGCACCATCACCGTCGCGGTAAATCATACCCATTAAAATATCAGCGGCTGCATTCCCTTGAGCCCCCGCCTTGCGGTACCAATACGCGGCCTTCTGATCGTTCTGAGGGACACCCAGACCAATAATGTAAACGAGGCCCATATTAAGCTCGGCCTTTATGAGGCCTTGGCTTGCCGCCTTACGATACCAGTACACGGCCTTCTCGAAGCTCTGAGGCACACCTTGGCCTCGGTAGTAGGCGCGACCCACACCAAAATCAGCCCGCGCGAATCCTTGAATCGCCGCCTTGCGGTACCAGTACACGGCCTTCCGGAAGTTCTGAGGGATACCTTTGCCTCTGTAGTAAGCGCCACCCATGCTGTCCTCGGCCGGTGCGTATCCTTGAATCGCCGCCTTGCGGGTCCAATACACGGCCTTATGGTTGCTCTGAGGGACACCCTTGCCTCTGTAGTAGGCGGCACCCATGTCGTCCTCGGCCGGCGCATATCCCTGAGTTGCCGCTTTTCGCCACCAATATACGGCTTTCTGGTCGTTCTGAGGAACGCCCTGGCCCATGTGGTAAGCGAGACCCATATTGTCCTCAGCCGCCTCATATCCTTGAATCGCCGCCTTGCGGTACCAGTACACGGCCTTCGCGAAGCTCTGAGGGACACCCTTGCCTTTGTAGTAAGCGAAGCCCCTAATATTCTCAGCCTTTGGCGTCATTGCGCCATAGCAAGCCGATACCAGCATTACGGATGTAACCAAACCCCGCCATTTACAAGGTCCCATAAAACCTCCCTTATTATTGTGTTCGGTATTAAATGATTCGATTATGGCAGCGAGTCAAGGGAATGGGGGGAGCGCGCAGCGCATACAGTAACAGCTCGTGTGGGAAATACAGAATATTCAAGGACATAAGGTTTCCGTGAAAACTGATGGCCACTGACGGGAAAATAATAGGCGAAAAAAGGCGATTATCCACAGTAGCGCGCAAAAGATCGGCCAGGGATAGTCTCGGGCCTTCCCCCTATACCCGACCTGCCATTCATTAACGACGCTGAAGATCTGGGCGTTGCCCTTCGCGCAGTACGCACCCACTCAGGTATGACGTTCGAAGAAGCGGCGCTGGTCATCGGTGTGTGCAAAACACCATGCAGAACCTTGAGCGTGGCACCGGTACGGTATTGCTCGCGCTGGCGATCGAGGTCGCCAACAGGCTTGGTCTTCGTCTGACGTGGCAAAAACCTGCGGGTCCTCCTTATGGGGCTTGAGGTCTGGTTGGACATGCGCTCGCGGGCCGGCTGACACGCGACGCGCAAGCCGATGGCGTCGTGTTTGACTACGATGCCTCCTGGCTGGCACGGCCAGATTCGTGCCCGCTCAGCCCGATGTTGCTAATGCGGTCGGCCGCTCGACGAGCGCGCACGCCGTGCAGGTGCGCCGCCTTTTCGAGAACCTGCTACCCCAGGGGCAGGCGCTTGACGACGCCGTGCAGGCGCTCAAGATTAGCAAATCGAATCTTGCCGGCCTACTGGTCGGGCTTGGCCGGGAAACGGCCGGCGCAATCCGACTGGTAGTGGCCGGGGCCCCAACGTCAGACCGGGATGAAAAGCGACGAGTGCCGGCCGTCGAGTGGTCGGAGCGGATTTGTCAGCGAGCCGGCCAGCCGTTTTCGGTGTGGGACGGGAAGGTACGCCCGTCGATCGCAGGCTACTAGGGCAAGATTGCGCTGCTGGTCGAAGGCAATCCACTGGTACCTGGCCGAAGCGCCGAACCTGGCCTCGACACACATCCTGAAGTCCAAGCCGGTACGGCTATCGCCAGCCGGGCTGACCGGCGACGAGTTTGTCTGCATGCGGCTCGCCCATGTGGTCGGCCTGCCGGTGGCCCCGGTCGCGTTACATCATGTTGCGGAGCCGGTGTTGCTCATAGAGCGATTCGACCGACGGCGCCAGGATCACGCGATCCGACGTGTACACACAATCGACGGTCGCCAGTTGTTTGGCCTGCCTGTTGCGCACCAGTATGAGCGCATCTATGGTGGCGGACGCGATGTGAAGCATATTCGCGATGGCGCCTCTTTGCCCCGTGTTATCCATACGGCAGATCGTACAGCGAATCCGGCCCGCGAGCGGCTCCATTTGTTGCGCTGGGCGATTTTCAAGGTGTTGATCGGGAATGCCGACGCGCACGCCAAGAATCTGTCATTCCTCATGACGTCAGGCGGTTGAGTGCTCGCCTCCGCCTACGACCTGGTGTGCAACACGCTCTCTATCGACAACGTCAACCAGGGCCTTGCTATGGCCGTGGGTGACGCGGTCCTGATCGCGGAAGTGACGGCGCTCGAATGGGTACAGTAACGTCAACCAGGGCCTTGCTATGGCCGTGGGTGACGCGGTCCTGATCGCGGAAGTGACGGCGCTCGAATGGGTACAGTGTTGCGCAACCACCCACGTGAATGCCGCCCTCATCGTGCGCGAAATCCCGCGCATGATGGGTCGAATGCGAGGCAGCGTAGCCCAAGTTCAGCAGGACACCTTATCCAGTGACGTCGATCCCGAAGTGACCGACCGCATCAGAACGGTGATCGAGCGCGCGCGCGATCGCCAAGCCGCCATGGCTCCCGAGATACGGGGCATGCGTCGCACATCGGAAGCCCCCAAACGAGGCGTCATGACGAAGTAGGGCGGCGTGATGGCATGACGACGGATGTCGCCGGGCGACGCCGCACTCACTGGCATGAATAGTATACAACTCGCCAAATCGCTGCCGGTTCACTCGAAATATTGGGTTGTTGTGGTGTCCCGGATGTCTGCAGGCGATCACCGGGATCCACGTCTTTGGGAGGATGCCGCAAAATCCTGTTCCCGCCCAGGGCGAGCGGGCGGGCTCTCTTCGCTTCCCTCGGCTCAAAAATCACGGACCACGCGGATGCGCCTTCTGGAATGTCTCAGATGTTTCCACGGCAGTACACCCTGGCTGTGAGCAGGCACTCTTGTCAGTATGGCCGCCCATCCTTATGCGTTAACTGCCAACCGCCATTGAGGAATACGGCCTTCAGGTCGTCGTAAGGGTACGACGTCTCGTCGCCTTCCGTACGGTCGCCGACTTCGAGATAGATGACCGGCTCATGGGAACGATTGACGAGTTGATGGGCGACCCCATCGCCGGCCTTGAACCCCACGCAGTCGCCGGGCTCGAGCGCGTATTCCGCTTTATCAAGAACCAGAGTCGGGGTGCCTTCCAGGATGTACACGAACTCGTCTTGTTTCGAATGGTGATGGAGGAGTGCGGAGACGGCCCCGGGCGCAAGCTCGGTCAGATTGACACCGAAATTCGTGAGGCCGAAATGGTCGCCTAGTCTTCGTTTCGTCCGCCCCGCGACGCGCGAGGCGAAAGGATGGGGGTAGACCGTCTTCTTGTTGGGCGGTGGGATTGTGGCGGCGGCCGCTGGTACTGAGGTCATGTCGTTTCCTCCATGCAGACTGAGAGATTGGCGGTAGCTGTTGTCTATTTCGAGATGCCCCTGTCGGAACGCAACGCTATCCGCTCCGATAGGGTCGTGCGTGAGGAGGCGGTACGCGCGTTTCGCGGCCCATCAGTAACCCGCGAAACCGGATGACCCCATTATGGCAGACCTCAACAACCGGCGTCGGGCCTTTTCCGGGATGCCGGTGCCTTGCCTCCGGCCTGGCGCTGAATCGCAACGGAAACGGACAACCCCCGACCGGACTATGGCGATGGCATCCCATCCTGCAACGGCCGTTTCCGCAATATACCCCTCCGTGGCGCGTAAGAAAGGCGGGTCCCGCAGCGGCTCAGGGACCTTCTGATGGGCCCCGCACCCTTCCGGTGCGAGCGTCCCTCGGGCGTCGGCCGCCCCCCTAACATAACATCTTGGCCCGCATCGCTTGGTATCAGCAAACGCGACGACATGTAGCTGCGCGCACTGCTGATCCATGGGCTGCGGGCCGTGAGTCGGGCCGCGGAGCGCAAGACCCATAGGGACGGCTGGGTCAAACGGCTGATGGGCCGGCGCAACAAGAGCGTCGCGACCGTCGCGCGCGCGAGCCAGAATGCCCGTAACGATGTTTTGACAGAGGGAGGCTTGCTACCGATGGCTTGGGCCATCACGATGTGATGGCGATTGGCCACACCGTGATCGCGGAGGCCTGTCTTACCTACCGCGCCTCCAGCACGCCCCTGTCATTAGGCCTCGATCAGGGGATTCCATTAAGGGCCTGGGATATCCCTCCTGTAAGGCCTGGATGTAGGACAGCAATCGTGACCTTACTGACTGTCATCACCTGAGGACTGGGCAAGCAGGGGCCGCCACATATGTGTCATAGAAATGTCACCTGGATTAGCGCATCGATAGGCAAAAGCCCGGAAAGAAGCATGACAATCGGTATGTTGAGAAAACGCGACATATCTATGGCATATAGGCGACCCGGAGGGTGCGGCGATACTCCGTAGGATATGACGAAGGGTCCTATGGCATGGCATGTCACACGCCCATGGGTGTCACCAAGTCGCGATAGGGGCATTGGGCATAACGGCAGAGGCGAGTGTTGCCGAATAGCGGAAAAATTGATAAATGACATTCTTGGGTATACCAATGAGATCATACTCGCGCAATAAGGACGGGATGCCATAGGATTGATCCACAGGCCTATGACTTATGGGTAGTTATCCGCTACAGATCGGTTTTCGATGTTTTGCATCGAAACAAAGAAGGATCTGCTCATGGAGAGCGATGCGGCAGAGGTTGATGCGAGGTCTCGGCCGGCGGAAGGTCGGGTTGTAGTCCTCGGTCTCGGCAATATCCTCCAGAAGGACGACGGGGTCGGCATCCATGCCTTGCGATGGCTTGGGGCCGATCAGGGCCTTGCCCAAACCGCACACTTTGTCGATGGCGGCACCGCTAGCTTTACCCTCCTCGAAACAATAGAGTCCACGGAATCCCTGATCGTTCTGGACGCCGTCGTGTTCGACGGTCGGGCCGGCGATGTGCGCGTGTTCGAAGGGGCCGATATGGACCGATTGCTATCGCGCCGGCAGGCCGGCAGCGTCCATGAGGTCAGTCTGTCCGAGGTCTTGGACATGGCCCGTTTATGTGACGGTCTGCCGGTGCGGCGGGCGCTTATTGGCGTGCGGCCAGGAGAGGTCAGCTGGGGCGATACTTTGAGCGCCCCGGCGCATGCCGCCCTGCCGCGGGTGGGGGCGGAGGTCCGTCGCCTGCTCCGAGGGTGGTGCAATGGCTCTGTCTAAGCGCGTGATCCCCATATATCCCGTAGAGGAGAGGGATCCGGCCGGTACGGGGGTAGTGGAGGCGCTGATGCGGGAGATCACATCGGCGCTTGCACGCTACGCCCAAGAGCGGGTGGTCCATGTGATCGACCTGACCGCGATGCCGTTATCGGATGAGGACAGGAGACGCCTCGACGAGCGCCTTGGGGAAGGCGAGTTGACCATCGACATTCGCTCGCTTCTGCACACGCGCATTGAGGAAACACGCCATGCGGGGGTATGGCGAGTACGTCACTGCGAGCCGGATGGCGATGTGCGCAGTGAGCGGATCGAAATCGTCGACGTCCCGCAGATCGTGCGCGCGAGCGATGCCGACATCGGGCACAGTGTACGGCGTTTGGCCGCGGCAGCGAGCGAGGAGGGCGCGTGAACGACGAGACCGAGACGATAGGGGGTGTCCTGGAGAAGCGCGGATTCACGCGCCGGGCCTTCTTGCAGTTGTGTGCCACCGTATCGGCGACGCTGGCCCTGTCGCCGGCGGATGCGGCGGAAATGGCGAGGCGGCTCCAGTATGCGCCGCGTCCGACGGTCATCTATCTCTCCTATCAGGAATGCACGGGCTGCCTCGAGAGCCTGACGCGGTCGTTTTCACCAGGGCTTGCAAGCCTCATCTTCAACGACATTTCGCTGGCCTTCAACGACACGCTGCAGGCGGCGGCCGGAAAGGCCGCCGAGGCCGCCAAGGACGGCGCCATGAAAAAGGCGTGGGGCAAGTATATTCTGATCGTCGACGGGTCGGTCCCGCTCGACAAGGGCGGGGTCTACTGCACGGTTGCGGGACGTAGTGCCGTGAGCGACCTGAAGCATGCCGCAAGCGGCGCGGCGGCGGTGGTGGCCGTGGGTACGTGCGCCGCCTTTGGCGGCTTGCCCTACGCGACGCCCAACCCCACCGGGGCCGTGCCGGTCTCCGAGATCGTGCGCGACCGCCCTATCATTAACGTATCCGGGTGTCCGCCGATCGCGGAGGTCATCACCGGTGTCATCGTGTATTACACGACCTTCGGTTTGCCGGCCCTGGATCATCTGCGGCGGCCAACCAATTTCTACGCAAACAGCATCCATGACCGGTGCTACCGCCGCCCCTTCTACGACCGCGGAATGTTCGCCAAGACCTTCGATGACGAGGGCGCGCGTCAGGGGTGGTGCCTGTTCGAGCTCGGCTGCAAGGGCCCGGTTACGCACAATGCCTGTCCGACCATGAAGTGGAACGGCGGCACCAGTTTCCCGATCGAATCAGGCCACCCTTGTCTTGGCTGTTCCGAGCCGGGTTTTTGGGACAAGGGCGGTTTCTACCGGCCGTTGTCGGCCCCGACCGGGCACTGGTCCCGCGCTGGCGTCATCGGCGGCGCGGCCGCGGCCGGCGCGGTGGTGGGCCTTGGCGTGGCCGCGGTCGCCCGATCCCGACAGGACCGCGCGCGCAAGAACAGCCACACCGATCCCAACAAAAAGAATCCCCAACCATGAGGCACCCGTCATGAATGGCGCAAGTCTGCTGGCATTCGCGCGTGGTCCCGCCTTCGAAGTGGCCCTGGCGCTGTTGGTTTTCGGTATCGTATGGCGGCTGGTGGGGATTCTGGCCCTCCGGCGGCCGGTGGACCATTCCGAACCGCGGTCGGGTTCCGGATGGGCAAGCAGCCTGCGCGTCATCGTCTCCCGATCCTGGCCGCGCCGCGAATTCCGTGAGCGGATCCTGCACTGGGATATCGTGAGCTACCTCTTTCACATCGGTTATGCCGTGGCGATCTTCGGCTACATCCCGCACATCCTGGTGGTGCGCAGCTTGCTTGGATTGCGCTGGCCCGGTCTGCCAGGCGGGGTGATCGCGTTTGCCGCCGGGATCTCGGCGGTGTCCCTGCTGGCGCTCCTGGGCCACAGGATGACCTCGCCGGTCCTGCGGCGGCTTTCCAATTTCGACGACTACTTCAGCTGGTTCGTGGCCTTTGTGCCGTTGGTGACGGGTCTTATGGCCTACTACAACATCGGCGGCAGCTATCAGCTTGTTTTGGGTCTCCATATTCTTTCCGGGGATATCCTCTTCGCGTGGCTGCCCTTCGGAAAAATCATGCACGTCATCCTCTTTGCCTTTTCCCGGGGGACGACGGGGGCCGCCTATGGGCGGCGGGGGGCGAGCCTATGACTACGACAACGACCCTGGATGGACCCGCCGGCGCGGTCCGGCCGGTTCCGGACAGGCAGGGCACGCGGCCGGATGACGAGCGGTTGGCGTTAGCGACAAAATCGTTTCTGCGGGATCTCAACACGACGACGGCGCTTTACATGGAGTCCTGCGTGCATTGCGGGCAGTGCGCCGAGGCCTGCCACTACTATGTCCAGACCGGCGACCCCCAATATGTCCCGATCTGGAAGATAGAACTGTTGAAGAGGGCCTACAAGCGGGAGATGGGGCCGCTTTCGCCACTCTACCGCCTGTTCGGTCTGAAAAAGCGGGTCACCCTGGACGATCTCGAAAAATGGCAGGAGCTCATCTACGACAGCTGCACCATGTGCGGGCGATGCGCGCTCGTGTGCCCCATGGGCATAGACATCCCGTCGCTCGTTCTGGCTGCGCGGCACGGGATGCAGGCCGCGGGCCTCGTCCCCCACGACCTCTGGGAGCCTACGGAGCGCGCCGAGCACGAAGGGAGTCCGCTCGGCGCCACGCCCAAGGTCCTGAAGGAGCGCATCGCGTGGCTGGCAGACGACAACGGCGTGGATATCCCCCTGGATCGTGACCAGGCGGATATCCTGGTCACGGTATCATCGATCGAGATCATGAAATATCCGCAGTCCATCGTCGCGCTCGCCAAGGTCATGAATCATGTCGGCGCCTCCTGGACCTTCCGCAGCGACGGTTACGAGGCGACCAATTTCAGCATGTTGTCGGGGGATCGCGGGGGGCAGCGCGACGCCACCATGCTGCTGATCAACGCGGCGCTGGCCGTCAAGGCCAAGATCGTCATCCTGCCGGAATGCGGGCATGCCTATCAGGCCTTCCGCTGGGCGGGGGCCAACGTCTACGGAAAGCCGCTGCCATTTCGTGCGCTCCACATCTCCGAATACATGGCCGAGGAGATTCGCGCCGGACGGCTGACAATGAAACCGGATCCGCGGTCAATGACGTTCCACGATCCCTGCCAGGTGGCGCGCCGCGGCGGCGTCTGCGAGGCCCCTCGCGAGATATTCAAGGCGCTCGGCGCGGATCTGCATGAGATGAGCGCAACGCCGGGGGCGAACTGGTGTTGCGGCGGAGGCGGCGGCGTCGTGACCATACATCGCGCCGATTCCCTACGTCACCGCGTCTTTCACCTGAAGATGCAGCAAGTGGAAGATACCGGCGCGGACGTCCTGGTATCCAGCTGTTCGAACTGCCGGCTGACGTTCGATGACGGACAGGCCTTCTTTCATTGGGACAAGACCGCCCACAGCCTGCTCGAGCTCGTGGCCGACAATCTCGCCGAAAGGCACTGAGAGACCCGCACATGGCAAAAAGAACAGTCACGGTGGATCCCGTCACGCGCATAGAGGGGCATCTGCGCATCCAGGCGGACATGGACGGCTCGGGCGCCATTACCAAGGCATCCAGCTCGGGAACCATGGTGCGCGGCGTGGAGATCATCCTGCAGGGACGCGATCCGCGCGACGCCTGGGCCTTCGCCCAGCGCATCTGCGGCGTGTGCACGCTGGTGCACGGCATCGCCTCGGTGCGCGCAGTCGAGGATGCGTTGCATTATCCGATCCCGCGCAACGCCGAGATCATCCGCAACCTGATGATCGCCGCCCAGTTCGTGCACGATCATGTGATGCATTTTTACCAACTACACGCCCTGGATTGGGTGGACGCGGTCTCCGCCCTGAAGGGCGATCCGGCGAAGGCGTCCGCGCTGGCACAGTCGATCAGCAATTACCCGCGGTCGTCGCCGGGCTATTTCTCGGCCGTCAAGGATAAGCTTGCGCGTTTCGTGGATTCCGGACAGCTGGGCATCTTCGCCAACGGCTATTGGGGTAATCCGGGATACCGGCTGCCGCCTGAGGCCAACCTCATGGCGGTGGCGCATTACCTGGACGCGCTCGCTTGGCAGCGCGAAGTGGCCAAGCTGCACGCGATCTTCGGCGGCAAGAACCCGCACCCGAATTTCGTTGTGGGTGGGGCGCCGACGGCGATCAGCGTGGGTCCGGGCGAGAAGGGTGATGGCGCGACCGCCGTGGACATGACCGGCCTCGAGATCGTGCACGGGGTCATAGGCGAGATCCGCCGCTTTGTGGATCAAGTCTATGTGCCGGATACGCTGGCGATCGCAGGTTTTTACAAGGACTGGTTCCGCACCGGCGAGGGCGTGGGAAATTTCCTCTCGTACGGGGAATTTCCGGAGAAGTCCATCAACGACCCGGGTAGCTTCATGATCCCGCGCGGTGCGATCGTCAATCGCGACCTCTCGCACGTCGAAGAGGTCGATTTGCGCGATCCGCGGCAGGTCCAGGAATTCGTGGCCCACTCCTGGTACAGCTATTCCACGGGCAAGGACAGCGGATTGCACCCGTTCGTTGGCCAGACGACGCTCGATTACACTGGTCCGAAGCCGCCCTACGCGAGCCTCGCCATGGACGCGAGCTACTCGTGGATCAAGGCGCCGCGCTGGAAGGGCAAGGTCATGGAGGTAGGACCCCTGGCGCGGGTGCTGACGGCCTACGCCCAGGGCAACAAGGAGGTCCACGAACTGGTCGGGATGGCCCTGCATAAGCTCGATTTGCCGCCCCGGGCGCTGTTTTCCACGATGGGGCGTACGGCCGCGCGCACGCTCGAGTCGAAATGGATCGCGGACGCGATGGAGGGGTGGTATCAGGAACTGATGGGCAATATCCGCAAGGGTGAGCTTAAGACCTTCAATGAGACGCTGTGGGAGCCGGATTCATGGCCCGCTCGCACCCAGGGGGTAGGTTTTACGGAGGCGCCGCGCGGGGCCCTGGCGCACTGGGTCGTGATCAACGACGGACTGATCGAGAACTACCAGGCGGTCGTGCCCAGCACCTGGAACGCCGGACCGCGGGACGCGGCCGGACAGGAGGGGCCCTATGAGGCCTCTCTGCGCGGCCTGCGGCTCGCAGTCGCCGACCAGCCGCTCGAGATTTTGCGCACGATCCACAGCTTTGACCCCTGTATCGCCTGCGCCGTGCATATGGTCGACCCTGAGGGGGAGGAGATGTTGCAGGTAAAGGTCGTATAGTGGGGCCAAGGTCGCAGGGCGGTGGAGGGGCGATGCACGAAATGGCGTTGTGCGAGCGTCTGGTGGCGATTATAGAGGGCGAGGCCGTGTCCGGGAGCTTTCGTCAGGTGTACAGCGTCAGTCTCGAGGTGGGCTTCCTCGCCGGAGTGGAGAAGGATGCGCTTCAGTTCGGCTTCCAGGCGGTGACGCGCGGTACGGTGGCGGAAGGTGCCGTGTTACGGATCCTGCCCGCGGCCGCACAGGCGGAATGCCCATTATGTGGCTGGCAGCAGACCGTGTCGGAGCCCATCAGGCTATGCCCGGTGTGCGATGGCCCGTTGAGCTTGAGCGGCGGACGCGAGCTGCGCATCAAGGAGATGGAAGTGGAGTAGTCTGCCAAATGGGGGTGGGGTGATGTGCGGCGTGTGCGGATGTGGTGGCAGCGATCATAAGCATGAACGTGACCACGACCATGGGCACGATCATGGGCACGACCCTCGGCAGGACACGGCCAGGATGCACGCGAGGCGCGATTCCTCCGGGGATCTCCCGCGTTTTACCCACGCGCCTGGGTTGTCGGTACGGCGCATGGTGCAGGTCGAGCAGGATCTGCTCGCCCAGAATCAGGGATACGCGGACCGCAACCGGCATTCCTTCGAGGGGCGCCGGGTCTTTACCCTGAATCTCATGTCCAGTCCCGGTTCCGGGAAGACGACGCTGCTTGTCCGGACCATAGAGGCTATGCGTGCCGCCGGCGCCGTTGCCGTCATCGAAGGCGACCAGCAGACGGATCGGGATGCGCGCCGCATCGGCGAAACCGGCGTACCGGTTCACCAGATCAACACCGGCCGCGGATGCCATCTCGATGCCCACGGTGTGGGGCACGCCTGCGCAAAACTGCCGATCGCCGATCACGGTACGCTCTTTATCGAAAACGTCGGCAACCTCGTGTGCCCCGCAGGCTTCGACCTGGGGGAGGCACGGCGGGTCGTCGTCTTGTCCGTGACGGAAGGCGAGGATAAGCCGCTCAAGTATCCTGATATGTTTCGCGCGGCCGATGCGATGATCCTGAATAAGGTCGACCTGCTTCCCTACGTCGAGTTCGATGTCGATGCGTGCTGCGCGCATGCGCGTTCGATCAATCCGCGTCTCGCGACGTTGACGGTGTCGGCCACCCGCGGGGACGGGCTTTGGGAGTGGCTGGCATGGCTCGCCGCCGAGCGCGCCCGGTGGGAGCGGGGCTGCGGCCCGGTGAGTGGTGCGGCTGATGGATGATTGGTGTTATGGTTGACCTCATGGACCCCAGGCCGCGGCAAGACCGGTACGACGGCGATAACATCAGGCATTGGCGGGTGCGCGTGCGCGGCCGAGTACAAGGGGTAGGGTTCCGGCCCTTCATATATTGCCGCGCGACCGAGCTCGCGCTGGCCGGCTGGATCCGCAACGATGCGAGTGGTGTGGTCATGGAGATCCAGGGGCCCCTGCCGGCCCTGGACAGGTTCGTGAGCGCACTCTCGGCCGATGCACCCCCTTTGGCCCGTGTCGAGCGGGTCGATATAGAGGAGCAGGAGGTGGCGGCCGGGCTCCACGGCTTTGCTATCCGCCAAAGCGTGGGGGGCCGCATCGACACGGCGATCCCTATGGATGCCGCCACATGCGGCGCATGCCTGTCCGAGATCTTCGATACCGGCGATCGCCGCTATCGGTACCCCTTCATCAACTGCTCGCATTGCGGTCCGCGCTATTCCATTGTGACCGCACTGCCCTATGATCGGCATAACACGGCCATGGCGCCCTTTGCGCTGTGCGAGGAGTGCCGGACGGAATATGAAGGGCCGACCGACCGCCGTTTCCATGCCGAACCCGTAGCCTGCGCGGCCTGCGGCCCGCGATTGGCGCTGTGGGATGCGAACGGACAGGAGCAGGCCGTGGGTGATGTGATCGCCGCGGCGTGGTCCCTCATGCGCGAAGGCGCGATCGTTGCGGTCAAGGGCATCGGCGGGTTTCACCTCATGTGCGATGCCCGCAACGCCGCGACCGTCGCCGCGCTGCGCCGCCGCAAGGGGCGCCTGGACAAGCCCTTTGCGCTGCTCGCGCTCAATGCCGGATCGCTTCGGCATGTGGCGCATGTGGGCGGCGGCGAACGCCATGCGCTCGAAGGCGCCGATCGCCCGATTGTGTTGCTGCGCAAGGCCGCCGATTGTGATGGGCAGCTTGCGGGCATCGCCGACGGGCTCGATCGCATCGGCGTCATGCTCGCCTACACCCCGATCCATTATCTGTTGTTTCACGAGGCCGCCGGCCGCCCGTCCGGGACGCAGTGGCTACGTGGGGTCGAGGAGACGCTGTTTGTCTGTACGTCGGCGAATCCCGGCAGCGAGCCTTTGGTAACCGGCAACGAGGAGGCGCTTGCGCGGCTTTCCGGATTGGCGGATGCCTTCGTCGTCCACGACCGGGCGATCGTGTCGCGTTGCGACGACGGAGTGGTTCGTGCCGATGGCAGCGGCGCGGTGTGGATGCGCCGCGGCCGCGGCCAGACACCGTCATCCATCCGTCTGCGGATCTCGGGGCCCGCGGTGCTCGCGGTGGGCGCGATGCTGAAGAACACGATCTGCGTGACCCGCGGCGACGAGGCCTTTGTGTCGCCGCACGTGGGGGATCTCGGCAATCGCCGGGCCTATGAGGCCTTCGAGGACACCATGGCGTCGCTGACCGGCCTTCTTGGGGTAGATCCGCAGTGCGTAACCCATGATAGGCATCCGGATTATCCCAGTACCCTCTACGCCGAGCGGCTGGCCGCGGAGCGCGGGATTGTGCGCATCGCCGTTCAGCATCATCACGCCCACATCGCCGCCGTTCTGGCCGAGCACGGCTTGCCCGGACCGGCATTGGGGGTCGCCCTGGATGGAGTCGGTTATGGCACCGGCGGGGAGATGTGGGGTGGGGAGCTTTTATCGGTGCAGGGTGCGCACTTTACGCGCCTTGGCCGTATGGCGCCATTGCCGCTACCCGGGGGAGACCGGGCGGCGCGCGAGCCTTGGCGCATGGCGGCGTCGGTCCTGCACCTGCTGGGCCGCGGCGCCGAGATCCGGCATCGCTTCCATGACCCGGCCACCTCGGTCGTGGCGCGAATGCTCGAGCGCCGGATCAATGCCCCTTTGTCGACCGGCGCCGGGCGCCTGTTCGACGCCGCAGCGGCCCTGCTCGGGGTGTGCGAGTACGCGAGCTACGAGGGACAGGCGGCGATGATGCTGGAAGGGCTGGCCGCCCGGTTCGGGCCGTTGAAGCCGCTGGAGGCCGGTTACACGATCACCGGCGACGGCGAGCTCTCGCTTCTGCCCACGCTCGATTTCCTGCGCACATGCCCGGATCCGGCGGGTGGCGCCGCGCTTTTTCATGCGACGCTGGCGGCCGGTCTTGCGGCCTGGGTCGGGCGGGCGGTGGAACAGACGGGGCTGCGGCAGGTGGCGCTCTCGGGCGGCTGTTTTGCGAACGGCATTCTGCGGCAACATGTGCGCTTAGCCCTCGAGGCGCAAGGGGTGTCCGTCTATGGCGCCACGCAGGTGCCACCCAACGACGGGGGCTTGAGTCTGGGCCAGGCGTGGGTGGCGCTCCACACCATGCAAGAGGGGGCGTAAGGATGTGTCTTGCCGTACCAATGCGTGTGGAGCGGGTCCTCGCGGACGATCTGGCGGTGGTGGAGATCGGCGGGGTGCGCAAAACGGTGTCGCTGGCGCTTGTCGACGGCGTGGCCGAGGGCGATTACGTCATTGTCCATGTCGGATTCGCGCTCACGCGGCTCAATGCCGACGAGGCGCGCAAGACCCTCGATCTATTCGCCGAGATCGCGCAGGTGGCCGGTACCGGTAGCCTGGAAGGCCCATAAACCATCCTGCGACTGAAGGCCGCAGGCGTTATTCTGGAGACAACCGCGATGGCGCATGCAGCGAACGGACCGGGGATCGACAGACAGGCCGGGGCGTGCCTCCTGAGGCATTTCCCGGTCGGGCGGCAGCGGTTGCCAAGTCGCGCCACCGGGTCCGTATCCCGTGCGATAGCCTCCCGGCCATCGGCTTGCGCCGGCCATCCCTCGTTATTGGGTCACATCACCAAGCGACAGGGGGGACGTGGGCGGCTTAGGGATTGTACCGCGATTCCTCCCGCGACCGAGGCCGCGGGTTTCCTTGCGAGGGCCCATGAAATTCATCGATGAATTCCGTGATGGCCGCGTGGCGGCCTCCCTGGCGCACAGGATTCACGCCGACGTCATACCGGGGCGCAGCTACCATATCATGGAATTTTGCGGAGGCCACACGCATGCGATTGCGCGCTACGGTCTGCCCGATCTCCTGCCGGCGTCGATCCGTCTCGTGCACGGACCCGGGTGCCCGGTGTGTGTGTTGCCGGTCGGCCGGATCGACAGCGCCATCGCGTTGGCCCGCGACGCCGGTGTGATTCTCTGCACCTATGCCGACGTCATGCGCGTGCCGGCCTCGCGTCGCCAAAGTCTCCTGACCACGAAGGCGGCGGGCGCCGACATCGTAATGGTGTATTCCGTGCAGGATGCGCTTTCCGTGGCGCGTGCGCACCCGAATCGCGAGGTGGTGTTCTTTGCCATCGGGTTCGAGACTACGACCCCGCCTACGGCGGCGGCGATCCTCGAGGCCGAGCGCGCGGGGCTTGGCAATTTCAGCGTGTTCTGCAACCACGTGCTCACGCCGTCGGCCATCCAGAGCCTGCTCGATTCCCCGGAAGTCCGCAAGCTGGGGCGCGTGCGTATCGACGGATTCATCGGTCCCTCGCATGTAAGCGCGGTGATTGGCAGCCGGCCGTACGAATTTTTTGCGGAGGAATACGAAAAGCCGGTGGTAATCGCCGGTTTCGAGCCGCTCGATGTCTTGCAGGCGGTGTGGATGCTGGTGCGGCAGATCAACGAAGGACGGTGCGATGTGGAAAACCAATTCACGCGGGCGGTGACCAGGGACGGCAATCTCAAGGCGCAGGCCCTGGTCGGCCGGGTGTTCGAACTGGCGCGTACCTTCGAGTGGCGGGGTCTGGGCGACGTGCCCTATAGCGCGCTGCGTATCCAGGGGCGCTATGCCCGCTTCGATGCCGAGCCACGCTTTGGTGTGCGCTATGAGGGCGCGCCGGATCACAAGGGATGCGAGTGCGGGGCCATCCTGCGCGGCGTAAAGCAGCCCGAGGATTGCCGGCTTTTTGGCACCGCCTGCGTGCCGGAGAACCCTATGGGTTCGTGCATGGTCTCGTCCGAAGGCGCCTGCGCCGCGCACTATACCTACGGGCGCTACCGGCGCGATACGGCGGCCGCGAGACGCCGCGCGGCGGGCGCGTCATGAATACCCGTGTGCGACGCCACGCCCGGGCGCTTGATCTGCGTCAGGGACGCATCGACATGAACCACGGCAGCGGCGGGCGCGCGACCACGCAGCTCGTCGAAGAGCTCTTTCTGAGCGCATTCGATAACGAGTGGCTGCGCCCGATGGATGATCAGGCGCGCTGCGACCTGCCGGCCGGGCGGCTGGTGGTGGCAACCGATGCCCACGTCGTGTCTCCGCTCTTTTTTCCAGGCGGGGACATCGGCGCCCTGGCGGTCCACGGGACGATCAACGATGTGGCGATGGCCGGCGCGACGCCCCTGTACTTGACCGCGGGCTTCATCCTGGAGGAGGGGCTGCCGCTCGCCGACCTTAAGAGGATCGCGGATTCGATGGCGGAGGCGGCGCGGTCGGCGGGGGTGGCGATCATAGCCGGGGACACCAAGGTCGTGGAGCGGGGAAAGGCCGACGGCGTCTTTATCACCACGACCGGTGTCGGGGTCGTGGATCCGGCCCTCGACATCCATGCCCATCGGGCGCGGCCCCGGGATTGTATTCTGGTCAGTGGATCCATGGGTGACCACGGTGTGGCGATCATGTCGGAGCGCGAGCATCTGTCATTCGACGCGCGCATCCTGTCGGATAGCGCGGCGCTGCACGGGCTTGTCGCGGATATGGTCCGGGCCGTGCCGGCCATCCATTGCCTGCGCGATCCGACCCGCGGGGGGCTTGCCACGGCCTTGAACGAGATCGCCGAGCAGTCCGGCGTGGGCATGCGCATCCGCGAATCAGCCATTCCGATTCGCGCCGAGGTCCGGGCGGCCTGCGAGTTTCTGGGTCTCGATCCCCTCTATATCGCCAACGAAGGCAAACTCATCGCCATTTGTTCGGCCGATGATGCCGGGGCGCTGCTTGCGGTGATGCGCGCGCACCCCTTGGGCGCGCAGGCGGCGATCATAGGCGAGGTGGTCGCGGATACCCTGCATTTCGTGGAAATGGAGACGGCATTCGGGGGCAGCCGCATGGTGGATTGGCTGGCCGGCGACCCGCTGCCGCGTATCTGCTGAGGTGCGCATGCGTATCCTGCTCCTGGTCGAAGCCTTCAATAGCCTGAGTCAGCGGGTGTACGCCGAGCTTACCCGCGATGGGCATGAGTTGGCCGTGGAGTTCGATGTGCACGATGCCGCCACCGAGGAGGGGGTGGCGTTGTTTGGGCCCGATGTGGTCGTTGCCCCCTATCTCAAGCGGGCCATACCGCGCAGCGTCTGGAGCCGCTATCCGTGTCTGATCATCCATCCCGGCATCCCGGGGGACCGCGGCCCGTCGGCGCTCGACTGGGCCATTCTGGAGGAACAAACCGAGTGGGGCGTGACCGTCTTGCAGGCCAACGAGGAGCTCGATGGTGGCGATATATGGGCCTACGAGACATTTCCCATGCGGGTCGCGCCCAAAAGCAGCCTGTATAGGCAGGAGGTGACGGAGGCCGCCGTCACGGCGCTGCGCCGGGCGCTGGCGCTCTACGCCGACAAGACGCTAAGGCCGCGGCCGCAGGGCGATCTCGCGGCCTGCGCGGATATCCCGCGTGGCCGCGCGCATCGGCCGATGACGCAGGCCGATCGCGCCATCGATTGGGCGACCGATACCACCGCGACCGTGCTGAAGAAGATCCATGCCGCGGATGGTGCGCCGGGCGTGCGCGATTGGGTCTGCGGCCGGGCCGTATATCTCTACGGCGCGTGGCCTGAGGACGGGCTGCGCGGCATGCCGGGCATGCTGATCGCTCAGCGCGACGGGGCGGTGTGCCGGGCGACCCGCGACGGTGCGGTCTGGATCACCCACATGCAGGCCGCCGAGGCCGCCGGCCGAGGCCTGAAGCTGCCGGCGGCGGTGGTGCTCGGCGCGGCGGTCGCCGATCTTGCGCACATCCCGCTTGCCTGCGAACGGGTAGGGGCTTGGCAGGAGATCGCTTGGCAAAGGGAGGGGGACGTCTGCCATCTGCGGTTCGGTTTCTACAACGGCGCGATGAGCAGCGATCAATGCCGGCGTCTCGCCGACGCCTACCGTAAGGCGCGCGCGTCCGATGCGCGAGTGATCGTCTTGCATGGGGGGTCCGATTACTGGTCCAACGGCATCCACCTGCACATGATCGAGGCGGCGGCGAGTCCCGCCGACGAGTCGTGGCGCAACATCGAGGCGATGGACGATCTGGTTCTGGAAATCCTATCGAACGATCGGCAGCTGACCATCGCGGCCTTGTCCGGAAACGCGGCCGCAGGCGGCGTGTTTCTCGCGCTGGCCGCCGACGCGGTCTTTGCCCGGCTGGGTGTGATCCTGAACCCGCATTACAAGAACATGGGCAATCTGTACGGTTCTGAATACTGGACCTATCTTCTGCCGCGGCGCCTGGACGCCACGGCGTGTGAATGGCTGCGCGCCGGCCGGCTGCCGGTGGATGCCGCCACGGCGGCGGCGATCGGTTTGGTCGATGGGGCCTTTGGGCGCACGCCCCGGGAGTTCGCGGATGGCATCAGCCGTTTGGCGCGCGCCTGGGCGCATCCGGCGGTCTGGTCGGAACGGATGGCGCGCAAGGGGGAAGGCCGTGGCCGCGACGAGGCGCAGAGGCCGCTTGCGCTTTACCGGGCCGATGAGTTGACCCACATCCACCGCAATTTCTACGGATTCGATCGCAGCTACCATGTGGCGCGCTATCATTTTGTGCACAAGACGCCGCACTCGCGCACGCCTTTGTATCTGGCCCCCCACCGTCGCATGGCATCGATGGGTGCCGCGCGAGGGGCGCGGTCATGAGGCTGCAAGGCGCGGCACGATGGGCGCGCCTTGGCTACGGACCCTTGGGCGTGGTGGCGGTCCTGAACGGGCTCGCGCTGTGCGGCTTGTGGGATCTGCGCGCGCTGGGCCCCGCGGCCGTCGGGATGGGTGTGCTGGCCTATGGTTTCGGGCTGCGGCATGCCTTCGATCTCGACCACATCACGGCGATCGACACCGTGACGCGGGCGTTGCGCGATGGCCGCCGGAGATCCTCGGGCGTCGGCTTGTATTTCTCGCTCGGCCATTCGTCGGTTGTGATGCTGTTTTCGTTGTTGGTAGCGACGATCGTGCGCCAGACATCACCCACTATGGCCTGGCTGTCGCATACCGGGGCCCTGACGGGTACGGCCGTGTCGGCGGCGTTCCTGCTCGTCATGGGCGGCAGCAATCTGGCGATCCTGCTCCGTCCGGGGCGTCTGGGAGACCGGGCCCACGGGAGGACCTCCCCGCGGCCGGTAAGGCAGGCGGGCGGCTTGCTTGTGCACGTCCTGTCGGCCGTGTTTCGCTTGGTGCGCCGCGACTGGCAGATGTATTTCGTCGGAGCGCTGTTTGGCCTGGGATTCGATACGGCAACCGAGGTCGCGGTGCTCGGCGTGTCGGCGGCGATGGCCCGGCACGGCGCCGTGTCGCTTGCCCAGATCATGGTATTCCCCCTGCTTTTTACCGCCGGCATGACCTTGCTCGACACGCTTGACGGGCTTGCTGTGGCGCGCCTCTACGACTGGGCGGTGCGTAATCCCGGGCACAGAGATCGCCTGAACAGGGCCTTGACCGGTTGCGGGGTACTGGTGGCGTTCATGGTCAGTATCTGGGAGTGGACGCGGTTATGGGGCGCCACCCAGGGCGTATTGACCGCATCGAAGAGTCCAGGCAGTCTGGATTTCAGTGCCGCAGGCGGGATGTTCACGGCGGTCTTGCTGGCCGCGTGGCTCGTGGGGTGGCTCTGGTATCGGAGAGGCGCGGCCGCTTGCGCGGCGGGTCCGCAGGCGCCATCCACAAAAGGCGCGATCGAAACGACGGATGCGCAGGCTCCTGCCTCAGATCAAATGGCGATGGACGCCGACGTGAACTGACGGGCGCGCTTGGCGCCGCCCTCGGCAATTCTTCGATCCCGCCATCGCGGCCGGCGGGGTCAGGACTCAGGGAGGCTATCGTGACGCTTGCGCTGACGGACAAGGAACTCAAGGATATCGACGATTACTGGGCCGCCGCCAACTATCTGTGCGTAGGTATGCTGTATTTGCGGGACAATCCGCTCTTGCGGACGCCGCTACAGGCGCAACACATCAAGCGTCGTCTGCTCGGCCACTGGGGATCGGATCCCGGACAGAATTTCGTCTGGGTGCACTTGAATCGGCTGATCCGCCATCGCGACCTGAATGTTGTCTATATCAGTGGACCGGGGCACGGCGCGCCGGCCACACTGGCGAACGCCTACCTGGAAGGGACCTACAGCGAGGTGTACCCGGACCGCAGCCCAGACGAATCGGGCATGAAGCGGTTCTTTACGCTCTTCTCGCATCCGGCGGGTGTCGGCAGCCACTGCACGCCGGAGACCCCCGGATCCATTAATGAGGGGGGTGAGCTCGGTTACAGCCTGTCGCACGCCTTCGGGGCCGCCTTCGACAACCCCGATCTGCTGGTGGTCCCGGTAATCGGTGATGGCGAGGCCGAGACCGGCCCGATGGCCACGTCGTGGCACAGCAACAAGTTTCTGAACCCGGCACAGGATGGCGCGGTCCTGCCGATTTTGCACCTCAACGGATACAAGATCGCCAACCCGACCATCCTCGCCCGCATCTCCCCGGAGGAGTTGTTGGATCTCTTTCGCGGGTATGGATACACGCCCTATCTTGTGGAAGGCAGCGACCCCGCGGCCATGCACCGGGCGATGGCGCAGACCTTGGATACCTGCGTCGATTTGATCCAGCAGATCCAGACGCGGGCGCGGGCGGACGGTCCGGGCGTGCGGCCTCGCTGGCCCATGATCATTCTGCGCACCCCCAAGGGCTGGACGGCGCCCAAGGATCTGGACGGGCACCACATCGAAGGCTTCTGGCGCGCCCATCAGGTCCCGATCCTGGACGTCGCCGACAATCCCCGACATCTTGCCGTTCTCGAGGCGTGGATGAGAAGCTACAGGCCGCAGGAGCTGTTCGACGCGCAAGGGCGCCTGATCCCGCGGTTGCGGGCGCTCGCACCCGTAGGTGTCCGCCGGATCAGCGCCAACCCGCATGCCAATGGCGGCCTTTTGCGCGCGCCCCTGAATCTTCCCGATGTGCACGCCTATGCCGTTCCCGTTCCCAATCCCGGCCACGCCTACATGGAGAGCACCTATGTCCTGGGACAATTCCTGCGCGACGTGATGCGCGGCAATCGGGGGCGGTTTCGGGTGTTCAGTCCCGATGAGAATGCCTCGAATCGGCTGCAGGCCATTTACGAGGTCTCGAAGAAGGCGTGGATGGCCAACGTGCTGCCCGAGGACAGTGACGGCAGTGAGCTGTCCCCTGACGGGCATGTGATGGAGATGCTGAGCGAGCACACCCTCGAGGGGTGGCTTGAAGGCTACGTCCTGACCGGGCGCCACGGGTTTCTCAGTACTTACGAAGCCTTTGCCCATATCATCGATTCTATGGTCAACCAGCATGCCAAGTGGCTGGCCAAGTGCAAGACCGAGGTGCGCTGGCGCGCCTCCGTACCGTCCCTCAATATCCTTCTGAGCTCGACGGTGTGGCGCCAGGACCACAATGGTTTTACGCATCAGGACCCGGGTTTTCTGGATGTCATCACCAACAAGGAGGCGATCGTGACGCGCATCTACCTGCCGCCCGACGCCAACTGCCTGTTGCATGTCGCGCGCCATTGCCTGGAGAGCACGGATTACGTCAACGTCATTGTCGCCGACAAGCAGGCCCACCTGCAGTTCCTCGACATCGAGGCTGCGGCCCGTCATTGCGCGAAGGGCATCGGCATCTGGCCGTGGGCATCAAGCGATGCCGACGCGGAACCGGATGTGGTGATCGCGAGCGCCGGCGACATCGTCACCGCCGAGGCGCTGGCCGCCACGGCGATTCTGCGGGCGGCGTTACCGGATCTGCGCATCCGCTTTGTCAACGTGGTGGATCTGTTTAAGCTGCAACCCAATACCGAGCATGCGCATGGTCTATCGGACCGGGATTTCGACAGCCTGTTTACGCGCGACAAGCCGGTGATATTCAATTTTCATGGTTATCCGCAGTTGATTCACAAGCTCACCTATCGGCGCGCCAATGAAGTCAACATCCACGTCCGGGGCTACAAGGAGAAGGGCAGCATCAATACGCCGATGCAGCTTGCGATCAACAATCAGGTCGATAGGTTCAATCTGGTCATCGATGTCATCGATCGTGTACCACGGCTGGTGAGCGCGGGCGCGCACCTGAAAGAGCATATGAAAGATCAGATCATCGAGCATCTCCGCTACGCTATGGAGGAGGGCACGGACCGGCCCGATGTCGTGGGTTGGACGTGGCCCTTTTAGGCCGGACGGCTGCCATCGGCCCGTGTTTCAGGGGCCGTCTGGCAGCCGGTGGCTGTGCCGGGCAATCATCAGGTCTTCGTGCGTAGGGATGACGCGCACCGTGACCGGACTGCCGGGCGCGGAGACGGTGTCCGCGTTGCGGATGTTGGCGTCATTGTCGAGGACGACGCCGAGATGACCCAGACCCTGGGCGATGGCGTGGCGCACCGGTGCGGCATGCTCGCCGATGCCGCCGGTAAAGACCAACGTATCGACGCCGTTCATGGCCGCGGCTAGGGCGCCGGCTGCCTTGCACGCCTGATAGCAGATCATGTCGACGGCTTGGGCGGCCTGGGGTCCGTGGTGCGTCGTAACTCCGGCTGGCGACGGTTACGCGAGCATTGGAGTGCGCAGATTATGGGCCTTGAGCGGGTGGGGCAGCGCGTATCAGCCTTGGGCGGTCATGTCTTGCCGGTTCTGTCGTTGGACCTAAGCGGGGTTTAGCCGCCGTGGGTATTAGGTCGCATCTCTGTACCATAGGACGTCTCGGCCTGTGGAGTCAGGGCCTGGGGAGGGGCGGTGTCCGCAAATATGTCCGGCCAGGGGGTAAGGGATCGCGCCCTGAGTCCTGAGGAGGCGCTGCGCCGTCGCCGCGAGGATGGAGATAACGTCCTTCCGGGCAGCAGATCGAGGCCGTTGTGGGCGCTCGCCATGGGCGTCGTTGCCGAGCCCATGTTTCAGATGCTGCTCGTGGCGGGCGGTGTCTATCTCGCGCTGGGCAATCGCGCCGAAGCGCTCTTCCTGCTCGGCTTCGTCTGTATCGTCATTGCCATCACCGTGATCCAGGAGCGTAAGACCGAACGTGCGCTCGAGGCCTTGCGGGATCTGTCTGCCCCCCGGGCGCGCGTCATCCGCGGCGAAGACGAGCTGTACGTTCCGGCGCGTGAAGTGGTGCGGGGCGACGTCCTGATACTGCACGAAGGGGATCGCGTGCCGGCAGACGCACTTCTGCTCGAGGGCCATCTGGTGGCCGATGAGTCGCTGTTGACGGGCGAGTCGGTACCCATCGCCAAGACCCCGGGTCCCGCCGATGCGCCCCTGGGTGTTCCGGGTGGCGGGAACGCCGCTGCGCTTTTTGCCGGCACTGTCATCACGAAGGGCCGCGGGGTCGCGCTGGTGTGTGCCATAGCCACCGCCACGGCCGTTGGGCGCATCGGTCAGTCGCTTGCCACGGCGCAGGAGCGCCCCTCGGGTCTCCAGAGCGCCTCGCGCCGGTTGATCCGCGACCTCACGATCGCAGGGCTTACGCTGGCAGCCGCACAGATTCTGTTGAGCTGGCGCTGGGGCGGCCGCCCATTTCTCGATAGTCTGCTCTCAGGTATCGCGCTGGCGATGGCCATCCTACCTGAGGAGATTCCGGTCATTCTCACGGTTTTTCTGGCGTTGGGGGCCTGGCGGCTGTCGCAGCAGAAGGTTCTGACGCGGCAGGTCGCCGCAGTGGAGACGCTCGGTGCGATAGGTGTGCTGGCGGTGGACAAGACCGGTACGCTCACGGAAAACCGCATGGAGGTCGCCGAACTGACTGCCAACGGCGCCGATTTCCGTGTTGACGGCGAGGCGCCGCCTGACTTGCTAGACGAACTGATCGAAACCATGCGCCTGGCCACGCCAGACGACCCCTTCGATCCCATGGAGCGCGCCATCTACCGGTTCGCGCGGCGTTGGGGCCCGCGCCCGCGCGCGCAAGCCAACCGCGAATACGTCTACGAGATATCACCGGCCCTGCTCGCCGTGACCCATGTCTATGCTCGGCAAGATGGCCTCAAGATGCTGGCGGCCAAGGGGGCACCCGAGACCGTATCGGCCTTGTGCGATCTGTCGCCGAGTGAGCATCGGCGTGTCAATGACCGAGTGACCGCGATGGCAGGGCGCGGACTGCGGGTCCTTGGTGTCGCTAAGGGGGAACTGCACGGGCCGCGGCCGGCGGCGCAGCAGGATCTGCATCTCGCCTTCGTCGGACTTGTGGGGTTCCTTGATCCCCCGCGGCCAGCGGTGCCGCCGGCGCTTGCGGAATGCCGCGCAGCCGGTGTGCGGGTTATTATGATGACGGGCGATCATGCGCTGACGGCCCGCGCCATCGCCGTGCGCGTCGGATTGAGTAAACAGCCCGATGTCATCACTGGCTCCGAGATTGCGACTTTGTCCGACGATGCGCTGCACAAGCGTCTCCGTCACGTGGATATCTGCGCGCGCTTGCAGCCGGAGCAGAAGCTGCGTCTGGTGCAGAGCTTGAAGGAAAGCGGCGTGGTGGTGGCGATGACTGGGGACGGAGTCAACGATGCGCCTGCCCTCAAGGCGGCCGATGTCGGCGTGGCCATGGGTGAGCGGGGCACCGACGTGGCGAGGGAAGCTGCGGATCTCGTGCTCCTTGACGACAGTTTCGCGAGTATCGTCGCAGCGATCCGCCAGGGGCGACGGATCTACGACAACATTGGCAAGGCCACCCGCTTCGTATTTGCAGTGCATGTACCGATCATAAGCCTCGTGATCGTCCCTGTGCTGATGCACAGCCCGACGCTGTTGCAGCCCGCACATATCGTTCTGCTTGAATTACTGATTGATCCCAGCTGTTCTGTGGTATTCGAGGCGGAGCCTGCCAGTGCCGACATCATGACGCGCCCGCCGCGTCCGCTCACCGCGACCCCGTTTGGCGCCTCGCAGCTCGGCTTTGCCTCGGCGCAGGGTGCGGGTATCGCCGCGTGGCTACTTGCGGGCAACCATATGATGATTGCGTACGGGTTGACCGCGTCCCAAAGTCTCCTGCCGCTTTTTGCGAGCCTTGTGCTGGGATCGCTGTTGCTGATTGCGACGAACCGCGATCTGTCGCGGCCATTTTACCGGCGTGCCGGCGGGCATAACCCATGGCTTCCGTTCGTCTCCTTCGCTGCCGTTGCGATACTGATACTGATTGTGGCAGTGCCCGCATTGCGGCGACTCATGGCATTCTCCTGGGTCGGGCCTATCCAGATCGCGTATGTCGCCACCCTGCTGGCCGGTATCGGTCTCTGGCTTGAAGGCTTGCGGCGCCTGTACGGCCGGCGACTGGTGTCTTGCGCGCGGCGATAGCGCAGAGGTCTTTGCGCCCAGGGCCGCGCGAGCCCGCCAGCCGCGGCCAATCCGCTGCGAGACGGGATATCCCTGAGTGTCGCAAGGGCTTTGGGATGGGGAGGATGGGTTATTGGCCGCCGTTGCCCAAGCCGTTTCGAATCCGGGTCCGGCGAATGCCTATGTGGGGTAAAGCCATCCGCTGGGGCGGGCCGTCAGACCGCTCTTGGGCGGAGGTGGCGCAAAAAAAGGCGGCCTAAGCGCACGCTATCCGAGGCAAACAGAAAATGATGGAGATGTTCGGGCCGCCAGAGAGCAAACACGCCGGCGCGCGGCAGGCCATGCGGCCTACCAATAAGTCGATGGGTATCGCGCCCAAGGTCATGGGGGCAAGGCCGCCTGGACCCCAAGGGGCGTTTCCGGTCTTACTGGACTGTGTTGGCGAGTTCGGCGGCAGTCGGCGCCTTAAAGCGGATCCAGCAGCCGGTGGCTGTGCCGGGCAATCATCAGGTCTTCGTGCGTAGGGATGACGCGCACCGTGACCGGACTGCCGGGCGCGGAGACGGTGTCCGCGTTGCGGATGTTGGCGTCATTGTCGAGGACGACGCCGAGATGACCCAGACCCTGGGCGATGGCGTGGCGCACCGGTGCGGCATGCTCGCCGATGCCGCCGGTAAAGATCAACGTATCGACGCCGTTCATGGCCGCGGCTAGGGCGCCGGCTGCCTTGCACGCCTGATAGCAGAACATGTCGACGGCTTGGGCGGCATGGGGGTCCGTGGTGCGTTCATGCAGCAGGCGCTGCATGTCAGCGGTGCTTCCGGATACGCCGCGTAGACCCGAGCGGTGATTGACGAGATCCTCAAGAGCCCGGTAGTCGTAGGTATTTTTCGCAAGCAGGTAGAGCAGTACGCCAGGGTCGAGATCGCCGCTACGGGTGCCCATCATGAAGCCGCCAGCGGGCGTCAACCCCATGGTCGTGTCGATGGGTCTCCCATCGGCCACGGCCACCATGCTCGCGCCGTTGCCCAGGTGGGCGATGATCGCCCGCCCGTGTCGTGCCGCAGGCGCCAGTACGCTCATGATGTATTCGTAGGAGAGCCCGTGAAAGCCGTATTTACGCACGCCTTCGTCCCAGAGGTCGCGCGGCAGCGCTAGGCGCGCGGCGATCTCGGGGAGCGTGGCGTGGAAGGCGGTGTCCATGCAGGCGACCTGTGGCAGCCGCGGGTAATGGTGGCTGACGGCTTCGATGACGTCGATTTCGGTGGGCAGATGCAATGGCGCAAAGTGCGCCGCGCCGCGCAGGTCGCGCAGAAACAGCGCATCGATGCGCGCGTGCCGGACGTGGTGCGGTCCTCCGGAGACCAGGCGGTGGCCGACGGCCCGCGGTACCGTGATGTGGTGCGTAGCCAGTAATTCGAACAACGCGCCGATGGCGGCGCGTTGATCCGGCATCGTGTCGGTCGGCGTACGAGTCATGCGCTTGCCCATCTGTAGCCAGCTGTGGTTGTCCGGGCCGCCGATGTCTTCCACCGCCCCGCGGGCCAGCAAATCCTCCCGCGTATCGTCTACGGCATAGAGCGCGAACTTGAGGGATGAGGATCCGCTATTGATGCAGAGAATCGGTGCCAATGCCGACATAGATGGGACCCCCGTCGAGGTGTGCGCCGTGGCGCACCTGTTTGCCGGCCGTGGCCGCGTCATGGTCCCAGTATAGGACGTCAGGGTGCGGGAGGCATCTTGCGGATAGGTCGGCGCACCACGCCGCCTTGTCGTGATGCCGGACACGAAAGGCCCGACATAGGCCTTGTGAGGTCGATTACCTGGCGGCGGCCTGACGGGCGGACCCGCAGGCTTACGCGACTACGCGCGGGCGAGGCGCCTCATAGGCCGATCGCGCCGGTCACCGTTCGTCGGGACAAGGCCCTGTTCACGGACCGCTTGGGCCTTCGGGCCCAAAGAAAGGCCGCGGGCTTTGGCAGAAAGCGTTCCTATTCAGCGCCCGACAGGGGCCGGGAAGCAGCATAGCCGCGCACGGCGTCGCCGTCACGGTGCCCTCGGCTGTGACCCGTGGCGTGCAGCGCATTCAGGGCACCCCGCAGGGGCAGACCCGCATCCGCGTGTAACCGGCTCCCTATGGAACAATGGCGCGCTAAACGCGGGCCTCCAACGGAAGAACCATAATCTCATTCCGGCATTTATTTCTGTCGTCGGCCCAAGCAATATCTATCCATTCATACACGTCGTTCATTCCTTACCGGCGTGCAACACTGCTACGGTTCTAGACGGCGTTCGCACATCTGCGTACCGCTGCCGGTATGCAGACATCATGCTCCCGTAATGGGTCGATCTCATTACCCTATAGATTATGCGTGTAAAGGCCATAAAATCGGCCCGCACACACTCTGCGAGATAGGATGCGCCGCGAAAATCTATGCGACCGATGCGTGGACTAAAACGAGCGACCAGTGGAAAAGTATTTTCCGATAAGCGTGGTCTTATAAGGGGACAGGCCAAAGCGGCGGGCGGCGCCGGTCGCCGACTGACAAAGGATGTCTGCGGCGACAGGCGTATGCGTTGACAAGGATGCCCCGGCGCGCTGCGGTCTGTTGACAGGCGTCCGCGTGGCACCATTTCCATGGTGTCACGCGGGCCACATCATTAAAGACAGTGCAAGGAGCGCTCCGGTATGACAACGCCCATGTTTCATCGTGCGATAGCCATAACGAATCGTCGTAGACCTGTCCATAGTGCCATCCCTACCAATAGCGGGAGCGCATTGGCGCCGCCGCGAACGCCATCCCCGTCATTACCAAGTGCGCTCCCTTCCGCGGCCAGGCGCCATCGCTCCCGACGCCGCACGCCACTGCACCGCCAACACGGCATGCCGGCGTCGGGAGACACGGCGCATCCGCCTGATTATACGCGTGCCGTGGCAAAAAGACCGGCGTGTCCGCGCGTGTTGCCGTGAAAGTGGCGTCACAATGAAAGTGACATCACATAAGCGGCTACAGGCACGCCCCATCACCGGGCCCTTTTTACGGGGCCTCGGGTAAGGCGCCTTTCGATACCGGTTATTGACCTACGGCCCCACGCCATTTCTATTGCGAGCCAGTTGCATGGGCAGGCAGGTTCTCGCCGCCGTCCATAGGACGGTCAGTCGTTGCGGGCGATGTCCTGCCTCGGAACCTTAGTATGGCGAGCGGCGTAGAGAGATCGCTACGTACCCAAAGAGGATTTCATGTCATTCGCAAAGCGATTAGGCGGTTTTGTGTTCGCCACGGTCGTGACGTTCGCGATTGGGCTCGTCGTCGCCCTGTCGGGCGCCCCCGTCTCGACCCGCTCCGAGGCCTACATGAGCCTTTTCATGGTGCTCATTCTGCTTGCCCTGCGAGAACTCGGAAAGAGGATTGCGTTTCGCGAGCCGGGCATCACACCCATTCGCATCCTCAGCATCTTTATCGCGATATTCCTCACTGCGCGTTACCTTATTTGGCGCGTGCAATTCACGATCGGCGGGCATGGCGATCTAAGCACTGTGGCGGGCGTCTTGCTTTTGGGGGCCGAGATGTATTCGGCGGGTTTTGCGCTTCTCGGTTACTTTGTCAACGTCAATCCGCGCTGGCGTAAGGGCGTATCACTACCGCCGGATCAGCCGTTGCCTGCCGTTGATGTGGTGGTGCCCAGCTACAATGAGGGCGCCGACATTCTGGAGGTGACATTGTTGGGCGCCCTCAACATGCGCTACCCGCAAGACCGGTTGCGTGTGCATTTGCTCGATGATGGCGGTACCGATGACCGCTGCAAGAGGCCTGACATCGGCGAGCAGTCGCGCGCCCGGCGCCGGGCGTTACAGGCGCTTTGCGAACGCCTTGGGGTGAGCTATCACACGCGCGTTCACAACGATCATGCCAAGGCGGGCAATATCAACGCGGCAATTCGTGATTTGACAGGCGAGCTTATGGTGATCTTGGATGCCGATCACGTGCCGACCGTGGATTTTCTGGAAAAGACGGTCGGGTTTTTTGTCAAGGATCCGAAATGCTTTTTGGTACAGACCCCTCATAGCTTCATAAATCCCGATCCCATAGAGCGCAATCTCGCGACGTTCGACGATTCGCCGGCGGAGACGGAACTCTTTCACAACACCATACAGGCCGGTCTGGATGGATGGAACGCCTCGTTTTTCTGCGGATCGGCGGCGGTCATGCGTCGTAGCGCGCTGCTTGAGGTCGGCGGGATCCAGGGGGATACCATAACGGAAGATGCAGAGACCGCGATGATATTGCATGCCAAGGGGTATCGTAGCGTATTTCTGAACGAATCCTTGAGCGTCGGTCTGCAGCCCGAGACGGTCATGAGTTTCATAGCGCAGCGCGTGCGATGGGCGCAAGGGGCCTTGCAGCTTCTGCGTTTCAAGAATCCGCTCGCATTGAGAGGTCTGCGCTGGACGCAGAGAATGGCCTATCTCGCGAGTTTTTCGTATTGGTTCTTTCCATTCTCTCGCGTGATCACGATCCTGGCGCCATCGTTGTTCCTGCTTTTTGGGGTCATGGTCTACAACGCGACTACAGAGCAGTACGCCATCTACGGGATCCCGTATTTCCTTTCGACCATGGTATTCGCGGATCTGGTGTTCGGAGAGATTCGTTGGCCGATGATGTCGGATGTCTACGAAATGGTACAAACGCCTCTGGCCCTACCTGCCTTGGCGGCCACGTTGCTAAGGCCGCGCAAACTTACGTTTCGTGTAACGCCGAAGGGGGAATCCCTTGAGCGGGACTTTGTGGCGCGCGTGGCATGGATTCAATACGCATTTCTGATCGTACTTGTGTCATCGCTCGCCGGAGGCGTATGGCGCTGGCTCTATCACCCGCATGAGCGGCCGCAGTTGGTGTTTACCATGATGTGGGAGTTCGTGAACATGCTGATTGTGGCGGCGGCCGTAGGTGTGACGCTGGAACGTAAGCAGCAGCGCAAGGATTTTCGCATCGTTCCAGACGAACCAATTCCGGCGGTTATGATCGCGGCCGATGGGAGGCGTATGGCGGCGCGCATAAAGGATCTGTCGGTGGGAGGGGCGTTTATCGAGATCAGCGATCCGGTACTGGCGGCGCGCGGTTTCGCTATCGATGAACGTGTCACGGTGGCGGTGGTGAGCGATCGCGCAGGGCAGCATGTGACGTTCATTCCGGCGCGCGTGACTCGGGATATATGGGGCAAGGTCGGGGTGGCGTTCGTCTTTGGCGGGAGTTCCGAGAAGGCCGATGTCGTGCACCTGATCTATGGCCGCAGCGAGGATTTGCGGGCGCGGCTTGGCAGGCGGCGAAGGCGTGTGTCGTTGGCCCAGGCCTATGCCTATATGGGCCGCAAGGCCGTTGCCGGGTTACTGGCTAATGTCCGATTCGTGATGCGCCTTGGGTGGGATGGGGCGGCGTATGCCCCTTATCGGATCGCCGGGACGCGGCGGCGGGTTTCGCGTCTGTGAGGATGAGAGGCATGACAGAAGTCACGATAGAAGTGCCGATCCGGGCACAAGGGCCGTCTCATAGAGCGGGAAGGTGGTTGGCGGGCATGCTGTCGCTCCTCTTGGCATGGGGTGGCGTACGTGCCGCTTATGCGGCGGGGGCGGTGCGCCATGGGGGCGCGGTGATGGTGAACGCACCCTTATCCAGCCTTGTCGGCGGCAAGAAGACGGTTATGTTGCGTCCTGGGCAAGACGCCGCGAATGTCTACTGGCGCGTGGCCTCTCATCATGAAGCGCGGGATGCCACACTGGAGATCCACTATCTGGTAAGCCCCAATACGCCCAAGGGGTCGCAGTTGGCGGTGGCGGTCAATGGCAAGATCATGGGCGCGATCGTTGTGCATGCGCATCTCCCGCGTGGCCGGTTTACATTGCGTCTGGGTCGCCGGGCTTGGGGTCATGGGCGCTATGACATACGGATCACCGAGATGCCAGGGGCGGCCCCCGTCGCGACACCGACTCAGTCTGGGAACATGTGGGCACAGATCGACTACAGTGCCTCGCAATTGCGTTATAGGTCGTACTTCATTCCCTGGCGGCATCTCAATTTTGGCGCGTTGCGCGCGGTCTTGGCGGGGTCTTCGCACCATTCGATGATGAAGCTTGACATGGCTCTGTACGGTGCGGTCACGCCGACGCTCATGACCGCCTCGCAGGAGGCGGTGGCCGGGCTTGCGCTACGCAGTCGGGCGCACCTGCAGGTGCGGGTCGCTGAGGGCGCTAAGTCATCGCCCCTTGTGCGCGGCGCAAGATCCGCCGTCAGCGTCGTTCTCGGGCCCGCTGCGCGGCTTCCGGCGTTCGCATTGCCGGCAACACCGATCGCCGGTCCCACGGTCCTGCTGGTACGCAATCCCATGCGTCCCGCCGACGCCCTCCTGGTGTTCACCGGCGAGGATGGCGCGCAGGTATTGAGGGCGGCGCGCGCCTTCGCGCTGACGAGGATGGTCTTGCCCCTCGGTCACGAATGGATCATTACCGGGAGTCGAGCAATATCCCGTACGCACCGGGGTTCGAGGGGCGTCGCCTATCCTGGCGAGAGGATCAGTCTGCGTAAGTTGGTCGGGCGCAATGCCCATCTTGGGGTCCCGCGCGCCGTTATTCCGATCCGGTTCTGGATGCCGGGCGGACTGTTTGCCTCTCGCCAAAGCAATATGAGGCTCTGGCTGACGATGGCCGCCAAGCCTCGGACCCTTAGCGGACACCGGCCGGTGATTACCGTAACTGCCAACCACCATTGGATCTCGGAATGGACGCTGACACCCGGTGTTGCGCGCTATCAGACCACGATCCCCTTCTCGGCGCTCGTGGCCGGCCGGAATCGTGTGAGTTTTCATATATCGGGGGGCAAGGCCGCTCTCTTCCCGGGGTCCGTGCTGCGGCTCCCGAACACCCAGCGCTACGCCGTTTTACCGGACCTTGCGCTATGGCGGCGCACGGGCTTTCCGCTTGCGGTCGACGGCCTGGGTCAACACTTGTCGGTGTGGTATGCGGCGCGTCGACCGGCCGATTGGTCCGCGGGTTTGACCCTGTTTGCGCGTCTCGTGCAGGCCTCGCGTTCGCCCTTGCCGGGCGCCGTGGCGACCTTCACCATGCCTGTCCGTGGCAATGCGCTGGCGGTCGGCACTCTCACATCCCTCGGCCGCCACTGGCTTGCGGCAAGCCCTATCCGTCTGGGCTCAAGGGGCATGGTCCGCGAGGCGGCCGGCGCCAGGGGTCATGGACACGCGTGGGCGGGGGCGAGTCGCCTGGGGGCCGGCCGCTATCTGCTGGAGTCCCGGACGCCCTACCGGCACGGTGTCATGGTGACGCTGCTGGCAAACCATGTGGCCTGGCTGCCCGCAGCCGCCTCGCGGCTGGTGATGCCCGAGAATTGGCGCATTCTGCGCGGCGATCTCGCCTGGGAAAAGGCCAGCGGGCGATACGCATCGACCAGGATCGGTCATCGTTTCGTGTATGGCCGGCGCAAGACCGGATGGTTCTGGGTGTTTGTGTTCTCGATGCGTCCGTGGCTGTGGGTCGCGGCCGCATCGGGCGTCATATTGTTCGCGGCGGTGCTGGTGTGGATGCATGCCTTGCGCAAGCGGGCGCAATGGCGCGCGGAGGAGGCACGATGAAGCGCTTGTGGTTTCGGCCTCGGCGAATCGCCCGCGGACTCACGGTGATTGCCGCCGGCATCCTGCCGTTAACGATGGTCCCTGCGGTCGTCTACGCCCGCAGCCGGGTGCATGGGGGCGCGTTTTTGGAGGCCCAGGGGGCATTCGATAGCAATGTCACGAGCAATATCTATACCCGGAAGGGACGGTCCTTACGGGCCATCAACGCCAATGAGAAACAGATCTGGGAGGCCATCACGCAAGGTCACTTGCGCCGGGCGCGGGCCTTGATCGACAAGACGGCCTCGGAGTTTCCCGGGTGGCATCCGCGCCAAGCCATGACCTTCGTGCTCCTCGAAAAATCGATCTGGATCCATATCGGGGCCGGTCATCTGCAGGCGGCGCGAAGGCAGATCAGCGTTCTGCGTGCTGACTATGGCCGGGGGGCGCTTGCCTCCGCGACGCGATCGGCGATTGCCTCCATGCGTGTGGTCATGAAAAATGACGAGCTGTGGGCCCTAATCGGGCACGGGCACCTATACGCCGCGCACAGAGCGATACGCCGGATGGAGGCGGCAGACCCCAGTTACGAACCGCCCCACAAACTGCTCGCCGCGCTCCATGAAGACCTGGGCCGCCGTGCGCTCGGGCGTTACGAAAAGGCGCACGACTGGGCTCAAGTCCTGATTCTGTATCATCGCGAGCCAGCGATCTTCGATCGTGCCCACACCGCGAACCAGCTGGTCTTGGCGCGGGCGTTGGCGGCTACGGGCCATCTCGGGCGCGCGCGCACCGTGTTCTCGGCCTTGTTGCGCGACGCAAAACATCTGGGACAGGTAGAGACCCTGCTCGGCGTGGCCGCCACCCACCTGACGGTGGCCGATATGCAAGACCTCTATGCCCGTGCCCAGACGCGCCTTCCGGCGGACTGGCGCGCCCTGCGCGCGGCACATCTGCGTTATCTGTTGATGAAGGCGGCGCAGGCGCATGCCGCCCACCATGACCGGCGGGCCCTCGCCCTGGTGGCCTCGCAAGGGGCCGCCATCATGGCCGTGCACGCGGCCGCCGACGCGCGACTCATGGGGGCCCTGTATGGCGCCGACGGCCACCGCCGGAAGGCCTTGCAGTGGTGGCTGCGGGCCGCCGACTGGTCCGGGAAAAGTCGCGATTGGCGCGTGGTCGGTACATTGGCGCTCGCCGATCACGACGTTGCGCTTATGGACACGGCGATCACGCGCCTGCCTCCGGGAACGAAGGAGCGGCTACAGCTTCGCCGGCAGGCCGACTTTATGGACGCCCTGTCGGCCTACCGGCATGGTCGATACGCCGCCACCCTGAAGATACTGCAGGACGCGCGACGACTAGGGCCGCTATCGGCCGGGATGCGCGCCATCGAGGCCTGGTCTCTGGTGCATACTGGTCATTTCCGGCGGGCGGGGACGCTCTTTACCGCCCTGTACCGCGTGCACCAGACCTCCGGCAATGCCGCGGGCCTCATCATCGCCGATCAGCACCTGCATGAGTTGGCCCGCGCCTATCATCTGGCCGCGACCCTCAAGGGGCCGCTTGCGGCGCGGTTGCCGATGGCCACCATGGGGCATCATCTCACCGACATCAACGAGATGCCGTGGCGGTTCGTGGCGCCGGATGATATTGCCGCGCCCAGCCCCCGGCAGTCCTACCTGGCCCTGGGGGGTTCATGGGGGCAGCGTGGTGGCCACAGCAGCGGGCTTGCCGCGATGCGCGTGTATCAACCGTCCTTGCAGGCGCAGCTTGGCATAAACTGGCACCTGGCGGCCTTTGCCGAGGTTTCTTCTCCGTTGATCGAGGACGGGCCACCCGTGGGCGGTCAGCTGCCGATGATTGGGGCCACGGGAGGCGGCGCATCCGTGACCACGCGCATACAGGAACGCCCCGGTTTTCTGCTCGGTATCGATGATCGCAGGCCCCACGCCCACTGGCGCATGGCGCTCGGCTGGACGTCCCCTTCGATCGATCCTCGGGGTACGCCCCAAGGTCTGCTGCGTTACACCGCTATTCCGTCGCGTAACGGCAGCCGCTTTGGTTTTCATGTCCTGCGCGACCAGGTCCGTCAGACGCTCACATCCTATAACGGCATGCGCGAGACCTTCGACGCGAGGGTCGGTGGGGCCACAGTACCGGTATCGGCCACCTGGGGTGCGGTCATGCGTAATCAGGTCGGTGCCAGCGGCTATGCGAGCGGTGGCCGCCATGGCTGGTCGTATATCGGCACCTTGCACCTCAATGCCCTTGACGGCGATAACATCCCCACCAACTATGGGGCCAGCACCTATCTGGCCATGATGCGGCCGGTGTTTACCAATCACCGTTGGTGGGTGACCCTCGGGCCCTCATTTTATGCCGAAGGTTATCGGCGCAACGAGGATTTCGTGTCGCCCGGTTATGGTGCCTACTTTAGCCCTCAATGGATGGGACAGCCGTCGCTGAGCGCAAGCGCAAGTCACTGGTGGCCCGGGGGCGCGATCAATGTCAGCACCGCGCTCGGCTATCAGTGGTTCTACGAGACCGGGGGTCCCTATATCGGATCCTCCTCCCTTAGGGGTACGCTGGCCCCGCAGTGGGCGGCCGCGGGGCTGGTGGGCGCCCCTTATGGGGGAACCCGTGGTCACAATGTCGCCGGCTCCATCGACGTGAATCTCACCCAACGGATCGCGGGGAGCTGGTATGTGGATACGGGTGCCTCCTACCAAGCTAATCCCGCGTTTCAAGAACTCGAGGCCGGTCTCGATATCCGTGACGTCTTTGGCGGCGAGGGGGGCCGCACTTTCATTCCGGCGCAGTATGTGGCCGATATGGGGCGCTATGAGTAAGGCGGCTTGCCGAGGTGTCCGCACGAATGCCGGGACCGCTGGTTCGGGCCCGCAGCGGGTCTCGTGGCGCGAGCGATGGCGACAGCGGTTGGGCGGACAGGCGCGCTGGTGGGGGCGCGGCCTGGTGGCCTTGCTGGTGGCGCTGGGCGGCTGCTCGCTGGCGGCGGCCCCCGATGGCCCGCGGCCGGATCCGGCCCGTTGGTATCGATTGTGGGGGAGTTATCAGCAACGGTTCGTCGACCCCCAGGGCCGAGTCATCGATTGGAGTGAAGGTGGTATCACCACCTCGGAGGCCCAAGCCTATGCGTTGTTTTTCGCACTGGTCGCCGATGATCGCGGGCTTTTTCAGAAGATTCTGCACTGGACCGAGGCCAATCTCGCGGAGGGCAGCCTCGCCCGGCATTTGCCGGCCTGGCGGTGGGGCCGGCGGCCTGACGGCAGCTGGGGGATCCTCGACCACAATTCGGCGGCCGACGCCGATCTGTGGCTCGCCTATACCCTCATTCAGGCCGGTCGACTGTGGGGGCGCACCGACTACACGGCGACGGGGATACTGCTGGCCCGGCGTATCGCCCGCGAGGAGGTGACCATGGTGCCGGGGTTGGGGCCGATGCTGTTGCCGGGTCAACACGGATTCCGGGTGGCCCACGACACCTACGTCTTTAATCCAAGCTACCTGCCCTTGCCGGTCGTGGTCGGTATGGCGCACGCCATTCCGCGGGGCCCATGGGCGGCCATGGCGCGCACGCTCCCGGCATTTCTGCACGCGACGAGTCCTCATGGCTTTGCGCCGGACTGGGTCGCTTATACGCCCGGCCGAGGATATCACGCGGCACCGCAAGGCTCCGTGGGGAGCTACAACGCCATTCGCGTGTATCTGTGGGCGGGGATCAGTAATCCAGATACCCCGGGTGCGCGCCGTATTCTTGCGTCCATCTCCGGGATGGGCCGTTACCTCCATGACCACCTGTTGCCGCCCGAGAGGGTCGACGTGGCGACAGGTACGCCGGCCGCGACAGGTCCCGTGGGGTTTTCGGCAGCCCTCATACCCTACCTCATTCGTGCCGGCCATGGGCGGGCGAGCCGCAATCAACGGCTGCGGTTGCGCGCCGATTACGATAAGGCCACGGGGCTCTATGGTAAGCCCGCGTATTACTATGATGAAAACCTGGCGCTCTTTGCGCTCGGGTGGGTATATGGAACGATACGTTTTTCCCCCCAGGGCGCGTTCGTTCCTGTGTGGTCGAAGGGTCGTGCCCCCGTGTCACGCGCAAGGGCGTCCGGTTAACGGTCCTTGCCTCGGCGTAACATAGGCGCCCTTTTGCCAATGACGCGGCGACGTTGGCACGGATGCGGACCGGGTGAGCCGCCAGCCGCCCGCACCCTCGCGGATCGAGCTTTGGCATCAGATATTCAATGACATACGCCGGATGGGCCGACGGGATAGGGCCTTGCACTCGCCACCCCAGAGGTCGTGATCGGGGGTTCCGATACAATCCTCTCAGTTCCATCGTTCTAGCCCATGGCCCTCGCCAGCCACCCTGTGGCCTCACCTCACCTGCCGTGACTTTATCCCGCCATTTCCGCAAGGGGGTGTACGCTCCGCACGGCCCCTTGCCGTTTGGTTTCCAGGCCTCTTGTTCCCGATCGGGTTTGGTTCCCAAGTCCTTGATGACAGCTCCCAGGCGCAGCCGATAATCCGGGCAAGACGGTCTTTGGCGAGAGCGATCACGGCGGCACGCTCGGTCGTCGACGGGGTCATGGCCGCGCCGGGCCCGCGCGCCGCCTGATCCACGACCATACTCACGACGCCGCGCCCTTACGCCAAGACGCAGAACGGTTTCGCTGGGACTGGTCCCCAGGGCCGCCCATACGGCCGGTAATGCAGCCCCTACCTCTGCCCGCCGATTAACCGGGACGTCGTATCGAGGAATATCGGGATGAGCCTTGGCGTCTGTAGCTGAGAGGTCGGCGATCGGCGGGCTAAGCCCGCCGTATCTGGCAGCCCCGTGGCCGGTCGCTCAGGACCGCCATGGCCTTCCGGCAACCTGCCCTGCTATCCACGATCGTCGCGGAATCTCCGTTCGATCGTCGCATGCTGAGCTATCTGGGGGCGACGGCCTTCGGAACAGGGGCTTCCAGTAACCAACTACTACCCTTTTGCTGGGCCATGGCGGCGTCTATGCTTCATATATAAGGGGTCTCGCTCTCGGGTGTCGCGACATGAGACGGAACGGGCGGCGCGTGGAGGATACACGATTGGGGTCGGGGCGCGCGCTGCGGCGTGTGAATCGTGCGCACGGCACGGCGTTGCTCATACTCGCACTGCTGGCATGGGCGGTTCATGTCACGCTTGCCGATCATATCGCCGCGATCCGTTCGGATGCGCGCGTGATCAACGAGGCCGGATTGGAGCGCATGCGCATACAACGCGCGGCCTTGCTGGTGATGCGTCTGGCGGCGGCGCCGGCGGCCGCTCGGTCTATCTTGCGCGCGGCCCTGGACGGCGAGGCACGGCGCATCTGGCATGTCTGGCGGGCCTTGCCGCCGCTACCGGCCGGAGATCTGGGGCAGTCGGGGCCGGTGAGCGCGCAGATCGCCCGGTTCGTGGGGTGGTTACGCGTGGCGGCAGCTCCCACCGCAGGTCCTGTCCATGCATCGGTCATGCGTGCGATCATCCATGCCGCCGACGGGCCGCTGGCCGTGGCCGTGAATCGGCGGGTTTTGGCCTACCAACGGTTGGCCAATCGCGATAACAGCGATCTTTCTAGGCTGGCAAGTGACCAGTTCTATCTGGTACTGGGGACGCTCGCAGGGTTGACGCTCCTTATTTTCGTACCGCTCTCGCGCCTTACCCGCGCCGAGATCGCCAAGCTTACGGACGCCATCGCCTATAATCGCGTGCTGTTCGAGTCGGCCCCTGATGGCATCATCGTCATAGACGAGCGCGGGATCATAGAGGCCTTCAACCCGGCGGCCGAGGTGCTGTTCGGCTGGCCTGCGGAGAGCGCCCGCGGCCGTTCCGTCGGCATCCTCATGGCGGAACCCGACCGCAGTCGTCACGGCGAGTATCTGGAGAGATATCTTACGAGCGGCGAACGCCATGTGATCGGGCGGTTGCGCGAGGTCACCGCGGTGAATCAGGCCGGTACGTCGATCCCGGTGGAGATTTCCGTCGGTGCCATCGATGGAAGGCGGCGGCGGTTCGTGGGTATCGTGCGGGACCTTACGGTACGCAAGGCCGCACAGGAGGCCCTCGATGCCGTGCGCGGCCGCTATCAAGACCTTGTGACCAACCTGAATGTCGGCGTCTTTCGGATCATGGCGGGCGCGCCACCATGCTTCCTTGAGGTCAACCCCGCGATCCTGGCCCTCTTTCGCGCCCCAACGCGTGCCGCCCTGTTGGCATGCCCCATAGACACCCTGTTTGTCGATAACGAGGATCGGCGGATCTTTTCCCATGAATGGGATCCGCAAACGCGCTCTGCGGATCGCGAGATCCCGGTGCGCAGCCTGGACGGCGGCGTATTCTGGGCGGTGATCAGCGCCGTGCGTAAAGACGAGGCCGGACAGGTCTACTTCGATGGGGTCATGGAGGACGTCACCGAGCGCCGCGAGGCCTCGCGTGCGCTCGCCACCCTGAACCAGGACCTCCAGAGGAGGGTCATGGATCTCAACGTGGCCAACAAGGAGCTGGAGGCCTTCAGTTACTCGGTGTCCCATGACCTGCGCGCCCCGTTGCGCAGCATAGATGGATTCAGTCAGGCCCTGCTTGAGGATTACGCTGACAAGGTGGATGCTGTGGGTCGTGACTATTTGACGCGCGTGCGTGCCGCGAGCCAGAAGATGGCGGAGCTTATCGACGACCTCTTACAGCTCTCGCGGGTGGCGCGCGCGCAACTTATCCGCAAGCCCATCGATATCACGGCCATGGCCCGCGACATCGCCGAGGGTCTGCGAACCGGGGAGCCCGGACGCCATGTGGAGTGGCGCATCGAGGAGGGCCTGCGGGTGGCCGCCGATCCCGTGTTGATGCGGCAGGTCATGGCCAATCTGCTGGCCAATGCCTGGAAATTCACCTCGAAGAAGGCCAGCGCCTACATCGAGGTGGGCGGGATGTCGGCCGGCGGAGGCCGGAGACTGTTCGTGCGGGACAACGGGGCGGGCTTCGATATGGCCTATGCGGATCGATTGTTTGGCGTTTTTCAACGCTTGCATACCAGTCGCGACTTCGATGGCACGGGCATCGGCCTTGCCATCGTCCAGCGGATCGTGCACCGCCATGGTGGAGAAGTATATGCCGAGGGCGTGGTCGGCGAGGGCGCATGTTTCTCCTTTAGCATACCGGATGAGGAGGGTCTTGATGTCAGTCACCCCTGAACGCTGCATTCTTCTCATAGAGGATAACCCGGATGACGAGGCCCTGACGCGTCGCGCGTTTGCCAAGAACAACATCACGAATCCGGTGGTTGTCGCCCACGATGGCGCTGAGGCCCTCGAGTATCTGTTTGACGAGGATATCCACGCGGCAGGCGCCAGCGGGCTTCCGATATTGATCCTGCTCGATCTGAAGCTCCCGAAGATCGACGGGTTGACGGTATTGCGACGGTTGCGTGCCGATCCGCGGACCAGGCTCTTGTCCGTCGTGATCCTGACATCGTCGGGCGAGCAGCAGGATCTGGTGGAAGGTTATGGTCTGGGGGCCAACAGCTATATTCGCAAGCCGGTCGATTTCGCGGAGTTCATGGAAGCGGTGCGCCAGCTGGGTCTCTATTGGCTGATCCTGAACACCCCCCGCCGCCGGTCATATAACACTCGCCATGGGCACACCGGTGCACATTCTGCTGCTGGAGGACGCCGAGGATGACGAGGCGTTGGTGCGGCGTACGTTAGCGAAGGCGGGAACTACCTTCGTCATGGATCGCGTCGAGACCCGTACCGCTCTGATCCAGGCCCTCGATACCATGTCCTACGACATCATATTGTCCGATTATTCCATGCCCGGCTTGAGTCCGCACGATGCCCTGGCGATCCTTGCCGAGCGCCGACTTGATATTCCGGTGATACTCGTCACGGGCACGATAGGGGAGAACCGGGCGGCGGCGATCATGCGCGCCGGGGCCCACGATTTCATCCTAAAGGACGATCTGTCACGGCTCGTACCGGCCATAGAGCGTGAGCTTCGCGAGGCGGAGGGCCGGCGTCAGCGGCGCGCCATCGAGAACGAGCAGCGCAAGCTCTCGCGTGTCGTCGAACAGACCGCGGATGCGGTTCTGGTGACGGACCGCAACGGACGCATAGAGTATGTGAATCCTGCGGTAAGCGAGCAGACCGGGTATAGCGCCTCGGAGCTTTTGGGGGCCACGCCCGCGATATTCCGCTCAGGGGCTCATGATCAGGCGTTTTACCAAAAGCTTTGGTCGACGTTGCTGTCGGATCATGAGTTCCGGGCGGTATTTACCAACCGACGCAAGAGCGGTGAATGCTATTTCGAGGCCAAGACGCTGACGCCATTCAAGGACGACACAGGCACCATCGCTGGCTTCATATCCACGGGTCGCGACGTGAGCGAGCTTGTGCGCATGCGTGAGGATCTGGAGCGTTCCCTGTCAGTGCTGCGCACCACCCTGGAGGCCACCGCCGATGGCATAGCGGTCACGGATCTCCAGAGGAACATCGTCGACTTCAATCAGCAGTATTGTGACATGTGGGGGTCGAGTGTATTTCCGACGTGTTCGTGGGTGGAGCGTAGAGCCATCATGGCAGAACTTGTTCGCGACCCCGAGGAATTTCTCGGGTTCGTCCAGTTCCTCTATGAACATCCCGCGGAAACCCGCTCCCAGGCGGCGATGTTGCGCGATGGCCGGGCCGTGGAGTGCTATTCCCAGCCGCAGAGGCGTGGCGATGAAATCATAGGCCGGGTGTGGTGTTATCGCGACATCACGCAACGTGTGCAGCACGAACAGCGCCTCATACATCTTGCCTATCACGATCCCCTGACAGATCTGCCCAATCGTCGGTTCATGGAAAAGCAATTGAAGGAGCGATTCGCGGCTGCGTGCGGGGAGGGCGCGCGTCTGGCCGTGGTGACGATTATGATCGATCGGTTCAGTCGTATCAACGAGACGCTGGGCCATGGGGCCGGCGATGACATCGTGCAGATCATCGCCCACCGGCTAGCCGGTGCGTTGGCCGATGGCGGCTTGCTGGCGCATACCGGCGGCAGCGAGTTCGTGGTCGCGCAGGAGGTGGAGGCCACAACCGGGGCTGATGATCTCATATCGGCCCTGCGGGCCGCCATCGGTGAGCCGGTGGTCGCCCACGGAAAGGAGTTTTTCCTGACGGCGAGCATGGGTATCGGGCTGTACCCGGAGGATGCCACGGACCCCGACACGCTCTTGCAACACGCCGACAATGCGGCGGCCCGGGCCCGCGAAGAGGGCGGGGACATGGCGGCCCGTTACCGCTCGCATATGTCGTCGGATGCCGCGCAGCGCCTGGCCACCGAGCATGCCTTGCATCGCGCGCTTGCGCAGCAGGAGTTCGTACTGCACTACCAGCCTCAGGTGTGTCTGAAGACCGGGCGCATTCTCGGCGTCGAGGCCCTCATTCGTTGGCAGGATCCGCATTTTGGGCTCGTACCGCCCGGCCGCTTCATTCCCATCGCCGAGGAGACCGGGCTTATCGTACCCATCACGGAATGGGTGCTGGCCACCGCTTGTGCTCAGGCCGGGAGTTGGCAGCGCGCGGGCATGCCTGGTATCACCATGGCGGTCAATATCTCGGCGCGACTGTTCAATCACGGCGATCTGCTCGGCATTGTAGACCACGCCCTTATGGCGGCCGGGCTAGAGGCGCGATTTTTGGAGATCGAGATCACAGAGGGCGTCATTATGCGCGACCTCGATCACACCACGGATCTCCTGCGGGAGTTGCGGCGGCGAGGCGTGCGCGCGAGCGTTGATGACTTCGGGACGGGTTACTGCGCGCTCGGCTACCTGCGGGACTTCCCGCTCGATGTCGTAAAGATCGACCGGTCGTTCGTGCAACGCCTGGGGGCCGATGTCCGTGACGAGGCGGTTACCGCCACCATCATCCAGATCGCGCATACATTCGCCTTGCATGTCGTAGCCGAGGGCGCCGAGACCGCATCTCAGGTACGCCGTCTCGTCGCCCTGGATTGTGATGCCCTGCAGGGCTATTACTTTTCGCGCCCCGTGCCTGCCGAGGAGTGCAGCCGGCTGTTGCGCAACCCCCAGCCGTTCGCCGTTTTGGAGGGCGCGGGCTGGCGCTGAAGGCGGGGCGGCGGGATGGCGCGGTGGGCCCCGGGCTCCACACCGGCCTCGGTCGGGGCTGTGATCCGTGGCGCCGAGGCTTGCGATGAATCCCGATGGCGCACAGCCAGGGACCAAGCGCGGCCTTTTGCGACGGTGCGTATGGGGAGGCGCTGATGCGGTCTGGTCTGCGTCGGGCGTCGTGGCTGCTTCCGTTTCTTGATGGGTCGGGCTCGGACTTGCGCGTTACCCCCGGGCCTTACGCTTATAGGCCGCGAGCCACTCCTCGAATGCGGCGGCCGGAAGCGGTTCACTATAGTAGTAGCCCTGGATCTCGTCGCACCCGGCAGCCCGCAGGATCTCCAGTTGTTCGCGGGTCTCGACGCCTTCGGCAACCACTGTGAGGCCGAGACTGTGGCCGAGCGTTATGATAACCGACGCAATAGCCGCGCCTTCGGTATTGCGGGCGATGTCGCGGACGAAGGTTTGGTCGATCTTTAGGGTGTTGATGCGAAAGCGTTTGAGATAGTTGAGACTCGAGTACCCGGTACCAAAATCATCCAGGGCGATTTTAAGGCCCATGTCGCGAAGCGCCCCCAGGGTCGCCGCGGCCTTGCCCATGTCATCCATGAGCGTGGTTTCGGTCACCTCGAGCTCGAGTAGATCCGTGGCCGGATCGAGTCCCGTCTCCGTGAGAATCCGGGTCACCGTGGCCAGCAGATCGCGCTCCTTGAATTGGCGGGCAGACAGGTTGACCGCTATCCGCAGGCCCGCGAGTCCGCGGGCCTTCCAGCACTGACTCTGCAGGCAGGCATTCTTCAAAACCCATTCGCCCAAGGCGACGATAAGCCCGCTTTCCTCGGCGATGGTTATGAACGCCCCGGGCGCAATCAGCCCACGCTCGGGGTGTTGCCAACGAATCAGGGCCTCCACGCCCGCCACTGCGCCGGTACGAAGATCGATTTGCGGCTGGTAATAGAGGAGCAGTTGGTCGCCTTCCAGGGCACGACGCAGACCTTCCTCGATCGTGCGTCGTTCCTTGATCTCGGCGCTCATGGCGGCCGCATAGAAGGCATACATGTTCCCGCCGGCCTCCTTCGCCTTGTACATGGCGACATCGGCGTTTCGCAACAGCCCTTCGCTGTCTGTATCATCGAATGGAAAGACGGTGATGCCGATGCTCGCAGTCACATGCACGGAGGTCTCTTTGAGCGACAGGGGCCGCGCGATTTCGCCAAGCAGCCTATCGGTGACGCGTGTGATGTCGTCGACCGAGGCCAGATCCTGGAGGAGGATCGTAAATTCATCGCCCCCCTGGCGGGCCACGAGATCGTCTGGACGCGCCACCCAGTCTTCACGGCGCAATCCCGAGGTCAGGCGCCTTGCGATCTCCCGCAAGAGATGGTCACCGTATTCGTGACCAAGGGAGTCGTTGGTATCCTTGAATGCATCGAGATCGACGAATAGAACCGCCATGAGCGTGTGATGGCGCCGCGCGCGGGCGATGGCCTTTTCCAGGACCTCGTGGAAAAAGACGCGGTTGGCAAGTCCTGTGAGCGTATCATGGGTGGCCTGATGGCGCAGTCGCGCCTCCAGCCGGCGCCGCTCGCTGGTATCCTGGACGATGGCGACGATAACCGGCGAGTCGTCGTTTAGGGACAGGTGCAGGCGCGCCTCTATCGGATACACCGTCCCATCCTTGCGCCGGTGTTCGCCCTCGCGTCTTACGCCATCGTTGCCGGCACCCTGCAACGAGGCAGTGAGTTTCGTGAAGTCGTCTTGCGAAAGGCTGGGTTCGATATCGATGGGACTGAGTGCGCGCAGTTCCTCTATTGAATATCCGAGATTGCGTTGCGCCCCGGTATTGGCAAACAGGAAGCGATGTGTGCGGGCATCGAGCATGTAGATCTCGTCGGAGGATTCATCGAGGATCTTCGCGAGCCGCCCGAGCATGTCCTCGTGATGCTTCCGTGCGCTCACGTCCTCCACGAGCAGGACGACGTAATGGAGGGTGTGGTCGGCGTGCCGCACCGCCTGCAAGGCGACGTGGACATGAACGACGTGACCGGCCTTATGGATGTAGCGTTTGTCGAAGGTTGTGGAGTCCAGACCACCGGAGCGTATCTCAGTGAGCAACTTGAGATTGGCGCTGCGATCCTCCGGGTGGGTGAGGTCGAGCCAGGTTTTCGTGAGCAGTTCGTGGCGCGCATAGCCGAGCATGGCGCACATGGCGTCGTTGACCTCGACCCAACCCTTCTCGGGGCTGGTCGCCGCCATGCCGATGACTGCTTGCTCGAAGTAGGCGCGGAAATGTCGCTCTTTCTCGATAAGCGCTTCTTGCGCGGCCCGGCGCTGTTGTTCGCGATCCCGGGTCTCGAGCGCAAACGATACCGCGGATGCCATGTCGTGCAGGACGTCTACCATATCCTTGTCGAAGGCATTTTCCTGGGCATGGTAGACGGTCAGAACCGCGAACGGAGCCCCATGACGGGTGATCGGAAATGCGCCGACGGATCGGAAGCCGTGGGCAAGGGCGCGCTCCTGCCAGAAACCCGCCAACCCGTCCTGGCGATAGTCGCCGACTGTGACGACGCGACCTTCGCGATAGGCGATGCCCACCGGACCGCGCCCTTCGGCTACGTCAGGGCGCGACGAGACGCGAATGTGATCGAGGTAGCTGACCTGCGATCCGTGGCGGGCGACCGGTCGGATTGCGCCGCTCGCATCGCTGACGGTCCCTATCCACGCCATGGCCACGCCCCCTAAGTCCACCGCCAACTGACAGGTCAGGGCCAGCAACGTGGCTTCGTCCTGAGTGTGGCGAATGGCGGCGTTCAGGGCGCTCAAGGCCTGATAGAGACAGGCCAGACGGGCGGCGTTTGCCGCTATCTCCTGTTCCAAGCTTGCGTCACGCAGCGTAAGGATATAACGGAGATCCCCGGGCCCGTTCCAAGGGCTTGTGCGCACCTCGACCGCTAATGCCGGGCGCAGGCGGGTGGAGATCTTCAGTGCTGGATAAGGGGCCGGCGACTGTAATATCTCGCGGTCAAAGCCCGGAAGGATGGCAGTGATCGCGGTCCCACGGAGTTCATGGATGTCTTGGCCCAGAAGTCGTTCTGCGCCGGTGTTGGCGGTGGCCACCCGCAGCGTCGCGGTGAGCCCGAGGAGGGCGATGTCGACGTTTGCAAGCGCCATGGCTACCGGACAGTCATCAATGGGTGACGCGCCACAGCCCCTCATATGCCGCGCCAGACGCGCAAGCAGGCGCCCTAGCCCCTTGTCCCTTTTCATGAAAATCGGCGCACTGCCCGGGGCTAACGACATATGACGGCAACACCGTACCAAAGAGGCCAGGGCCGGCGCAAAGACGGGCTTTGCGCCGCGGGCCGCCTTATGGCAAGGCCGCTGTTTTTCATGAGCCTCGAGCCCTACCCCGGGTTGGCCCTATCGGGATGGCCTTTACCATCGTTCCACAAATTCCGTCTACAAATGGCGCACAAGGCCCTGATATTACATCAGTCTGGCAGAGCCCATGGGCTTGTCAAGGCGGGGCCTGATGCCGGAATCGAGGATCGGGGCCTGCGGTTTGCGGCGTGCCGTGGGCATGGTGTGGGTCGGCGCGGCCGGGGTCAGGGTGCCGCGCGCGGCCAGGCTCGATGCGGTGCGTCACGGAACGCCACGATCCGCCGGCGCGCAACCGGTGCGCCGCCCGGTAGCGGCGCACGGATTGACTCCGTTACTCCGTCAACGGCTCGTTGGTGGGGCGCGCAAAGGCACGCAACTCGGTCTCGTCGATCACGGCGCGATCGATTTTGAGATAGGCGACACCCTCGTCTACGGCCACTGCGGCATCGGCTACGCCACGGATGGCGGTGAGCGCCGCCTGCAGGGCATTGGCTTCTTGCGTGTCCGAGGCCTTGATCGGCAGGACGTAGCTCGACAGGTACCGGGGTTCGGCCATCCTGAGCGCGACCAGCAGCCAAAGAAGCACGGCGCTGGCGCTGGTCACGATGGCGCCATGGATGCCCCAGGCCCCGTAGACCATGCCGCCCACGGTGCCCCCTGTAAATACGCCGAGGAACTGGGAGGTCGAATAGGCGCCCATGGCCGTACCCTTTTGATCGGCGGGCGCCACTTTGGCGACCAGCGAGGGGAGGGTCGCCTCGAGGACGCTAAAGGCCGTAAAGAAGACGAGCAGGCCCGCAGCCATGGCCGGCAACGAGCGGTCAGCATAGACGTACGTCAGATTCGCAAGACCCAATACAGTGATCGCCCCGAGCAGGATCTGCCGCATCTTGCGCCGTTGCTCGGCAATGATGATGAAGGGGATCATGAGCAGAAACGCGAACACCATGATCGGGAGGTACAGCTCCCAACTGCGGTTCACCGGGACGTGGGTCATGTGCGCGAGCAGCACCGGCAGGACCACGAAGTTCGACGTGAGCACGAACTGCATGATGAAGATGCCAAGGTCGAGCCGCAATAGCTCGCGATTCTTGAGGACCTTGGCGAAGGATGCCGCGACAATGCCGGTGTCGCGGTGGTGGCGATGCGTTCTTGGGTTCGGGACGACGCCAATGGCGACGCCCATCGCCAGCAGACCCAGCACCGCGGTCGACCAGAATATCCCCGAGACGCCGATCCAGGCATTCAGGACCGGGCCAAGGACCATACCCGTTGTAAAGGCTATACCAATGCTGACACCGATGGTCGCCATGATCTTTGTGCGATGCTGTTCACGTGTCAGGTCCGCGGCGAGCGCCAATACCGTGGACGACATGGCGCCCGCGCCTTGCAGGGCGCGGCCCACGATGACGCCGACGATGGTGTGGGAGAGTGCGGCCACGACGCTCCCGATTACGAAAAGTGTGAGCGCGAACAGGATCACGGGCTTGCGGCCGATACGATCGGAGAGTGTCCCAAGCGGGATCTGGAAGGTCGCCTGAGAGAGCCCGTAGATACCCAGGGCAAGCCCGATCAAAAGCGGGGTGTGGCCCTTCAGTTCCGCGCCGTACATGGTGAAGACCGGCAGGATCATGAACAGGCCCAGCATGCGGACAATATAGATGGCGGCGAGAGAGTAGGCGGTACGCCGCTCCAGTGGCGACATTTTATCGTCGAGTGCCGATAGCTGATCTGACATGGGCAATAATTTCCTTCAAAAGCGTGGCCGCGCAGGGGATGCCGCTCGGCCTTTTTAAGCGCGGCAAGTATAACGTGTGACTGCTCCCCGGCCTAATGGCCTGGGCTTCCCACTTCCTAGGCAGCCACCATCCCGATAGAGGATGGATTGACGCCGCCTCTATGGGCATAGGCCATCCGGCCCACAATGACGGCGGGGTTTTACGGCGCCGAGGGATAAACCTGGATCTGGCAGTCGCCGCGGGAAATGGGCCTTATCTGCGGGGTTTCTCGGGGATTTCAATGGCTCCGCCGTTCACCCCGCAGCGGATGCACTGGGCGCAAAGCCTCATGAGCGGCCGTTCGGATAGCGGTCACTTCAACGGCCGGATCGGGGATAAAGACCGGCGGCCGAAGTCTGCCGGGTCCCGTGAATGGGTGAAAGGCCTTGGCGCGGGGCGGTGCGGGATTCGTTATCGTCTCGATCGGCGCCTTTTACCGCACGGGACGACGCGCACCCCGGGCGATGGTCGCCTTCCGCGGGCGGCGTGCCGCGAACGGCCGAGTCTTGGGCGCATTCGCGAGGCCGCATCCGCGCAGGATCAGGGTCACGACATGATCGGCGGCGCGTGTCTGGTGAGCGGCATCCAGGTGCCGCACCCCAAGTACCGCGCACACCTGGCTGTCGAAGTCCGCATAGGTCTGGGTGGCGGCCCATATGGTGAAAAACAGGTGTGGGGGGTCGATCGGGGCCATGAGGCCGGCCGCTACCCAGCCTTCGATAACCCGCGATTTGGCGGCCACCAAACGGCGCAGTTCGGTGCGCAGGTAATCTTTGATGTGTGGCGCACCATGCAGGATCTCGTGGGCGAATACGCGGGAGGCCTGGGGGTGGGTCATGGCAAGGACCATCTTGGCGCGTATGTAGTGTTCGAGCGCGAAGGCCGGGGCCACCTCGGCGCGAATGATGTCGGTCTCGGAGAGCCAAAGCGACAAGATCCGGTCGAGTACCGCGCGATAGAGTGCCTCCTTGGTCTTGAAGTAGTAGTGGAGATTGGCCTTTGGGATGCCGGCGCGCGCCGCGATCGCCGCCGTGCGCGCCCCGGCGAACCCGGCTTGCGCGAAGTCTTCCTCGGCCGCTTCGAGTATCCGGTGCTCGATGGTTTGTCGCCCCGGATTCGCGCAGGTCGCCAAGGGGCTCACAGGGTGCCAAAGATCCGGTCACCGGCATCGCCAAGCCCGGGGACGATATAGCCGTGTTCATCCAGGCATCGGTCGATTGCGGCGGTCACGACGACAACGTCCGGATAGGCGCCATGCAAGGCCGCGAGGCCCTCCGGGCTTGCCAGCAGGCAGACGTATTTCAGACTCGTCGCGCCGGCCTCCTTCAGCCGCGATAAGGCGGCAAGCGCGGTGTTTCCGGTCGCGAGCATGGGATCGACGACTATGACCATGCGCTCTGCAATATCGTCGGGGACCTTGAAGTAATATTCGACGGCCTCCAGGGTCTCGGGATCCCGGTAGAGCCCTATGTGGCCCACGCGCGCGTTGGGAAGCAGATCGATCATGCCATCAAGCATGCCGTTACCGGCCCGGAGGATGGAAACGAGGCAGAGTTTTTTGCCGCTGATCACAGGAACGCGGCACGTGGTGATCGGGGTATGGATGTCGGCATGTTCCACGGGGAGATCGCGGGTCGCTTCATAGGCCAACATCGCGGCGATCTCGCGAACGAGTCTGCGAAAGTTGTCGGTGGTCGTATCGCGATTACGCGCCACACTCAGCTTGTGCTGCACCAACGGGTGGTCGATGACATGGGTGTCCTGACGCATCGGCAATCCTCCGCACGGATTAAAAGACTGTGCCATCACTGAGAATGTTGAGAGGCGGCCTCCCGTCGCCGCGCGCGCGAGCGGCAACCGCGCGGCCCGCGGCCCATGTGCCGCCCTCCATGAGCTGTGCCATGGTAAGCGGTGGCCGCTGGCCTGCGGCGAGCCGCTGCCCTACCGCTACGCGCAGGGTATCGAGCGCGGCCACCGTCAGCGCGCGCCATTCAATGACCGGCTCCGAGCCCGCCGGTTGCGGGTACTCGAGGAGCCGTCGATCGCGAACCGTAAGCGCGCCCATGTCCAGTAGCAACCCGCCGTTGCGGTATTCGGCAAGCCCGGTCAGATGGTCCTCGTCTGTGACGCGCAGCCCGCCGACTGCAAGTGGCTCGATCAGGGAGTAGACCAGCCACTGCGTCAGCTTATGGAAGGGCACATAGCCGTCGCGGCTTGCCGGATGCCGTCCGCAATCCCCGAGGGCGATCCCGCTTTGCGCCAGTGGGTTGGGCCAAAGGGGTCCCAGGATGGTGAGCAGGAGCGAAAGGATATCGGGGACGCGCACGCACCCGTCCGACGCGTGCGCGGCGATGTAGTCGAAGAGGTGGCCGAGCCGCGCCGGGGTGCCGAAGATGGCCGGATGATCCTGCAACAGACTGCCGAGGCGACGTAAGAGCGCTGCGCGTTCCCGGAGCCCTACGAGGGGATTGTCGGCGCCCGCCTGAAAGACCCGCGCCAGGGTATGTTCCTCGCAGCCTGAAAGGCGCTCGGCATCGGTGCGCAAGGGGTCGTCGGGGTCGGCCGAGAGTTCGCCACCGGTAAACAGCGCAAGACTCGCGGCCGCAAGTCCCTCGGAGCGCGAAAGCGTTCCATGACGTGGATCCCGGTACTGCCAGTGCGGCCCGGCCCCGGCATCGAGTAATACGCTCGGAATGACCAGATCGATGGCGCGTCGCGCGATTTCGGCGCGGGATTCGGCGGTATCCGAGGGGTGGGCCGGTGCCAGGTGATACCCCAAGACCTCGAAATGTCGCCAGCGGCTGTGCGGCGGTATCGTAAGGTTCGGGAAGCGCTGCCGGGTGGTCGCGGCCACATAGGCCGCGATGTCGGCCACCTTCCCGGGATGCCACTGGAAATGTGTCAGTTCATCGCGCTCGGCAGCGGCCATGATGTCGTGGCAGCGGGTGCGTACGGCCTCCGCGGACAGCAATCGCCTCACCGCTTCGTCCGGCGCCGGACGAAGCGGTGCTTCGCGACCCGCAAGACGCGAGCTCATGCCTCAAACGGGCGGCCGTGCGCCACCGCCAGCTGGTCGGCATCCGGGTGGTCTGCGGAAAAATACCCGGCGGCCTTCTTGGCGTCCATCTCCACGCGCGCATCCGCGGGGATGAGGTCATCGGGAATCGCAACGCGCTCCCCCACGGCGATGCCTTGACTGACGAGCGCCTGGTATTTCATGTGACTCATGGATGCCCAGCGATCGATGCGCGTCACGCCGAGCCAGTGCAGGACGTCGGGCATGAGCTCCTGAAGGCGCATGTCCTGCACGCCGGCCACGCATTCCGTTCTTTCGAAGTAGGTCTGCGCACGATCACCCCCCGGCTGGCGTTTCCGGGCGTTGTAGACGAGAAACTTCGTGACCTCGCCCAGGGCCCGCCCCTCCTTGCGATTGTAGACTATGAGTCCGACCCCGCCTTGTTGGGCCATGTCGATGCATACCTCTATTCCGTGGGCGAGATAGGGGCGACAGGTGCAGATATCGGAACCGAAGACATCCGAGCCGTTGCATTCATCATGCACGCGGCAGGCAATTGCGGTATCGGGGCGCCCCAGTCTTTGGGGGTCCCCAAACATGTACACGGTCGTGCCGCCGATGGGGGGTAGGAACACCTTCAGGTCGGGGCGCGTGACGAGCTCCGGGAACATACCGCCGGTCTGTTCGAACATGTGGCGGCGAAGTGCCCTTTCGTTCACACCGAACCGTGCCGCGACCCCGGGCAGATACCACACCGGGTCGATGGCAATCTTGGTTACGCGCACATCGCCATTGCTCAACAATATGCGTCCGTCGGCTTTCAGGCGTCCGGCCGTCATGGCCTCGCGCAATTCCCCCATGTTGATATGGGCGCGCGTGATGGCGATCGTCGGGCGGACGTCGAGACCTTCCGTGATTTGACGGGCAAAGACCTCGGCGACCAGGTGACCCCAGGGGTCGAGGGATACGATCTTGTGGGGATCACCCCAGTGAGCATGGGCCCTGATGGCCGTCGCCGGATCGGTATCGGTGAGGTCTGGTTTGTGATCCGCGGCCAACGCCCCCGAGGCCACCGCCAGGGCGCGATAGATCGCATAGGAACCCGAGTGCGCCCCTATGACATTGCGTGTGCCGCGATTCACGGGGCCTGCGAGTATCGGTCCGCGCCGGTGCGCGTCGGGTGCGCCCCAATGCACCGCCAAGGGCGCGGCGTCTGCGCCGGCCCGTGGGTGGGAAGTGAGGACGATATGGCGAGTCACGGTGTCTACCCTCGGTGGATTTCCGTCACTTGACCGGATGGTCAGGATGATCCCAAAGCAAGTTTTATGCCGCGCGCGAATGGGCGAGTGGGCGCGAAATACGGCGCGCGTCAGGCACTCGTTGCACCAGTTTTTTGATGGCCTGCACCAGTAGGAGGCGGGATCGCGCCGGGCCGCCACCCGGTCTCGGCGAGGCGCGCGGCCGCGCACCAGGCGCTGCGCGCCGGGCCGCGGTATGCGCGGCATGCCGCATCCGGGCATGGTCCTTGCACCCGGCAGTCCCAGGTCACGGTGCCTGCGCTACGGATAGGAGAGAGGTTTACTATGACGCACGATCCGGACTCCATGGTCGCAGTCGAGACGCTGGGTGCAGACCCGGTGCCCCGCGCGCGTCGCGTGATGACGGCCGGCACCGTGTTCGTCGTTTGGGCGCTGGCCTCGGCATCGGCCACGACTCCGATCATAGGCCTGCTCTTGAAGGGGATGAGCGTGGGCCGATTCGCGATCCTGGTGGGCGTGGCCACGCTCTGCGGGCTGTGGCCCGGGATGATGATGAGCGAGATGGGTCGCGACCGCCCGGTCATTTCCATGGTGACCGCGAAACGGACATTCGGTTCGGCGGGTGCGGCGGCCTTGACGGCCTTGTATGCCCTGGTGGGAGCCGCGTGGTTTGGGCTCAATACCGCGGTCGGCGCCGAGATCGTGGGCGCCTTGGTACCTAAGTGGGCCGGTGGTGCGCTCATCGTGTTGGGGGTAGCGCAGACGGTACTCGTGTTATTTGGGATGCCGCTACTCGAGAAGTTCTACAGGTACACCGGTCCGATCTTCGTTCTGTGCTACGGTGTTCTCGCCTATTATCTTTTCTCCCGCTACCCGTTCTCATGGCCCATACAGCGCGCGCCGGTGGACTGGGGGCGTGACATCGATCTCGTGTTGAGTTTCAGTCTCCTGGCATGGGCCTATGACTTTCCTACGGTTACGCGTTTTTGCGTCCCGCGCGATGCCACAGAGCCGGTTCTGACGCGCTGGCGGTTTCGGTTGTCGGCGCCCCTTGGCGTGATGTCGGCGGTCCTGGTCATGGGCATTCTCGGGCTCTTGAGTTTGCATCTCGCCGGTCTGTGGAATGTGGCCCTGTTGGCCAAGTCCTTGCCGCTGTGGGGTGAGGTCTCGGCGGTCGGCGTGATTCTGGCCATAGCCCATACCAATGCCATGAATCTCTATCCGGCGGTGACTAAGGTCATGATGCTGGTGGACGCCGCCCGCGTCAGGCGATCGGCCGTTCAGCAGCCGTTCACGGTCATTGCGCTGGGGGCGTTTTCGACCTACCTCGCCTACGCGGGTATCCTTCATGCCGTGCAATCGTTCCTGTCGATCCTCGGGGCCTTCTTGTTTCCCTTTACCTTCATCCTGGTACTCGACTATGTCTTGTCATCCGCGCCGCAGGCCTCGGGCGACCAGGATGGGGGGCGCCCCGGGGCCGAGTCTGGGGCTCGCACAGGGATGGCGCTCGTGGTATTGCTCCTGGGCCTGGGGTTGGGCGAATGGTCGCCCCCTTTCACGGGATCCGTTGCGCGGTTTGTGCCTTGGCAGATGGTGGTGGCGGTGTCGGCGGCGCTGTTGTATGGGGCGATCCGCCGGTATCTTATGGGGGAGTCGACTGCGAGAGGTACGCCGGGCGTGGTGGGTGATGAGTGATCTCATAGTATCGGGGGATGTTGCAAGGCTCTTACACGCCGCGCGCGAGGTCATCGCGCATGCGCATGCGCCGTATTCGGGATTCCCGGTCGGCGCCGCGATCCTTACCGTCTCGGGCGAGGTCTTTGCGGGATGCAATGTCGAAAATGCGGCCTATCCCCTGGGTCTGTGCGCGGAGGCCGCGGCGCTTGGCGTCATGGTCTCCACGCGTGGCGCGCAACGCCTGCGCGCGGCTCTGGTATTGACGGCCCGGCCCGCGCCGTCGTGGCCATGCGGGGGGTGTCGCCAGCGCTTGCAGGAATTCATGGGGGCCGAGGCCATGGTCTACGCGGCCGGCTGTGGCGCCGAACCGGTCGGCATGCCGTTCGCGCGACTCCTGCCGCTTGCGTTTGGCGCCGACGACCTCGCGCCTGGGTCCTCCTGAGCCGCCGCCCGCCATGGCTTCGTTGACTCCCGCTCCGGCCTGGATCGAACTCTTGGATCTGACACGCCTCGAAGCCGCCGTGGGCGACGAGGACGCGGTCACGGATCTGTGTCGCCGGGCACGGACCCGGTACGGCAACGTGGCGGCCGTATGCGTCTATCCCGGTTACGTGGGCCTTGCGCGCGACTTGTTGACCGATAGCGGTATCGCGATCGCCACCGTGGCCAACTTTCCAGGTGGCGACCAGCGGCTCGAACAGGTGTTGGCGGAGGTCGGCCGGGCATTGCGCGACGGTGCCACCGAGATCGACGTGGTCGTTCCCTATCGCCGCTGGCTGCAAGGCGATACGCACTCGGTCCCGGCCTTGCTCGACCGTGTGGCGGAGATCTGCGCCGGCCGGGCGCAGATCAAGGCCATCCTCGAAACGGGACTCATACCCTCGTCTGCCGAATGCCAGGCGTTGGCGTGGGCGTGCGCGCGTCCGGGCGTGGCGTTCCTCAAGACCTCCACCGGCAAGGCCGGTCGTGGCGCGACCCCCGAGGCCGTGGGGGATCTCGTGCGCGTGTTGGCGTCGTTGCGGGATGCAGGGCGGCCCATGGGGCTCAAGATCGCAGGCGGCGTGCGCACGCGTGATCAACTGCAGTGCTATTACGAGATCATCGTACAGACCCTTGGAGGCGGTTTTTTCCAACCGGCGACACTGCGCATCGGCGCGAGCAGTCTGCTAGACGAACTCCTGGCGGCGGCACCCCATGGCTGATTCGGATCTTCAGTACCACGTCGGCCTGTCCGCTTCGCTGATCGAAGGCGCCCGGTATGTCCTGATGCCTGGTGATCCGGATCGTGTCCCGGTGCTGTCGGCGGCCTTTGCCCATGCGCGGCCCCTCGCTCAGAGCCGCGAGTACCGTTCGGCGCTTGCCTATGCGGAAGATGTGCCCACCCCGGTTCTGATCCTGTCGACGGGTATCGGCGCGCCCTCGGCTTCCATCGCCATAGAGGAACTCGCCCGCCTGGGCGTCCGTTATTTTCTGCGCGTGGGCACGACCGGCGCCATCCAGCGGCACATCGCGCTCGGCGATCTTGTCATCAGTGAGGCCTCGGTGCGGCTCGAGGGGACATCGTCCCATTACGCGCCCATTGAATATCCGGCCGTGGCGTCCGTCGATATGATTTGCGCCCTGCGCGAGGCGGCTTGTGCGCTTGGTATCTCGCACCATAGCGGCATGACGTGCTCGTCGGACAGCTTCTGGCCGGGACAGGAGCGCCGAGACTCGTTCGCGGGTTATATTCCCCGGCGATTTCAGGGTACGCTCGAGGAGTGGCGCCGCCTGAATGTGTTGAGTTATGAGATGGAGAACTCGGCGCTTTTCGTCGTATGCCGCGCACTGGGTCTCGAGGCCGCGTCCGTATGCGCGGTTGTCGCCTGCCGCTGGCAGGGTGAGGCGGTCAGTCACGATGTCTATGCCAAGGCCAAACACGATCTTGCGCGCGTCGCCAGGGAGGCCGTGCGCCGTCATGCCGCGCGGGCGATTGGCCGACCAGCATAGCCGATCCCTGGACGACCGCCGCGCACGGCCGGCGCGAGCCGCCATGATGGTTCGTGCGGGAAGGCCACCGGCAGACCACCCCCACCCTTGTGATCGTGTCGCGCTGCGCGGCCGCGCGGACTTCTATGGCGCCGATGCGCGCGCCGGGACGCGCCACCCCGTCCGCTAGCGGGTGCCCCCCGCCTCGTAGGCAGCGATGGGTGCCCCATGCTGGCGCGCATAGCGGGCCAGGTAACGGCGCACGGCGGTGTACGCGGCCTCGCCCCTCGAGGCGACCCATTCCTGCCGCATTTGCACGGGCCCCGGGACCTTAAGGAGCGTGGTCGGGGCATAGGTCTGGCGCGGTCGCGGCGCATGGGCGCCATGCCGGTCGATGTGCGCCTTGTACCAGCGCGGAGACAGTATATGCCCCGTGGCGCCGGCTTCGCGGCGCAAGAGCGTGTAGTGGCTGCAGACACCCGCGTTGAATGTAACCGGGACTTGCGCGGGATAGACGTGGGTCGGCGCGAAGTCCGGATGGTCCGTCCAGATCCCCGAAAAGACCGCCGCGTTCTGGTCCCATTGCGACAGGGGCGGGAGGTCAAAGACCGCTTCTGTGGTCTTTAGGATGTTTACCTGCGAATACGAGTGGGTATCGAGCAGGCCACGCTTGACCCATGGTCCCATGGCCAGCGCAAAGGTTCTATGGGCGTTTATGTGATCCGCTCCCGACTGCGCATCGTCCTCGGTCAGAAAGACCACCATGTGACGCCACTCGGGCGTCGTCGACAGGTAATGGATGAAGCGCGCGGTCGCCAGGTCATTGTTGGCGACATAGTAGTCGGGGCTGTAGTAGCACGGTTTCCGGCCGGCGGTGTGATCGTCGGGCAGCCATATATAGATGAAGTGCGGGAACGCCCGCCCCGGATGGGCCTTGAGCCAGTCGATGGCGAGTTGCGCGCGCCTTGTATCGAGTAGCATACGGTCCCAGCCCGGGAAGCTTGTCGCGAGGTGTGCCTTCATGGCGCGCGATATGGCGCCGGCACGGGCGCGCGACACGAACTCACCGAAGTCCTCAAAGGATACATGGTGGTTCAGCAAGTCGTTGAAGAGGAAGAGACGACCGGGGTAGCTGATCCACGGGTTGGACCATTTGCCCAGGGCCGAGAGGTTTTCATAGATGGCATAGGGGTTATCGACGCCGAGCGGGATGCCGCCGGTCCCCGAGGCGCCGCCCGGGACCAGGGATTGCGTCCATCCCGGGTTGGCCACCAAGCCTCGGTGCGAGTAGTACTCTGGCCATGTCCGCTGCACGAAGTCGGAGTCGGAGGCCGCCGTAGTCCACTGGTGACCCTGCGCGGTCACCTCGCCGTCGGCCATGAAACGCGCGAACAACGTATAGTGATGGGCAAGGCTGTAGAGATTCGGCAGTTCGCGCGGGCCATAAAGATCGAGATGCGGGTCGGCGTAGCGCCCGGCCGCCCGGTATTTGCCCAGGTCCTCGTCGAAGGTCTTGTTCTCCCGTAGGATGAAGACCACGTAATGGATATGGCGGTGGAGGAAGGCGATCGCGGCCTGGTCGCCGTGAACGCGCGCCATGCGCTCGCGGTGCGTGAACCCGTCATGACGCAGGGCGAGGTCTGTCCACTGTGGGAGCTTGGCCGCCAAGGTCGAGAATGACACCTTTTGTACGAGACCGTCCATCATATCGCCCACCCACTGATGGCGGATGTTCGGTCCCGAGCCGAGCCCCTTGGCGGCGATTATATAGAGGGCGTGCGCGGTGGCGGTGAGCGCCGTGGGGTACCATCCGGTGGGGATCAGGCCTACGCGGCGACCGGAGTGCAGGTCGAAGACCGCGACGTCGTTGTTGCCGGCGTTGGCCACGAACAGCTGTTTACCGGCGATGGCCAGGGCATCGGGGTAACTGCCCGGCGGGGCATGTGGGTAAGGACTGTCGTCGATCCAGCGTACGACCTTTCCAGTGACGGTATCGATCTGCGCGACGCGGTCGACGTTGGCCAGCGTGACAAAGACGTCTGGACCGTGGCCCTCTGCAACCATGGCGGTGGGGTGCAGGCCGGCGGCGGTATCCGTAGACGTGGCGCGCGGCCCGACCTGAATCCGGTCGAGGCGCGTGAAGGATCGCGGGTTGACGATCGCGATGGCGTTCGCGCCCCATAGGCTCACCGCGAGCCTGTGGCCGTGGTCGGCAAACGCCAGGGCGTAGGGGTAGGCGCCGATGTTGAGGTAGCGCACATGCCCGGTCTTCAGGGTGATCTGCGCGAGGCTGTTGGCAAGGAGCCCCGTGACGTAGAGGTGGCGACCGCGCGCACCGGGGAGGGCGGCGTCGGGGTAAAACAATCGCGGTTGACCGACGTGATGGCCTTGATAGTGATAGGGGTATTGGGTCTTGGGAAAGGGTTGCCACGACAGCGCATAGCGGCGCACGAGCGTAAGGTGTCCGCGGTCCTCGCGCAATGCCAGTACATCATTGGTGGCGCCGCCCGCGGCATAGACGAGGCCGCCTGGCGCGGTCGCGAGTCCCTGAAAAAGATTCTGGTGTCCAAGCGTCAGCAGCGAGGGCGCGTTCGCGACCGCCCCCTTGTGCGCACCCCTGTAGGCCGCCAGCTGCCCGATGCGCGCAAGTGTACGGGCGTCATAGGCGGTGATGGTCTGGGCGCGCGTCGCACCATTGGCGAGTACCAGCAGATCGTGACCGGAGAGGGCGGCGGCGGTCGCGAAGTTCGGCGTGCCGTTTATGCGGCCGACCGGGCTCGTTACGCGTCCGGTCGGCAGGATATGCGTGTAGGTCGGCCAATTGGCCGGGTCTATGGTGACCGGCTGCCCGACGTCGCGATCATTTGGGATCGGCCGCGCCAGGGCCGTCATGAACCCGCTGCCGAGCGCAAGACAAAGGCCGCATGTCACCCCGAGGGTTGCCGTCAACCGCTTTCGCATGGTATCTCCCTTATGTATACGTGGCCCGCGAGCCGGCCCGTGCCGGGCAGCGTAACGCCTCTCCATGTCGATTGCATGTCAGGCCGTGGGCCTGCCCGCGACGCCCCACCTCCATGAAGCCCTAGAACGTCAGCGTGGCGCTCCCATACACCGAAAACGGCATGCCCTCGAACACCGACAGATAGGGGTTCCCATAGTAGTCGGAGTTGCTGGTGGCCGCCACGACATAATGGTGGTTGAAGGCATTGTCGATGTTCAAGGCGAGCCTCACGCTTTTGACATCGACCTCGTGGAGCGGGATGGTATCGAATAGACCGATGTTGGTGACCGTATAGCCGGGGATCTTGAGACCACCCGGGACCCCCGCGAACTGCTGGTTCACATACTGCGGGCCCACATATTTGGCGCCGATGCGCGCGTCGATGCCGCCCAGGCGCCAGCCAAGACCCACGTTCACCATGTTCTTTGGGACATTGGCGAGCGGCTGCCCGGCCGAGACCTGCCCGACGGCGCTGGAGTCAAAAGACGAGGTGAATACCGCCTGGTTGTAGGAGTAGTTGGCATAGCCAAGCCAGCGGCCGACGAGGATGTGCCCGAAGTGCTGCTCCAGGGTGAGTTCGATGCCCTGGTAGCGCGAGCGCCCGCCGTTGGTAGTGGTACTGAGCGCGGTCGTGGGGTTGGTAACGCTCACAAAGGTGTTGGTGAAATACTCGCGATAGGCATCGATGCTCCCCAGAAAGCCCGCGTGCCGGTAGCGCGTCCCAAGCTCATAGTCAGTGACGTATTCGGGCTTGATCGAGATCGGCACGACCACGTACTGCCCGGCGGCGTTGGTCTCGGCGATGTTGCTGTAGTAGGCGCCGATGTTGGGGAACTTGATGTTCCGTCCCCACGAGGCATAGACGCTGAATCCTGGCAGCGGCGCGTAGTTGAGTCCCAGGGTGGGCGAGACGAAGTGCTGGTTGTTGGCCACCGTCCCGCCGATCGGGTAATAGATGCCGATGGCATCCGAGCTTATGGTATAGGCATCGAGAAACTTGACGCCCGGGGTGATATGCACGGTGTGATCGAAGAGGCGTACTTCGTCTTGCGCGTAGGCCGAGGCCAATAGGCGCTCGTCGTGCTCATACCAGGCGTTGTTATAGCCCGGGATCTGGGGCACCGGCGCCGACCCGTACCAGTATTCCGCGGAGCGCAAGAGGCCGTAGGTGACATTACCGCCCGCGGTCACGGTATTGTGCGGGGCTAAGATCGTGACCTTCGGGCTGTATCCGAGATCGCTCGAGGTATCCTGGTAGAGTTGATAGTCCGTACCGTTGTGCACGGATCCGAAGGTGGCCGCCGGGTTATAGGTCGGGGGGTTGGGGTAGGAGCTCCAGAAGTTGTACCCCGTGCCCTGGTTCGGGAGGTAGTAGGGCTGACTTGCGCTCTCGCGGAACGCCGGGTTGCTGTAGGCGGTGCGCTGGTAGTTGTCGCTCTGATAGAAGATCTTGGAGTCGGTTGCGAGCCAGCGGTTTATGAGGCTCTTGTCATCGATGATCGCCGTGATCTCGGTGTCCTTATTGTTGGTCTGATCGTAATTCAAGGGCCAGTTATAAGAAATGCCATACTGGTTTACGAGCGGCTCGGGGACGCTGTGCGGCGTGTAGCCGCTATTGTGGTTCACGATGAGATAGGTGGAGATCCGCGAACGGCCGCCGTCATAGGGCAAGACGCCGGCGTAGTAGAAGTTGTTGTTCTGGTCGGCGGAGTTCTTGACCCACCCGCGGCTCGTCTGGCGATGGAAGCTGAACACCGACCGGAAGCCCCCGAGTGAGCCGGTGTTGAAGACCGCCCCCCAGTTTGCGGTATCAAAGCTCCCGTAGCCCAGCTCCACCGCCCCACCCATGTGCTGGGCCGGCTGCAGGGGCTCGAAGTTGATGGTGCCGCCGAGCGAGTTGTAGCCGTTGACCGCCGGGTTGTTGATGCCGTTGTAGATCTGGATGCCGCCGGTATCGGCGAGCGTGAGCGGTATGGCATTGCGCATCGAGGCGCTGTTGGTGGCGGCGCCATTGAACATGTCGTTCAGGGGGATGCCATCGAAGGTCTCTGTGAACTGGCCGCTCGTAAAGGCGCGGAAGGTGATGGTGCTGCGCACTCCATTGGGACCCGTGCTGAAGGCATTGATCGACGGCTTGCGCGCGAGGATGGTCTGCGCGTTTTGCGCCGGCGAGGCGTGACGGATGGCCTGCGCGCCGATGGCATGCTCGGTGTACTGGGCCTTCAAGGGGGCATGGGCCTTGTGGCCCGTTTTCCGCACGCCGGTGATATGTATGACCTTGTCGGATTTGTGTGTACCGGTCTTGGTATGCGCTGACGACGCGAGCGGATACGCGATCCCGAGCGCCCCGCTCATGGCAATCGTGAGCAGGCGAAGGGTGTGTGAAACGGGGTGTATACGGGACATGAGCCATCTCCTATCGGATATATAACGTTGTGTACATCCGTTGAGCAGGATATGTGCCATTCCCGTCGGATTGCTGTAAGGATCTTCCGAATCATAAGAGAAACATAATAGCGTCAAGGGCCGCGGGGCTTGCGGCGTTCCTTGCGTGGGCGTCCGTCCGTTTGCGATACCTCCCCGGCCGTGCCCGCTTACGAGTCATATCCGCCTTTTGGTGGATCGGTATGGCGCAGGCCGTCCGTTATCCATGAACCGGCCTCGGGGGCGTGTTCGTCTCGGCGAACGGCCATGACACCCGGAACACTGAACCCCGTCCTTGTGGATCTCATGGGGCGGCAATCGATCTTGTGCAGGAATGGCCTATCGGTGAACGACGCCGGGACGCGCCCTCGACCCCGAAATAGAGAACGCGCGAGCGCCGGCGTCTGATGCCTCGGTTGATCCCGCCGGGCACGACGTGGGCCTTGGCTAGGCGCCGGTATGCGCACAGGCGGCGGGGGTGAGGCCTGGGTATCCGAAGTCCCCGCGCACCGATCTCGAAAGTTCGCTGGGACCCGCCGTTGTTTCGGGGGCGCGCGAACGCGCCGCCGAGACGTACTTGTGTGGCGCGGATGCCGTTATCGTCGTGGTTATGCGCGGCGACGGCCGATGCGTGCGGTCTTGGCGTAAGGCCGGACGTAGGCGTCGAGAGGCGTACGCACGGACTCGCAGATGGGTGGCATGGGCGGGGGCCCGGAGGGCCGTATGCCGATGGTGGCCAGGGCGTAGCGATCGCCCTAGAGGCATGCCCTGATCGGATGATTCGCAGGCGATAGATAGTCTTCACGGGTATGCGCACGTGGGACACGGGCGATCCGCCAGGCGAGCGACACCAGATCAACGGAAAGGGGGTGCGAAAGCCCAGCGCCGGCCGGACTCTTTCCGGTACGCCCTCATAAGGGGCAGGCATTGCCCAACTTGCGGGCATAGGGTCCCTGCAAGGCACGAAGATCTGCGGCGCGGTCCGATCATAATCGTGGACATCCGGAAACATGGCTTATTGGCATGGTTAGTGCTTGCGCTGATGTACACAACGTTGCGTTGTGCCAACGAAACATGGGGGGTAGAAATGCCGGCAACCACAATCTTCGCAGGACGCTCGCCTCGGGGTCTTTTCCGCACGGCACTCATGGGCGCCTTGGCCACTGCTTTTCCGGGACTTGCGGATGCGCAGGCGCAGCCGGCCGTGGTCGCAGATCACGGCAAGGTCGTGAAGATCACATCGGTCAGCAAGACCGGCAAGAAAGGCCTGGCGAAAGGCCAGGCGGCGGTGATGGGCGAGGCCCATGGGGCCCCGGTGGCGCGTCTTGGCGCAGAGGCCTTGCACCACAACGAGATGTCGCAGAACGCCCAGACGATCTTAAATCGTATGCCGGGGGTCAACGTGACAAGCACGAATCCCCTGGGGACGCGGCCGCATATCTCGGTACGCGGCTTCTCCGGGACCCAGCTTGGCTACACCTATGACGGGTTGCCCATAGGAGATCTGTTTAGCGGGGGGTTGACCGGCGGCAATTATAATTATGCATCCCTTTATAACCTCGTGCCGGTGACCCTCGGCGAGAGTTCGGGGATCAGTGTCATCTATGGTCCGGCGGAGCCGGCCGTGAATACCATAGGTGGTATCGGCGGGACCGTAGAGTATGCCCCGCGCCTGCCCACAAAGACCTTCTCGGCCTCGGTATTCGGGGGTATCGGGAGCTTCGATACCAGGAGCTACGGGGCGGAGGTGAATACCGGCGCCTCCCAGCATGGCGGCGCGCTTTATCTGCGCGCCGCGCACCATAGCACCGGCAATTATCTCCAGAACTCGCCGGATCGCGGCAATTCCTTCTATGGCGCCTATGTCCTGCCTTCGCGTGGCGGGCGCTCGCAGTTCAGTGCGATCCTGCTCTACAATAACAATTCGGGTTATATCCCGGCGCGTATGCCCGCCCCCTTGCTCGCGCTGTATGGACCGGATTACCAGTGGCCGCAAAGCTTTACGTATTCCTATGGCCAGGCCACGCACGAGATGGCGATCCTGGGCTACAAGACCGACATGAACCGCTATATCCTGCTGGATACCAAGGCCTTCTATGCCTATACACGTTCCGATCAGCTGACCTACCAAAACCCGGCGGTAACGCCGACCTATGACGGCAACATCACCTACTTTCCGTTCGGCAACGGCGCACCGTACGATCGCTATATTTATGTGACGCGGACCGCCGGGTTGAGCGAAGCGGTCAATCTCCTGTTTGGATCGGACAAGGTGACCTTCGGGGGCTTTGGCGCGGCCTCGATCTACCATTCGAGCCAGTTTTGGCTGGCGAGTCCCGGGGCCGCCAGCATACCCAGTCAGAATGACGCCTGGGATGAGCATGCCTACCGGATCTACGGCAAGATCTACGCCCAGGCGGAACTCCACTTCCTGGGGGCGCTCACCATCGTGCCGGGCGTAAAGGAGGAGTACGTCGACACCGCCATCAATGATATTCCCGGCAAGTACTATCCGGTCGGGGCGAGCAGCGGTAACGCGTATACCAAGCCGTCGCCGTACCTGGGCGCGTCGTTCAGGGTCACAAGGCACTTGAAGGTCTACGGCAACGCGGCGCAGGCCTACAAATTCCCCAACATCTCCGCGTATTACTCGGCGGACTCGTTCGCCACGTCGACGTCGCCGCCGCCCGGTATCACCGTCGTCCCCGAGAAGGTCACGAGTTACCAGCTCGGCGTCGCGTTTCATACCCGGCGCACGGCCCTGGGGGCCGCGCTCTACCGACAGAACTTCGTGCACACCTTCAGTTCGGTATATGACGTTACGAACGGCCTGACCTACGAGTACAATTACGGGGCATCGCGTTACACGGGCCTGAACCTGACCGGCTCCTACGAGCCCGGCTACGGGCTCAAGGTCTACGGGAGCTGGTCTGTGCAGAGCGCGCATTACACGTCCAATGCCACCAATTCCTTCGGCAGCTCCGTCAAGGCCGGCGATCCCAAGCAATATACACCGCATTATCTGGCGAACATCGGCATCGAGGATCGCGTCGCGCGCCTGACGAGCGCGTTGTGGGTCGATTTCGTGGGTTCGCAGGTGATCGGTACCCTGGCCGGTGGACCTACGAGCAGCTCGATGCCGGCCTATCATACTGTGAATGCCTCCTTCACCTACACCTTGCCGGTGCATGCCCCCGGCATCAAGTCGTTGCAGGCGGCACTCAATTTCACCAACATCCTAAACAGCCACGCCTACGTTTATGAAAAGCAATTCAGTTATCCGAACGGTCCGGGGAGCTATAACGAGGCCGAGCCCATGATGCCGCGATTTGTCGGCGTCGAGTTGAAGGCGACGTTCTAGGAGGTGCCGCGGGGCATGTCATGGGGGCCTCCGGTCGCGGCCGGAGGCCTTCGTTCCGTCAAGGTTTATGCAAGACGAGATGGGCGATGATACGCCGCGTCACGAGATAGGCGTTGCGGGCGGCCAGCGAGCCTGCATACTCGTCACCCTTGGCGATGATCGCCCCCACCGAGGTTGCGGGCGGCGGGACATCGATGTCGGATACCGCGCGCACCGATAAATAGTGATGCTGGAGACCGAAGGCCGCGAGCGCGGCGATGTCGCCGAGATCCTCCATGGCAGTGGTCGCGTAGTGCGCGGTTCCATGGGTATAGAGCGCGACGATGTGACGGGCGATGCGCTGGTTTTGTCGCCCGATCCAGAAATCGTCGCCCGAGACGTTGGCGCCCTCATAGACGCGGGGATGTTTGTGCAGACCCAGGGCGGCGTCGAGCGGCAGGACCGCGGCGCTGTCGGCAAGCGGCATCGCGCGGGTGGCGGCGTAGGCGGCCGACAGCAGCCCTGGCGCCACGCGATAGGCAAGCGTGTCCCAGGGGTTGTGGGCGTACGGGGGGCGTGGCGGTGCCCAGGCCATGTGTCGGGATCGCGTCAGATAATGATGGCCAAATCCCCATGAAACGATCCAGTTGGCGAGATAGACCGAGCCGAGCGCCGCGCGACTTTGCACGCCGCCTGCGATGCCGCTGCGTATGAAGAGCGTGGCACGACAGTCGAGTCGTGGGTCGCGTACGATGGCGGTAGTGCGCACGGCGGCATTGATCTCGCCTTCACCCGTGATGGCCACGCACACACGCCGGGTATTGCAGATCATGGGCCGGGGCAGTCCCGGGACCTGCACCGTGCGCGGATATCGTCCGCTGGCCTGCCAGACACGAAATTCCGGAGGGAAGGCGGTCAGGACGATGGCCCGCGGGCGGTAGGGGGGCACTGCGCAGGCCAGCTGCGGTGCGCCGAAGGCAGCGGCGAGGAGGGCGCATCGTAGCCTGTTTTTACCGGTGTTGCTCATGCCAGGAGACTCTCCGTGGTTTTGGGATCTTGAAAGCAATGGCGGCCTGCCCTTAGGGGTTACAGTCCCAGGCAGAGGCCTTCGCTTCGTGGGTCATGCGCGCCCAGCAGAAGACTGCCGCTTGCGTTTATGGTGATGGCGCCGGCCTGGCCGGTGCCCGGATTCAATGCCGACACGATCTCGATCGGATAGCCGAATTGCTGCAGATCGCGGATCGCGGCGATGTCGGCGTCCGACTCGATCTTAATGCCCTTGCGGCTATCAAGAAAGGTAGGGCCTACATGGATGCGCGGGCGCGCAAGCGCGGTAAGAGGATCCAGACCGAAGTCGACGAGCCGGGTCAGGATATGGGCGAGCGCCTGCGGTTGCCCATCGCCGCCCTGTGAGCCGTAGATGGCGCGGACCTTGCCGTTTTTGCAGTATAAGGCGGGACTCAGGGTATGGAGGGGACGTTTTCCGGGGGCCCAGGCGTTGGGATGATCGGCAATGGGCGAAAACGCCGCCCCGCGATTATGCCACAACACCCCCGTGTCCCCGACCACAACGCCGCTGCCAAAGTCGAAGAAGAGACTCTGGATGAGACTGACACAGCCCCCGGCCGGGTCGCGCACGCCGATCCAGACGGTATCGCCGGGCAGCGTCGCGTGTTCGGCATGCGCAGCGGCCGTCCCGGTGCTGGTGCCGGCAAGCGGCGCATCGCCCAGCATCGCGGACACGGGCACGGGTGTGAAGGCGGGGTCGGCCACGAAGCGGTTGCGGTCGGCGAGCGCCGCCTTTATGGCCTCGATGAGCAGGACATAAAAGCGTGTGTCGTCGCCGCGCGCCCGTGGGATCTCGAAACGGTTCAGGAGGTGCAGGATCTGCAGGGCCGTGACGCCTTGGGTGGGCGGTGGCAGATTGAAGGCCGCCCCGTCGCGATAGGAAACTGCAAGCGGCGTCACATAAGTGGCATACGTCGCCTCGAGGTCGGCGCCCGTCACCACGCTTCCGGCGGCGCGCAGGCCGGCGGCCAGGCGCTTGGCGAGCGGGCCTTCATAGAAGCTGCGCGGTCCCTGTTCGGCTATGTGCGTAAGTGTCGCCGCGAGAGCGCCTTGCGTCTGCCGGTAACCGGCCTCGCACGGTTGGTCGGGGCGCTCAAAGGTGTCCTTGAAGCCGGGTTGGGGGTCGAGCGCGTGACGATGGGTTTTGTACCAGAAGGCCTGGGATTGGCTCACCGTATAGCCTTCTTTGGCGCGGGCGATCGCGGGCCCCAGGAGGGCCGGCCAATCGAGGGTCCCCGCCCAGGACTCCCCGCTGAGGCGGTGCGCGAGCCGCCAGCTATCGACGGCGCCGGCGGTCGTGGATGCCGCCGCCGGGCCGCGCATGGCAGGCCCCACCATGGGCGGCCGGGCGGCCGCCGCCTGTCCTATGCCGAGGATACCGAGTGGCTCGCGTCCGTCGCGGGCGAGTAGCCAGCAGGCATCGCCACCGAGGCCGGTCATGTGCGGGTAGATGACGCACAACATGGCCACCGCCGCCAGCGCCGCCTCTATGGCATTGCCTCCGGCGCGTAAGATGGCAAGGCCGGCGCGCGTAGCGTCGGGGTGCGGGGTTGTGATCAGTGCGGTATGCGACTGCGCTAACATGGCAAGGTCGGCTCTAATGGTATGCGGCCGCTGCCCGTGGAAACCTGGTGCCCGGCGATCCACGTTCCAAGCGGGCGCTGCTCGAGTTCATCGGGCGAGCCCTCCAGGAGATCTTCGAACCAGGCCTGCGGCGACTGCGCGCGCGCCCCGCGCGGCATGAGCACGAAGTCTGCGCGCCGCCCCGGGTCCAGACTACCGGCCACGGCGCCGCGCCCCATCGCGCGCGCGCCGGCGAGGGTCGCACGAAACAGGGCCTCTTCGGGATCCACGCGGACCTCAGCCGCTTGGTGTTGGCGCCGGAATCTCTGCATGACATGGAGCATGCTGTGGCTCGGGCCCGCGCCCACGTCGGACGCGAGCGCGAACGGGACCTGATAGCGCCGCGCGCTGTCGAGATCAAAGCGGCCACTGTCCAAGGCCTCGTTGCTCGATGGGCAATGCGCGATCCAGCAGCCGCGTGCCTTGAGGCAGCGCCATTCGCGCGCACTCAAATGGAGGCAATGACCGAGCACGGTACGGGGACCAAGGAGGCCGGCCTCATCATAGACGTCGGTGTAGTCGAGGGCCTGTGGGAATAGCCGCGCGACCTCCCGTACCTCGGCTATCGATTCGGCAAGATGGGTTTGGACGGCAAGGCCTTGATGGCGCGCAAAGGCGCCCAGGGCGGCGAGATCGTCGGCTGGGCAATTTAAGGCAAAGCGTGGTGTGATTGCGTAATGCGTGCGACCCAGGGCCTCCGACAGAGAGGCGAGATCGGCCGGCGGTTTTACGCTTGCCGCGACGAGATCGGCGGGGGCGTTCGCCGTCATGACCACGTTTCCCGTGACCCAGTCGCCCCGCCGCGCGGCATGCGCGATACGTGCCGCCGTGGGGTGCGGGCTCGAATAACTCATGCCCATCACGGTGCCGGCCGCGAGACAATCGGCAAAAAACTCCGCCGCCCGTTGCTCGGCAAGCAGGCTATCGGCATAGCGCGCCTCTTCCGGCCAGATGTGGGCCGCAAGCCATGGCAGAAGGTCTTGGGCATAGCGCCCGCGAACCGCATGTTGCACCCAGTGGATGTGGACGTCGGCAAAGCCTGGCAGGATCACGCCATCGAGTTTCACCGGTTCCCAGGGGTAATTCTTGACCACGTCATCGAAGCGTCCCACGGCGCGGACCACGCCATCTAGGACAAGCAGGCCGGCGTCGTCCAGGAACTGCCATGACTGGACGTCGACAGGGTTCAAGAGCGCCGCCCGAAACAGGGTCATGAGGCGATGAGGCCGGCAAGTGCCGCGCGCAGGTTGGCCGAAGGCGCGGTGGCCCCGAATATCCCTCCCTGCATGCTGATCATGCTGATCGCCGCCTCGTAGTGACGCTTTTCCGTTGCGCCGGTACAGTCGGTCAGGAGCAGGCATTCGAAGCCCCGGTCATTGGCCTCGCGCATGGTGGTATGCACGCACACATCGGTCGTGATCCCGGTGAGAATGAGATGGGTCACGCCCATCGTCCGCAGGATGTGCTCGAGGTCGGTGGCATAGAAGCTGCCCTTGCCGGGCTTATCGATGATGATCTCCCCGGCCGCCGGACGCAATTCCGGGACGATCTCCCAACCTGGTTCGCCGCGCACCAGGATGCGTCCGCAGGGTCCGGGCTCGCCGATCCCGGGACACACCTTGCGGCTACGCCACCCCTTGTTCGCCGGCAGGTCCACGAGTTCCGGTCTATGTCCCTCGCGGGTATGGATGACACGCATCTCCGGGACCTTGCGCACGAGTTCCAAGGTCTCCCGGATCGGCGCGATGGCCGCACGCGTCAGGTTCAGGTCGTAGCCCATGGTGTCCACGTAGCCGCCCTCTCCGCAGAAATCGGTCTGCATGTCGATGATGAGAAAGGCGGTCTTGGCGGCATACGCCGTCTCGTCGAATGGCCAGCGATACGGTGCCGCTTCGACATGAAATCCCGTCATTACTATCCTCCTATTCGCTTTTGTCGTTGTCGATGAACGCCACGGGGGCTTGCCATTGGATCAATACTAAGCAGCCCTCGCGGCTGTACACGGAGTGGCGGCTTCCTGCCGGATTGAACACATAGGAGCCGGCCTGGTAGTCGCCGTGCTCGTCACTCTGGCTGCCCTGGATCACGAAGATGTGTTCGTCTCCGGTGTGGAGGTGCAGCGGTACGCGCGCGCCGGGGATATAAGAGAGCAGCGCGATGCGTAGGTATGTCCCCTGGAAGAGTTCGCGGATACGGATCCCGGGCCGCAGCACCTGCCACTGCGGGCCGTCCTGAGTCAGGTCCGACGGGGTCAGGACATAGCGCGTGACCGCGCTTGCCAAGCGCCCGCGCCCATCGTCCGGGTCGGATTCCTCGGTGTGAGATCGTGCCGGCGCATTCTCTTTTGATTTCATGAATCGGTCTCGGGCCTGGGATTTTTCAGTCTGCCGTTGACGGGACCGAAGCAGTAAACGTGCCAAGCCGGCCGACTTAAGACTGGCAAGGTTCTGTCACGCCGCCCGCGCCGTTCGTGGTGATGGCCTCACCGTTTTCGTGCATCCCCGGAACGCCCGTGCCCTAGCAAGGGGCGCCCTTGCGGCGCGCCGGGCGGATATCCGGGTCTACCGCTTGGCGAGGGAGTGGTGGCGCCACAGGCAGACTCGGGCGTTGTTATCAGGCGCAAATGCGTGCGTTGTGAACGATTCGAGGCGCGCGGCATGGACCGCGACCGGCATAAGCCCGAGTCGGCACGAAAAATGCTATGTACACATCGATGCATAACGATGACAGGTTCGGGACGACTCTCTTGAAGGACGCGCCTTTACGCAAAGACGGGGCTGAAAAGGTGCGCGGCACGGCGCGCTATGTGGCCGACATCAGCTATCCGGGCATGCTCCATGCCGCGACCTTGCGTACGCGCCTGCCTGGCGGCACAGTCGTCTCGATCCGCTTCGATGACCATGTGCCCTGGAACGAATATGTGGTGGTGACGGCCGCAGACATACCCGGGGTCAATGCCGTCAAGATGATTGAGACAGACCAGCCGGTGCTGGTGGAAACACAGTATCGCCACGCAGGTGAGCCGGTGGTGCTGGTCGCGCACCCCGAGCCGCGGGCCTTGGCGTGCGCCTTGGCGGCCATTCACATAGAAGAACGGCCGTGTGCCGAGCCGCCGGTCTTTACTATCGAGGAGGCCTTGCGCCTGGATACGCGGCGGATTGTCGCCGACAACGTCTACCGTGATTACCTCATGGAAAAGGGCTCGGTAATGGACGCTGAGAACGGACCCTGCCGTGTGTTTGAAGGGGAATACCACACCGGGGCGCAGGAGCATCTCTATATCGAACCGCAGGGCATGATAGCGCGCGTGGAAGACGGCGTTCTGACCGTCGAGGGGTCGCTGCAATGTCCGTACTACGTCCATGCGGCACTGGTGTACGCGACCGGCCTGCCGGAAGAACGCGTACGCGTCCTGCAATGCGCGACCGGCGGCGCGTTCGGGGGCAAGGAGGAGTATCCGTCGCATATCGCCTGCCATGCGGCGCTACTCACCCTGAAGGCCGGCGGCCGGCCGGTGGCGCTCATTTATGGGCGCGGCGAGGATATGGCGGTGACGCCCAAGCGCCATCCCTCGCGTTCGCGTGTGCGTCTCGGCGCAAGCCACGATGGTCGCCTGCGTTTCATCGACATCGACTTCGCGATCGATGGGGGCGCCTATCTCACCTTGAGCCCGGTAGTCTTGTCGCGCGGCGTCATCCATGCCGCCGGACCTTATCGTTGCGACAATATTCGCGTACGCGGCCGCGCGGTGGCGACCAGTCACCCGCCATTCGGCGCCTTCCGGGGGTTCGGGGCACCGCAGAGCATTTTCGCCCTGGAGGCCGCCCTCGACGGGCTGGCGCGTGTTCTCGGGATGGCGCCGGATGTGCTGCGCCGGCGCAACGTCCTCGCCCCCGGGGATATCTCGCCGGCCGGACAGGGCATCGAGGGACCGGTCGATATGCAGCGGGTCATCGATCAGGCCCTGGAGGTCTGCGGCTATCGCACCAAGGTCGAGGCCTACCGCCGCTGGAATACGCAGCAGGGCGCCACCCGCAAGGGCATAGGACTCGCCACCTTCTACCATGGCGCGGGATTTACCGGCAACGGTGAGCTTGCATTGCGCTCACGGGCCGGCCTACGCGTGGGCCCCAAAGGCCTCGTGGAGATCCTGACATCGACCACCGAGATGGGGCAAGGCATGCAGACGACGCTCTCCCGGATCGTCGCCGAGGCCCTGCGCATCCCTTATGAAGGGGTCGTGGTGGCAAGGCCCGATACCCGTGACGTGCCCAATTCAGGCCCGACGGTGGCGTCACGGACGTGCATGGTGGTGGGGGCGATCCTCACGCAGGCCGCGCACGATCTCATGGCCCGATTGCGCGCCCATGCCATGCTGCCGTCCGCCTACGATTACGACGAATTCCGCGCTGCCTGCGCACGCCTCCATGCCGCCGAGGGTGTCACGACCGTCATTGCCGACTACCGGCATCCGCCAGGCAGTAAGTGGGACGAGTCGACCTTTCAGGGGAGTCCTTATGCGAGCTTTGCGTGGGCCTGCTACGTGGCCGAGGTCGAGGTCGACGTTGCCACCGGGGAGGTGTGCATTCTCGACTTCACGGCAGTTCAGGAGGTGGGGCGGGTCGTCCATCCAACGGTGGCGGCCGGCCAGATCGCAGGCGGCGTGGTACAGGGCATAGGCTACGCCTTGTTCGAGGACGTACAGTTCGGGGCGGATGGGCAGATGGCCAATAATCGTGTCACGAACTACATCATCCCGACCAGCGCCGACATTCCACCGATACGAGTATTGTTCCAGGAATCCCGGCACGGCGCAGGTCCTGGTGGTGCCGCCGGAATAGGCGAGTTGCCGATGGACGGACCCGCGCCGGCGATCATAAACGCCATAAATGCCGCGCTTGGCACCGACATTCGGCATGTGCCGGCGATGCCGGAGCATATCCTGGCGGCCATGGATCGGAGGTGTTCATGACAGTTCCATGTCGGTTTCTCGTAAATGGATCGACGGCCCACGGAAGTTTTCCACCGATGCGCCGTCTGCTCGATGTATTGCGCGACGAGTGCGGCTTGACCGCGACCAAGGAGGGTTGCGGGGAGGGCGAGTGCGGATCGTGCTCGGTGCTGCTCGATGGTGTGCTGGTGAATAGCTGCCTTGTGCCGGTGGCCGAGGTCAACGGTCGCGAGGTGACGACGCTCGAGGGCCTGCCTGCAGACGACCCCCTGTTCGCGGCATTCGCGGCCACGGGGGGGACGCAGTGTGGCATCTGTACCCCGGGCATGATCATGGCCGCGCGCGCCTTATTGAACGATCACCCGTGTCCCGATCTTGCAAAGATCCGCGAGGCGCTGGCGGGCAACCTGTGCCGATGCACGGGCTACGGAGGGATCTACGCCGCCATCCGCGCGGCCTCGGGGCAGGGCGAGTGAGCATGTCCTGGTATGCCCCACACCACCTGGATGAGGCCTTGGCGTTGCTGGCCAGGCGTCCCCATATGAGGTTGGTCGCCGGTGGGACCGACATCATGGTCGGCTGCGAGGCGCACGCCGAGGGTAGTGAATATCTGAGCCTCTCCGGCGTGGGCGGCCTGCGGGGCATCCGCGAGACGCCTGCGGGCGTGACGATCGGTGCGCTCACAACCATGACCGAGATCGGGCAGCACCCCGCCGTTTGCCGGGATCTGCCGGCCCTGGCCGCCTCGGCGCGGGCGACCGGGGCGGTCGCGATACAAAACCGTGCAACCCTGGGCGGCAACATCATGAACGCCTCGCCGGCGGCCGATAACGCCCCGGCCTTGCTGGCCTACGGGGCATCGGTGGTGCTCATGTCGGCCGGAGGCTCGCGGCACGTCCCTTACGAGCGATTCCACGAAGGATACAAGGCCACGGCACGGCGCCCGGGGGAGATCCTGGGGGAGATCTTTGTGCCGTTCCCCCGCCACAGGCTCGTCATTATTTTCGCAAGGTTGGAACGAGGCGCGCCCAGGCCATCAGCAAGGTGGGTCTCGCGGCCTTGTTGGCCGGCGCCCCCGGCGCCTGGCAGTGCGTGCGTTTCGGTTTCGCGAGTGTGGCCGCGACCCCGATCCTTGCGCGCGCGCTCGCTGCGGCCATCACGGGTGCGGCTTGCGGCCTGCCCGACGATGAGAGTCTGGCCGAGGCGCTAGGACGTGATCTGGCCGCCCGCGATGATACCCGCTCGACCGCCGAGTACCGTCGGCGCGTCGCCATGAACCTGGTGCGCGAGGCCCTCGCGCCGTGGAGACATCAAGGAGGTTTCAATGCCAGCGACTAAGGAGAGGGCAGTATTCGATGTGCCGCTCATGGATGCCACCGCCGACAACATCAAGGACTACGGCGTCTTGATAGGTGCCGAGGTCCACAGACCAGGCCTTGCGATCCCGTTCTATGCAAGTGTCGAGGAGGGACAGAATCTGGAGTTCGTCTACCACGGGCGCGCGGTCGTGCGCACCGCGCGTATCAGCAAGCGGTCCTCGGAGCTCATATGGTTCGAACGGCATCTGCGCATGACCCAACTTTTCATAGGACTCGGCGATCAGCCGTTTGTCATGGTCCTGGCCAAGCCCAATCATGAGGCCGGCCGGCGTGTACCGGACTTCGCGGACATGGTGGCATTCCGGTTGCCTGCCGGACACGGGGTCATGATCCACAAGGGGACCTGGCATGACTTCCCGATGGCGATCGACAAGCCGGTAACGGTATTTACCGCCAATTCCGAAGAGGTGGTGAACGCCTTGTGCGCGGTGTCGGGTCCCCAGGAGATCGACGACGGGGATGTGTTCAAGATCGATATCGCCGCCCATACCGGGTGCATTCCCAGGGTTCCGTTCTGATGCGGGCCGATGTCCATTCCTTTGCCGCGGCGGCCCCGGACGATGTCGAAGGGTTGGCGCGCGCCTTGCGGGACCGGCGTATCGCCGCCGCCGATATCGTGGCTGTCATCGGCAAGACCGAGGGCAACGGCGCGGGCAACGATTTCACGCGGGCCATGGCGACACAGGCCTTCACGCGGCTATTGGCCGAATATCTGGCGATCCCGGAACGAGACGTCGAGCGCCGCGTCATGCTGTCGTTCTCGGGGGGCTCCGAAGGCGTCATAACGCCCCATTACCTAGTGTGCACGAAAACCGGGGTCGTGGCGCCAGGTGAACCCGCGACGCGCAAATGTCTGGCCCTCGCGGCGAGCCGCACGCGACCGCTCGATCCCGAAGAGGCGGGGACCATGGTCATGGTGCGTGAGACCGAGGCGGCTATGCGCCGGGCGATGTCCGAGCTGCGCGTGCCCCCGGACGATGTGCATCTCGTGCATGTCAAGGCGGCGCTGCCGGCGGTAGCGCCCGGCGTCATACACCCGCCGCGCTGCACCATGGTCCATGCGCGCGCCGCTTCGGCTCTGGGGGTGGCGGCCGCGCTCGGCGAGGTCGACGGTGACGCGCTTACCGATGACGCCATAGCGACGCGTCTCGAACTCTACTCGCAGGTAGCCAATGTCTCGGCCAAGCCCGGCGTTTGCGCAAGCGAGATTTTGGTGTTCGCGAACTCCCCTTACTGGGATAGCCCGTGCCGCATCCATCACGCCGTAATGCGCGACATTATCGACATAGAGCCGGTACGCGCGCTGTTGGCCACCGCCGGCCTGTCTACGTGCGGGCAGCTCGCGCCCGACCAGGCGCGGCGTATCCGTGCCATATTCGCCAAATCCGATGCCGATCCCAGCCATAGTATCCGTGGTCGCCGCCATACCATGTGGACCGACGAGGATTTCAGCGACATGCGCTATTCGCGGTGCGTGGTGGGCGCCGTACTCGCGGCCCTGACGGGGACCACGGCAGTTTATGTCTCCACGCGCGCCGAACACATGGGACCGCCAGGAGGGGGGCCTGTGGCGGTGATCGTCGATGAAACCTGAGGGGCCATTGGTCGAGGTGGTGGTGACGCAGGTGGCGGGGTCGGCGCCGACCGCAGTTGGGGATTCCTTGTATCTCGGTGCCTCCGGTTGGCGAGGCTCGGTAGGGGGCGGCGCCATCGAAGAGGCCCTTAAGACGCGGGCCGTTACGTGCCGCGAACAGGGCATCGGGGCGGTCGTGGAATTTTCACTCAATAGTGAGCACGACCAATGCTGCGGAGGGCGTGTAGCGGCGATCATCTGTCCCATCCCGCCGGTGGCGGAACCTTGGCTTCAGCAGGATCTACCCCGTCTCTATGGCTGGGATCACCGGGAACGGCCGCGGCTTATGGGGGCTTGGTGGCAGGGCCGCTGGCATCCGGCTGCGGCCGATCATATCCCGGATCCGGCCGTGCCGGAATGGCCTGCCGGTCTTCGTGTCGCGCAGAGTGGGACATATTTTTGGAAGCGCGCGGCAATCAGACATCCGTTATGGCTCTTTGGCGCCGGCCATGTCAGTGCTGCGATCGCGGCATTTGCCTGCCGCCTCGGATATGACGTTTCGGTGTTCGATACGCGCCTGGAGTGGAACAATGCGGAGCGCTTCCCGCCGGGGGCCACTCGTCATATCGCCGCCATGCCGCCTGCCGAAGACACAAGCCCCCCACCATCGGCGCTCGTCATGACCCATAGCCATGGTCTCGATTTTGCTATCACCACGGCGCTCCTGGCGCGCCCCATCGATTACCTGGGCGTGATCGGCAGCCGGACGAAGGCCGCGCTGTTCCGAAAACGCCTCCGCGACCACGGCTATGGTGACAAAGAGCTTGCCAAGCTGCATATGCCGATGGGGTTCCCCGGTCTCGGGAAGAAACCATACGAGGTGGCGGTGGCGGTTCTTGCCGAACTTCTGCAAAGGCGCCAGGGAGGGATGTCGTGATGGCCGTGGTATTGGCCGGCGGCCGCTCATTCCGGGCCCATGCCCCCAAGGGCTGCCGGCCTATCGAGGGCCGCCCCTGGCTTTACCGCCAATGTCGCCGATTGCGCTCGCGAGGTTTCGCGCAGGTGCGCGTCGTGCTCGGGTTCTCGGCTATGAACACCGCGCGTTGCGTGCCGCCAGGGGTCCGCAGGATCTGGAACAGGGACCGGGCGGGCGGGCCGTTCGCAAGTCTGCGCGCGGGCGTGCGCGGCGCACATGGCGCCGTGCTCGTGGTTTTGGTGGATGCTTGGCCCCCTTCGTCGGCCACGATCTATCGGCTTCGCCAGGGACTGCGCGGGGCGTCTGCCGCCACCCCCACCTGGCGTGGGCGGGGCGGGCATCCGGCCTTGCTTTCACGGGATCTCGCGAGTGCCATCGCCGGGCACGCGAATCCGGCTGAAGGGCGCCTTGATCGCGTGCTCGCGTCGAGTGGCGCACGCCGCGTTGCCGTACAGGATCGCTCGATACGGCGCAACATGAATCGGCGCAGGGATTGGGCGTTCTACCTGCGATATCGCAAGCTAAGGAGGCCGCTATGGACGGGGTAGCGTCGCGCGTCAGTGCATCGGCTATTTATGAAAGCCTAAAGGAGATGATCTTGAGTTTCGAGATTTATCCCGGGAGCCGTATTACCGAGTCCGACCTCGCGGCGTTTTTTGGGGTGAGCCGCACGCCCGTGCGCGAGGCCCTGCAACGCCTGGCCCAGGAAGGACAGGTCAGTATCCGCACCAAGCAGGGGTGCTTCGTGCGCCAGATCAGCATATCCGAGCTTGCGCAGTTTTACCGGGTACGCACCGCGATCGAATGCCTGTCTTTGGAGATTGCCGCGAGATCCATGGCCAAAGAGGCGCTGTGGGCGCTTGCGCGGGAGTGGGATCCCGCACACTGCTCGGGGGCTGCCACCGACCTGAGCCTTATGGTGCAAAAGGAGGAGTCGTTCCACATGACGCTTGCGCGGGGCGGCGGGAATCAGGCGCTGGCGACCTATCTGAACGACATCAATGAGCGTATTCGGGTCATAAGGCGCCTTGATTTCACGGCTGGATTCCGTATCGAACGGACCTACGAAGAGCATCATAGGATCGTGTGTCTGCTGCTGGAGGGGGACTTGGCGGCCGCCAAGACGCTCATGACAGACCACATCCTGCAAAGCGAGAAATTCGCGCGTAGCGTGACATTGGAACAGCTGGCCAGGACCGAGAACGGTGCGGCTCGGTCCGCCATGCGCTAAGGCGTGCGTGGGCATTAATGGTGCGATCCTGAGGGCCATTCCCCATAGGCGGGCTTTGTGCTGGTTTGCGAGGTGGCAGCGTCCCGGAATGGGCGCGGAGATTCGCGGTTTGGCCGCCACAGTCCGGCAGCATCGTATGGCACGAAACATGCTGTAGGTGTATGCAAGGATGCATTCAAGTCCGGCGGCGTGAGGCGTTACCGCGTCGACCTGGGGAATGCATGGCATGGTTCGTTCAGAAGTCCACGCGAAGGAGACGAATATGGTAGTCCTGCAATATATCGTTCATTTGGCTAATTATTCAGATGGCGTGCTGTATGTTTTGGCGCTTGTCATGATGTTGGAGATCGCGGTCATCATAGATCGGCTATGGTTCCTGCGGCGCGGCCTTAGAAAGGGCAAGGAGGTGATTCAGGACATATCCCGACGAGGCAAGATGCAGCGCGATGACCTGAAAGAGATCGTCGAGCGCTGCGCGGGGCTTCCGGAGGCGCGCCTCGTGGAGGTGGCACAGCGCTACTTTGGCCTCATCCATCACTATGGGAGCGCACGCGGCGAGGCCTTTGCCAATCGGCTCGATGAGACCATATTTCTCATTACGCCCACTCTCGACAAGAGGTTGTGGCTTCTCGACACGATCGTGACGCTGGCACCGCTTCTCGGGCTGTTCGGAACCATAATAGGGATGTTTCATGCCTTTTCGATACTGGCATTGCCTGGCCATGCGCCAACCTCGGTAACGGCCGGTGTGGCTGATGCCCTGATTGCGACGGCCACCGGACTTTTCATCGCCATGGTAGGGCTTATAAGCTTCAATGCCTTCAATAATGCCATAGAGAAGATCGTATATCAGCTTGAGTCCTTGAAGATCCTGTTGCTCAATCGCATGGATGGTGCGCCGGTCTGGCCGGAAACCGGATCGGTCACGCCGGCGCCAGCGCAAGAAGGGCGGTCGTCCGCCGGCCGCGTGATGATCTGACGGGAGGATGCCATGACACCACGAATGGGTCGACGCAAGAAGGGTCGTGTGGAAATCATCCCGATGATCGATGTCATGCTGTTCCTGCTCGTATTCTTCATCATGATCACGATGCAGATGATTTCGGATCGGGGCCTGCACCTTAACCTGCCGACATCGAGCCAGGCGCACGCGTTGCCGCATCCGCATTTTGTCATCAACGTAAAGACCCCGGGTACGGTGATCGTGAACGACAAGCATTATGACCTGGCAGCCTTGGTTGCGATGCTGCATGGGGATGGCGATCCGGCCAAGACCCAGGTGACGATCGCGGCCGACAAGAAGGTGCCATTCCAGGAATTCGTGCATGTCATGGACGCCTGTCGCAAGGCCGGCGTGAGCCAGATCGGGATCGCCACGGAGCCCAAGGCATGAACGGGTCTCGTGGACGAATAATGCGTGTCGAAGGGCTGCCGGACGGTAAGGGATGGGGGTCGAGGAGGCGCGTATGAGCGTTTTGGGGTGGTCCAGTGGGCCGACGCGCGCTGGCGGTGACGGGGACGGCGACGAGCCGCGGGTGTTCGGGTATGCCCTGGCTGGGGCCTTCGTGCTGGAGGTCGCGCTAGTCGCGCTTGTGGCCCTGTGGCCTCACAGCGTGCCGCGCACGGTCCGTCCAAGTTCGATCGCGGTACAGATGGTGACGCTCCCGAGGCCTGTGCCGCCGCAACCCAAGCCGCGGCCACGACCTGTGGTTCCGCCGCCTGTGGTCCATAAGATTCCCCCCAAGCCGATCGTGACCAGGGCCCCGGTGCATGAGGTGGTGCCGCCGCCCATAAAACCCAAGGTAGTCCCGAAGACGGTACCTGTGGTGCCGGCGCATAGGCCAAGGCCTGTGGCCCATCCCCATAAGGCGGTGCCGCTGAAGGCGCATAAGCCGGCGCCCGCGCCTAGTCCGTCGCCGCGACTCCTTGCCTCGCTCATGTCGCGCTACGTGGGCCTCGTGCGGCCCATGATACAGGGGCATTTGCACGTGCCGGCCATGCTGAAGGCCATGGGCCTTTCCGGCCGCTCTACGATAGAATTCCGGCTGTCTCCGAGCGGCCGCCTGCTGTGGGCCAAGGTGCTTGTGCCTAGTCATATTCGGGCGGTGAACGGCGCCGCGCTTGCGGCGGTCGAGCGCGGACACTTCCCACCGTTCCTAAAGCGCATGCCGAGGCGAGACACGACCTTCGAGATCACCGTGCACATCAGTGGCGACGGTTCATGAGCGGTGTTGGGCGTGGCATAAGAAGGGGGGCCAAACCATGGCGCGCGAACGGCATTCTCTAGGGGCGACCGGCGCGGACCAGCGCCACGGCTCCTCGTGGGGGGCGCTCTTTATATGGCTCGCCGCGACCATGACCGCCTCGACCATTCCCTTGGGCGGCATCATGGCGCAGGCATTCCCGGGCGCGCCGTTTTTGTGGGTGATGCTGGCGGCTTCCGGGTGTTTCCTGTTAGTCGGCATCGTGAGCATCCCTGGGTTTGTCTATGGTCTGCCGACCATGGTGGTCTCGGAGCATCTATTGGGTGCGCGCGTCAATCGTGTCATATCAGCGGCCAATTGGCTTTCCCAGGTGGGGTGGGAGAGCGTGGTCCTTGTGATCGTCATCTATATCGTGCGCAGTCTGTTGTTTCAAGGCGAGGTCGTCTATCCGGTGAGTGCGACACTGATCGCGCTCGCGGTATCGTTGTTTGCCAACTTCACGGTCCCGCTCCTTGGCTACCGTGCCATCGTCGCGGCCCAGAAGGCAGGCGCCGTTCTGCTCATGCTGTTTTCGATCGTCATCCTTTTTCATGTGCCTTTGAAGGCAAGCCTTCTGAGCACCCGCACGGCCGTGTCGATGACTACGCTGCGCGAGGCCCTGGGCGCCTTGTCCCTGGGGCTTATGGGCGGGGCGCTTTCCTGGACCATGTTCGCATCCGACTACTCCCGGTTCACGCGCGCCGACACGCCACTTGCGCGCGTCGCGTGGGCGCCCGCGGTCGGGGGCTTCCTGGGATCGTTCGTGATCCTCTTTGTATCCGTGGCCTTGTATCAGGCGGGCGGAGTGACATTCGGCAGGGACGGTATCGCCTTTCCGCGGGGGATGTTTCATAGCGAGGTTCTGTACTATGGGTTTTGCCTCTTCGCGATCGTAGGATTGCTCGCCTCCAACTTCTTGAACGCGTTCAGCTCGGCCTTTAGCCTCGCCGTTACCTTACGGCGTGACCTGAATCGACGCCTCTCGACCTTCGTGGATGCCTCCATAGGCACGGCGATGGCCATCTGGATCCTGTTTTATGCCCCGACCTTTCTGGACGTGTTCGAGACATTCCTATCTCTCCTCATCATCGTTGCCGCCCCTTGGACGGGTGTGGTCGTCGTGCAGATACTGGGGGACCTTTTGGGCCGGGGATTGCCGCCGGACCCGGCATCATGGGCCGAAGGTCGTCGCTTGCGCGCAGGGGTGCTGGTGATCGCGATTGTGGCGAGCGCGCTTTTTTCGAGCAACCCTCTATGGGTGGGCTATGGTGCCCATGCGCTCGGGGGAGTCGATATTTCGCCGCTGGTCGGGTTCGCCTTGGCGGCGCTGCTGGCAGTGGTTGTGCGTCTGGCGGGTGGGGCGTCGCGACCGGCCAGTGTCGAGCCGGCCAAGGCTGACGCGCCCCCTCCTGTAGCATGAAGGGCGGCGTCGGAGGGGCGCGCGCCTTTTACGGCATGCCACGGCAGGCGTGACTCATGCCGGGTGGATGGCTTCGGTAAAGGCCGCGTGACCCGAAGCCCGGCACGATGGCAAGTGGCGCCTGTCCCCCAGCATGCCCTACTATAGAGAGCCTTCCTGATCGAGAGAGGGTGCCGCGTGGGCGCCATCAGCGAATGGAGATTTGCCGGTGCCGGCGAGGCCGCCGTGCTCGCCAAGCTCGTGAACGACGCCTATCGTGCCACCGGCCCGGTCAAGGGCTGGACGAGCGAGGCGCACCTGTTGGGTAGACAACGCATCGATGCCGATATGCTGCGCGCGATCCGCGCGCGCGATGACAGCCGCATCCTGCAGGCGTACAGCGCGGGGACGTTGTGCGGCTGTATCCATCTCGAAAAGGCGTCATCGACCAGGGTCGATCTCTGGCTCTTTGCGATCTGCCCCGGTCTGCAGGGCCGGGGCCTCGGGCGGTCTGTGATCGAGCATGCCGAACGCTGGGCCGTGACTGACTGGGGCACACAGCACGCCGAGATCACGGTAATCGACCTGCGGCAGGATCTCGTCGCTTGGTATCGGCGCATGGGTTGTCAACTACCCCGGCATAAATGCCGGAGCTTGGAGGTGAAAACCAAAAGGCTCGGTTGACCAGGGAAAGCGGTATCCAACCCGCTACGTTTGCAACAGGTCGTTACGACCCACTCCGGGATGCTTCCTCAGTCCCGGACACTGGAAGGTGAGAATAATGCGGGCGAAAGGCAAAGCGCCGAATGTTTTCACCGCACCCGAGAGGGTGGAGCCGGTTGCTGACATTCCCGAGGGGAGATGGGTGGAGACACCCGCGTCACTGGCGCCCGTAAGGGCGGTTTTGGAGCAAGAGAGGATCGTATGGCGGTATTGGTATTAGATCGCAGGAAAAGACCATTGATGCCGTGCTCGGAACGGCGCGCCCGGGTCTTGTTGGCGCGGGGTCGGGCGCGGATCCACCGGATAGTGCCGTTTACCATCCGGTTGGTGGACCGGTTGCAGGAAGACTCCACCCTGCAACCATTGCGGCTGCAGGCGGATCCGGGGTCGAAAGGCACCGGTCTGGCGCTTGTGCGGGAGCAAGAGACCGTGGACGAAGTAACTGGCGCCATGATCCGGACCATTGTCGTGGTGATGTTGCTGGAGATCGCGCACCGGGGCCAGACCCTCCACGAGGTCTTGACCCAGCGCCGGGCGTTCCGCCGGCGCCGTCGTGGGAACTTGCGGCATCGCCCAGACCGTTTCGACAACAGAACCAGACCGGAGGGGTGGTTGGCCCCGTCCCTCCAGCACCGGGTCGATACGACAGCCTCCTGGGTCGATCGCCTCTGCCGGTGGGCGCCCGTGACATCCCTGTCGCAGGAGCTGGTGCGGTTTGATACCCAGCAGATGCAAGACCCCGAGATCGCTGGCGTCATGTACCAGCAAGGAACCTTGGCCGGGTACGAGGTGAGAGAATATTTACTGGAGAAGTGGGGGCGGAAATGCGTCTATTGCGGCCAGGAGGGCGTACCCATCGAGATCGATCACATCCACCCCAAGAGTCGGGGCGGGAGCGATCGCGTCAGCAACCTCACCCTCGCCTGTCACGACTGCAACCAGGCCAAGGGCAATAGTCCCCTGGAACAGTTCTTGGCCAAGCAGCCGGAGGTATTACGACGGATCCAGGCCCAGGCCAAAACCCCCTTGAAAGACGCCGCCGCCGTGAATAGCACCCGCTGGGCCCTGGTCCAGCGGTTGAAGGCGACAGGCCTCGAGGTGGAGGTCGCGAGCGGCGGCCGGACCAAGTGGAATCGTCACCGCCTGCACCTCCCCAAGACCCATAGCCTCGATGCCGCCTGTGTCGGGCACGTTGATGCCATCCACTGCTGGCAACAACCCGTCCTAACCATCAAGGCCACAGGTCGGGGGAGTTACCAACGTACGCGCCTCACCCGCCACGGTTTCCCCCGCGGATATTTGACCCGAAACAAAAGCGCCTTTGGGTTCCAGACGGGGGATCTGGTCCGGGCTTTTGTTACGAGCGGGAAGAAGGCGGGTAGGTATCTTGGCCGCGTGGCCATCCGCGCCAGCGGGAGTTTCAACATCCAGACCGCAACCGGTCTGGTCCAAGGCATCCCTCACCGATTCTGCACCCTAATCCAGAGGGCGGATGGGTATGGATATGCCCTCACGCAGAGAGCCTTTGACATAGGAGAAGCGGGAACAGGGGCGGCTTACGCCGCCGCGCTCTCCCTCCCTGGGCTGAACCCCAGGGTTTCCCGCGTTATTGGATGAATTCACTGGTGAGCGCCGGGCCTTTCCTTATGGAGACGAACGTTTTGGCATCCCGAAGCGGTCCGATCGGCGTTGGCGGTGATGCGCAAGGCCTTGCCCGATCATGGGGCCTTCTGAGGGCCAGGTGTTGCGATACCTTGTGTGCGGGCCAGATGGTCCTGCTGGTCTGTGGCGCATGGCGGGTAGGCCTGATGGCCTTTATGGGCGGGTGCGGAAATCCTTATCCCGATGGTCGCTGGTCTCTCGTCTTCGGCGCCAGGCCGCGGGCGCGGGTCAAGGTCTGAATGAGGATGTCGCCGGCGGTATCGGCGGTGGCGGCGTAGCTTATCACCCCGTTTTCATGGCCACCCATGACCAGGAGCCCGGCGGCGCGACTGTCGGGGAGGGCGAGGAGGGCCTGGACCTCGCGCGCCATTTCCGGGGTCCCGTAGGGCACGCGGCGATCGGTCGACGGGAGTCCGAGGACGTCGGCGCACGACCAGATCTCCGGTGAGTGGCCGTGGAATACATACCGCACGTCGGCGCGCGATGCGTAGAAGATGGCATGCGTCAGGGACTCCGAGGAGGGCGGCGCCGGTCCCTCGGCGTCGATGCGGTTGGCGGCCAGGTCCCAGCCCGTCACGAGACTGTAGTCTTTGGGTGTGAGTATGGGTTTGTGGCCGGTCTGGGTCGCGGTGATCACAAAGCACCCGCTGCGATCTTGCGCATCGAAGCGCTCACTTACGTTTCCGAAGCCGACAGCGCCTGTCGCGGTGAGCTCCTGCCCTATGAGCCCGAGATCGAAGAGTATCCGCCGCCAGGCCTGCAGGGTGGCAAGGCGCGCGGCCATGAACGGTGCGCTGCGGGTGTAGTAAAGCGCGAACTTCGTGACACCTTCGCGTTCGCAGGTCGCAGGATCGTTGCCGCCGCCCTTTTCTAGAACTCCCATCCCGCACCCATCCCCCAGTAGTGGCGGTAGCCGCCCAGGGCCCCGGACAAGCGCTGCCCGATCTCCGCATCCACCTCGATGCGGCGTGTCACGAGGTATTGTACCCCCCCGTCGGTGTCCCAGCCGCTGCCGACCCCCTGGCCGGTGTGGGTCTGCCCATAGACCTCGGCGTACAGTTGCCAGCGCGGGTCAATGAGCCAGGTGGCGGTGAAATCCGGGTTCAGGCTCGTATAGCGGCGGCCTTGTTGGTCGTAAAGGCTCGTGACCCCGAGCATGAGCCCGAGCGCGACGCTATGCGTCACGCTGTAACTCACGATCCCGTTCACGGCCGTTCCCCAGCCGTCTGTGGTGCCGGCGGCATTGCGCGTCCCGGGTGCCGTGAACAGCACCTCGCCGGTATAGATCCATCGGCGCGTATAGCCCCATTCGTGTTTGAGTCCCATGACCACCGCGCTGTAATCGGTCTCGCCGCCGTTTTCATTGCCGGCATAGATCGCGTTCGGGGGCAGGAGCACGAATTCATTCCGATGCGGCAGGCCGAATCGCAGTTCCGTCTGCGGGAGCGTTTGGCGCGTGCCGTCGTTCGTATTGAGGTGGGCATAGCCCATCTCCAAGATGGCGCGTCCCGGTTGGGCCACGCAGGCGCTGTCGGCGACAGTCGGCCGGTCGAGCTCCGCGAGCAGGCCCGAGGGGCCGGTACAGGGATTCGGGAGCGAGGGCATGGGCAGGGCCCATGCCGACGCCGAAACGAGCAGCCAGGGGATGATGATGAGGATCGATGTCGGGCGCATGATGTCAGTCTTGTCTTTGGGTGGATTTTGTGTGAGCCTCGAAGTCGGCGAATGATAGAGCAGCCGCTGATGTTTTTCATTACAGTCGATCATCGGGCAGACGGCAAGGGGGTTTGTCGGGATGCGGTCCAGGGTCTCAGGCATCCTGAGTTTGCAGTCATCTCTGATCGCCCGGGGTCTTCCCAGTACAAAGCCGGTCTTGCCGGACAAGGACGAGCGGATGAGCAAGGATTTGGTGCAAACGGCATCGCCTTACGACTGCGACGAGACCGTGGAGCGTTTGAAGGCGGCAGTCGCCGCGGTACCCATGGGTCTTGTGGCGCATATCAACGGACAGGCCAACGCCGCCAAGAAGGGCCTTACCGTCGACTGCGATCAGATATTGGAGGTCTTTCGGCCGGACTTCGCAGTCCGTGTATGGACTGCACGCAAAGAGGCGGGGCTCGATATCCCGTTGCGCCTCCACATCTATGTCCGGGACGGCCGCACGACGGTGACGTACCGCCGCCCTTCGCGCGTGTTCGCACCCTACGGTCACCCGGATCTCGACACCTTGGGCGCCGAACTCGATACGCTCTTCGCCGAGATCGTGGCGCGCGCGCTGGACTCCTGAGGCGGTGAGGCGCATTGCGCCCTTATATTGAAACGTTCCGTTTGCCGGATAGTTTGATGCGGGTGTCTAAAGGTGCCTGGGAGCGCTCGGGGTGATGCGCCACAATGGCGTCTGGCCTTCGGGGGTTCATAGATGATTTTTCCTGTGTTCGTAACCCTTTATGGTCTGGCGCACGTCCTCATATGGCATGTCCTGACCGCCGGCCTGGGGTTGCCGTGGCCCGCACGCCTGGGTCTTGGTGCGGCGCTTGCGGGTCTTGGGCTGACCCCGTTTCTCGCCCGGCGCCTCGATCGGCGAGGGTTCGGAATCTTGGGTCGGGTGTTTTCCTGGATCGGCTATACCTGGGCCGGCCTGGTGCTGCTGTTTGTTATGGCACGACTCGCGGCCGATCTGGTGTTGGCGGTTTCGTTCCTGTTGACCGGTGCGCCGCCTGCGCCTGCCGCCAGGCTCGTGTCGCTGGCGATCACCCTCGGCCTTACCGTGGCACTGGCGCTCTACGCCTTCATCGAGCGTTCCCGCATTCGTGTCGAGACGATCGACATACCGACCACGAAGGATGTCGGCCCTTCCGGGGTATTGTGCATAGCCCAGGTCTCGGATGTGCATATAGGGTCCATGAATGGGCGGCGGCGTATCGAGGCGCTCTTGAAGCGGCTGCGCGACCATGATCCCGATGTCGTGGTGTCGACCGGCGATCTGATCGATTCGCGGGCCGGCCTTGCGGTACCCGTGACCGAGGTCTTGTCGGCCTTGAAGCCGCGCCTTGGAAAGTTCGCGGTCATCGGCAATCACGAGTGTTACGCGGGTCTTGCGCCGGCGCTCGCGTTCATGGAGCGTTGCGGGTTTGTCGTGCTGCGCAATTGCGCGGTGACCGTTCCCGGCCTGCGGATCGTGGGCGTGGATGATCCGGTGGCCGGTCGGCCGGGTGAGTCGGCGAGAAACGAGGTGCGGGTCCTGCGCGGACTGTCGTCGGATGGGGTCTTTACGGTGTTGCTCAAGCATCGCCCCGAGGTATTGCCTGGTGCGGAGACCCGTTTCGACCTGCAACTCTCCGGGCACACTCACAAGGGCCAGATCTTCCCTCTGGGCTTTCTGACCCGCCTCTACTATCCGGCGCACGACGGGCTTTTTCGTCTGGCGCGCGCCTCTTATCTCTATGTGAGTCGTGGGACCGGGGCCTGGGGGCCGCCGTTTCGCTTGCTCGCGCCGCCCGAGATCACGCTCTTTCGCGTGGGGCCGGGGCGCCCCGATCCGGGAGGGCAGTTGGCCCCGGTCGTGTCTCTCGCTCCTGTCGGCGCAAAGGAGGGGTCCGCGCCTACAGTGACGGCCTTCAGCGATCGGCGTTCCTAGGTCGCTTGTCCGGCAGTCATGCCGGGTTCGGCCAGGATGACATCGTGTGTCGGCGAGGGCCTCACCGGGATACGGATCCAGAAGGTGGCGCCGCGGGTGACATTGTTGCGCACCCCGATTTCGCCCTGGTGGAGGGCGATCAACTCCTTGCAGATGGCAAGACCCAGGCCGGTACTTTGCTCGTTCCCGGTGGGTTTATTACTGAGCGACCGGTAGGGCTGAAAGAGGTGCGCCTGGTCCTGCGCGGACAGTCCAGGGCCTTCATCGGACACCTCGCACACGATGTACTCACCGTCGATGAGGGTGGAGATCATGATCCGGGTCTTCGCCGGACTGAACTTGATGGCGTTACCGATCAGATTGTCGAGCACCTGCAGGAGGCGCAGTTCGTCGGCCAGGATGTGGGGCAGCCCCGGCGAGAATTTGAGGCCAAGCTCGATACCCTTGCCATGGGCATAGCCGGAATTGTGGGCCACGGCTTGCCGGACGATGGCGCCGAAGTCTGTGGACTGCTTTTGCAGATGGATACGACCGGCGCGGATGGCGCCCATATCGAGAAGCTCACCTATGATCTGTTGCATGTACTTCCCGGTATCGATCAGGAGATCCAAGGCCGATTGATCGTCGGCCGACATCGGTTCACCGCCTTGTGTCGACAGCCGGATCTGGCTTGCGATGTCGAGCATGAGCATGATCGGTTTTTTCAGGTCATGGCTCGCGGTCCGCAGAAAGTGATCGTTGACGTCCTTCAGCGCCTTGAGCGTGATCTGTGTGCGGACGCGGGCGCGCACCGTGCCGGCGTCAAAGGGTTTCACGACATAATCGTTGGCCCCGTCGCGCAAGGCCGTCACGATATTCGCGCTATCGGATGAACCCGAGATGATGATGACCGGAAGGTGCAGGGGCGAGCGTTCGGCACGGATGGTGTTCAGCAGGCTCAGGCCGTTTATGGTACCCGGGAGGTGGAGATCGAGCAGGATAAGGTCGAAGTCCATGCTCGCAAGCTTCTCGGTCGCCTCGTGGGCATCACTTGCCAGTTGTACCATGTAGCCGTCGCGCTTCAAGCCGATGGCGAGCCCGGCGCGCAGTCCATCGTCGTCGTCCACCACGAGTATTCGCCGTCGCGGCGCATCGCCGCGGTCGCCGTTCGTTTCGGGCACCACGTTACTCATCTGGCATCATCCGGCAAGAGTACACCCCCGTTTTGGAAAGAATAGTCTAGGCCGCTTGTCTGACAAGGCGCGCTTCGCCCTACGTCGGGGCGCGAGGTGCATGGCGCGCCTCGCAATGGATCAGTCTGGTGCCGTATCTTGCCGGCACCAGGAGTGCCTTAATGGTGAAGAAACAGTCACTTGCCGAAAGCATGCGGGTTGGCCCCGTTTTTGCCAGGGATCGGCGAACGATCACGTGAAGGGGGTATCTTATGACCGAAGGCAAGGCACCCATGCGCATCGCCGCCAAGTACCGCACGCTCGTATCCTCGATTGCGTTGTTTCTGGTGCTCGATCTCTGCGTGCTGGTCTTGAACTTCACCTTGGCCTCACAGATCCAGAGGAATGCGGTGGCGGTGAATCTCGCCGGCCGGCAACGCATGCTGTCACAGCGCATGATGAAGGCCCTCTACCGGATCGATTATGCGGAAGATCATGACCGTAGCGCAGCCCCGGCCTTGGGGGAATTGCGCGCCACTGTGGGCCTCTTCGATCATACCCTCAACGCCTTCGCCCACGGCGGCATGGTCCCCGGCGGCACCGGTCGACCGGTCCATCTCGCGGCGGTGACCGGGGCCGCAGCCAAGGGCGTCTTGCACGAGGCCTTCGCCTTATGGAAACCCTACCGCCGGCTATTGAACCGCGTACGCCTCAACGCCCAGGGGCTGGCCCCTCATGACAGCCTGGGCCAGGCCATACGCTTCGGGGCCCATCACAATCTGCGCCTCCTCGGGCTCATGAACCAGCTCACGACCGCCATGCAGAATGTCGCCGCGGCCAAGGCCGCCCGCCTGCGCCTCATCCAGGTCACGGCCCTGATGCTCGCGCTCGCGAATTTCGCGCTGATCCTGTTCCATTTTCTGCGCCAACTCGCGGTGCGTGACCAGGCGCTCGAGGTGTATGAACGCAGCTTAGAGCGGCTCGTCGCGGAAAAGGATGGCGAGATCGGACGCATGAAGGCCCGTTACGAGGCGCTTTTGAATAAGGACGCACCCAAGGCCTCTGAGGCCGAGCAGGCGCGCCGGCGGATCGCAGTCCACCATGCGCTCGGGCGCTTCCGGGAAAAGGGACTGTCTGCCGATGACATCATGAATGCCATCGACCTTTTCGAGGAGCGTTACAATGCCTATCTGCACATCACCCTGACCGACTTCGTGCGTGATGTCTCAAAGATCGCGCGCGCCCCCGATCTGCGTCCAGCCTTGCACGCCGAGATCCTAAAGCAGTTCGGGCGACCACAACATCAAGATGACGTCGATCCGCTGCCGGCGGTGCGCGCCTACCGCCAGAGCCGCAAGAATGACGCCGCGGATACCGCGGTGGCCCCGCTCACCGCCTCGTTCGCGCTCGCCTTGGGCCACGTACTCGACCGCCTCGAGGCCCTCGACCGCGGCAAGGCGATCAGCCTGCGCATGTTTCTCGCAACCCGCCTGCACAATGTCGCGCTCGACGGTGTCGCCGCCGATGAGTTGCGTGACTATCTGGTAAAGCCGAGCCGGCCGGCCCTGTCCGCGCCTGTGGCACTGCAGGCCGGACAGACCATTCTGCACATGGCCTGGGAGTGGTGCCAGGAGAGCTTTGGGGCGTGCATCACGCGCTCGGTGTTCCAAAAGAGCGTGGAAAAGGTGCGCGAGACGGGTTCCGAACTGCTCGAGCTGTTTCCCCAGGCGGCGCTCGACGAGGCCGGTGCCCCTTAAGTTAATTAGAGCAAGGTCGGGTCCGATGCCCGGGCCCGACCTTCCCGTGGCCCGGGCATGTCTTGTTGTGCCGATACCTGCGGTTCCCTTACAACCCCGTAAGACCCCTGCGCAGGGTATACCGATGGCGCTGCTTGCGCCCCAACACTCTTAGGGTCGGTTCAAGCGCCCAAGGCCCCGGTCAGGGCAGCCGATCTCCTCGCAGCCCCGGGACTCCCGGCCTCGTTGTCCTGCCTAGACCGATGAGGCCGCCCCCCGGGCGCTGTCCGTGCTCTCCATGCCATTGATATGTAATAGAAATATATATCGGCACGTCATTTGCTTGCAGATTGGGTGCGGGGCTGCCCCGCTCATCTTGGGAGAGACGTGCCGATGGCATGGGTGTATTTCGGCGTGATTGTCGTGTTCTTTGCCGCTTCGATTGGGTTTACCGCGTTCCTCGAGCGCCTGCGGAGGAGGTCATGAGCGTCTTTGTCTGGGTGGGGCTGGCCCTGGGGGTCGCCTTGTTCGTCTATCTCCTCGTATTTTTGCTGAATCCGGAGCGCTTTCTATGACCTCGCCTGTCGAGACCCTGGTTGCCGTGCTGGTGGCCACCATCCTGTTGGCCCTGCCGCTTGGGGCCTACATGGCCCGCGTCTATAGCGGCGAGACCTTCTGGGCGACGCGCGCCCTGGGGCCCGTCGAACGCCTCTTCTATCGCCTGGCGGGCATCCATCCGGACGAGGAGATGGATTGGAAGCGTTATGCCATAGCGCTGCTCATCTTCAACCTCCTGGGCATGGTCTTTCTTTATGGTCTTTTGCTGTGGCAGCACGGGCTCCCGCTCAATCCCGAGCACTTCCCCGGCGTCACGCGCGCGCTGGCCTTCAACACCGCCGCGAGCTTCGTCACCAATACCAATTGGCAGGCCTATGGCGGCGAGTCGACGATGAGCTATCTGTCGCAGATGCTGGGTCTGGCCGTGCAGAACTTCCTGTCGGCAGCCACCGGTATCGTCATCGTGATCGCCATCATTCGCGGCATCATTCGCGCCAAGAGTCGTCATCTCGGCAACTTCTGGGTCGACATGACGCGTACTGTGCTCTATGTCCTGTTGCCCTTGTCGGTCATCCTCGGGCTTGTGCTCCTCGAGCAGGGTGCGCCCCAGACCCTGGGCGCTTATGTCCAGGCGCATCTGATTGCACCGTTTACAAGCGGCAAGACGCATGTCACCCATCAGACCATCGCCTTGGGTCCGGTGGCCTCGCAGGAGGCCATCAAGCAGCTCGGCAATAACGGTGGGGGCTTCTTTAATGCCAACTCCGCGCACCCCTTCGAGAGCCCGACGGCGTTCACGAATTATCTGCAGATGATCGCGATGATTCTGATCCCGACCGCGCTCGTGTTCATGTTCGGTCACATGGTCAAGGATCGTCGCCAGAGCATCATGATCCTGTCGGCCATGCTGGTGCTGTTTGTGCCCTTGGCGCTCGCGAGCCTGCATTACGATCTGGCGGCCAACTCGCTGTTCCATGGTCTTCCGGTCAGTCAGGCGACGACCGCGGCCAACGCCGGGGGTGGCAATATGGTAGGCGTCGAGGACCGCTTCGGGGCCGGGAGCTCGGCGCTCTTTGGCAGTCTTGCCACGGCCACCTCGACCGGCGCCGCAAACAGCGCCTACGACTCTTTCATGCCCCTGTCCGGCCTCGTCAATCTCTTTTTCATGCAACTTGGCGAGACGGCATTCGGGGGCGTGGGCTCGGGCCTTGCGACCATGTTGGCGTTCGTGGTCTTCGCGGTCTTCCTAGGCGGCCTCATGATCGGGCGTACCCCGGAGTATCTCGGCAAGAAGATCGAGTCCTTCGAGATCAAGATGGTCTCGTTGTCGATCCTCGTGATGCCCTTACTGGTGTTGATCGGCACATCGGTGGCGGTGGCGTTCGCCGCCGGGCGCGCCGGGCCGTTCAACCCTGGGGCGCACGGGTTCAGCGAGATCCTCTACGCCTTCACCAGCGCCTCGAACAATAACGGCAGCGCCTTCGGGGGCTTAGTGCCGATACCACCTTCTATAACGTGGCGACCGGTCTATGCATACTGTTCGGTCGCTATTGGAGTTATCTGCCGTTACTGGCCTTGGGCGGGTCGCTGGCCGCCAAGCAACGGCTGCCGGCGTCCGCCGGTACGCTCGGTGCCCACGGACCGCTGTTCGTTGGTCTGGTGGTGGGCGTGATCCTGCTGGTCGGCGCCTTGAACTTCTTCCCGGCCTTGGGGCTGGGACCGATCGCCGAGCAACTCACCCATGTACACGCGCTTGCCGCGTCGAAATAAGTAAGGAGACAGTATGAACGCGAAAGCGGCTACCGCAGCTCGGACCTTCGCCTGGGATCGCCTGGCGCGAGAGGCCCTGACCGATAGTTTCCGCAAGCTAAACCTCCGCCATCAGCTGCGTAACCCCGTCATGTTTGTTGTCTATGTCGGATCGTGGCTGGTGCTGGCGCTCTTTGTGCGCGACCTCATCATCCATAAACCGGCGCTCGCCACCTTCACCGGGGTAGTCGACGCCTGGCTGTGGCTGACCTTGCTGTTTGCAAGCTTCTCCGAGTCGTTGGCCGAGGGCCAAGGCAAGGCGCAGGCTGCGAGCCTCCGGCAGGCGCGCCAGGAGGTCGAGGCCAAGCGCCTGAAGGAGCCCCGCCCCGACAGCCCGTTCGAGAAGGTGACGGGCATGGCCCTGCGCACAGGCGATCATGTCCTCGTGCAGGCCGGCGACATCATCCCTTCGGACGGCGAGGCGGTCGTGGGCATCGCCTCGGTCGACGAGAGCGCGATCACAGGTGAGAGCGCGCCCGTGATCCGCGAGGCTGCCGGGGACCGTAGTGCCGTGACCGGCGGCACCAAGGTGTTGTCGGACTGGCTTGTGGTGCGCATCACCGCACAGCCGGGCGAGACCTTCCTCGATCGCATGATCAAGATGGTGGAGGGCGCCTCGCGTCGCAAGACCCCAAACGAGATCGCGCTTAGCATCCTGCTTGTGGTGTTGACGCTCGTGTTTCTGGTCGTGACCATCACGCTGTTCCCGTTTTCGTGGTACAGCGTCCATTATGCAGCGCACGCCGGCCATGTGGTCGGCATCACGGTGCTGGTGGCCCTGCTCGTATGCCTCATCCCGACGACCATAGGGGCATTGCTACCGGCGATCGGCATCGCGGGCATCATGCGTCTTTTGCGCGCCAACGTGGTTGCGACCTCCGGCCGCGCCATCGAGGCCGCGGGCGACGTCGATGTCTTGTTTCTCGACAAGACCGGGACGATCACCTACGGCAACCGCCAGGCGGCGGCATTCCACGCCGTGGCCGGGGTCACCGAGGCCCGTCTTGCCATGTGCGCCCGCCGCGCGTCGCTCGCCGACGCCACCCCCGAGGGCAAGAGCATCGTCACGCTCGCCGGCACGCGCTTTCCCAAGGAGACGGTGGCCTCGGGCGATACCGAGGACGGGGTTCTGGTGCCGTTTAGCGCCGACACGCGCATGAGCGGTGTCGATGTCTCGGGGCGACGGATCCGCAAGGGGGCGCCGGACGCCATGCGCCAATGGGTGGCCAAAGAGGGCGGGACTTGGCCGGAGGGCCTCGACCGCATGGTCGATAAGGTGGCCTCGGGTGGGGCCACACCGCTGGTCGTGTGCGAAGACCGCGAGGCCTTGGGGGTAGTCGAGCTCAAGGATATCGTCAAAAGCCGGATCCGCGAGCGGTTCGCGGCGCTGCGCACCATGGGTATCCGCACGGTCATGGTGACCGGCGACAACCCGCTCACCGCGCGCGCCATCGCCACCGAGGCCGGGGTCGACGATTTCATCGCCGAGGCCAAGCCCGAGGCCAAGCTCGCGCGCATCCAGGAGTACCACAAGGAAGGGCACATGGTGGCTATGACGGGCGACGGGACGAACGATGCGCCGGCACTTGCCCAGGCGGACGTCGCGTTGTGCATGGCAAGCGGCACGCAGGCGGCGCGCGAGGCCGCGAACATGGTGGATCTCGACTCCAACCCGACCAAGCTTTTGGAGATCGTCGGGATCGGCAAGCAGCTTTTGATCACTCGCGGGTCACTCACGACCTTCAGTGTCGCCAATGATATCGCCAAGTATTTCGCGATCATCCCGGCGGCCTTTGTGAGCACCTATCCGGCGCTTGGGGCACTGAACATCATGCATCTCAGTTCCCCCAGGCACGCGATCCTGGCGGCGGTGATCTTCAACGCCGTGATCATCCCGCTTCTGATACCGCTTGCCTTGCGCGGCGTCCGTTACCGGGCAGCGGCGGCTAAGGACCTGCTGCGGCGCAATATCTGGATATACGGGGTCGGCGGGATCATTGCGCCGTTTGTGGGCATAAAGCTCATCGATATGGTCTTGACATGGATATAGGAGGGGTGATGACGGCACGCGACATGCGGGCGGCGGTCGTATTGTTTCTGGTTCTCGCGGTCGTGACCGGGCTTATGTATCCGCTCGCCATGACCGGTCTTGGTCAGGCGCTGTTTCCGCGCCAGGCCAATGGATCGTTGATACGTGTCCAGGGCCGGGTCGTGGGATCGGCGCTCATCGGACAATACTTCCGGAGCCCTGGCCTGTTCTGGAGCCGTCCGTCGGCGACCTCCCCGGTGCCCTACGATGCCGAGGCCTCGAGCGCATCCAACCTGGGTCCGGACAACCCCGTGCTCCGCACGCACGTGGCGGCGCGCGTGGCGGCATTACGCAAGGCCGACCCCCAGGAGCGGGGGCCGGTACCGATCGATCTTGTGACCTCATCGGCCTCGGGGCTCGATCCTGACATCAGCATCGCCGCCGCCCGCTATCAGGTGGCGCGCGTGGCGCAGGTCACCAAGATCCCCAAGGCGCGGCTGGATGCGCTTATCAAACGCTACACCACGCCCCGTGCGCTCGGTTTCCTGGGCGAGCCCGTAGTCAACGTGGTGAAGCTCAATCTCGCCTTATGGAAGATGCGCGGCGGTCACATCCGCGGTTGAGCGCCAGCGCGAGGGGGTAAGATCGGGCGTGTCGTTAGGTCCATATCGGTTCGCAGAGAGGTAATGCCAGTTCGCATCGGATCCGTGTGAGAGGAGGGTGGATCCAGATGATCGGGGGTGCCTATGGGTTCGTGCGCGCCGGGCCTCAAGATAGACCCGGTTGTGCGTGCCGTTCGTACCTAGGGCTTCCATACCAATAGATACGTTCACGCTTCGGTGTGACAGGGATCTCACGGCCTGCGACGAGTACCACTGCGTCATCATCCAGCAGCGCGGTTGGCGCGCCTTACTGCCTTGGGGTCTGCGAAGGGTGTATGGACCGGCGCGGGCTGCCCAAAGGGGCTATGAGGGCGCAGCGTTCGCACGGGGGCCGTGCCGTAAGGGGCTTGTGCGCGAGGACGCAGGCCGTAGATCGGGGTGCAGGCCATAGCGCCCGCCATGGTGGGGCGTGACAATCGGGGCCCATGGCTTGCGGGTGTTTTGTGGGGCCGCCCTGGGCGTGGGTGCGACTGGTCCTTGACCAGCGGTGCCCTGTTATCGCGTACCGAGGATGCCCCGACCGTCACGGACCTGGTGTCCTGAATGACCAGGTCCCGTGAGCTGGGGGACGGCAATGCCCCCATGGCCCGATCAACCGGGATCCGGCATGGCCTGAGACATGCGCCCTCTCTGCGGGGTTTCTCAAGGATTTCCATGGCCCGCCGTGCCCCCGCCGCTGACGCAGGTTTTGGCACAAGGCCTTATGTCCACGCCGTTGCCTCGCGGTCCTGTCAACGGCCGGATTGTGCATCATGGATAAACCGACGGCATATCTGTCTGCAGGCCTATACCCAGCAGGCGGCACAGAGGCCCCCATACGGGGACTCCGGCGCCGCCACCGGGTGTTCCGGGCGTTAGGGCTTCACGGGGGGAATGGCGGGCCGCAGGGCTAGCCCCTAGGACGGTTCGCGGGTTCGTGGTAGATTTTGCCGTTTATCGGGCCCCGAACGCCGTCCCTCAAGGGCATGCGGGTCCGTTGCGGCGGTCTAGGCCTGGGCCCAGTCGGGTTCTCGGGACGGGAACGGGAGGTTGCGACGTTGTTTTGGATTATGGGGGGACTGTTCGTGGCCGTTTACGGGCTCCTTTGGGGTCTTGTCCGGTTTTCCGAATCCGTCATCCGGACCCGTGAAGGGGGCAACCGATGATGGATGTGCTGCTGGCGCTCATCGTCGTGGTGGCGGCCTACCTGGTGTATGCGATCCTGTATCCGGAACGGTTCTGAGGGATGAGTCCCGCGGCCTTCTGGCAGATCGTCCTCGAACTCGTGGTGGCAGGCGCTATCAGCGTGCCCTTCGGTCACTATCTCGCGCGCGTCTTTCAGGACCAAAAGACCCTGCTCGACCCGGTACTGGACCCTGTCGATCGTCTGATCTATCGCCTCATAGGCCGAGACGTCGTCGATCAGGCGATGGATTGGAAGGGCTACGCGACCAGCATGCTGCTCACCAATCTCCTGATGGGGCTTCTGATCTACGGGATCCTGTCATGGCAGGGGCATCTGCCGTGGAATCCCCTGCATTTCCCCGACGTCAACCCGTTTCTGGCGTTCAATACCGCCGCCAGTTTCATTACCAACACCAACTGGCAGAACTATGGCGGGGAGTCGACGCTGTCGCTCTTTAGTCAGATGGCGGCCATCACCTTCCCGATGTTTACCTCGGCGGCCACCGGCCTCGTGGTGGCCATCGCATTCTTCCGGGCGCTTGGGCCGGCCCGCGACAAGGGCCGCAACCTCGGCAATTTCTACCGGGATTTCGTACGCGTGCTGACGCGCGTCTTCCTTCTGCCTTGCCTTTTCATCACCCCGATCCTGGTATGGACAGGGTCGCCGGAGACGCTCACCGGCATGGTCACGGCGCACCTCATCCAGGGGGGCACGCAGCACATCCCGATGGGGCCGGTGGCCGATCTCGAGGTCATAAAGCACCTTGGTACCAACGGCGGTGGGTTCTTCAATGCCAATTCCGCGCACCCCTTCGAGAATCCGACACCCTTGTCGAATATCATCGAGACCCTGCTCATGATGGTGACGCCGATGGCGCTCGTCATCACCTTCGGACGCATGGTCGGTAACCCGAAGCTCGCGCGTGTCATGTATAGCGTCATGGCGTCCATGCTGGTGGTAGCAGTATTCGTGGCGGTGATCGCCGAGCAGCGCGGCACGCCGCTTCTGGCCCACGCCGGCCTCATGCAGCATGCCGGCGGTGGCCAGATGGGCGGCAACATGGTGGGCAAGGAGGTGCGCTTTGGCATCACCCAGAGCGCGATCTTCGACACCGTCAGTACCGCGTTTACGACAGGGACCGTGAACTCCATGCTCGATAGCTACACACCCCTCGGCGGCATGGTCTCGCTCGTGCAGATGATGTTGAACTGCGTATTCGGCGGCAAGGGTGTCGGGGTGCTCAATTTCCTCATGTATGGGCTGTTCGCGGTGTTCATTGCCGGCCTCATGGTCGGCAGGACCCCGGAGTTTCTTGGCAAGAAGATCGAGAAGCGCGAGATCGTGCTGGCGTCGCTCGCGCTTTTGGTGCATCCGCTCATCATTCTGATCCCGACCGCATGGTCGCTGGCCGCCCCCTACGGGGTAAGCTCGCTTGGCAACAGCGGATCGCACGGTCTGTCGGAAGTCCTTTACGCCTTTACCTCGGCGGCTGCCAACAACGGGTCGGCGTTCGCGGGCCTGAATGGTAATACCCCTTGGTATAATGTCTCGCTCGGTCTTGTGATCCTCTTTGGGCGCTATGCCTCGATCATCTTTATGCTCGCGATCGGCGGGTCGTTAGCGGCCAAGCCGCCCGTGCAGGAGACCATAGGGACTCTGAAGACCGACACCGCGCTATTCGGCGGATTCTGGTTCGCCACGATCATCGTGGTGGGGGCGCTCACCTTCTTCCCAGGCCTCGTGCTCGGGCCGATCGCCGAGTATTTCGCGCTCTACGCCCACCATACGATGTCCGGGGTGGGACGATGAGCGAGGCTGCGGCCGGCGCGCCCGGCCATACCGGGATACGCCGCAAGGGCGCGCGCGAACTCGTCGCCCAGGCAATCGTCGATTCCTTCCGGAAATTCCACCCGGCCGTGCAGGTCCGGAATCCGGTCATGTTCATCGTGTGGTTGTCGATGTTCGTGACCCTGGCCTTGACCTTTGATCCGGGGCTTTTTGGCAAGACCGATGTGACGGCTGCTTATAATGGTTTTGTGACCGCCATCCTGTTCTTCACGGTCTGGTTCGCCAACTTCGCGGAGGCGCTGGCCGAAGGCCGTGGCAAGGCACAGGCCGACAGCCTGCGTCAGACGAAGACCGACGTGACGGCGCGACGCATAGTTGATGACGACACCTTCGAGGTGATCATGGCCGGCGCCCTGCGCAAGGGCGACCGCGTGCGTGTCGAGCGCGGGGAGATCATTCCCACAGACGGCGAGATTCTCGAGGGCATCGCATCGGTCGACGAGTCGGCGATCACCGGCGAGTCCGCGCCGGTGTTGAAGGAGCCGGGGACCGACATGTTCTCGACGGTGACCGGCGGCACGCGCATCCTGTCCGACTGGCTGGTCTTTCGCGTGTCGGCCGACCCCGGTCACACCTTCCTCGATCGCATGATCCATCTCGTGGAGGGTGCTCGGCGCCAGAAGACGCCCAATGAGATCGCGCTTACAGTGCTGCTTGCCGTGCTGAGTCTCATCTTTCTGGTGGTAGTGGCGACATTAAAGCCGCTTGCCGCGTTTCTCCATATCGATCTCGACGTCGCCACCCTGATTGCTTTGCTGGTGGCATTGATGCCGACCACTATCGGGGCGCTGCTGTCTGCGATCGGCATCGCCGGCATTGATCGCGCAACGCGCTTCAACGTGTTGGCGATGTCCGGGCGCGCGGTGGAGGCCGCGGGTGATGTGCAGACCCTGATCCTCGACAAGACCGGCACGATCACCATGGGCAATCGCCAGGCTACCGAGTTCGTGCCCCTGCCTGGTTATAGCGAGAGCGATGTCGCGGCAATCGCGCTCGCCGCCTCCTGGTACGACACCACCCCCGAGGGGCGCTCCATTGTGGCGCTGGCCGTGGCACGCGGGGTCAAGCACGATCCCGTTTGGGAGCGGGGGCAGGGCGTGGAGTTTACTGCCGAGACGCGGATGAGCGGGACCGATTTGCCGGATGGCCGCAAGGCACGCAAGGGCGCGGTGGCGGCGGTGGCGCGCTATGTCCAGGAGGGATTCAAGACCACCGCGCCTGCGGAGCTAAAGGGTGCCGCCGAGCTGGTGGCGCGCAAGGGCGCGACGCCCCTGGCGCTTGCCATCGACGGCGAGCTCGTCGGCGTGATCGGCCTGTCGGATGTCTTGAAGCCGGGCATGCGCGAGCGGTTCGCCCACATGCGCAGCCTTGGCATAAAGACCGTCATGGTCACCGGCGACAACCCGATCACTGCACGCGTCATCGCCGAGCAGGCCGGGGTCGACGATTTCGTGGCCGAGGCCAAGCCCGAGGATAAGATCCGGGTGATCCGGTCCGAGCAGGCGCGGGGGCGGCTCGTGGCCATGACCGGGGACGGCACGAATGATGCGCCGGCGCTCGCTCAGGCGGACGTGGGGCTTGCCATGCATTCGGGGACGGTGCCGGCAAAGGAGGCGGCCAACATGATCGACCTCGATTCCGACCCCACCAAGCTGATCGATGTCGTGGCGATTGGCAAGCAGCTTTTGATCACGCGCGGCGCGCTCACGACGTTTTCGATCGCCAATGACGTCGCCAAGTATTTCGCAATGTTGCCGGCCATGTTCATGCTGGCGTTGCCGGGGGTCTCGGCGCTCAACATCATGCATCTCGCCACCCCTGAAAGCGCGGTCCTGTCGGCGCTCATCTTCAACGCCATCATCATCCCGATTCTCATCCCGCTGGCGCTGCGCGGCGTGCGTTTTCAGCCGACCACCGCCAATCATATGCTGGCGCGCAATGTGTTGCTCTACGGGCTCGGGGGCCTCATTGTGCCGTTCATCGGCATAAAGGTCATCGATCTTCTGTTGAGCCCGTTCCTGCGTTAGCCATAAGGAGGCGCCGTGTCACGTACGTTCGGGACCGCCCTACGCCTGACCTTGCTGAGTTGGGTGCTATTCGGGCTTGGCTATCCATTGCTTGAGGTGGGCATCAACCAGCTCGCGTTTCCGGGGCCTGCCAATGGCAGTCTGGTGCGCGTCAAGGGTCAGGTGGTGGGTTCGCGCCTCATCGAGCAGCGGTTTACGGGGAGCGGTTGGTTTCATGGCCGGCCCTCGGCGGTACATATGGACCCGCGTTCGTCGGGAGGCTCAAACCTCGGCCCTTCGAGTGTGAGGCTCGCGCGTCATCTCGCGGCGCGGCGCGCGCGGCTCGTGGCCCGCCATCCGCGTCTCGCCGGCCGACGATTGCCGGCCGACATGATCACGAGCTCGGGGTCCGGCCTCGACCCGGATATCACCCCCGCCAACGCCTATTTGCAGGCCTCATGGGTGGCGCGTGATCGCGACTTGCCGCGTGCGGTGGTGCGCCGTCTCGTGGCCCGCCATATACGCGGCCCATGGCTTGGGCTCTTTGGGCAGGCGCGCGTCGATGTCCTGTCCTTGAATCTGGGGCTAAAGCGCATCATCGCCCGAGCCCGCCATGCTAGGATGGGGCCCTAGGGCCCGCAAGGGCTTCGACCGGCGATCCCGGCGGACATTATGAACGAACCACGGAGTATATGATGTCCTCTGCGCAAGAGGATATCCTGAGTACCCTGAAGGAGCGCCCGGCCGGGCGCCTCAAGATCTATATCGGCTCGGCGGCCGGGGTCGGAAAGACCTATCAGATGTTGCTCGAGGCCCAGAGATTGCGCGGTGAAGGCGTCGATGTCGTGCTCGGTTATATCGAGACGCACGGTCGTGCCGAGACCGCGGCGCTCGTGGGCGATCTCGAAAAGGTCCCGCTGCGGCAGATCCGTTACCAAGACCGGTTATTCGAAGAGATGAACCTGCCGGCGATCCTCGAGCGGCGCCCGCAGATCGTCGTGATCGATGAGCTCGCCCACTCGAACATCCCGGGCACCGAGCACCCCAAGCGCTATCAGGATGTCGAGGACATCCTGAAGGCCGGCATCAACGTCATCTCCGCCGTCAACATCCAGCACATCGAAAGCCTGAATCCCTATGTCGAACGGTTGACCGGAGTGAAGGTACGCGAGACCGTACCGGACCGGGTGCTGGCCATCGCAAGCGAGATCATCAATATCGATCTGTCGGTCGAGGATCACAGAGAGCGGCTGCGGCGCGGGAAGATTTATCCCACGGAGAAGGTCGAAAGCGCGCTACGCGGGTTTTTCACACCCGAGAATCTGGCGGCCATGCGCGAGATGGCGCTGCGCGAGGTGGCGAGCAAGGTCGAGTATCAGACCGAGGAGCAGCGATTGCTGCGCGAAGCGGGGCCCTTGCGCCGCCCGGAGCGCGTGGTCGTCTGTCTCGGGCCTGATCACGCCGCGAATGTGGCCCTGCTGCGCCGGGGCGCAAGGGTCGCCGGCCGCTTGAATGCCGATTGGTTCGCAGTCACCGTCGTCCGCCCTGAGCTTGCGCCCGGGAAGGCCTTGAGCCCGGTGCGCAAGGAGTTCCTGAAACTTGAGCGGCTGGCCGAGGAGCTTGGGGCGCGATTCCAGGTTCTCGAGGCGCATAGCGTGCTAGATGCTCTGGTGGGTTTCGTCGACGAACACGGTATCACCATGGCGATCTTTGGCAAAAATCGGCATGTGGGCTGGCGCCTGCGCATATTCAAGTGGCTCACGCTCGAGTTTCTGAACCATACGGAGGGTGTCGATGTGCAAATCGTTGACACCAGCGAGCGCGACGCGTCAGCGCGTAACTAGGATAAGCCATGCTACGATCACTCAGTAATCGCCTCATAATCGCCATTTCCGCTGTCGTGTTATTGCTCGGGGTTCTGGGTGCGCTGCTGGTCAGTCGCATCAGTGGCCTGGGCGAGATCACGCAGGCGATTCTTCGCACCAACGCCCATTCGGCCGCGGCCATGAGCAAGATGCGCGAGGCCGCGCAGGCCTACCGCCTTGCCACGCACACCCGCAGCCGCGCGCGCATCGCCACACACTTCGTGGCCGCCTGGCAGGGCTTCAAGGACGACAGTCGCGGGCTGCATGTGGCGGCCGAGCGGGCGCAGGTCGAGGCCGCCTGGAAGGCCTTCCGTCATGCCCCTGATACTGCTCGCCTGCGTTCGCTCGATAATGCCCTGCAGGACCTGAGGATCGTGGGTCGCACCGCCATAGCCGCGCGCGAACACCATGCGATCGTTGCCATCAAGGACCTGACGATCTTCGCCTCCCTGGGACTTGGCGCCTCGCTGCTCGTGATCCTGATCCTGTCGGTATGGATGGTGCGGCTCATCTTGCGACCCATGCGCCAGCTGGCTCGTGGTATCCACGATCTGAACCCGTCTGGTACCCACCGCGAGCTCGAGCGCTATGGGCTTTCGGAGTTCGATGATCTGACCCGGGAATTCAACGGGCTTTTGCGGCGCCTGGACAAGCATGAGCGTGGGAATACCGACAGGCTGGTCTACGAGAACGCCAAGATCGACGCCCTCATAAACTCCATAGACGACGGTCTCGTGCTTTTGGATCGGCAGGACAAGATCCTGCATGTAAACTTCATGGCGGGGATGCTGCTGCAGACCGAACCGGGAGAGCTGCTTGGACGCAATATCAATGACCTGAACATCGCCACGCGCTTTTACATGAATCTGCGCAACGCGCTGGTGTCGCTGCGCCGCGAAGACCAGGACGAGCCGCAGTACAGCCGTAACGAGTTTTCCTTGACCATACGTGGCCGCCTCCACTCCTATATCCTGAAGACCGTCCCGTTCCGCGACAAGGGCCGCAGCATCATCGGGCTCATCGTGGTATTACAAGACGTTACCGAATTGCGTCATGCCGAGCACCAGAGGACACAGCTTCTGGCAACGCTTTCGCACGAATTGAAAACCCCGCTTACGAGCTTGAGTCTTAGTATCGGAACGCTCTACGAGACGGCGCAGCAGGATGGCTACCCGCATCAGGTCCGTCAGCTGCTCGAAGTCGGCAAGGAGGAGGTGGGTCGGCTGACGATGCTTGTGGAGGATCTCCTGGACGTGTCGCGCCCCGATGCCATTCGCACGAGCATAGAGCTAAAGCCCCTGGAACTCTGCGAATTCCTGCGGCGCCAGGCGCACTCTTTTCGTCTCCAGGCGGATCTCCAGGATGTGGATCTGGTCGTAAAATGTCTGCCGGATGTGGCTGTGAACGCGGATCCAGTGAAGCTTGGGTGGGTCTTCAACAATCTGCTGTCCAATGCCCTGCGGCATACGCCCCTACACGGGCAGATCGCGGTGTCGGTGTCCACGCCCAACGAGGAGGAGATCCTGGTAGAGGTTGCCGATACCGGTCGCGGCATACCGCCCGAGGAGTTGCCGCATATCTTCGACTGGTTCACGCAAGGGGCCGCCGATCGCCACGGTTCGGCGGGCATGGGGCTTGCCATTGTACGGGAAATGGTCGAGGCGCATGGTGGACGCATCACCGTTACCTCGAGAGTGAACGAAGGAACGCAGTTTCGGATCACACTGCCCCGACGTATGACCACTGGCGACCTGCCTTTGCAGCCGGTTGTGCCACTTCCCGCGAGACCTTGAGTCATGGCCTCCGTCCTTATCGTCGACGATGACCGCAAGATCCGTTTGACGCTTGGGATATTTCTCGAGCGGCGTGGGTATCGCGTGCGCGACGTGGCGTCCGTGAAGGCGGCGCTGACGACTCTAAAGGAGTTTCGTGCCGATATCGTTCTGTCGGACCTGAAGATGGAGGGCGCGGGCGGCATCGAGCTTTTGGCGGCCATAAAGAGCGACTACCCGTCGTTGCCGGTCATCATCATGACGGCTTATGCCACTGTCGAGAAGGCCGTGGAGGCCATCAAGCTCGGCGCCGCCGATTTCATCGTAAAGCCGTTCGCGCCGGCCGAGATCGAGCAGTTGCTGAGCCGTAACATCCACATTCAGGGCCTTGAGGCCGACAACCACAACCTGCGCATGGCCCTGGGTGAGCAGGACCTCATGACGCGCTCGGAGGCCTTGCGGCGGACCTTGTCCATGGCCGAGCGCTTCGCCCACAGCGAGGCGACGGTGCTCGTATTGGGCGAGAGCGGTACGGGGAAAAGCATGATTGCCCGCCGCATCCATGCCGCAAGCGCCCGTAGGCAGGGCCCGTTTGTCGAGGTCAATTGCGCAAGCCTCTCTCCTACGCTTCTCGAAAGCGAGCTCTTCGGGCACTGCAAGGAGGCATTCACGGGGGCTGTGAAGGACAAGGTCGGGCGACTCGAGTCCGCCGACGGGGGCACATTGTTTTTGGACGAAGTGAGCGAATTGTCGGCCGAGGGGCAGGCGAAGCTTTTGCGGTTTTTGCAAGACAAGGTATTTGAGCGGGTCGGCGAGCTGAAGACCCGCGCCGTCGACACGCGCATCATCGCCGCGACCAATCGCGACCTCCGCCATCTGGTTGCCGGAGAGGGATTCCGGGAGGATCTGTACTACAGGCTCAACGTGGCCGAGGTCTTCATGCCGCCGCTGCGCTCGCGACCGGAGGACGTCCCGTTTCTGGCAGAACGTTTCTTGGCGCAGGCGGCGGCCCGCAACGGCCTTTCGTCGATTCCGGCGATGGACGATGAGGTAAAGTCGCGTATCGCCCGTTACAATTGGCCGGGTAACGTTCGGGAGCTTCAGAACGTTATAGAAAGGTGTGTCATTTTGGCGGGCTCTGGGCGCATAACCATGGAGCATCTTCCGGATCGTTTGCTGACGTATTCCGCGCCCTAGCCGTTGCGTGTCTCTCATGGGGCATCCCTGCCCCGAGGTCCGGTTCTTGAAGAAACTGTTGCTGGCAGCGCTGACCGCGAGTGTCCTGCGAGGGACCGTGTGCGCGCACGAACGGGCAGTCTGGAACATCGACGACAATGTGTCGGCGGCCTATCGTCTGACGGACCTGCTTTATGTGGAGCCGAGTGATACCTGCGCGCTCGCTGTATGCACCAATGCCCCGCCGTCCCGTTATTTCGACCGCGAAAGCGGTTTTATAAACGGCCTTCATGCGAGCTTAACGGGGCTTTTTCTCGGCGACCGAATGTATGCGCGTCTGGCCTATGATAGGGCGAGTGGGAACGTGCGCTATCAAGGGTATGCCCAAAACGGGACGGCGATCTCAAACGGCGTGTCGGGCGCCATCATATCTGACTATGGGATTCGTCTGGGCGCGGCGTTTCCCGACGGGGCGGTGATGGCCGTGCCGTTTATCGAGTACGGACACCACGCCTGGCAGCGATTGATCGGGGTCGGGACGAGGTACGCCTACGAGGAGGACTATCACCACGATTATGTGGCGCTGGGCGCACTCATCCAGGTGGCGTTCACGCGGCACCTGATAGGTAGCGTGTACGCGGCGGCCGGACAGACCTTGAATCCGGCGATCGCGGTCGCGGCGCTTGGCTTTTCACAGGGTCTTGGCACGGCCCCACTTGTCAAGGCGGGGGCATCCTTGGACTTGCGGCTGTCGCGCTGGCTCGGGCTGTATGCCGCGGTCCGCTACACGCGTTTCTCGTATGGGCAGAGTGCGCCACAGGAGTCTGGTAATCTTGTTATCATGGAGCCCCAGAGCGATACAGTGATTGCCGACTATGAGGGCGGGTTGCGGGTCTTCTTCTAGGCGCGAGCGGTTGTTCTTTGCCTTGTGGCCCGGCCGGGACGTGCGCGCCCGGCTCGCGGCACAAGCCGCCGAGTCCGCAGGCAGGCCGGTGGCGGCCGACGGCTACCACATGACGCTCGCATTCGTGGGCGCCGTCGAGGCCGATGTCCGGTGCGTCCTGGAGGCGGGGGCTGCAGGCGTGTCGGAGGAGGCGTTCGTGTGTGTCTTGGATGAGATGGCCTGGCTTGGGGCAGGTGACATCGCGGCGCTTGCGCCTTCGCACCCGCCGCCGCCGCTGCTCAGACTTGCGGAGCGCCTGCAGCGGGTGGTGGCCGTGGCTACGGGCCAGGTGCCGGCGCACCGCTACCGCCCGCATGTCACGCTCGCGCGCCTAGGCGCGAGGGACCCGCGATGGTCCCCGCCGCCAGCCGAGCCGGTGCGGTGGGCGGTGGCCGACTATGTCCTGTGCCGGTCGCGGCGCGAGCCGCCGGGGATATACGATGTCCTGGCGCGATGGCCGCTGTCATGAAGGCGTATGACATCTTTCTCACGTTCTTTGTCGTTATCGACCCTATTGGCCTGGTGCCGCTCTTCGGGGCGCTGACGGCGGGCGCGAGCTACGAATATCGCCAACGGATGGCGGTGAAGGGCGTGCTGATAGCCGCCTTGGTGCTGCTATTTTTTGCCGTGAGCGGTTTTGCGGTGTTGCGGGTCTTGGGGATAGGGCTCGCGGCCTTCCGGATCGCGGGCGGCATCCTGTTGTTTTTGCTTGCGATCGACATGGTCTTTGCGCGTCACTCCGGGCTGCGTTCGACGACGCGGCGCGAAACCGAGGAGGCGCGGGGGCGCAATGACATCTCGGTATTTCCGCTCGCCATCCCGCTGCTTGCCGGTCCCGGGGCGCTCACAAGCCTTCTGCTCATGCTTTCGGCCGCCCATGGCCGCTTTATCGCGATCGGGCTGCTCCTTGGTATACTGGCGCTGGTATTAGCCATCACGCTTGCGGTACTGTTGTCGGCCGCGCGCATACTGGCCTTGATGGGCGAGACCGGGGCCAATGTGGTGACCCGCTTACTGGGCGTGTTGTTGACGGCCCTTGCGGTCCAGTATGTTCTGACCGGCATTCGCGTGGGGCTCCTGCACTGCGCTTGAGAGGAGGTCTTGGTGGACGTCCGGCCATTCGATGGGAATCGCGAACGCGAACTGGTGGTGGTCGCCTATGCCCTCTATGTTGTCGGGTTTTTCGGCATGCTGGCGCCGAGCATCCTGGCCCTGGGTCTCAATTATTGGCGGCGCGATCGCAGCGGAAGCTGTTACGGGAGCCATCACCGCTGGATGATACGGACCTTCTGGTGGGGCCTTCTGTGGGCCGGTGCCGGCCTGTTCGTCTTCTTTGCGCTGCTCGGCTACACCGTGCTCATCCTTGTGAGCATCTGGTGGGTGTACCGCGTGATCCGCGGGGCCTTGGCGCTCGCGGACGAGGAGGCCATGCCGCCAAGCCCCCTGCAGATCACAAGTCATTCCGCGTGACACTCTCAACCCGTTAAAACGGGTAAGCTTCTTGCCAGGACTCGCGGTTTGTGGACCGTCCCCGGAAGGGACCCGCAACAGGTGGGCTCGTTGCGGCGCTGGATTTCGCGATTCAGCCAGACAGCGTCCGCCATTGACCTGCGGAAGGCCTATGTCCAGGCGACTACACCGCCAAGACCGCAAAGGTCCTGGACGGTGATACGTGATGCGCTTCGGAAACGGCACCACTTGACCAAACGCCCGCGGGTGCCTATTCACCGCGCCGACAATACCCCGGTGGCCTTCAAAGCCACGGGCCTGGCACCGCCAGTTCCGCCCTTGGGCTTGTGACGGTGGCCGCATACAGGACACCACCCCTGCGGGTGGCTATGCCGGCGGGATGTACCACGCTCATCCCCGGTGACGCATGGGCCATGCGACCCACAAGGCATGATACGGTCTTGTTCGGACTTCTGTTGCAGGTCATCGATGTCCTTGGCCGTACTCCCGCTGGCTCAGGCGCTGGTTGTGGGGACGGCCGCAGCGGTGGCGGCGCACGCCGTCTGGGTTGCCGACAAAAAAAGGGCCTCGATGCTGCGTTCCTTACAGAAATCCCCCACCTGGCGGGTGCCCTTGTGGCGTAGGTCGCGCACCTGGCGCTTACATCGCAAGGTCAATTGGGTGCGTGTTGTACCGAGTTTTTTCCAGCGCCGAGACCCTTTCTGGTAACGGGAGCGTTGCCTGGCAATCTCTCCAAGTCGCTTGCTGGCTAGCCGTTTCAGGGAGCGGACCCGGGACGATTTTCTTGCCAGCTTCCGCGGGAATCCTTACACTCAGTGGGTATTTTGGCGCCCGGCCCTATCGCCTTGTGGGGCGCACGCCGTGTGCCCGCAACGGATGCGGGGCCTCGCGGAACAATTCGGACAAGAAGAATCGGGGCATCCTCCCTCTAGGCGATCGTGAACATTAGCCCATTCGTTCCAGCGATCACGTGGTCCACATCCCTCGGCACGGGAATGGACACCGTCGATGATCACCATAAGCGGCTCTTCGTCGTATTCGGCGTCTTGGCGGGCTGCGTGGCGCATGGAGTTTGTGGCAAAGATCTGCGCGGGATCCTAGGCGAGCTCGAAGGTTGTACACGCGGCGCGTTTCTTGAAGAGGCGGAGCTCATGCGGCGCTGGCGCGTCGATGCCGACCACCAAACGCTCCATCTCGCTGCCCATCGCGGTTTTATGGCCTTTCTGGAGCGGGCCCGGGCATTGGTTTCGCGCGAGCCCGCGGAGACCGCCATGGATACGCTGTTTTTTCTGGCGCAATGGCTTTTGCACCATGTCCTCGAGGTCGATCGGCACATGGTGCGACAGATCTGCGCGGCGCAGGCCGGGCAGGTGGCGGCAAGCGATGGCCCGGCGCAAGACGTCCGTGATGCGCTCATTATGGCGATCACGCAATTGTCGGACGCGCTCGGCGGGCGGATCTATGACCTCTCGCGACAACGTCAGCGGCTTACCGATCTCCAGAATCTCTATCGGGCGCTGGTCGTGTCCGCAGATGCCCTGATTCAAGGCAATCGCGAGCACGAGATGTTACAGAATCTTTGTGAGCAGTTGGCGCGCACGGTATTTCATGCCGCCTGGATCGGGCGCCCCGGTGTCAACGGCGTCTTCGACGTGCTGGCGATTTCCGGCTCAGGGGCTGGGCAGGTCGCGGAGGCGCGGCCGCGCCTGACCCAGGAACGAAACGCATCGCTCGTCGTCCAGGCGTGGCGCAGCGGCATGGTCATGGTATGCAACGATACGCTGGCGGAAAATACCCTCACCCCATGGCATGCAACCTTCGCCAGGAACGGGTGGCGCAGCCTTATCGCCCTTCCGGTGGTACGCGCGGGCGAGCAGTGGGCGGTTCTGGCGCTGGCCTCGCCCCGCCGCCAGACGTTCGACGAACAGACCGTGGATCTCTGCCATCGCATCGTCTCGTTGCTGACTTACGGTCTGGACGAACTCGACGTGAAGACGCGCATACAGGATATGCAGATCAAGGAGTCGCGCTCGGCGCGCACTGACGCCCTGACGGGCCTCCCCAATCGCCGCGCCTTCAATGAGAGAATGGAGCAGGTCTTTGCCGGCAGCGACAGCGGGGGGCGCAGGCTCGCGGTCGTTATGATCGATCTGGACGGCTTCAAACTCATAAACGACGTCCATGGGCACGAGGCCGGCGACGGCATTCTGAGGATCATCGCCGGGCGGCTGCGTAGCGGTCTACGACAGGCGGATTTCGTGGCGCGCTGGGGCGGTGACGAGTTCGTCGTGCTCCTGAACGATTGCGGCTGTGGCGACGACGTGGCGGCGGTTTTGGAGAAGCTTGGCGCTATCGTCCGCGAACCTGTGGAGATCGCCGGGATACCGTCGACCTGTCTGGACCTCAGCGCCGGCGTTTGTATCGAGACATCCGGTCTAGTCACGAATCCCGATATCCTGGTGCGTCATGCCGACCGCGCCCTCTACGAGAGCAAGGAACGTCGCGGAGACCGGCTGCGGTTCTGGGCCTGCCATGGTGAGCCGCTGCCACGGCGCCTCAATAGGGCGCAGGCGCGCGTGCACGACGGCGATTTCGCGGTACTCTATCAGCCGATCTTCGATCGTCGTCTGGGTACGGTGGTACGGGTGGAGGCCCTCCCGTACCTGCGTGATGAGGCCGGGGGCAAACTCGCGCCCGGTCAGTTTCTCCAGGACTTAAACGACGATGACCTGCGCCAGCTGACACAGGGTGTGCTCCGCCGATGCCTGGGCGATAGCGCTCGGCTCGCGGCCTCCGGTCTTTCCGTGGCCATGTCCGCGAATGTCGATGCCGCGATCGTCGACGATCGGCTGGTGACATTTCTTCGCGAGGTCTGGGTCGACCGGTCGCGGGAAGCGACGTGCCTGACCTTGGAGATCCACCGCGGCGGCGATTTTCTGGCTCGTGAAGACACGCACAGCCTGTTGCGCGATTTACGTGCCCTGGGCGTGCGGCTCGCCCTCGACGATGTGGGTAGTCTCTATTCGTCCCTGCTGTGCCTGAAGGATCTGCCGATCGACGAGATCAAGCTCGATCAGGCGTTCGTCCGGACCCTCGAAGAGCGTCCGGAGGGGATCGTGTTCACGGCCGCCATGCGCGATCTGGCGCTGAACCTCGGTGTCGATATGGTGGCCGAGGGCGTGGAGACCGAGGATATCCGGGATGCGGTCTCCGTGCTGGAGGTGCCGTTTTTGCAAGGTTATGCCTTGGCGAGACCCATGATACTGGAGGATCTTGCCATGGTTCTCGGCAAGCCCGGTTGCCCCGAAATCCGGCGGCCGACGAGCCTCCTCGGAGTCTATGCGCGCCACAGGGAATATGATCAATGGGTTCGCCGGCATATTCGAGGCCGGTGGCTGCTGCCCATGCGGCGCGAGGTCTTGGAGGTCGGTATCTGTCCTATCAGTGGCGATTTGGAGCGTCTGGGCCTCGCGCCTCGGCACGATTTACGGGTTCGGCATGCGCGCTACCACGAGCGCCTGGGGCAGATCGCGCAAGGTCCTGTCGACAATGGGCATGCGGGGGCTGATGGGGCCCGCTGGCAGGCCGTCGAGGCCGCGCATCAGGCGTTTCTGGAGGCGCTCCTGGGCGTGTACCGGGACCCGGGGCGAGCGGATTGCCTCGAGGTCGTGTAGGGCCAAAGAGGCTCGCGGACGGGTCAGGCACCGCCGGGGCGGGACGGACCGGCCAAAAAAAAGGACCGCGCTTGGGCGGTCCTGGCCAAGGGGGGCACTTAGGTACTCGTTAGGGTCTTCTTGGGGGTAGGCCACGGCGCGTAGCCGGGGTTGTTGGCGATGCCTATGAGTCGCGGCGTATAGGGAACGTCGATGCGCACCGTCTTCTGGTCGCGCAGATATTCGGTGACCACATCCCAGATCTTTTTGCCCGGATGTTTGGGGCGGTAGACATCCGCCCAGCCCGACACCGTGTAGCGTTTGTTGGCCTGTATGGGCTCGCCGTTCAGGAGCCGCATATCGGAGATCCTGTGCCCGATGTTGCGCATCGGGGCCATGGTGTAGGTAAAGCCGCCCACGCGCACCATGTCGCCGCCCTGCTGATAATAGGGATCTTTGTTGAAGAGGTTGTCGGCGATCTGTTCGAGGGTGGTTTTCAGCTGCTTGCCTGTGTAGGTGTCAAGGGTGGTCGCCGGATAGGTGATCGCCGTCTGGTTCATGACGTCTTCCATCGTAATCGGTTCGCCCGGCAATAGGCTCGTGCCCCAGCGAAAGCCGGGCGACAATGCGAGCTGCGCGCCCGATACCGCGAGCTGCGCGTCGACGATCAGCTGATCGAAGGTGCCGTTGAAGTTTCCACGGCGAAAGAGCAGGCCTTCGGTCACGGCGAGCTTCTCGGCCAACTTGTCTTTGTATGGTGCGCGCACCTTCTCGATGTAGGCGGCCATTTCGGGGTCGGCCGGCAATAGGTCCGCAAATATTGGCATGAGACGTGACCGGTAGCCCCTCACGCGGCCGCCGCGCACGTCGAGGTCCAGGACGAGCAGGAACTTGGTATTGGAGCCAGAGTTGAAGACGAGAGTCGTCCCGCCGCTATTGCGCACCGGGACCGGCTCGGCCTCGGCATCATGGGTGTGCCCGCCGAGGATGACGTCGATTCCGTGGACCTGGCGCGCCATTTTCAGGTCCACGTCCATGCCGTTGTGCGAAAGGACGGCAACGACATGGGCGCCCTTGGCGCGCACCTCATCCACGGTCTTTTGCATATGCGACTGGTCGATACCGAACTGCCAGTCCGGGACCATGTACGCGGGATTGGCGATCGGTGTGTACGGGAAGGCCTGGCCGATGACAGCGACTGGCACGCCGTTGACTTCGCGCATCATGTAGGGAGGGAAGATCAGTGTGCCCCAGGTGGAATCATTGACGTTCTGGGCAAGGAATTCGAAGTGGCCTTTCAGTTCGGTGTTGATGGCCTGCATGACGCGCTTGGCCCCGTACGTGAACTCCCAGTGGGCGGTCATGGCATCGACGCCGAGGAGTTTTTGCGCCCCGATCATATCGCGCCCCTCGGTCCACATCGAAGTCGCCGATCCTTGCCAGGTGTCGCCACCATCCAGGAACAGGTTGCGCCCGGCGCGCTCGCCGCGCACCTTCTTCAGAAGCGTCGCAAGGTGGGCAAAGCCCCCGATCTTGCCGAAACGTCGCGAGGCCTCGGTGAAATCCAGGTAGGTGAAGGCATTTGCCCGACGCCCCCCGAACGGTATTTTGAAATAGCGAAGATAATGCTCGCCTACGAGGTGTGGCGGACGTCCCCAGGCGTGACCCACGCCGATATTGATATTGGGTTCACGGAAATCGACGGGCAACAGCTGCGCGTGGCAGTCGGTCATGTGCAGAAGGCTCACATTGCCATAGACCGGCATGTCATAGAGATGGTTGGCCGCCGCGGTCGTGCTCTCGCCGCGGTGCATGCGATCCATGCTGCAGCCGGCCAGTCCAGTACCGGCCGCCCCGGCGACCGCTAACATCTGTAAGAATTCTCGTCGTGACAAGCTCATAAGCGTCTACTCCTCGCGCTTGTTCAAAAGTCGGATGGTGGGCAGCGCCTTGTGGGAGACTACCGCAACGGACCTTACGTCTGAGTGGAGCGACGTGGTCTCCTGGGAGACGCGGCGGAATGGGATTCTATTCCCGGCATGACAAGGCCGCCCGCGGGCGGCCTTGTCGTAAGGTGCGCTGGCTCCTAGGGGCGTTGGCTCGGGGCACTCTCGGGAAGCCCGGTGTTCATGTACATCTGGTAGAACTCGAGATCCCGGTACTGGACGCTCTCCGGCTTGAAGGGGGCGGCACCGACCTTCTTGTTGCAGCCTTGATAGCGCTTGGCGAGTGTTCCAAGGGTGCCCCACGCCGATCGGTAGGCGGGAAAGTCGACGCCTTGACCCAAAGCGGCACCTATTATGTTGCCGCGAAGCCGCTTGCCCGCGTTCCACACATGACAGGTGGCGCACGAGAAGTTAAGCTGACCGCGGCGCGCCCAGAAGAAATGCTCGCCGGCGTAGAAGGCCTTAACGGCGCCCGGCGAATCGATCTCGACTTCCACCGGTTTGCCGTAGGACAGGTGCTTTACATACGCGTCGATATCGGCCATGGGACCGGTCGTCACGTTTTTATAGGGCGCCGCGCCATTGCGTACCCGACAGGTGTTGATATCCATGACGAGCGTACGCACCTCCTTGGTGGCCGGATCCCAGTAGGGGTAATGCGTAGCGATGCCGACGCCGCCATTCTTAAAGCAGCTCGCGTAGGTATTGCCGTCCTTGAAGGGCGTGTTCCAGAGCCGCTTGCCGCGGTCTAGGGCGAAGGTATAGGACGGGAACTCCATGATCTGTTTCCATTGCGCGCGCAGATTCTTGGCAGCCGGCATGGCGTACACGCCGTTTGCGTAATCCTTGAATGGTACGTTCGGGAAACGCTTGCGGAAGTAGGCCTGGAACTTATGCATGTCTGATTGCGGCGTGGCTTGGGCCACGAGGGGCGCAAGTAACGCCGCAGCTAATACCAGGGTGGCGGATGTCTTCATGGATTCTTCCTCGCGGGGCTTGCCCTAACTCACATGGGTCTGCGCGTGCCCGGTCATGCCCTCGTTATCGATCCAGTCGACGGTGACGAGATCGCCCTTCTTCGCATGGGTGAGCTTCACGGCGATGAGCGGGTCCTTGGAGATGGCGATGCTCATGTCGGTGATGACCGCGGGCTTGTGGTTGACAGCGACAGTCAGGGTTTTGATGAAATGGGCCGGGATGATCTTGTGGGTGACCTTGCTGCGCACAAGGCCGGTATCCATGGGATGGTTGACCAGCACCAGGACCTCGGTGATGCCATGCATGGTGCGCGTCTTCATCTTGGTGGCGATATGCATAAATCCTCCGTTAGCCTCCACAGCCGCCGATTGTGACCTTGACCTTGCGGGCCACGGTATGGACCTTGTCTTTGGTCGCCACATAGGCATGGACCATCGAGGTCTTGCCCATCTTGATACGGACATTGAAAAAGCCCAGGGCCTCGGGGGTCAGGTGCACGATCGTGACCAGCGGGAAGGGGTTCTTGTCGACTGTCAAGACGAGCTTTTCGGGGTGTGGCACATGGCTTTCGAGGACCATTGGCACCACCGCCCCGTTTTCGGCCTCGAGCGGCGCATGCAGGTGCAGGCCGCCCTGCACGATCGGCCGGTGGCCAAAAAGCTCATGCAAGAGCACCGGGATCTTCTTTTCATGAAAGACCGCCTGCGGCCAGACCGGCCAGGTACGGGCCAGGGCCTCGACCGGGCGCAGCAGGCCGGCACCGGCCGCCACCGCCAGGGCCGAACCCGAGAACGCCTGCTTCAAGAAGGTTCTGCGTGGAAGGTTCATGCCATCATCCTGTTATTTAAGGGGTTTAAAGAGTCCAAAGGAAATCCACGACCTCGCGGATCTGCTTCTTGGTAAGGATGTGGTCCTTGCCGAAGGGCGGCATAGCCGTGTAGCGATCGTTGATCGTCGGATCGTAGATTTGCTCGAACAACGCCTGCTTGTTCGGGAAGCGCTGGCGCAGGTCGCGGAGTGCCGGACCGAGGTTGCCGTCCATCGTCGTTCCGGCGATGACATGGCAGGCCATGCAGTTACCCAATGCGCGGTTGATGACGATGCATCCGCCCTTTACGGCGGGATTTGTGGGGTGGGCGGCACATTCTTTTGGTGTCGGGGCCCGGCCGGCGGCCATGGCCAGGGGCGCGAGAAGCAGGCCGACGCCCACGGCAACTCCCCGTACCGCGCGCAACGCGGTCTTAGTGCCCATGCTTCCTCCTAGTGCTCACACTGTCAGCGGTATTTTTATAGTCATGGCGAGCGCGCAGGAGCGCGGCCGCCGTTTCAAACATAGCGATCGATCCGTGGCGGCGTCAAGGGAATATTCGGGCGCGGCCGTACGTCGCGGCGTAGGTCACGGGAAGGTCGGCGGGGCCGTCCAGCCCTCCTTGAAGGCCACCGTCAGGGTTTTTAGACGGGCGCGCGCGGCGGGTTGCGTGGCAAATGGCGCTGCCAAGCGCAGTTCCGCGGCCGCCCCCTGACCGTCACCCTCGAGAAACAGGGATTCGGCCAAGGCCTCGTGGGCGTGCAGGTAATCGTGCCGCCGCCCGTAGATGTGGGCGAGCGTGCGGTATAGGTCGGGACGATAGGGTGCGCGCTCAATGAGGCGCTTGATGAGTCGATGGGCAGCCGCGATATCGCCGGCATCGAGCAGTGTGCGGGCCGTGAGCACTCCGATCCAGAGACTATGCGGCCGCAGGGCGCGCGCCTCGCGCAGGACCGCGACCGCGGCGCGGAGATGCCCCGTATCGCGCCAGAGTTCGGCCAGGGTCATGCGATAGGCGACTACCCGGGGCGAGGCTGCGATGAGGGCCCCGAGCTGGTGCCGGGCCTTCGTGAAGCGACCGAGTCGCATGTCGGCGAGGGCCTCGCCGTAGCGCCGGGCGCTAGGGTCGTGGCGGCCCCTCAGTTCATGCGCAATCCGCGCAGCGGCCGTGTACGGACTGCCTTCGCGGGCCATGAGCGCCGCCTGGAAGCGATCGAAGGATGGGCGGTCAGGGATCGGGGGGTTGGGATAGCGCGCGGCGAGATTCTCGGCCTCGGCGATGCGAATGTCGGTGGCCGGATGCGTGCGCCACGACTCCGGTACATTGACGCTCATGAATCGGTCGTAGGTCTTGAGGCGCCTAAAGAAGGCCGCCATGGCGTGTGGATTGAAGCCCGCACGTGCCATGGTACGCAGTCCGAAATGATCGGCCTCGGATTCATAACCGCGCCGGTGCTTCAGTGTCTCGTTCGCAAGGCCGGCCGAGCTCAACGACATGGCCGCGGCGCCGCCCTCGAATTGTGATGTGCCCATAAGCAGCGCCCCGGCGAGTACTCCGGCAAGCGCGGCCCATGACAGCTTGTGGGACAGGGCGATGAGACGCGGAATGTGGCGCTGGGTGTCGTGCGAGATCTCGTGCGACATTACGGCCGCAAGTTCGTCTTCATTGCGCGCGGCAATGATCGCCCCGGTATTGATGAAGACATAGCCCCCCGGGACCGAGAAGGCGTTTACCACCGGGTTTTTCAGGATATAAAAGTGGAAATCGATCTGTGGATCGAAGCTTGCCGCTACCAGTCGTCGACCCAGGGCGCGGACGAACGCCAAGGCGTCCGGATTGTGCACGAAACGATAGGTCTTTAGGGCGTGCACCAGAAAGGCCTTCCCGAAGGCCGTTTGTTGGGCGCGCGACATGACGAGCGCAGACGGGTGTCCGAGATTCGGGAGGTCGCCCAAATTGCCTACCGCGGGATTCGCGGAAAGCAGGGCAAGCAGCGCGAAGCCGAGCCGTTTGCCCACGATACGCCGGTCCGTTACTTCCCCAGTGCGGGTGAGCTCGAATACCGTTCCATGACGGTGCGATCGGTCCACGACGACTCCTTTAGGACGGCATCCGGTATCCGGAATTGGAGCTCCTTGCTGACCGCGGTTTCCTTCACAATCTTCAGGATCTGATCGTATCCGATCTTGTAGAGGAAACCGCTGTGGTCGGTCTTGCGGGCGATCATGAAATTATCGTAGAGGCGATACACATAGAGGTTGGCAGGGCGCACCTTTCCGTCATAGTCCCGCCATGTCACGGTGTAGCGGGTATCGGGCTTGAAGTCATCTTTTTTCAAGGTCTTATGTCTCCGGTTTGGCGTGCGCGGGACTCTAGCATGACCAATCAGGCCGGGCAACGACTCGATCCGTCAGGCCATGGCCGGCGCATCCGACGGGGGTGGCGGCCATGAGGAGGAGGGTGTCTGCGCGGACCATTCGTACCTCACCGACCATCATGCAGGTCGGCATGCCTTAGTATTTTAGTATCGATTCCGTGGTGCACTGCCATCACGCCGTGGGCCGCGACGGATGTCCTTCTCCGGAACGGCGCGCGCAGGCGTTTGCGGTACTTCTTTTGTATCCGGCAGTTGCCTGCCGGCTGCAAGGACGCGTCCGCCTGGGGCATGATGCCAGTGCGCGCGGGCAACGAGGGCCGGGACCGCCAGATCACCAGGATGCCCCTTCCCTCGAGGGCCGGTCGCCCGATCCGGGCCCCGCGAGCGGGCCCCATATCATCATGGGCGAGCCCCTGAGCCTAAGGCCTGCCCCCTAAAGCCGCGCGCCCCACGCGGCCGGCGCGTGGCCCGAAGACTCGGTGCCGCGACGGACGAAATTTTCGACGCAAGGTCTCTTGCCTCCACACTTGCAACCCATGCGGAAAGGGTGCATCCTTGGGAGCTACATCAGTATTTCACGACCTAGTTACATATAGAGAGGTTTCGCCCGATTATGGTCGCATTCCAGGACCTGGATCCCATGGACCTTCAGAAGCTCCTACAGGAGGGCGATGACAATCTCGTCCTCGTCGATGTACGCACCCCGGCGGAGGTGGCGCGCGGGGCGATCCCGGGGGCGCAATCCATCCCTCTCCATCTCCTTCCCCTGAACGCCGCGTCGCTTGACAAAGCCCAACCGGTGGTCTTTTATTGCCAATCCGGTGCAAGGTCCGCGCAGGCCTGCCAATATTTGCGGCAGCAGGGGCACGACAAGCTCTACAATTTACGCGGCGGCATCATAGCGTGGGCGCGAAACGGCCTACCGATCGCCCCTATTGATGAGCGGACCCGATGAGGTCCGGGATGGGCACCGCGGGCCCCTTGCGTCGGGTCGGGGTTTGCGATACGCAGTGATATTCAAGGCCGCCCATTGGGCCACGGGCCAGGTGAGCTGGATGCCGTGAGGGCAAAGCCTTATAAGAGGTCTTAATAAGTGCTTATACAACTGGAGGAAATATGGCGAACTTCGATAAGGAACTGGATGCCCGCGGATTGAACTGTCCGCTACCGATTCTGCGCACCAAGAAGGCGCTGAATGACCTTACGGGCGGACAGACTCTAAGGGTCGTGGCCACCGATCCCGGCGCTATCAAGGATTTTCAGGCCTTTGCCAAACAGACCGGCAATGAGCTTGTCGAATCGGGAGAGGCAAACGGAGAATTTACGTTTGTGCTCCGGAAAAAGGCATAGTTGACCACGGTCAACAGGAGACGCCCCTATGACCACCAAAAAGCTTGCCATCATCGCTACGAAGGGCACGTTGGACTGGGGCTACCCGCCCTTCATCCTGGCCTCCACCGCAGCCGCCCTCGGATACGACGTCCAGATCTTCTTTACCTTCTACGGCCTGCAACTGCTCCGCAAGAGTCTCGATCACCTGAAGGTCACCTCGCTTGGTAACCCCGGGATGCCCATGCCGATGCCCATGCCAGTCATGCTCCAGGCCTTGCCAGGCATGCAGAGCATGATGACGGCCATGATGAAGCAGAAGATGAAATCGAAGGGGGTTGCGAGCCTCGAGGATCTGCGGAATCTTTGCGCCGAGGCTGATGTCAAAATGATCGGGTGCCAGATGACCGTGGACCTTTTCGGGTTTAGCCCCAGCGATTTTATTTCGGGGATCGAGATGGGCGGTGCCGCGACCTTCTTCGAGTTTGCGGGCGAGTCGGATATCTGTCTCTTTATGTAGGGCTTTGTCTATTGCCCGTACTCTACGGCCTGGGATAGACGCTAGGGGTGGTGTCGGGTAAACTATAAGTAAGTTCGAATATTCCGAAGCGTCGAAGGAGCAATCATGGCGACTTACGCGGAGATGCAAGAGATTTACGACGATATTCGTAACGATTTTCGTTACGATCACGAGCTGAACGGTTGTCTGAACTGCGGTGTCTGCACCGCGACCTGTCCCGCCGCCCATTTCTACGATTTTAGTCCCCGCGAAATCGTCCAGCTCCTCTGGACCGAAAACGTCGAACAAATCTACGATGCCATGCAGGAAAAGATCTGGGCGTGTGCGCAGTGCATGACCTGTGCGGCGCGCTGTCCGTTCAAGAACTCGCCTGGCGGGCTCATCGCTATCATGCGCGAAGTCTCGATCAAGCATGGTATGCAGTCAGCCAAGGATGTGCTTCGGCCTTTCGGTCGGGTAATGCTGAAGCTGATCACGACCGGGAACCAGTTGTCGCCGGACATGATACAACCCGACCACTTTCCGGATTGGGGTCCAAATATCCAGAAGGTTGAAGGCGATCTCAAGGTGTTGCGTAAGGCCATACCGGTGCGCACGCTCCAGACCACCGAGACTGCTTGGGAGGTATCACTCAAGACCTCGGTGGAGATGTACACGATCTGGGAGATGACGGGCGTGATGGACGCCCTGCAGATCGTCGACGAAAACCTCTTTGATGTCATCGAGGACTTCATCGACGAGAAGCGCGAGGACTACAGCGACTGGCTGGAAGCCCAGGAGGACCAGAAGAAGGACGACTGAGTAGTCGGACTTCGCGTCGGTCCAGAATGTGACGTTTGTAGAGCCGTGAGGAGACATCTTATGAAACCTACCGAACAGAGCCCCGGCAACCATAACGCCTCGGCTGCCGGCGCTGGCGCCGGCACCATGAAACCCGGATTCCATAATACCGACGGGCAGGGAATCGCCGGTCACGGGTCGTTTTTCCAACAGACCAATCTCTCGGGGGCTGATGCCGCCAAGGCCACGGAATGGGTGAGAAAACAGATCGACCGGCGCACGCTCGATCTCGCCGACCGTATGGACGACATCCGCGACCATATGTGGGAGCTCGAAAAGGACGGCCAGATCATCGTCCACCGCATCACAGACGAGCACGAACCAAAGATGGTGAAGACCCTCTTTGGTTGGGACAAGAAGATCCCGACAAAGCAGCTCTGGCACCATAAGTCCTGCGGTCAGTGCGGCAATATCCCCGGTTATCCCACCTCCCTCCTGTGGTTCATGAACAAGTTCGGTTTTGTCCCCGGCAAAGATTACCTGGACGAGACCGATCAGACTTCGTGCACCGCATGGAACTACCATGGCTCGGGCATCGGCAACGTCGAGTCGTTGGCCGCCGTGTTCCTGCGCAACTTCCACCAGGCCTATGTGTCCGGTAAACAGCACGGGTTCGAGCTGGGCCATTTCTTCCCGCTCGTGCATTGCGGAACGTCGTTTGGGAATTACAAGGAGATCCGCAAATATCTGATCGAGTCGTCGGAATTGCGCGAGAAGGTCACAAAGATCCTTGGCAAGCTTGGGCGGCTCGTCGACGGCAAACTCGTGATTCCCGAGGAGATCGTGCACTACTCCGAGTGGGTGCATGTCATGCGCAACCGTATCGCCTCCGAGCTGCAGACGATCGACATGTCCAATATCCGCGTGACCATGCATGTGGCGTGCCATTACTACAAGATGGTACACGAGGACGCCGTTTATGATGCCGAGACCCTGAACGGCAACCGCACGGCGATAGGGACCGCGATCGCCGAGGCCCTCGGTGCTCAGGTCATAGACTACTCGACGTGGTATGACTGCTGTGGCTTTGGGTTCCGCCACATCATCTCGGAACGCGAGTTCACGCGCTCGTTTACCATGGACCGCAAGATCAAGGTCGCGCGTCAGGAAGCCAATGCCGACGTCATGATCGGTAATGACACCGGGTGCATCACGACCATGGACAAGAACCAGTGGATCGGCAAGGCACATGGCCAGAACTTTCAGGTGCCGATTATGGCTGATGTCCAGCTCGCGGCGCTGGCCTGCGGCGCGGACCCGTTCAAGATCGTGCAGCTCCAGTGGCACGCCAGCCCCTGCGAGGAGCTTGTCGAAAAGATGGGCATCGACTGGAACAAGGCGAAGGGTGATTTCGAGAAATACCTGAAGCAGGTCGAGCAGGGCAACATCGAATATCTCTATAATCCGGAGTTGGCTTTGGGGGGCAAGGCGTAAGTGATGCAGAAAACCGTACTGGTGGTTGGGGCCGGGCCCGCGGGGCTGGCGGCGGCGGCAGGGGTGGCTGGCAGCGGCGCGCAGGTTGTGCTGGTCGAGAAGGCGGCGAAGCTCGGCGGCACGCCGATATTGTCCGGCTACGCGAAGCTCGTGCCGTCTGGCGAATGGGCGCGCGACGCCATGGGCCGCATGGTCAAGCGCGTCGAGGACTCGAAGAACGTCACGATCCACAAGGACACGAAGGTGACGAAGCTTACCGGCGAGGCCGGGAACTTCACCGCGACCTTGTCGAATGGCAAGACGGTCGAGTGCGCGTCGGTCATTCTGGCCACGGGCTTCACTCACTTTGACTCGATCAATAAGCCCGAGTGGGGCTTTGGAACCTTCGAGGACGTCGTGACCACGACCCAGGTCGAGCAGATGGTGGCGGCTGGCAAGATCGCGTGTCCCTCGGATGGTCGCGTTCCCGAGCGGGTCGCGATCCTTCTGTGTGTGGGTTCACGGGATCGGCAGATCGGGCGTGAGTGGTGTTCCAAGATCTGCTGCACGGTGTCGACGAACCTTGCGATGGAGATCAAGGAGCTTTCGCCCACTACGGATGTATTCATCTATTACATGGACATCCGCACCTTCGGTCTTTACGAGGACCGCTTCTACTGGAAGTCGCAGGAGGAGTTCAAGACCAAATTCGTCAAGGCGCGTATCGCCGAGGTGACGCGTGCCCCCGATGGCCGTCTGCTCGTCAAGGGCGAGGATACGCTGGTCAAGCGCCCGATCGTGATCCCGATGGATTTGGTCGTGCACGCGGTGGGTATGGACCCGAACGAGGACAACCCGGAGATCGCGCGGGTGTTCGGTGTCGGGCTCGAGAAGCACGGGTTTATCGACCGCGCCGAGCATTACACGAATACCTGCGGGACCACCCGCCGAGGCATTTATGCGGTGGGTGCGGCATTGGCCCCGGAGACGATCGATGACTCGATCTCACAAGGCACGGCGGCCGCCATGCGCGCCGTCGCGGACATGAATGCTCTGGTTCAAAAGAGCGCCTGAGGCCACCGGCAACAAGGCCGGCGGCGAGATCGTCGAACCGACGGCGCTCGCAGTGGAGCTCGATGGGCGTGTGTTTGCCCAGAAGTTCGCGCGGTTTCTGGAGATTCTGGGCGAGGAGGGCGGGATCGATCCATTCATCGCGGCGCTCGAGGTCAAGCACCAGTTGTTTGCCACGGTGCTCGGGCGCGAGGCCCTGGACGGTTTCGGACTCGATGCCCTGGAGACCTTGGTCGAGACGGTGATGCCGGCACGCAAGCGGGTGTGGCCGTCGCTTGAGGCCTATGGGGCCGTGCCGGTACGCGAGGCGGTGCGTAACCTGTTGTATGGCGCGCAACCGCTCGGGGAACGACTGGCTTTGTTCGCGCAGGGGGTGCCGGTAGTGAGTGATGGCACGCCCAAGGGCGAGCGTAAGGTGCGTCGTGCGCTCACGGATCTTGGGGCGGAGATGTTGCATTTCCGGGCACCCGTCCAGTACCCGCTCATGACCCGCTGGGTGTGGGATCAAGCGGTGCATGCCGGCGCGTTGCGGGAGTTTGTGAAGGGCGGGGATACCCTGGAGAAGGTGCCGCTCGGAAGCGACCCCGGGATCTACGAGGCCGGACGGCGGTGGTTGGCCGAACGCATGGCGGAAAATGGCCTGTACCGAAACCCTGAGTTCATCGTCGATGTATTTTTGGCACATGCCTACGCCGACTATATGCGCGCGCTATCGAGCGGCATGGGGCTCTTGAACGCGGATTTCGGTGGCAAAGGGGATCCGCTCGAGGTGGTAAAGAAGCTTTTGGGGATAGACGCGGCGCGGCGCACGGACTCGCGCGTGAAGAAGGTGCTGCATTGAGCGCAACGAGGAGAGAAGGCTGACATGGCTATTCACGAAAAGACACTCATCGACGCGGACCGGCTCCAGACGAGCGACAACTTGGTGTTGGACGGCGTCGATGTGTCCGGGCACTGGAACACGATGGTGTTGCCGCGGTATCTGACGGACTATGATACGGATTTCGCGCGCCAGATCCGCACCTTCGCAGGTGGCGAGAACGTGCATCGCTGCTGGCAGTGCGGGTCGTGCACAAATTCGTGCACGGTGTACGCGCAGAACACGGATTTCAATCCCCGCTACTGGATCTATCTTACCAACCTGGGACTGAAGAACGACATCCTGAAGGACAAGGACATCATCTGGACCTGCGTGTCGTGTAACCGGTGTACGAACATATGCCCGAAGGACGTCAAGCCTGAAGGCGTAATGAAGGCGCTGGCGCATTGGCTCGAAGAGGAGGGGCATACGCCCGAGACCCGGTCCTCGATATTCGATAACGAATTTCTGGGGCAGGTGTATGAGACCGGCCGCATCGAGGATACGCGCGTTTTGATCAATTTCCTTCGCAAGACCAACCAGTCCCTGACCCCCCCGTGGCTGATCGAGATCGGCAAGCGCATGAGCAAGTATTTGCCGATTGGCTTTCTGACCCATATGGGGTTGCACCTTGTGTTCAAACCGCGCACGAAGTCGTGGGGTCGGACCGGCGAGGTCCTGCGCGAGTATGTCCGCGAACAGAAAGAGATCGCGCGCAAGGCGCGCGCCATGCCAAAGGAGGCAGTCCATGTCTAAAGTTGCCTATTATCCCGGCTGCGCGCTCGAGGGTTCGGGTGGTCCCTACGACAAGTCGACGCGCGTGCTGGTCGACAAGCTCGGCCTCAAGATGGAAAACCTCGAGGATTACAGCTGCTGCGGCGCGATGGAGGTGAAGAACATTCATCCGATGCTGCAGACCTATATGTCGGCGCGTAATCTCGCCATCGCCAGCGAGCAGATGGGGTACGATACCGTCATGGCGCCGTGCAACGGCTGCTACCACAACCTGAAGAAGACCGAGTATGAGCTCGCCACCTCGGAAGAGCACCTAAAGACCGTTCAAGATCTCGCCAAGAAGGCCGATGATCCGGTGTACAAGGGCGATGTGCGCACTGTCCATCTGCTCGAGTGGCTGATGGAGGAGTTGGGGCCGGAGGGCATCAAGGCCAAGATGTCGAAGAGCCTGAAGGGGCTCAAGATCGCCAACTACTACGGCTGCATGTATACCCGCCCGCGCCAGATCTTCCCCGAGAAGGATCAGGGGCCGGGCTCGGAGTCGAGTTACAAGCCCCATTTCATGGACGACCTGCTGGCGGCGGCGGGCGCCGAGAACGTCGACTTTCCCTTGAAGACCGCGTGCTGCGGGGGAGCCCATACTCTTTCGGATTCCGACACCTCGACGCAGCTCGTACTGAACATTCTGCAGGCTGCCGAGGAGGCGGGCGCCGAGGTTATCGCTACGGAATGTCCGACCTGCCACTCGGGGCTCGAGATGCATCAGGTGCGTGCCGAAAAGGAGTTTGGGATCACGACCAACGTGAAGATCGTCTACTTTACGCAGCTCCTGGGGCTTGCCATGGGGATGTCGCCGCGTAAGATGGGGATTCACGAGAACATCAGTGACTCTATGGGGTTCTTGAAGGAGAAGGGCGTAGCCTGAGGTCGCAGGAAGGCTCGGCTTTCACGTCACTGGCATAGAGCATTCACGGACCGGGGGTCTGGTGGAGTATAACGGCTGCGAGTTTCGTCCTGAGCTGTACTACGACCGTGAATTCCAGATCTGGCTCAGGCGCGAGGAGAACGGCGCGATCACGATCGGCATGACCGATATCTCGCAGACGATCGCCGGCAAGATTCTGCACGCGCGGGTGCGCAGGCCGGGGACCATGCGGCCGGCCGGCAAGCCGGTGGCGACGATCGAGAGCGGCAAGTGGGCGGGTCCTATTCCCAATGTCTTCGATTGCGTGATCGAAGAGGGGAACCGCGAGGTGCTCGATGACCCGAACCTTTTGAACGTCGAGCCCTACGAGGCGTGGGTCGCGCGCGTACGGCCGGTGGCGCCCGTGGATGAGGTCTTGACGGCGCTCGTCACCGGCGAGGAGGCGGCGCGCGGTTACGGCGAGCGCTGCGTTCGCGAGGACATCAAATGCACCCGGGGTGTACGGTAATGGCTGACGACCATTTTCTCGACAACGACGAAAAGTCCGTGCTTATCGTCATGACGAGCGGTCCGTCGACACCACACCGCTGCGCCACGCCGTTTTACTTGGGCGCGATCCTGGCGTCGATGGACGCTGATGTACGGATATTCTTTACCATGGAGGGTGTAAACCTCCTAAAGAAGGGCGTGGCCGAGAATTTGACGGCCATGGAAGGCGGTAAGCGCGTCATCGATTTCATACGTGACGCCAAGGCGGCAGGTGTGAAGCTGCATCTGTGTCTGCCGGCCCTGCCGGGCTATAAAATCGACGAGAAAGCGGATATTATCGCTGAGGTCGACGAGTGTTCCGGCGGCGGAACGCTGGCTGACTTGATATTGTCCTGCGACAAGGTCCTGTTTTTTTAGCGTTTTCCGGGATCGGACATACTAGGGATTGAAACCTGCTCCGCATCGGCATTATGTATGGCGGGGTTATTTCTGACGAAACGGGAGGTTTTTCTGAATGGCTTCAGTGCGCGGCTGTAATATTCCGGAAGACTTGAGCTACAACGTCGATAACAACGTATGGGCCCGACGCGAAGCCGATGGCACCGTGACCGTTGGCTTGACGGCATATGCATGCTCGCTTGCAGGCGAGATCGTGGCCTACACGCCGAAGAAGGCCGGCAAGGACATCGCCAAGGATAAGTCTTGCGCGACCGTCGAGTCGGGCAAGTGGGTGGGGCCGGTGAAGACCCCGGTCACGGGATCGGTGATAGCGGTCAATGATGCGGTCGCGAGCAAGCCGGGCCTGATCAACAAGGACCCCTACGGCGAGGGCTGGGTGGTGAAGATGAAACCCAGCGATTGGGACGGAGAGTCGAAGTCGCTGAAGACCGGCGGTGATGCGGTGTCGGCGTTCGAAGCAAAGATGGACAGCGAAGGCTTCAAGGGCTGTTAAGGCCGAAGGCGCGAGATGATCGCGCCTTTCGCGTTTTCAAAGGGGCCTTATGAGCGCTTGGTCGGAAATCCTCGAGGCAGTCGAACCGCTGGAAGATCTGGCGTTCGATGTCGGCCTCGTCGAACGCTTGGCGGCGTCCGAGGGGGCGCTTCCGGGGATCCATTTCTACACGCCGACATTCAAGAGCTACGCGAGTAGCGAGATCCGGGACTGCGGGCGTAGTGCCTGGCCTGCGATCTCGATCACGGGCGGCGACTGCAAGCTGAACTGCGACCACTGCAAGGCCAAGATCCTGGAGCCCATGATCCCGGCGCGTAGTCCCGAGGAGTTGTGGCGCGCGGTCAACGGGGTCGTCGAGCAGGGCGCAGGGGGCATGCTGTTGACGGGCGGCTCGAACCACCGCAACGAGGTCGAATACGACCGCTACTATCCCACCATCCGGCGCATCAAAGACGAGTTCCCGCAGTTTCGCATCGCCATGCACACCGCGCTCGTGGATGACGCCATCGCCGGGCGCATGGCCGATGCCGGCATCGATGCCGCCATGATGGATGTCATCGGTGCGCAGGATACGATTACCCAAGTCTATCATTTGCGGCGCGCGGTCGACGATTTCGAGCGAGCCCTGGAGGCGCTCACGAAGACCTCCATGAAGGTTGTGCCGCACATCGTAGTCGGGCTGCATTATGGCCAGCTGCTTGGGGAATGGAACGCGCTGGAGATCGTGGCGCGGCACAAGCCCTCGGCGTTGGTATTGGTGGTGGTCATGCCGACTTACGCCGGCGAACTGCGGCCGTTCGCGACACCCGATCCCCATGAGGTGGGGCAGTTTTTTGGGGATGCGCGCACGGTCTTGCCGGACGTGCCGTTGCTGCTGGGGTGCGCACGGCCGGCGGGATCCGTAAAAAGCCTAATCGACGCCTACGCCGTCATGGCCGGAGTGGATGGCATGGCGCACCCGAGCGACGGCATGGTGGAACTCGCCGCGCGTCTCGAGCGGCCGGTGCGTGTCACGCCGGCATGTTGCTCGATCGCGGTAGGCGACGAGGTCATGGCGATGAGTGGATCGGATTCGGGGCTCGAGATCGATCTTGACGAGATCGTCCGGCATGAGCGTGAACGGCGCGCGGCCCGCAAACGCCAGTCGGTGTTCGGCGAGATCAAGGTGATGGGCGGCGAAGAACGGTCGGGTTGCTGCGGGACATGAGCCGCGCCTGGCGCCTCATCGATACCGGCGTGAGGCCGGCGGCCGAGAACATGGCGCTGGATCGCGCACTGCTGGAGTCCTGTCAGGCGGGCGCCCCCAACACTTTGCGTTTTTTGCGCTTCGAGCCGTCGGCGCTCATCGGCTTCCATCAGAGCGTCTCCCAGGAACTGGATATCGACTACTGTCGGCGGGAAGGTATTGGGATCTCGCGACGCATAACCGGTGGTGGGGCGCTTTACTGCGACCAGGGGCAGATCGGCTGGGAGCTTTTCGTGGACCGCCGCACATTCGCCACCGGCGATATGCTCGCGATTGCGCGCACGGTGTGCGGTATCGCCGTGGAAGGATTGCGGTCCCTGGGCGTGGATGCCGCGTTTCGCCCACGCAATGACATCGAGGTGGCGGGCCGCAAGATCGGCGGGACCGGCGGGGCCTTCGACGGCAATGCCTTGCTCTACCAGGGGACGGTGCTGATCGATTTTGACGTCGAGCGCATGCTACGGGTGTTGCGCATACCCCAGGAAAAGCTTTCCGACAAGGCCATTGCCTCGGCGCGCGAGCGGATAACGACCTTGCGGGCGTGGCTTTCGGATGATACGCCATCGGCAGCAACGGTGCAGGCGGCATTCGCGCGGGCGTTCGCGCAAGGCTTGGGTGTGACCTTCGAGGCCGGGGACCTGAGCGCTGTCGAGCGCGACCTGTATGGGCGCTACCGGATCGAGATGGCCGGCGACGACTGGATCTTCGAGACCGACAGGCCCAGGATCGAGGTGGCAACCGCAAGCGCCATGCGCAAGACCGCAGGCGGACTCGTGCGCGTGATGGTAACGGTGGATACGGCGCGCGAGCGCCTAAAGCAGGCCTTCATCACGGGGGACTTCTTTATCAACCCGCGGCGCGCGATCGTCGATCTCGAGGCCGCTCTGCGCGACCTGGCGCTGGAGAGGGTCGATGAGACGGTGGACGCATTCTTTAAAAACCGCACGGTCGAGATGTTGTTGCTGACGCCTGAGGACCTCAAGGCGGTGTTGCGCGAGGCCTTGAGATCGCTCGAGCCCCAAGGTCATGAACGCATCGGCGTTTGATGTTCTGGTCGTAGGACTCGGGCCTGGCGGGGCGTCGGCGGCGGCGGTCGCGGCGCGCGCCGGTCTCTCGGTGTTGGCCATCGACAAGCGTCGCACGATCGGCGAGCCCGTGCAGTGCGCGGAGTTTGTGCCGCTCACCATGGGGCGCTACGCCAAGCCGGCGCTCGTGCAAAGGATCGCGGGCATGCGCAGTGTGCTGCCCTCCGGGGCCTGCGAGCATTCGGATTTTCCGGGGCTCATGGTCGACCGGGCGATGTTCGATCAGGCGCTCGCGACCGAGGCCTCGAGGGCCGGGGCGATGTTGCGTATCCAGACGGCCCTAAAGGGGCTCGAGCACGGGCAGCGCGCCGCCATCCTGCGGGGTCCCGAGGGCCATGTCGAGCGCGCCCACTACAAGGTGCTGATCGCAGCCGACGGCCCGCATTCGACGGTGGCGCGCTGCGTGGGGCTCGCGCCATTGAAGACCGTGGAGACGCGCCAATACCAGGTGCCGCTGCAGCGTCCTTACGACGACACGGATATCTGGCTTTCCGATGAATTTCCCGGCGGTTATGGCTGGCTGTTTCCGCGGGGTCCGGTGGCCAATGTCGGGCTCGGGGCGGATCGACGCCTGGCGGGGGACCTGAAGGCGCCGCTCGAGCGGTTGCATGCGACGCTCATGCGCGATGAGGTCGTGGGCGCGGAGGTCTTGGGGCGTACCGGCGGCAGCATCCCGGTCGGCGGGATACGTGTCCCTTTGGTGCATGACAGTATCCTGTTCGTAGGCGATGCTGCGGGCCTCACCCACCCCATTACCGGGGCCGGCATTGCCAGTGCGGTGGTGTCGGGCGAGCGCGCGGGGTTGGCCGCCGCCGAGTTTCTGGCACGCGGTGCGGCATTGGACGAATATGCGGCGGACATGCAAGACGAGTTCGCCGAGAGCTTGGCGCGTGCCGTGGCGCGCCGGGAGTGGTTGATGGAGCGCTGGCATACGCCGGCGGCCCATTTGGATGAGACCCACAAGCGCGGCTGGATTGCGTTTCGTGAATACTTCGTACGTTAAGTTCTGCTGAGGAGACCCATTATGAGCGCTACCGCCGACTCCGTGACGCCGATCACCTTTTACCGCCCGAACTATCACATGAAGACCCCGGCCATGCGATCGCCGGAGTATGTCCAGATGTCGACGGCCGCCGCCATTACCCTCGGTCTCGTTCCTGGCCAGATGCATAGAACCGGTTGCACGCATTGCCTGAATCTCCTCGTGACCTATTCGGAAGGTTGCCGGGCGAATTGCGCCTACTGTGGGCTTGCGCGTCATCGCGAGGAGGCCCGCGACTATGCCGATCGGAATTTCATCCGCGTGGACTGGCCGGCGGTACGCTATGACGAGGTCATAGAGCGTATGCGGGCGGGCAGTGATAAGGGGCAATTCCAGCGCATGTGCATCTCCATGATCACGCACCCCGAATCCGATCGTGACACCATGACCTTGCTGAAGCGCTGGACCGCGGCTGTGCCCCATGTCCCGGTGTCGATCTTGTCCAACCCCACGACCATGGAAAAGGCCGACCTCGTGGCGCTACGCGATGCCGGTGCCGACATCTTTACCATCGCCCTCGATGCCGTGACTCCCGAGATTTTTGATCGGACGCGCGGCAAGGCGGTGGACAGCCCGCACAAGTGGGCCAAGTACTGGCAGGCCCTGGAGTGGGCGGCGGAGGTCTTTGGGCCCGAGAAGTTCGGCGCGCATCTCATCTGCGGCATGGGCGAGACCGAGCAGGAGATACTGGAGGTGGCCCAGAAGATCACCGACATGGGCGGCCACAATCACATGTTCGCATTTTTCCCAGAGCGCGGTTCGCTCATGGAGGACTGGGCGCCGGTACCCAAGGATCAGTGGCGGCGCGTGCAGTTGGCGCGTTTCATCATCGATTATGCCGGCGGCCATATCCGCGACATGCGTTTCGATGCCGAAGGCCGGGTGGTGGATTTCGGGATGACCGAGGCGGATCTGGCCGACCTCATTGCCTCGGGCAAGCCCTTTCAGACCTCGGGATGTCCTGGTAAGGATGACGAGGAGATATCGGCCTGCAACCGCCCCTACGGCGACTCCAGTCCGTCCGACATTCGCTCCTTCCCCTTTGCCTTGAATCGTCGCGACGTCGAGATCGTCAAGCGTCAGATGGCGGGCGAGGATATCGGGACCTTGTAAGGTGTGGGGCCGAAGCGGTAACCGCTTCGGCCCCGATAACCCAGCCCCTTAAGAGAACCGGCGGCTGATGCTGACGCCAAAGAGCTGGGCGCGGGTCTTGTAGGTCCCGTTATAGGCGCTGGTGCCGTTGGGATCCGCACCCGTAAGCGGTGTGGTCGAGGCGTAGGTGCGGGTATTGAAGAGCACGTACATGTAGCCCGCGCTCAGACTCCAGGCCCCCAGCCTCTGGCTCGCCCCGAAACTGAACTCCTGGCGGTTGGCATCCGGTATGCGCGCCGAGAAGTCGCTATTCGTGGCGCCCGTCACGTCATAGGCGTAGCCGGCGCGCAGGCGCACATGACGACTCAAGGCGTAGTGCAGGCCTATGCGGTAGGCATTCGAGGACTGCCAGTCGTAGGTGCTGGTGAGTAGCGCCGGGCCACCTCCCGCCGCTGGGGCCGGTGTGACGACCATGTTGCTGAAGCGGCTCCAGCCGGTGCGATCGAAATCCAGCTCGACCCCGAGCTTGGTGTTCAGCGCCTCACTCACGCCGACCGCCAACTGCCAGGGTAGATGCAGGGTGGTGTTGACGGGGATCGAGCGCCCGGGTCCGTTGAATGTCCCGTCGAGCGGTACATTGACCGCTGACCGGTAATTAATGCCCACGCCCAGTGTGCCCCAGTGGCCCAAGGCCCCCACATGCGCGCCGACCTGGTCTCCGGAGCCGCTCACGGTGGCGAGCGGCGTCCCCAGCACCGTGCGATGCGCGTCGTAGTAATCGGCCCCGGCGTCCACGGCGACCGGACCGAAGCGATACGAGAAGCTCGGCGCGACGTCGAAGAGGCGCAGTTGTGTGTAGGTTGGCGCGAGCGCCGCCGCCGATCCGTGGGCGAGCGTCGGAAAAGTTTGCGCGGGCCATGCGATCTGTAGCCCATAAGGTTCATTTATACCAAACCCGAAACGTGTGTGTGGCGCGATCTTGTCCGACCAGAACAGGTTGGGCATCGTTTGCCAGTGCGGGGTGGTCGCGACCACAGTCCCCGTACCGCCTGCGGGCGTCACCTGCGTGTGATCGTAGATCCCCTGAAGACCGAGGTCGTACCCGCCTTTGTGAAAGGCCATGGCCGCGGGATTATAGGCCAGCGCACCGAGGCTGTTGGTGTTCGCCACCAGGGCATCGGCCTCGCTTAGTCCGGTGATTGAGAGCTCCGCAATCGCAAAGCCTGATGCGTGGGCGACCCCAAGGCCGGCCGCTGCCATGAGTAGCGCCGTTACCAGGGTTGATCGAGGACGCATATAAGTGTCTCCTAATGTTGTATGGAGTCTTCCAGAAAGTTTGGCTTATGACGACCCCGTTGGCGAGGTCGTGCGAGCCGCTTGACGTTTCCTTCTTGCATATTGACAGGAAGGTGACGCTTAGGGAATATTGCCCCGTCCGTTTGCGTCCGGAGCTTCACACACAACAATACCTAACGAGAAAAAATACCAGAAGACGCGAACGACGCGGCACCCTTGCCGCCCTTCGTGATTCATGTCCATAGGAGGACATCATGGTGAGCACTAAGAAGTGGGCGCTGGCCTCGGCCGTTGCCGCCGCCATAGCCCTACCCGCTACCGCCCTGGCGACCACCGCCGGCTATTTCCAACTCGGATACAGCACCATTAGTGACGGCATGGCCGGTGCCAGCGCCGCCCTTCCCCAAGACAGCATGATCCAGGCCACCAACCCCGCGGGCATCGCTTTTGTGGGTAGCCGCTTGGATCTGGGTGTAGCCGGGTTCTGGCCTTATCGAGGTTACTCAAGCGGCACAGCCGGTACTGCGGGTTGCAGTGCGCAGGGTTGCAGTCCAATGCCAAATCCTGGTAGTTACGGGAGTAATGGGGATTTCTTCCTCATCCCGCACATCGGTTACACCCAGCGCCTGAGCCACGATAACTATGTCGGCCTCGCCATTTATGGCAACGGTGGCATGAGTACGAATTATCATTACCCGGCGGCGACTACCGGGGCGAATGGCGGCCCGGTGCCCGGCGGCCCGTTTTATGACGGCCAGACGGGTGTCAATCTCCAGCAACTCTTCATCCAGGCAACCTATGCGCGCAAATTTATGCGCCACGACTCTCTGGGCCTTAGTCTGATTGTGGCGCGCCAAACATTCAGCGCTGATGGGCTCAGCGGTTTTTCGCGTTACTCGGCTAATCCTGGTTCGCTGAGTGGTCGGGGTTCTGCTACGTCAGATGGTGTGGGTTTCAAGGTTGGTGGCCAGTTTCGGATCCTGCCAGGCATCGATCTAGGTATCGCCTACTCGCCGCGCATGACGATGTCCAAGTTTAATGCTTACTCAGGACTATTCGCCGGCGGGGGCCGCTTCGATATCCCAGCGAACGGCGTCGTTGGACTTGCGTTCAAGCCTACTGCCCATCAGGTACTCGCGTTCGATTTCCAGAGGATCTACTACAATGATGTGCCGGCGATTGCCGATCCGATCAACGGTCTCCTTACCGGTGCCAAGTTAGGCTCCGCCGGGGGGCCGGGTTTTGGATGGCAAAATATATCGGTTTATAAGCTCGGTTATCAGATCGCCTTGAATCACGCCGTCACCGGGCGCGTCGGCTTTGCTTACAATACCCAGCCAATCCCGGCCTCGCAGGTGTTATTCAATATACTTGCACCCGGCGTTATCCAGCGCCATGTTACAGCCGGCGTGACGGTCCGCACGGCGCGCCATCAGGACGTCTCGGTGGCAGCCATGTATGGTCTCCCACAGTCGGTCTACGGCAATGCGCCCGCAGGCTTCGGTGGGGCGCCGATCAAGATCAGCCTGCACGAATACCAGCTCGAGGCAAACTGGGGATGGAAGTTCTAACACCAAGAGCGCTTGTCATTCACATCATGTGAATATGGGGGGGCCTTGCGCCCCCTTTTTCTCTTAAGAGCTCGGAGAACAGGGGTGATTCATGGAGAAAAGACAGTGGCTGGGATGTTGCTTGGCGGCGGGGCTTGCGGTCAGTACCGCGGCGGTCGCGCATAATATACGCTATAAACCTTTCATTCTCGGCCATCAGGCCGCGGGCTCGGAGACCATGACGCAGGTCGTGGCGGCCACGCGTAAGGCCCTGACGACGAATGGCTTTCATATCGTCGGCCAGTATGTGCCGTTTCGGCGCACGACGATCATGTGCGCCACCTACCCGGAGATGTTGAAGGCTGCGGCGCATGCCAAGAACGGCGGCTTTGGCGCCGTCGAACGGATATCGATCACGAAGGTGCATGGCAAGTGGCAGGTGTCGTATGTGAATCCGGATTATCTGGCGGTCGCCTACGGCCTGCGTCCCTTGCCCAAGACCGATATGGCGTTAAAGACAGCGCTTGGGGCCAAGACCCCATTCGGGTCGCGGCGTGGGCTCACGCGCGATGAGTTGAAGCCCGGCAATTATCATTACGCGCTTTTCATGCCGTATTTCAACAACGTCGACCATGTGCGCCGGTTTCCGAACCACGCGGCAGCGGTGAACACGATCCGCGCGAACCTCATGAAACATGTGGCGACGTCGTCGTTCGTTTACGAAGTGAATGTCCCGGGGACGCCTAAGCCGACCACGGTCTTTGGTTTTGGTATCAAGAGTGGCAAGGGTGGCGATCACCATATCCTGCATATCATCGATGTCCATCGCTACCGCGGCTATGCCTATCTCCCTTATGAGATGATGGTCGTTGGGCGGCGGGTCATCGCCCTGCGTCCCCGCTACCGTATTGCCGTCAATTTCCCCGATACGTCCATGATGGGCTCGCACGGCTTCATGAATATCATGAGTGCCCCGGGTGCGATCCGCAAGGTGATGAAAGAGGTCGCGGGCCGCAAAGGCTGAGGCCTTCCCGCGATGCATGAGGGCGGCAGGTGGTGTGCCTGCCGCCTTTCTTGTGTTGGCGCCCCGACATACAATAAGGGCTTTGGCGGGGGTGCGCATGAAGTCGATCAAGGTTACCGACGTAGGCCAGATCAAAAACGAGCTCAACAAGTACCGCCAGGGCAAGAAGCTCGAAATCCGCCAGTTCAATCAGGCCGCGCGTCTTGCGTGGCTTGGCAAGGTCACCCTGATGCCCCTCGATCCCGAGGACCCGGAGACCCGGTCGTACCTTCTCTATATCGATTACCCGGATGGCTTGAGCGCGCGTATCGTCAATGTCGACGAGGATCTGGTCGGCCGTATCTTCATCCTTGATGGCGAGCAGGCGATGTTCATAGCCGAGATCGTCGAGCAGGGGGTGCGCGAGCGTGCCGCACTCTATGAGGATCTGAACCGCCGCGATTTCTATTTCGGGAAGTTCTATACGCCCGGGACGGACGAGGACGAGGCGGGCGGCTAGCCGATGGCGACCCCCACGATCGCCGCGCGCCTCAGGCGCCGGTTCCTGCTCATGACCACCGATGTCGCCGTGCGTGAGCGGCTGCAGGCCCAGGTCCCCACCGACTGGGAGATGGTGGCGATCACCTCGCTGGATGAGGCCGGCGATTGGAATGAGATCCTGCTCTACCGCTTCCTGCTGCTCGATCTCGACGAGGTCGAGGCCTTTGATCCGATCGACGTGATCCGGACCTTGCGGATGGAATATCTCTTGCAGATCGCCGTATTGTGCTTCGGCGGGGACACCGACATCCAAGACGAGATGCGGATGTCACGAGCCGATCGCTTTTACGCGCGCGAGGAGATCGTGACCGTTTTACCGCAATTCCTCGCCCAGTACGCCTGGTAGCTCAGCCGATCCAGGCGTGTTCTATGACGTCGAGGCGCAGGTCTTGCCGGAAGGACTCGCCGCCCTTTTCGACGATCAGCGTGGCCACCCGGCTACCGGCGGTGTCGAAGGCGACCTCGCAGGTAAAGGTGTTGGGTAGCGTGATTTGCTGATCGCAGCGTGCCTGGCTCTCCCCGTCGACTATGACCTGCGCGTGGGCGCGCCCCTCGCCTTCGAGCAGCGCCTGAATGCGGAACGGCTTTTTGGGAACGCGACGATAGACCTGGGGGTCGCGATTGGCGTTGTAGATGAGGTTGTTTAGACGCACGAGCTTCACGAGCTGTTTCATGGGCCTCCCGGACGCCGCCCGTCATGGGGGCGGTGTGATAAGATGGGCGGATTCTACGGAATGTGCGACGGGAGGTCTAGCGCGGCATGACAGTCTCGGGACTTGAGGCCACGATGCGCGAGGTGGATGGTGAGATCGGCGTCCTGGAGGGGGCCCTGCGCGAGGGGCGCCTGGAGCTTGCGCCGGCCGTGGAGCGTGCGCTCTGTCTCGTCAATCGCTTGATGCTGGTGTTTGCGCAGACCGCCGATCACCCGGTGTCGGGTCTGGATGAGCAGGCCGATCCCCTCGAGGTCTTCAAGGCCTTCGTCAAGGGTGACCCCTCGCTCAATGCGGTGCGCGACAACCTGCGCGAGCTCGTGTATTACCGCAACTGCCTGGCCGGCGGGCGCGAGGATGCGCTGCCGCCCCGCCCGCTGGCGATGACCGTGCGAACCCTTCGGCACATTTATCTCTATATGCGCACACGCGCCATCAAGGAATACGGGCTCAAAGAGGCATGATCGGGACGGAGACGGGGACCAGGCGCCGCGCGGTATTTGTGGGTGGCTCCCATTACCGTCGCCCGAGTTACGGTCATAACCATCCACTCGCCATCCCGCGCGTATCCCTGACCTACGATGTGATCACGGCCTATGGGGCGCTTACGCCCTCCGAGTTCGTGCGTTCACGCCCGGCGAGCGCGGGCGAGTTGACCCGCTTTCATACCCGCGATTATGTGAATGCCTTGAAGCGCGCCGAGGCCTTTGGACGGGTGCGCCCCGAGGATCGCGCCCGCCACGAATTGGGGACCATCGAAAACCCTTACTTTCCAGGCATGTTTTACACCCCGGCCCTTGCCACCGGTGGCAGCCTGCAGGCCGCCGAGGCGGTGCTTGCGGGATGCCACGCCTTCAGCCCGGCCGGGGGCATGCATCACGCGGTTCCGGACGCGGCGCGCGGCTTTTGTTATTTCAATGATGTCGTGCTTGCGATCTTAAGGCTGCGCGCCGAGGGCCTGCGGGTCTTGTATCTGGATATCGACGCCCATCACGGCGACGGGGTCGAGCAGGCCTTCTGGGATGACGCCTCGGTCATGACGGTCTCGCTGCACATGGATACCGCCTACGCCTATCCCTTCAAGGGCGGGAATCTCCAGGACCAGGGAGGACCCAAGGCCTTGGGTCTCACCCTCAATATCCCGCTGCCCCGCGAGACCCATGACCGGGAATACCGCAAGGTCTTCGCCGGCATATGGCAGCCGGTCGTGGAGCGCTTCCGGCCGGACGCCATCGTCTTGCAGACCGGAACCGATGCGCTGTTCGGGGATCCCTTGGGCCGGTTCCAGCTATCGACCGCCGGTTTTCTGGACATCGTCGCGCAGGTCGTGGCCGCCGGATTGCCGGTACTCGCCACGGGGGGCGGGGGTTATCACCCCTTGCTGCTGGCGCGGGCCTGGACCGGGGTGTGGGGGCTGCTGTCGGGGCGTGCGCTCCCGGAGGCGCTCCCGGAGGCGGCCCGTCACGCGCTGCGCGCCGTGGGCTGGGATGAGGACGAAGACGAGCCGTATTACGAGGATCTGTTTCGCAACCGCCTGGAATACGGCGAGGAGCGGCCGGTACGCCCGGTGATTCACGAACTCATCGCCGCGCTTTCCGTTCACCCGGCCCTGAAGAGGCGTCTATGGGCCTCCTAGATCGGCGCGCGGCGCGCCTCATTCCCGGGATCGCAACCGCCGAGGCGACGCGCGCCTATAGCCTTGCCCATGATCTCGATCCTGGGCACTACAGCGATTTTCAGGGGCGCGTGAAGCTGAGCGCCATTGGTCTCGGGACCTTTCCGGGGGTCGCCGACGATGTCACTGATCAGGCGATCGCCGATATCGTTCACAAGGGGCTCGTGAGCGGCCTGAATGTCATCGATACCGCCGCCCATTATCGTTACGGTCGGTCGCTCGCGGCCATCGCCGCCGGTCTGCGCCGGGCCTGGGACGATGGCGTGAAGCGCGAGGCCTTGTGGCTTATGTCCAAGGGGGGGTTCGTGACCTTTCCCGGAGAAACACCGGCCGATCCCAAGGCCTATATAGAGGCTGAGATCATCGCCAAGGGGCTTGGTCGGCGCGAGGACTGCGCCGGGGCGCACGTCTTGAGTCCCGATCATATCCGTGCCCAGATCGAACAAAGTCGCGTGGCCCTGGGGGTCGAGACCCTGGATGCGTTTCTCGTGGATCAGCCGGAGGTACATATCCCGGTATCGGGCAAGGCGGCCTTGATCGATAAGCTCGCCATGGTGTTTGTGGCGCTTGAGGAGGCGGTGCGTGACGGTGCCATCGCCCATTACGGGGTGTCGAGCTTTCAGGCCTTTCGCGTGGCCACCGATGATACCTTGTTCCTGTCGCTGGCCTCGCTCATGGCGCTCGCCGGGAAGGCGGCAAAGACCGTGACGGGGTCGGAGCGCGACCATCACTTCGCGGTGATCGAATTGCCATTCAACGCCGTCATGCTGGAGGGTTTCTCGCGCTTCAACCAGATCACCGGCGAGGGGGGTGAGGCCTCGACCCTGCAAGCGGCCTTGGCGCTCAATCTCTATACCGTGGCAAGCCATGGGTTATTGAAAGGGCATCTCGCCCGGCAATCGGTCGACATCCTCGTACAGGCCATGCCCGGTCTCGCCAATGACGCCCGGCGCGCCCTGCAATTCAATCGCTCGACGCCGGGGCTGGGCACGACCCTCGTAGGCCTTAGCACCCCGGCCCACCTCGAGGATGTGTTGGCAGTCGCGCGTACGCCGCTCTTGAGCCATGCCGCCTATATGGCGCTCTACCATCGCGCCGAGAATTGACGCCTCGCCTAGCCGGAAGCGCCGCAGGGCTCTGCCTCACCGCGTGGCGGTTCAGGGGAGTGTGGCGGCACGCACGCTCTACGAGGCCATGCGCCAGCGCACGGTGTCTCGCGATCCGCGTCGCGGGTGCGTTCTGGATGGCGCCGCGGTTACGTTCCGGCGCCAGATGACGATCCGGTTTTGGGGCAGGCTGATCGCAACCGCCTCATGCGCTTGCATTTCCTGTACCCCTGCTACAATGAGGGCTATATGGAAAGCCCGATTGCCGCCACGCCGAGCGAGCCGCTCGAGTGGTTGAGCCAGGTCTTGGTCGAGGCCACCCGGTATGGGGCCTCGGATGTGCATCTGCGTGCCCGCAATCACCCCATATTGCGCGTCGACGGCGCGTTGCGCGCGCTCGATGACCGGCCGCGGTTGACCGTGGAGCGTGTCGCGGAGATCGGTGAGGCCATGATGGACGCCCGCCAACGGGCCGTCTTCGCGCATGAACATCAGGTCGATCTGTCCCGTGGATTCAAGGGGATAGGGCGAGTGCGCGCCAACATATTCCGGCAACGCGGTACCGTCGCCCTGGTGTTGCGTGTCATCCACAGCGTGGTGCCGCCGCTTACGAGCCTTGGCTTGCCGGAGATGGTCGCGAAGTTGACGCAGGTGGAGCGCGGGCTGGTACTGGTCACCGGGGCCAGCGGTTCCGGCAAGACCACGACGCTGGCGGCGCTCGTCAACGAGGTCAATCTGACCCAGACCAAGCATGTCCTGACGATCGAAGACCCGATTGAGTTCCTGTTCGCCGAACAGAAATCGCTCATCACCCAGCGCGAGATCGGGGTCGATGCCCCGACCTTCCACGAGGCCATGCGCGCCGCGTTACGCGAGGATCCGGACGTGATTCTGCTCGGGGAGATGCGCGACATCGAGACCATAGAGACCGCCCTCCAGGCCGCGGAGACCGGGCATTTCGTGCTCGCCACGGCCCATGCCCCAGCGGCCGCCGAGGCCGTCAATCGCCTCATCACGGCGTTTCCCGCCGAGGCCCAGGCCGGGGTGCGCGTGAAGGTCGCCCAGAACCTGCGGGCCGTGGTAAGTCAGCGCCTGCTACCACGGGCTGATGGGCAGGGGCGGGCGGTGGCCTGCGAGGTCTTGACGATCTCGGCGTTGGCGCGGGAACTGATCGCCGATCCATCGCGCATCAAGGATCTGCCGGAGGTCCTGAAGCGCGGGAGCGTGCAGGACGGCATGCTGGCTTTTGATGCCTGTCTGCTCGCGCTCGTCAAGGCCAAGCGCATCGCGCCGGCCATCGCGCTTCAGTATGCCTCGAGTGCGAACGATCTACGCCTCAAGATCGAGGGGTTTTGACGGACTTGCGGCCCTTGATGTGGGCACGCAGGGCCGCCTCTTGTTCCTGGAAGGACCTGCGCGCACCCGGACTCGTGGCCGCGGGTATCGGTTTGGTCGAATGGCCGGCGCGTTCCTGCTCCTTGACGGCCATGTAGTCGTGTATGTCCGCGTCCTGATCGGTGTAGCGGCCGCGAAAGTCCGGCGGGGGCGCAGCCCCCTTGCCAAGCGACAGGGCTAGACGCAAGGCCTTGTTATAGGCGGTCAGGCGCCGTTCGAGGGTCGCGAGGTCGGCGAGCGCCACCGCCAGATCCAGGGCACCGAGCCCGGCTGCGATCGGCCACGGCCAGAGGATCGCGGCGATCGCGATCATGAGACTCGCCGCCAGATAGCCGAGCGCACGCCGCCGTTCATGGAGATAAAACGCATGGAGGCCGAGCGCAAAGCCGGCCCACAGGCTGAAGGCTACGCCGGGCTTGCGCAGGCGTTTGACGAGTTCGAGATTGAGCGACTGGAGCCCAGCCCCCGAGAAATCCCATTGTTTCCAGGCGTTCGGCATTAAATCATTGTATACTACAAAGCCCGATGGGCGCGCGATCGAGGGGTGAAAAGAGACATGGCTGACCGGCGACTCCAGGTATTCCATACCGTGGCGAGGCTTTTGAGTTTCACCAAGGCCGCGGAGACTTTACATATGACGCAACCGGCCGTCACCTTTCAGGTGCGGCAGCTCGAGGAGTTCTTCAATACCCGCCTGTTCGATCGCACCCACAATCGTATCAATTTGACGGCCGCCGGCGAACGGGTCTTTGAGTATGCCGACCGGATCATAGGCCTCTACAATGAGATGAACATCCGCGTCCGGGACATTACCGGGGATGTCTCGGGTGTGCTCATTATCGGTGCCAGCACCACCATTGCCGAGTATGTGTTGCCGGCCCTTCTGGGCGAGTTTCAGGGGCGTCACCCGGATGTGCGTATCCGTCTCAGTGTGTCCAATTCCCTGGGCATCGTGCATATGGTGGAGAGCAATACCGTCGATATCGGCATCGTCGAGTCGCCGGTCGCGAACAAGAACCTCGCGGTGGAGGTCTGTTGGCAAGACCAGCTGGTCTTCATTTGTCGGCCGGACCACCCCTTGGCGCAACTCGACAAGGTCCCGGTGCGCGAACTCCTGGATCTCCCGTTCCTGGCGCGCGAGGAAGGCTCGGGAACCCGCGAGGTAATCAGCGACTATCTGGCGCACAACGCGCTGCAATGGCACGACCTCAATCTCAGCATGGAGTTTGGCAGCCCCGAATCGGTCAAGAGTTCGGTGGAGGCCGGCCTGGGCGTATCCATCGTCTCCAAGGCGACGGTGGCAAAGGAGTTGCGACTCGGCACCCTGGTCGCCCTGCCCCTCGATCCGCCCATCGATCGCCCATTCTCCTTCGTCTATCAACGCCAGAAGTTCCGCTTGCGGGCGGTGGAGGAGTTCATGCGTTTTGCGCATGCGCATTGTGAGCGGCAAGGCGGCGTCGAGCCGGTGGCCAAGGCGCAGGCCTCATGAAGCAATTCGCGGTCGTTCAGCACACCTATTCCGAATTCCTGGGGCTGATCGAAAATCAACTCGAGAAGCGCGACATCGGCTTTGCCTATTTTCGGCCGTTCGTGGGACAGGACCTGCCGGGCAGTGCCGGGCAGTTCGATGCCCTGTTTGTGCTTGGAGGTCAGGCCCCGCCCGGCGATCATGACCAAAACCCCTGGCATGATGATGAGTTGCGGCTGATCGGGATATTTCGCGATGCGCGCCGGCCCATGGTGGGGCTCGGCTACGGGGCCCTGGTGCTCGCCGAGTATGAGGGCGCGCTCCTGAGTCCGGAGCCGTTTCACAATGCCTACTGGACGATAGCCCACAAGACCCCGGCCGGGGAGGCGGACGCCTTGGCCCAGGCGGTGGACGGCCGGCCGGTGCTGGTGATGGCCAATGGGGCCGCGACCCTACCTGCGGGTATGGAGCCCATCGTGGTCGACGATAACGGCCGCTGGATCGCGATCCGCCCCGACCCCCTGGCCTATGGCCTGTTGTTTCGTCCGGAATTAAAGCCTGGGATGATCGAGGATATGATCATGGAGGCCAAGCGCAAGACGCCGCCCGACATCGGCGAGTTGTTGGCCGAGGCGCGCCGGCATTGGGGGGATACGCAGCGCACGACAGACCAGGTGATCGTGGCGCTCGTAAAGGAGCTGGATTTGATGAGGGAGCGGCGCAAGATGCCGGTCTTCCGATTGAATATCGGTGAGTAGCCGTGGATCGCTTCGAGAAACGTCTGCTGGCGGTGGTGCGCGATCTTCCGGACGAGGGCCAGGAGCAGGTCCTGGCGTTCGCCGAATTTCTGCACGTGCGGCTCGGCGGCGCAAGGCCTGCGGCGCCCTCCGAGCCCCTGCCGATCCCGCGGCCCGAGGAGGAGAGCGTGGTGCGCGCCATCAAGCGACTGGCGGCGAGCTATCCCATGCTGGATCGCGGAAAGATGCTAAACGAGACCTCCACCCTGATGGCTCAAAATGTCATCGGGGGGCGGCCGAATGCGGAGGTAATCGACGACCTGGAGATACTCTTTAGGACGCATTTCGAGGCCTACCAGGCGTCCAAGACTTAAGCCCGGGGCCGCGCCTCTGGTACACTCCATCGCCCTATGCCGACACGTGTGAAGATTTGCGGGATCACCAGGCCCTTGGACGCCGCGGCCGCGGCCGCGGCCGGCGCCGATGCCATCGGTCTTGTGTTTTATGGGCCGAGTCCGCGCCACGTCACTCTCGATGCCGCACGGGCGATCGTGGCCGCGCTGCCCCCGTTCGTGACGTGCGTCGGGCTGTTCGTCGATGCCGCGCCCGAGGAGATCGAGGCGGTGTTGCGGGATGTGGCGCTGGATGTCTTGCAGTTTCATGGCCGGGAGACCCCGGAAGAGTGTCAGCGTTATGGCCGGCCGTACCTTAAGGCGATCGCCATGACGGAGGGGGTGGATGTGCGCGCGGCCGAGGCGCGTTATGCATCCGCCCAGGGCCTACTGCTGGATACCCATCAAAAAGGGCGCCCCGGCGGGACCGGACAGGTCTTCGATTGGGGGCGGATCCCAGGTGATCTCGGCAAGCCCGTGATTCTGGCGGGCGGCCTGTCCCCGGCGAATGTGGCGGCGGCCATCGATCAGGTCCGGCCCTACGCAGTCGATGTCAGCGGCGGTGTCGAAAGCGCGCCGGGGATCAAAGACGAGCGGCGCATGCGCGAATTCTGCCGCTACGCAAAAGGAGAAGTATGAGTTACGAACAGCCGGATGAGCGCGGGCACTTCGGGCCTTACGGGGGCCGTTTCGTGGCCGAGACCTTGATGGGCCCGCTCGCCGATCTCGAGCGCGCGTACCGTGCGGCGCGTGTCGACCCGGCCTTCCAGGCGGAGCTTGCCGCCGATTTCCGGGATTACGTGGGACGGCCGTCGCCACTCTACCTCGCGGAGCGCTTGACCGCGCACGCACGCGGCGCGCGTATCTATCTTAAGCGCGAGGACCTGAATCATACCGGCGCTCATAAGGTGAACAATACGATAGGCCAGGCCTTGCTGGCGCGGCGCATGGGTAAGAAGCGCCTGATCGCCGAGACCGGGGCCGGCCAACATGGGGTGGCGACCGCCACCGTGGCCGCCCGCCTGGGGCTCTCGTGCGTCATCTACATGGGTGCCGAGGACATCGCACGTCAGGCCCCCAACGTCCGACGCATGCGTCTTTTGGGGGCGGAGGTGGTGAGCGTGACGCTCGGCTCACAGACCCTGAAGGATGCCATGAACGAGGCCATGCGCGACTGGGCGACGACGGTCGACGAGACCTTTTATGTGATCGGGACGGTGAGCGGGCCCCATCCCTATCCGGCCATGGTGCGCGACTTCCAGGCGGTGATCGGGCAGGAGGCCCGCCGCCAGTTCCTGGAGCGCGAGGGGCGGCTGCCGCACGCGCTGGTGGCATGCGTGGGCGGCGGCTCCAACGCCATCGGGCTTTTCCATGCGTTCCTGGATGATGCCGAGGTCGCCCTTTATGGCGTCGAGGCGGCGGGCAAGGGGCTGGCCTCGGGCCGGCACGCGGCGCCGCTGACGGCCGATAGCGGGCGCGGGGTACTGCATGGGGCGCGCAGCTATCTCATGTTCGATGAGGATGGGCAGATTCGCGACACACACTCGATCTCCGCGGGCCTCGACTATCCGGGCGTGGGGCCGGAACATGCGTGGCTGAAGGATAGCGGGCGGGCGCGGTACGTGGCGGTCGATGATGACGCGGCGCTGACCGCGTTTCATACGCTCACGCGCCTCGAGGGCATCCTGCCGGCGCTGGAGTCGAGTCATGCACTCGCCTATGCGCAGACCCTGGCGGCGGGTCTCGGGCCGGAGGCGGCGCTGATCGTCAATCTGTCGGGTCGCGGGGACAAGGATGTGGAGACCGTGGCGGCCTACGAGGGGGCAAAGACGTGTCGCGCATAAAGGACACGTTCGCGGCGCTTGCCGGCACGCGCGCGGCCCTGATCCCGTTTATCACCGGTGGCGACCCTACGCTGTCGGCGACCGTGCCGCTCATGCATGCCCTGGTGCGCGCAGGCGCCGATGTGATCGAGGTCGGCATGCCGTTTTCCGACCCCATGGCCGATGGTCCGGCGATTCAGATGGCCCATCAAAGGGCGCTCGCCGCCGGCGCTACCACCCGCGCCATCATCGAGCTGGTGGCGGCGTTCCGGCGCGACGATGCGCGCACGCCGGTGATCCTCATGGGTTATGTGAATCCGGTGGAGACCATGGGTTACGGTGTCTTTGCACGGGCTTGCCAGGCGGCCGGTGTCGATGGCGTGTTGCTTGTCGATATGCCCCCTGAGGAGGCCGGAGATTGGCGCGCCGAGGCCTTGCGCGCCGGCCTCGATACGATTTTTCTGCTGTCGCCGACGACGTCGGTGGAGCGTCTTGCCGTGATCGGCGCGGCATCCACGGGCTTCCTCTACTATGTAGCCTTGAAGGGGGTCACCGGGGCGAGTCACCTGAATGTCGCGGAAGTCGCCGCGCGGCTTGCCGTCGTGCGCAAGAGCGCGGCCCTTCCGGTGGGCGTGGGCTTCGGGATTCGTGATGCGCGCTCGGCGGCTTTGGTGGGGCGCTTCGCCGACGCTGTCATCGTCGGCAGCGCGATCGTGGAAAAGATGGCCGCCTCGGCATCCACGGAGGCAGCGATCGCCGATACCGAGGCCTTCGTGCGCGATCTGCGCGCGGCCCTCGTGCGCCGCGAGGGTCTGTCGTCATGAGCTGGTTCGACAAGCTTCTGCCCCCGAAGATCAAGAGCCGGGGGGTGGCGAAGAAGGCCGTACCCGAGGGCTTATGGAGCAAATGCCCAGCGTGCGCCAACGTCTTGTATCACGCCGAGATCGAAAAGAACGTGGGCGTGTGCCCGCGTTGCGACCACCATATGCGCATATCGGCGCGCAAGAGGCTCGCCGCCTTCCTCGATGCCGGGGATCATCCGGAGATCGGTGCCGATCTTGCGCCCACGGATTTCCTCAAGTTCAAGGACAGCAAGCGTTACAAGGACCGTCTCGCCGATGCCGTGAAGACCACCGGGGAGTCGGATGCGCTGGTCGTGATGCAAGGGCGCCTGCAGGGGTTGCCGCTGGTGGCTGCGGCCTTCGAGTTTGCGTTCATGGGTGGCTCCATGGGCTCGGTGGTCGGCGAGCGCTTCGTGCGCGGCGTGGATACCTGCCTTGCCGAGCGCTGGCCCTTCGTCTGTTTCGCGGCCAGCGGCGGCGCGCGTATGCAGGAGGGGCTGACCTCGCTCATGCAGATGGCCAAGACCAGCGCGGCGCTGGCGCGCATGGCCGATCAGGGGCTGCCCTTTATCTCGGTGCTCACCGACCCGACGATGGGAGGGGTATCGGCAAGCTTCGCCATGCTCGGGGATGTGATCATAGGCGAGCCCAAGGCCCTGATCGGCTTCGCGGGTCCGCGCGTGATCGAACAGACCGTGCGCGAGACCCTGCCGGAGGGCTTTCAGCGATCGGAGTTCCTGCTCGACCACGGCGCGATCGACATGATCGTGCATCGCCACAAGCTGCGCGAGACGATCGCCAGACTGTTGTCGATCATGACCAATAGGCCGCTTGTCGCCCATACCACCAACGCGTTGCACAAAGACATCTGAATCACGAAACCCTTCAAGAATGGCTGGTCTACATAGATCGCCTCCACTCCCATGCTATCGATCTCGGATTGCAGCGGGTGCGCGCGGTCTATGAGGGCATGACGCCCCTGTCATGCCCGGTCATCACCGTCGGCGGGACCAACGGGAAGGGTTCGACATCCGCCATCCTGGAATCCTTTTATCGGGCGGCGGGCTATCGCACCGGCGCCTATTTCTCGCCGCACCTCATACGCTACAACGAGCGGGTGCGCGTCAATGCCGAGGAGGTCACCGACGAGGCCTTGTGTCAGGCGTTTGCCGCAGTCGAGGAGGCGCGCGACGCGACGCCCCTGACCTACTTCGAGTTTGGCACACTGGCCGCACTGTGGCTGTTTGCGCAAACCGGTGTCGAGGTGGCGATTCTGGAGGTGGGGCTCGGCGGCCGCCTCGATGCCGTCAACATCGTCGATGCCGATGTGGCGGTGGTGGTCTCGGTGGGCACCGATCACAAGGACTGGCTGGGGCCGGACCGCGAGACGATAGGGCGCGAGAAGGCTGGTATCTTTCGTGCCGGGCGCCCGGCCATCATCGGCTTCGACGTGTCGGAGTCGGTGGCGCGCGAGGCGCACCGCATGAATGCGCGTGCCGTGATCGCGCGCCGGGATTTTCACTATGAAGAATCGCCATGGGCGTGGCGTTTCCTGAGTGCCGCGCGCGCCTGGGATCTTCCCTATCCGGCCCTGCGCGGGCGCTATCAGTTGGCCAATGCCTCGTGTGCGCTGGCCGCGGCCGAGGCCCTGCCGGGGCTTACGCTGACCGCCCAGGATGTGCGCGCGGGGCTGCAGGCCGTGCGTCTGGCCGGGCGCTTTCAGACCCTGCCGGGACCCGGACCGCGCGTCGTCCTCGATGTGGCCCATAATGCCGAGGCGGCGCATACGCTCGCGCTTACCCTAAACGAGCAGCGCGTGGCGGGGCGTACGCTGGCGGTTGTGGGTATGTTCAAGGACAAACCGATAATCGAGGTCTTTGAGGCCCTCCGAGGGTCATTCGACGGCTGGTTCCTGGCATCCTTGGACGATCCGCGAGGGGCCGATGCGGTGTTCCTGGAAGCGGCCCTGCGGACGGCAGGCGTGACCCCCGACGGGCTCTATGACGACCCGGTGGAGGCCTACACGGCAGCCCTGGGGTGCGCCCGAGATGACGACCGGGTGGTCGTTTTTGGGTCGTTCAAGACGGTCGGTGCTATACTCGCCCTCATGCAGGACCGGAGAGGAGGCGGTGGGGGAGGACGGGTCGTTTGATGCCAAGCGCAGAATCGTGGGCGCCGCGATTCTCGTGACCGTGGCGGTCGTGGTCCTGCCGATACTGTTACAGCGGCCGCCATCGGCGATCCATGGCCGCGAGATCTTGACCGTGCGTCGCGCCGCGCACGGTGTGCGCGCGGTCATGGCGGACGTTCCGGCGGTGGTGCCCCGGCCCGCGCCGCTCGCGCCTTCGGTGGTGCCGGCACCGGTGGCCAGCGCTCAAATGCCGCGACCGGCGCCGTCGCATCCGACATCGGTTTTGCCGGCACCTTCAACGCGACAGCCGCCGACGCCCGTCGTCCCGCAATGGTATGTGCAGGTCGGCGCCTATGTGAATGCCTCTGATGGTGTCCTGTTTGCACAGCGGCTGAAGGGGCAGGGTTTCCCGGCACACGTCAAATTGACGCGGCTTGCGAACAGCCGCGGGGTGATCGTAGTCCTTGGTCCCTATGGCAAGAGGCGGGCGCAGAGCGCGCAGCAGGCCGTCAAAGAGCGCGACGGTATTCAAGGGTTCATGATTCAGGAGGCGGTGACAGTGCGATGAATTGGGTGGACATCATTATCGTTCTGATCGTGGGCCTCTTTGTGCTGGTAGGTGTGTTACGCGGTTTCATCAGCGAGGTGTTGTCGTTTCTCACATGGGTTGTAAGCTTTCTCGTGGCATGGCTGTTCTCCGGGGATTTCACGGGCTGGTTCGCGGGTCACCTGAAGGATGCGAACCTACGGACCGTGGTGGTGTTCTTTCTGTTGTTTTTCGCGACCTTCGTGGTCCTGGCGATCGTATCCCACTTCATTCGCGCCGCCTGGCTCAAGATCAGCTCGCAGGCCGCCGACCGGCTTTTGGGGGGCGCCATTGGTTTTCTGAAGGGGGCGTTGGTCGTGGTCCTCATGGTGTTGCTCGCCGGCCTCACGCCGTTCCCCAATTATCCCAGCTGGCATGACTCGTTGTTCGTGGGGTACTTTCAGCACGTGGCCCTTTACGTGGCCCATTGGTTGCCCGCAGACGTTGCTCGCAACCTCCGCTATGGCTAAACTAGGCAGCTTTTCGGCGTTCCCCAAAGGGTCGCGATCATGTGCGGGATAGTCGGTATACTGGCAAAGGGTCCTGTCAATCAGGCCCTCTATGACGGCCTCATCGTGCTTCAGCACCGGGGTCAGGACGCGGCCGGCATCATTACAAGCGACGGCAAGCGGGTCTACCTGCGCAAGGACAATGGCTTGGTGCGCGACGTCTTCCAGGCCTCCCACATGATGGCGCTGCGAGGGGACATGGGTATCGGGCATGTCCGTTATCCGACCGCCGGCTGTGCGTCGTCGGCCGAGGCCCAGCCCTTCTATGTCAACTCGCCGTTCGGTCTTGCCATAGCGCACAACGGCAATCTCACCAATGCCGCGGAGTTGCGTGACGAGCTGTTCCGTGAGGATCAGCGCCACATCAATACCGAATCGGATTCCGAGGTGTTGCTGAACGTATTCGCCCATGAGATGCAGAAGGTGGGTGGCGTGACCTTGACACCCGAGCACGTCTTCCGGGCCATCGCCGCTGTCCACAGACGGGTGCGCGGTGCCTATGCGGCAATCATCATGATCTCGGGTTTCGGGATCGTCGCGTTCCGCGACCCCTGTGGGATCAGGCCGCTCGTCTACGGTCGACGCGACACGGATGAGGGGCCCGAGCACATGTTCGCCTCGGAAAGCGTGGCACTGGATGTCCTGGGTTACGGTCTCGTGCGCGATGTCCAGGCTGGGGAGGCCCTGTTCGTGGACATGGCCGGTCACCTGTCCATGCGCCAGTGCGCCGACAATCCCCGCCACGCGCCATGCATATTCGAGCACGTGTACATGGCGCGCCCGGATTCGATCATGGACGGGATCAGCGTCTACAAAGCGCGCCTGCGCATGGGCGAGCGGCTGGCGCGCAAGCTCTTGCGCGAGTGGCCGGATCACGACATCGATGTCATCATCCCGATTCCCGATACGAGCCGCGCCGCTGCCTTGGAGATGGCCAAGGAACTCGATGTGAAATATCGCGAGGGTTTCATCAAGAACCGCTATATCGGGCGGACCTTCATCATGCCAGGCCAAGCGCAGCGGCATCGGTCGGTGCGCCAGAAACTGAATGCCATAGACCTCGAGTTCCGTGGCAAGAACGTCATGCTGGTCGACGACTCCATCGTGCGCGGCACGACTTCGATGCAGATCATTCAGATGGCCCGCGAGGCGGGCGCGAACAAGGTCTACTTCGCCTCTGCGGCGCCTCCCGTTCGCTACCCCAACGTCTATGGCATCGATATGCCCTCGGCCCGGGAACTCATCGCCACCGGCCGGACCACGGAGGAGGTGGCGGTCGCCATAGGCGCAGACCGGGTGATCTATCAGGACTTGGAGGACCTCATCGAGGCGGCGCGCGAAGGCAATCCGCGCATCACGCGCTTTGATACCTCATGTTTCGATGGGGTGTATGTGACGGGCGATGTCGATAAGAGTTATCTGGAGCACGTGGAACATGTGCGGGGGGATGCGGCGAAGTGCGCAAGCCCCATGAATGATCTCGTATCGACGGAACTCCACACGTACTACTAGTGGAAAATCGGCAAGGGGGGGTGGCTAATGGATGACCACTTGAAGGGTCGGATGGAGACTCTCGCGATTCATACCGGTCATCACCGGACCCATGAAGGCGAGCATAGTGAGCCCTTGTTTCTGACGTCGAGCTACGTCTTCGACGACGCCGAACAGGCCGCCGACCGTTTCGCTGGGCGCGCCGAGGGCAATATCTATTCGCGCACCGGCAACCCCACGGTGCGCATCTTCGAGGAGCGACTGGCGGTCCTGGAGGGCGGCGAGCGGGCGTTGGCGACGGCCTCCGGGATGGCGGCAATCCTGTCGGTGTGCATGGCGCTCCTGAAGGCCGGAGACCACGTCGTGGTCTCGCAAAGCGTATTCGGACCGTCTGTTGCGCTGTTCCAGATGTTCGCGCGTTTCGGGGTGAGTACGAGCTTTGTGGCGCTCGACGACGTCCCCGCCTGGGAGCGTGCCTGCACCGACCGTACACGCCTTCTGTTCTTGGAGACGCCTTCCAACCCCTTGTGCGTGTTGGGCGACCTCGTGGCCCTGGCCGCTATCGCCCACCGCCATGGCGCCAAACTGGTGGTCGATAACACATTCTGCACGCCGGCCCTGCAAAGACCGTTGGCGCTGGGCGCGGATCTGGTCGTGCATTCGGCGACCAAGTACATCGATGGCCAGGGGCGTGCCCTGGGCGGGGCGATCGTGGGCGAGGAGCGCGTCGTGACAGGCGAGATCTTCCCGTTCGTGCGTACCGCGGGCCCGGTCATGAGCCCGTTCAATGCCTGGATTTTCCTGAAGGGCCTGGAGACCCTGTCGCTGCGCATGAAGGCACACAGCGAGACGGCGCTCGCGCTGGCAGAGTGGCTTGCGACGCAGCCGCTTGTCGAGCGCGTGTACTATCCCTATCTCGCAAGCCACCCGCAATACGATCTAGCGCGCGCCCAACAGTCGGCGGGCGGGGGCGTGGTGTCGTTCACCTTGAAGGACGCCGACGCCCGTCGGGCATTCGCGTTTGTGGACGGTTGTCGGTTATTGTCGCGCACCGCGAACCTCGGCGATACCAAGACCACAGTCACGCATCCAGCTACCACCACACACGGCCGGCTGACTCCCGAGGCGCGGCGCGCGGGCGGTGTGGAAGACGGTCTGATCCGGCTTTCCATAGGCCTCGAGGACCGTGACGATCTGATGGCCGACCTGGAGACGGGCCTGCGGGCGGCCGCGGTCGTGGAGGGGGTACGGTGAGGGTCCGCCAGGCTCTTACGCGACTGACGCTCGCCGGGTTTGCCCTGGCGCTCGTATCCTGCGGACGTAGCGGACCGCACGCCACGATCCTCACTATGAGGGAGCGGGAACTTGGCGGACCGCCGTTTCCGACGCGGATCATCGTCAATCGCCACTATCTGCGCATCGATCCCGATACCGGGACCGGCAATTACATCCTGTTTGATCGCAAGCGGCACGTCATCTATAGCGTCGATCACAGTGATCGCACCATCCTCGTCATCCGCAGCCATATCATCACCCTCCCAAAGCCCGCCAAGCTGCAGGAAACGGTCCAGAGGGGGCACGTCAAGGGGCGTTTCAAGGGTCACAAGCTGCGGAGTTACCGGCTCTACACGAATGGTCATCAATGCTATTACATAGTGGCCGCCAAGGGCCTCCTGCCGGGCGTGGTATCGGCCCTCAAGGCCTATTCGGATACCCTGGCCGGGGAGCAGGCGCTGACGGCGGCGAACACGCCGGCGGGACTTGAGACCGCCTGCGATCTTGCCGATAACGTGTTCGATCCGGATCGCGAATACGCCTACGGGTTCCCGGTGCGTATACTGGACTACCAGGAGAACGAGAAGGTCCTGATCGGTTACAAGAAGGACGTCCCGGTCAAGCGAAGCCTATTTACCCTGCCTGCGCATTACGTCCGCTACAGCCCGGGAGAAGTCCGCAACGGCGACTAGGGCATGGCCCGCGGGCCCCACGACCAGCACGCTCGACCCCTCGTACCAATCCCCCACCACGATACGCACCCCCGGTCCGGCGGCGGTCGGTACGGGGTACTCCCCGGGCCTATGGGTATGACCATGGATCAGGCGGCGCAGGTCGTGACGGTCGAGCAGCGCGCCCGCCGCCGCGGTATTGACGTCGAGCAACGCGGCATCCTTGGCGGGGGTCGCCCGGCCGCTCTCCTGGCGCAGGGCGCGGGCCATGGCGACGCGTTCGGCGAGCGGCCGGGAGAGCACCTGCTGTTGCCAGCGCAAGTCACGGAATTGCTGGCGCAAGGCCTGGTATTCGCGATCGTCTGTACACAGCGCATCGCCATGACTGATCAAGGTCCGGGTCCCGAACAGGGTGAGCTCGTGCGGATCGTCAAGCAGGCGGCAACCGCTGAGCGCGGCGAATCGCTCTCCGAGCAGGAAGTCGCGGTTGCCATGCAGGATGCTGATCGCAAGGCCCGCGCCCGTGGCTGCGCGCAGGCTCGCCACCACCGGCGCGAACTCGGCCTCGTCGGCGCCGTCGTCACCGACCCAATACTCGAACAGATCGCCGAGGATATACAGATGATCGAGCCGGTCGTGCGCGCGCGCGAGAAAGTCCCGGAACAGCGCGATCGCCTGCGGCCGCTGCGCCGTCAGATGCAGATCGGCAATGAACGCCTGGGGCTTCACGCGTCTAGTCTAGGCGCACGCCGGTGATGATGATGTCGTTCACCGGCACGTCCTGGTGCCCATTACGACTGGTGGTGGCGGTGCCCTTGATGGTGTCGACCACATCCATACCCTCGGTCACCCGCCCGAATACGCAGTACCCCCAGCCGGTTGGGGTGGGGGCGGTGAAGTTCAGGAAGTCGTTGTCGGCGACGTTGATGAAAAACTGGCTCGTGGCTGAGTGCGGATCGCTGGTGCGCGCCATGGCAATCGTGCCGCGCGCATTGCGCAGCCCGTTGTCGGCCTCATTGTCGATGGGCGGGCGGGTCGCCTTCTGGCGCATATTGGGCTCGAAACCACCGCCCTGGATCATGAAGCCATCTATGACCCGATGGAAGATCGTGTTCGTGAAAAATCCCTCGCGCGCGTAGGCCAGGAAGTTGGCGACGGTCTTGGGTGCCTTGTCGGCATCGAGATCGAGCACGATCACGCCGTGGTTGGTTTCGAGGTGCACCATGGGGATATCCTCTGTGAAGTTTGGCGCATTGTCGCCGACTTGGCGGGTCAGGGCAATGACGCGCTATCATGAGAGCATGAATGCGCCTACAACCCGTTTCGCCCCGAGCCCCAGTGGGCTCCTGCATCTCGGCAATGCGCGCACCGCGCTCTTTAGTCTTCTTGCCGCCCTGCCCGACGGGCGATTCCTGCTGCGTATCGAAGACAGCGACCGCGCACGCGCGAGCCCTGTGTTCGAGCGCGCCCTGCGCGTCGATCTCGAGTGGCTGGGGTTCGGCGCCTATATCGACGAGGCCGCCGTTTGGCGCCAATCGGAGCGTGGCGCGGTCTACGACGATTTCCTTCAGAAGCTCGCGCACGATAACCTCGTCTATCCGTGTTTTTGCACAGAGTCGGAGCTGGCCGCGGAACGCGCGAGCCTGCGCGCGCGGGGGCTGCCGCCGCGCTACGGCGGCCGATGCGCGGCGCTTGATCCAGCCGATGCGTGTTCCCGGGTCGCCGCGGGAGAGGCGGCGGTGTGGCGCTTCCGGGTCCCGCCGGGGCAGGAGGTGGCGTTCTGCGATGCCGTGCGCGGCCCGCAGCGCGTGGCCACCGACCTCCTGGGCGACTTCGTCGTGCGTCGTGCCCAGGGCGAGGCCATGTTTTTCTTTGCCAACGCCCTGGATGATGCCCTGTCCGGTGTCACCTTGGTGCTGCGCGGCGAAGACCACCTGGCCAATACCCCGCGCCAGATCCTGATATTGCGCGCCCTCGGCCTGCCAGTCCCCGAGTACGGCCATCTGCCGCTGGTAGTGAGCGCGGGTGGGGTGCCGTTGTCCAAGCGCGATGGGGCCGGCAGTCTTGCGGCCTTGCGCGAGGAAGGCTTCCTGCCGCTTGCGGTCATCAATTACCTGGCGCGCCTGGGCGCGGTGGTCGGGTCGGAGCGGCTGCTGCCCCTGATAGAGCTCGCTCAGGCCTTCGATTGCCGGCGAATCGGGCACGCCCCGGCGCGCTACGACCGGGAGCAGTTGCTCCATTGGCAACGGCTGGCGATGGCCGCGACCCCGGTGGCCGAATGGCTGCCGTGGGTCGAGGAGGATGTCCCGGAGGCCGAGCGGCTGCGGTTCGTGGAGGCCGTGTGCCCCAATGCCCTCTTCCCAGAGGATTTCCGTCGCTGGGCTGGGATCGTGTATGGTGAGCGCCGGACCCTGGACGAGGACGCGCGCGCGGCGATCGCGGCGGCGGGCGCGGAATTCTTTCGCGCGGCGGTCGGGCACCTGGATGCGGGCGGTGCGGCCGGCGATCTGCCGGCGGTCCTGAAGGCCGCGGGCCATAGCGGCCGGCGACTCTTTCATGGCCTGCGCGCCGCCCTGACCGGCCGGCTCGCGGGCCCGGAACTCAAGGATATACTGGCCCTGATGCCGCGCACGCTGGTGGCGCGGCGTCTTCGCGAATGTGGAAGCACCGATGCTCAAGATCTATAACACTCTAACGCGCGCCAAGGATCCATTCGTGCCCTTGGAGCCTGGCCATGTACGGATTTATGTGTGCGGGGTCACGGTCTACGACCGCTGCCATCTCGGCCATGGGCGCGTATTCGTCGTATTCGATACGGTGGTGCGTTATTTGCGCCACCTCGGCTATCGCGTGACCTACGTGCGCAATATCACGGATATCGACGATAAGATCATCAATCGCGCAAAGGAAAACGGTGAGGATATTGCAGGGCTGACCGAGCGCACCATCGCCGCCATGACCGAGGACACTACGGCGCTTCTGGTGGCGCCCCCCGATCACGAGCCACGCGCCACCCGCCATATCGATCACATGACGGCCATGATCGAGCGGTTGATGGCCAAGGATTATGCCTATCAGGGCCCTAATGGCGATGTGTATTTTCATGTGCGCCGCTTCCCCCGCTATGGACGCCTTTCGGGACGCACGCTCGACGATCTGAAGGTGGGCGCGCGGGTCGAGGCGGATGAGGCCAAGGATGATCCTCTGGATTTCGTGCTCTGGAAGTCGGCGCGGGCGCACGAGCCTGCGTGGCCTTCGCCGTTTGGGCCCGGCCGGCCGGGATGGCACATCGAGTGCTCGGCGATGGCCGCGCACTGCCTGGGTGACCATTTCGACATCCATGGCGGGGGGCTCGACCTGACCTTTCCGCATCACGAAAACGAGATTGCCCAGAGCGAGGCGGCCAATGATGTGACGTTCGCCGATACCTGGATGCACGTTGGCTTCGTGCGTACGAATGGCGAGAAGATGGCCAAGTCTCTGGGGAATTTTCGCACGCTGCACGATCTTTTGGCGGTGTTCGACGGCGAGGTGCTCCGCTATTTCCTGCTCGCCAGTCACTATCGCAGCCCGCTGAACTACGACGACGAGTCGATCGGGCAATGCCGCGAGGCCCTGACGCGCCTCTATCAGGCGTTGAAGGATGCCCCGGACGGGGAGCCCGAGAGCGACTCCGACTATGCGCGGAGGTTTCGTGCGGCCATGGACGATGATTTCAATACCCCGGGGGCGCTCGCCGTACTGTTCGAGATGGGGCATGCCATCCAGCGGGCGCGCGAACAGGGCGATGCCGCGGCGGTGGGGCGACTGGCGGCCACGCTACGGTTATTGGCCGGGACGCTCGGTCTGCTGACGCGACCGCCGGCGGCATTCCTGCAGGGGACCGGGGACCACGAGGATATCGAGGCGTTGGTGGCCCTGCGCGATCAGGCACGGCGCGAGCGGCAGTGGGCGCGATCCGATGCCTTGCGCGACGAGCTCAGGGCGCGTGGTATCGTGCTCGAGGATACGCCGACGGGCACGGTCTGGCGCCGGGTCTAGGGCGTGGGGGGTTAGGACCGCGCCCAGCCATTCCCAGGCACGACTTCCCCCAAGTCGCAGCGCCATGACGTGAGTTTCTGCCGCGCCCGAACGCCGCGATCTCCCGGGGTTTGCTGCCATCAAGCCGCAATTTTCAAGTATGGTGCTCATGGGGTTTGCTACCACAGTCCGCGTTCCCCGATGAGGTGGCCAGCCGAGTTGTCGAAACCCCTTACGAATCCACTGGATAGGCTGCATTTCCGACACCAATGGCCGAATGTCGGTTGGGCCGCCACCGGGTGCTCCGGGGCTCTATCTCTTCACGTTGAGAATGGCCGACGGTAACCCCAAGGCCTTGACCGGTGGCGCTCCTTATCCGAGAATCAGGAGTTCGAAAAAGGTCATAAGTCGCGGGGTGACATCGTTTTGGAGCTCACGGGAGCGGAGATTTTCGTTCGCTGCCTTCACGATGAAGGCGTCGAGTACCTTTTCGGCTATCCGGGTGGGGCGGTTTTGCACATCTACGATGCCCTCTACAAGCAGGAAGAGGTGAAGCACATCCTCGTGCGCCACGAGCAGGGTGCGGCGCATGCCGCCGATGGCTATGCGCGCTCGACCGGCAAGCCCGGTGTGGTGCTCGTGACCTCCGGTCCGGGCGTCACCAACGCCCTGACCGGGATCGCTACCGCTTATATGGACTCCATCCCGCTCGTGGTGTTCACGGGTCAGGTCATGACGCATCTGATCGGCGACGATGCCTTTCAGGAGGTCGATGCGATCGGCATCACTCGGCCCTGCGTCAAGCACAACTTCATGGTCAAGGACGTCCGCGACCTCGCGCTTATCATGCGCAAGGCCTTTCATGTGGCCACGACCGGCCGTCCCGGCCCGGTGGTCGTGGATATCCCCAAGGACATCACCGCCCACAAGACCTCTTATGTCTTCCCAAAGGACCCTACACTGCGGTCGTACAAGCCCGTGCGTGAGGGTGATCCGGCGGCCATACGCAAGGCCGCCGATCTGTTGATGCAGGCCAAGCGCCCCATGATCTATGCCGGCGGCGGGGTGGTACTCGGCAATGCCGCCCGCGAACTGACCGAGCTCGTGCGCTGGCTCGGTGCCCCATGCACGAACACCCTTATGGGGCTCGGCGCATTCCCGGCCACTGATCCGTTGTTTGTGGGCATGCTCGGCATGCACGGGACCTACGAAGCCAACATGGGCATGCATGAGTGCGATGTGCTGCTCGCGGTCGGGGCGCGTTTCGATGATCGGGTGACGGGTGATCTGGACAAGTTCTGCCCTAATGCGCGCATCATCCATATCGACGTCGACCCGGCCTCCATTCAGAAAAACGTCCCGGTCGAGATCGCCATCATAAGCGAGGCGGGACTTGCGATGCGCGACCTGCTTGCTGCCCTGAAGGCGACCGGCAGCCGTTTGGACAAGGCAGCGCTTGGTGCCTGGTGGCGCAAGATCGAGGAGTGGCGCGCGCGCCAATGTCTCCAATACGATCGCGCCAATACCGAGGTCATAAAGCCCCAATTCGTGCTGGAGACCCTCTACCGACTCACGCAGGGCGACGCCTTCATCACCTCCGATGTGGGCCAGCACCAAATGTGGGCGGCGCAGTTCTATAAGTTCGACAAGCCGCGGCGGTGGATCAATTCCGGAGGGCTCGGCACCATGGGCTTCGGACTGCCGGCGGCGATCGGTGTGCAGTTCGCGCATCCCGACGCCACGGTCGCCTGCGTCACCGGCGAGGCCAGCATACAGATGTGCATACAGGAGTTGTCGACCTGCAAGCAGTACGATTTGCCGCTAAAGATCGTCAATCTGAACAACCGCTACATGGGCATGGTCCGTCAGTGGCAGGAATTCTTCTATCAGAGCCGCTATTCGCACTCCTATCTGGAGGCCTTGCCGGACTTCGTGAAGCTTGCCGAGAGCTACGGGCACGCAGGCCTGCGCATCGACAAGCCCCACGACGTGGAGGCTGCCTTGAAGGAGGCGCTCGGCCAGCATGACCGGCTGGTGTTCCTCGATTTCATCACCGACCAGACGGAGAACGTCTACCCCATGATCGCGGCCGGAGCCGGTCACCACGAGATGCATCTGGCGACAGATCGCGAACTCGCGTGATGCGCCACATCATTTCCATACTTCTGGAGAACGAGGCGGGCGCCTTGTCGCGTGTTGCCGGACTGTTCTCGGCGCGTGGCTACAATATCGCCTCGCTCACGGTGGCGCCGACCGAGGATCCGAGCCTGTCGCGCATGACGCTTGTCACGAGCGGATCCGAGGGCGTGGTGGATCAGATCCGCAAGCAGCTGAACAAGCTCGTGGACGTGGTGAAGCTCGTCGATTTGACAGATAATGAGCGCATTGAGCGCGAGATGCTGCTTATCAAGGTGCGTGCCGAGGGCGGCGAGCGTGATGAGATCAAACGTCTGTCGGATATCTTCCGGGGGCGTATAATAGATGTAACGGATCGCGCCTATACCATCGAACTGACCGGTGACGGCAGCAAGCTGGACGCCTTTATCTCGATTCTGCAGCCACGGCGGATTCTGGAGGTGGTGCGCTCTGGGGTCATCGGTATCGCCCGCGGTAACGGCGCCTGCATTCCCGACGCACCCTGACTTTCAACCTGATAATGGCCCGGTTGCGCCGGGCGAGGACAACGCATGCAAGTGTATTACGAAAAGGACGCCGACCTTAGCCTCATTCGCAAGAAGAAGGTGGCGATCATAGGCTATGGTTCGCAAGGCCATGCGCATGCCAACAACCTCAAGGACTCCGGTGTCGATGTGGTGGTGGGCTTGCGTGCGGGTTCGCCCTCGGCCGCCAAGGCGACGCGTGCGGGGCTTACCGTAAAGCCCGTGGAAGAGGCCGTCAAGGACGCGGACCTGGTCATGATCCTGGCCCCCGACGAGTTGCAGGCCGGGATCTACGAGAAGATGGAGCCGCACCTGAAAAAAGGCGTGGCGCTGGCCTTCGCGCACGGCTTTAGCATCCATTTCGGGCGCATAAAGCCCCGCGCGGACATGGATGTCATCATGATAGCCCCCAAGGGTCCGGGTCATCTGGTACGCTCCACCTTTACCCAAAACGGCGGTGTCCCCTGCCTTATCGCGGTGAGTCAGGACGCCTCCGGCCAGGGCCAGGCGTTGGCGCTCTCATATGCCGCGGCCATCGGCGGGGCGCGTGCCGGCGTCATCGCCACCACCTTCAAGGAAGAGACCGAGACCGATCTGTTCGGGGAGCAGGCGGTGCTGTGTGGCGGCGTGACCTCGTTGGTGCAGGCCGGTTTCGAGACCCTGACCGAGGCCGGCTATGCCCCGGAGATGGCCTATTTCGAGTGCCTGCACGAACTGAAGCTGATCGTGGACCTCATGTATGAGGGCGGTATCGCCAACATGCGGTATTCGATATCGAATACCGCCGAGTACGGCGATCTCACGCGCGGTCCGCGGGTCGTGAACGAGGCGACCAAGGCCGAGATGAAGCGCATCCTGGGCGAGATCCAGTCAGGTCAGTTCGCGCGCGAGTGGGTGGCCGAAAACGAGACCGGTGGCAAGCGCTTCCCGGAGTTGCGCGCCAAGGCCGCCCAACATCCGATCGAGGCGGTCGGCGAGCGCCTGCGCGGCATGATGCCGTGGATCGGGGCCAACAAGATCGTCGACAAAGAGAAAAATTGAGCATCCCTTTGTCGCAGACGGTCAGTGAGGGGGCGGCATCGCCCCCTCTTTTGGCGCGCGAAGGGTGGGGGCATATCGCCCTGGCCATGGCCGCCGCCGTGCTCGTTACATGGGGGTGGGGGCCTTGGGTGGCCCTACCCTTATGGCTGTTTGCGGTTTTTGTGCTACAGTTTTTTCGAGACCCGCGTCGCGTCTTGGCCGAGGGTCAAGACGCGGTCTTATGTCCGGCCGACGGGCGCGTCATCATGGTGGGTCCGGCCGAGGACCCGTACCTGAAGCGGCCGGCCATCAAATGCAGCATCTTCATGAATGTCTTCAACGTCCACTCCAATCGTCTGCCGGTCGCCGGACAGGTTCGGCGCCGCTGGTACAGTCCAGGACGTTTTTTGAATGCATCCTTGGACAAGGCCTCGGAGCATAATGAGCGCAACGCGCTCTGGATCACGACCGCGGGCGGAGACGATGTCGTGGTCGTGCAGGTTGCAGGCCTGATCGCGCGGCGCATCCTCTGCTATGTGGGCGAGGGCGAGGTGGTGGACCGGGGAAGGCGGTATGGATTCATCCGCTTCGGCTCGCGCGTCGATGTCTATCTGCCGCCGGGGGCGCATCCCGAGGTCGCCTTGGGCGATAAGGTAAAGGCCGGATCGCAGGTCCTGGCCCGTCTCGCGGGTCGAGACCCGCGCGTTCAGTGAGGGGCGCGATGATGGAAGACAAGCGCAAGGGTATCTATATCCTGCCGAATCTCTTTACGACGGCGGCGCTCTTCGCCGGCTTTTATGCCATCGTGCAGGCCATGAAGGGCGAGTTCTGGCACGCGGCCGTGGCGGTGTTCATCGCCATGGTCATGGACGGGCTGGACGGGCGGGTGGCGCGCTGGACGCACACCGAGAGCGATTTCGGGGCACAGTATGACAGCCTGTCGGACATGGTGTCGTTCGGGCTTGCCCCGGCGCTGGTTGTCTATGAATGGGGGCTCTCGGGGCTCGGCAAGCTCGGCTGGCTGGCGGCCTTTATCTACTCGGCGGCTGCCGCCTTGCGTCTGGCGCGCTTCAATATTCAGACCAGCACGGACCGGCGACTGTCGTTCCATGGTTTACCGAGTCCAGCGGCGGCGGCGGTCGTTACCGGTCTGGTGTGGGTCCTGCAAGGTTATGGTGCGCCGCCGCTGTGGCTACGCGCCACGGCCTTGGCCGTTACCGTCTTGATCGGTGCGGCGATGGTCAGCAATATCCGCTACCATAGCTTCAAGCACATCGACTTAAAGGGGCGGGTGCCCTTTATCGCGGTGTTGGCCATCGTCCTGATCTTCGTGCTGATCTCGCTCGATCCCGCGCGCGTGCTGTTTGCCCTGTTTTTCTGTTATGCCCTGTCGGGGCCGATCGATTCGCTGGTACGCCGCTATCGTCGCTCGCTGCATAGGCGCCGATTGGGTGACAGCCACGAGGGATCGCCGCGGGTCTGACGGTCGCGTATCGTGCGACCCGCGCGCGTCGCCCTTCGGCCGGGGATGGGCGGGCGTCAGGGCAGGAAGGATGCGGGCTCGTCGATCAGGCCGGCCGCGGGCGTTCCCTGATGAAAGTGGATCTGCCAGCGCCCATATTGGCATCGCCACACCGAGCTGCGCCAGGTGGCCGCCCTGTCGCCTTCCTCCTCTTCGGCATCGACCAGCAGATAGACGATCAGGGCGACCTCCGGGGACAGAAAGCGTACCTGGAAATCGCGGATCGTGGTCTCTCGGCGCCGTTTGCCGGTCAGTCGTCTCAGGGTTTCAGTGCGATCATAGAGCCGCCCGGAACAGCCGATCTCATAGAAGTCATCGGCAAGCAGCATGGCGGGACTTGGTTCGTCCGGGTTCTGGCTGCAGTTCAAGAGCCGCTCCTCGAGGATGCGCAGGAGGTGGGGGGAATCGCGGTTGGTCATCGCTGTCGCCCTCTAGGTGCGGCCATGAGAAGGGACTTCCAGAGGCAACGATAGGGGTGCTGGAGGGGGCCGTCAAGGGGCTGCCTGAATCGTATCCGCAATGAGACCCTGGCGCGGGCATGGGCGCCGGGTTTTCCGGGAATCGCTAACGACGCCTTCGGCCGTGGGCGGGCGTTGTCGTAGGCGCCCATGACGGCGCGCGCCCCGAGAGGTGTGGCCCGGGCCCCTGTTTGAAGGCGCACCCCCATCTTTGCCATACTGGGCCCGTCCGGCCTTGGGCCCGGTGGTGGTCAGGCCGCGGACAATCAGGCCCGTCGGGCGGTCTTTGAGGCCATGGTATGGACGGACATCGTACAGCGGCCGGCAGGCCGCTTTTCATGACCCCCTGCAGGCCCATCGCGGGATGGCGAGATCGCGTATGCCCATTGGGCGGGGGTGGCCGTCGCCCCGACAGCGGGGGTGCGCGCCTTGCGCGCAAGCGGCCGTGCCGCCCATGAAAGACCCCGGACGACCGGCGGCGAGTTTCTGGGCAGTCGCTTTGGTGGTCGCGGTGGCGGCATTCATGGAGGTGCTGGACCTCACGATCGTCAACGTATCCTTGCTGCACATCATGGGCAGCATGGCGATCTCTCAGAACCGGGCCATCTGGGTGCTTACGGCCTACACCATGACCAATGCCATCATTCTGCCTCTGAGCGGCTGGTTGGCCACCACGCTGGGACGCAAGCGCTACTTCATGGGCTGTATCGCCGCATTCTCGCTGACCTCGCTGTTATGCGGCCTTAGTCCCAATTTTCCCGCGCTCGTGCTGTTCCGGGCCTTGCAAGGCATTGCCGGCGGGGGACTGCAACCCAATGCCCAGGCCATCCTCACCGATGCCGCGCCCGCCGCCAAGCGCGGTATGGCGTTTGCGATCTATGGTATGGCCGTGGTGTTTGCGCCGGCCATCGGCCCCACGGTTGGCGGTTGGATCACGGACCATATAGGCTGGCGCTGGATCTTTCTTATCAATGTCCCGGTCGGGTTGCTGATCCTGCCTCTGGTGCAGGCATTGGTCCACGACCCGGAGTCTTTTGTGCAGGCGCGTCGCGTGCGGCAGGCGTCCGCGCCGCACGTGGATTTCATGGGCTTTGCGCTCATCACCCTGGGTCTTGGCCTCATGCAGGTGGTGCTCGACCGTGGTCAGCAGGATGGCTGGTTCAGCTCCCTGCCCATCGTGACTATGACCATCACCGTGATCCTGGCGCTTGTGGTCTTTGTGGTTCGCGAGTGGCGCCAGGCGGACCCGATCGTGGATCTGCGACTGCTTCGTGATCGGGGCTTCGCCGCCGCCAATGTCCTCATGTTCATGCTCGGTGCGCTGCTCCTCGGTAGTACCGCCTTGCTGCCGCTTTTCATGCAGTCGCTGTTGGGCTACACGGCCATGGATGCCGGCCTTGTGCTGTCCCCGGGAGGGCTTGCCATCATGGCCCTTATGCCTGTGGTGGGACAGCTCGTGTCGCGCTTCGATGGCCGCGTCCTGATCGCAGGCGGGCTCTGCGTCAGCGGTTTCGCGACCCTGCTCATGACGCATTTCGACACCCATACGGGCTTTACGACGCTCGTTTGGACACGTGCGCTCCAGGCCGCGGGCCTCGCCTTTTTGTTCATCCCCATCAATACGCTTGCATTCGCGTCCCTGCCGGGATCCAAGTCGAGCAACGCCTCGGCCATCATCAATATGTCGCGTAACATCGGCGGCAGCGTCGGTATGTCGATTGCCGCCACGATCCTCGCGCGCCGTGCCCAGTATCACCAAAACCAGCTCGTGGCGCGCATCACGCCTTATAACCCCGACCTGCATAGCTATCTTGCGGCGGTCCAGACCGCCATCGGCCACACCGTGCCCATGGCCGGGTTCGCGCATCTCTATGCAACGGTATTACGCCAGTCCGAGATGCTTGCCTACATCGATGACTTCGAGCTCATGGGGATCTTGTTCTTCGCCTGCTTGCCGCTCGTGTTGCTCTTTCGTCGCGTGAAACCCTCGCCCCATGGCAGATGAGATCGGCCGTCGACGATGGAGGGGCGCGGGCGCGACGGGATGCGTGCGGGCGCGAAGGTGCGCCTCACAGGCCCAGGTTCTCGATAGACTTTGCGAGGGTTTTTGGCTAGAGTCCCGGCGATCACAGGAGAAATGGCGCCATTGGGCGCCTTCTAGCGCCGATTCGGGGGTGGCGTAAACGCGATGACCGATCAACTCTTGGTGTTCGATACCACATTGCGCGACGGGGAACAGAGCCCCGGCGCCTCTATGACCTGCGAGGAGAAGGTACGTATCGCGCGTGCCCTGGAGCGCCTGCGGGTCGATGTGATCGAGGCCGGGTTCCCGATCGCGAGCCCCGACGACTTCAAGGCCGTGAAGGCGGTGGCCGAGACCATTACGGAGAGCCGCGTATGCGCGCTCGCCCGGGCATTGACGAAGGACATCGATCGCGCCGCGGAGGCGTTGAAGCCGGCGCGTGCCGGGCGCATCCATACCTTTATCGCGACATCGCCGATTCATATGCGTGAAAAGCTGCGCATGAGTCCGGAGGCCGTGCTCGAGGGCGCGGTGAAGGCGGTGCGTCATGCCCGGCAGTTCACCGATGACGTGGAGTTCTCGGCGGAGGACGCCGGCCGTTCGGATCCCGATTTCCTGTGCCGGATCATGGAGGCGGTGATCGCCGCCGGTGCCAGCACCGTCAACATCCCCGACACCGTCGGCTACAGCGTCCCCGCACAGTTCGGGGAACTTGTCGCCATGCTGAGAAACCGTATTCCGAACGCCGATCAGGCGGTGTTCTCGGTGCATTGCCATAACGACCTCGGTTTGGCGGTCGCCAATTCGCTTGCCGCCGTGTACCACGGGGCCCGTCAGGTGGAATGCACGATCAACGGGCTCGGGGAACGTGCCGGCAACGCCGCCCTGGAGGAGATCGTCATGGCGGTGCGCACGCGCCAGGACGTCTTCAAGTGCGATACGCGTATCGAGACCCCGCACATCGTGGCTGCCAGCCGCCTGGTATCGACCGTCACCGGCTTTGCCGTGCAGCCCAACAAGGCGATCGTCGGCGCCAATGCCTTCGCCCATGAGGCCGGCATTCACCAGGATGGCGTCATCAAGAACCGCGAGACCTACGAGATCATGCGCGCCGAGGACGTGGGTTGGACCGCGAACCGCATGGTGCTCGGCAAGCACTCGGGGCGCAACGCCTTTCGCGCGCGCCTAGCCGAGATCGGCGTGACCTTGAAGGACGACGCCGCCCTGAACCAGGCCTTCGAGCGTTTCAAGGATCTCGCGGACAAGAAGCACGAGATCTTCGATGAGGATCTGCAGGCGCTCGTGGGCGAGGACGCCCTGGAGGCCGTGGAGTCGGTGAAGCTCGTGGCGTTGGAGACCGCCTCGGGTACCGGTACGAAACCGCATGCCGACGTGCGGCTGGTCTGGAACGGCAAGGAGCATGAGGCCCGTGCCGAGGGCGGGGGGCCGGTCGATGCCGCGTTTCGTGCCATCGAGGGTGTGGTGGCAAGCGGCGCCATCCTGCAGCTCTATGCCGTGAACGCCATCACGAGCGGCACCGACGCCCAGGGCGAGGTGACCGTGCGCCTCGAGCGCCAGGGGCGCATCGTGAACGGCCACGGTGCCGACACCGACATCGTGCTCGCCTCCGCCAAGGCCTATCTGAACGCCCTGAATAAGCTCCTTGTCCCTGACAACCGCACCCACCCCCAATTACCCAGAGGGATGTAGCCTGGGCTCTTTGGTCGCGCGGGCATGATGGGCCCGGCAAGGACCGGAGGCGGCTTTAGGAACAAGGTGTGTGTGCTGCGTCGAGACCGGTGAGACCGTGGTGGATTTTGTTCAGGCGACCCCCTGAGTAAGGGGCGCGAGCGCCTCTGCCGATACGCGCTATTCGTGGGCCCCGGCCGGGCGGGGCCGGTGCGGTTTAGGGCCTTACGGCAAGCACGATCTTGCCGCGATGGTCGCCGCTTTCCATGAGGGCGTGGGCGCGCGCGGCCTCGGCCAGCGGAAACCGCGCGCCGATGTGCGGAAGCAGCCGGCCATGATCGAGTTCGGGCCAGATGCGGGTGGCGAGGGCGTTGCGTATGGCGCGCTTTTCGCCGACCGTGCGCGGGCGCATTGTAGAGCCGGTGAGCCGCAGGCGCTTGGTCAGGATCGGGGTGAGGTTGATCTCGCCCCGGCTGCCGCCGGACAGTGCGATAAAAACGAGCCGGCCGTCACGCCTCAGAATGTCGAGATGACGTTCCAGATAGGGGGCGCCCACGACATCGAGGATCACATCTATGCCCTGGTGGTTGGTGGTCGCCATCACGGCCTCTGCGAAATCGGTCGTGCGGTAATTGATGACGTGATGGGCGCCGGATGCGCGACAGAAGGCGGCCTTGTCGTCGTTGCCGACCGTCGCCCAGCATGTCGCGCCGAGAAAGCGGGCGAGGTGGATGGCGGTGAGTCCGATACCGCTCGTGCCGCCATGCACGAGCAGGCGCTCACCCTCTTTCAGTGCGCCCATGTCGGCGGCGTTGGCCCACACCGTAAACCAGTTCTCGGGGAGGCCGGCGGCGGATGCCAGATCCATGTGGGCGGGGATGCGTAAGGCCTGATCGGCGGGTGTGGTGCAGTATTCGGCGTAGCCGCCGCCGGGCACGAGGGCCGTCACGGCGTCACCGACCTGCCATTCGCGTACGTCGGCCCCTACCCGAACGACATGCCCGGAGACCTCGAGACCAAGGATCGGGGAGGCGCCTGATGGCGGCAGATAGCGTCCTAACCGCTGCAGAATGTCCGGGCGGTTGATACCAGCGTACGCGACTTCGATGAGGATCTCACCGGCCTGCGGGATCGGGGCCGGGCCCTCGGCGAGTCGCAGGGTATCGGCGTTGCCGCCAGGTTCGTAGTCGATGTAGCGCATGCCATACCCCCGGGTTCGGGCCACTATGGCAAAGGGCGCAGGCCCATACAAGCCCGAAAGGCCGGGCGCGCAGGATCGAGGCGGGGGCATGATTCCCGGGTGTGCGGCGATACCCGGAATCGTGTCGGAACCTATGGGGCATGCCGGACTCAAAGAATTGGCCAGGGGGACCGGCCGCGGCGGTAGGAAGTGTTCCATGAATCCCCTGCGGGTACCCGGGGCCTTGCCGTCTCCGACTTTCGGCGGATAGGGCAGGGGCTTCGTTAGGCTTACCCTGGCTTCGCCTGGGATGGCGGATCGTGAAAAGGGATTTTCGACAGGATGTCGAGAGAGCAGGAAGCGCAGGGCAAGGAGGCCATGGGGCGCAGGGATGTTCTTGGTAGGGATGCCGAGTGATGGGCTTTCTGTAGCGAGGGGAGTGGCAAGGAGGCCGCCCTCTTTTTTTTCGCCTTAGTACTGTATATATTACCAGTATGTCGATTCTTACAGGGCGCCAACAGCAGGTTCTGGATTGGATCCGGGGGCAGATCGAGGCCACCGGCCGACCGCCCACGCGCGCCGAGATCGCCGCCGCCCTGGGTTTCCGGTCCGTCAATGCCGCCGAGGAGCATGTACGGGCGTTGGCGCGCAAGGGTGTGATCGTCTTGACCCCCGGGAGTGCGCGCGGTATCCGTGTGCCGGATCGACGCGAGGAAGGCATCCCCGTGATCGGGCGCGTGGCGGCCGGCCAGCCCCTGCTTGCACATGCCCATGTCACTGCCCATCATCAGGTCGATCCGGCCCTGTTCCGGCCGCGCGCGGACTATTTCCTGACGGTAGTCGGCGAGAGTATGCGCGATGCCGGGATTCGGGATGGGGACCTCCTGGCGGTCCACAAGACCCCGACCGCCCACGATGGGCAGATCGTTGTGGCGCGGTTGGAAGACGAGGTGACGGTCAAGCGCTTGCGGCGCCGTGCCGGGCAGGTCGTGTTGCTGCCGGAGAATCCGGCCTTTCAGCCGATCGTGCTACGGGACCGCGAGGATTGGGTCATAGAGGGGATCGGGGTGGGGGTGTTGCGCCAGGGCCTGGCGGGCGTGCCATGATGGCCGGGGTGGAGGCCTGGGGGGCTAGGGTGTACCGAGGGGTGGTGCCCGCCCCGGCTGCTGTCATGTCCACGGGTTTCCCGGCGCTTGACCAGGGCCTGGGAGGAGGTTGGCCGGTCGGCGTATTGACGGAGTTGCGTGCCGGCCGGACGGGTATCGGTGAGATGCGCCTGCTGCTGCCGGTGCTGGCGGCCTTGAGTCGCACAGGTCGACTGATATGGGTGGCGCCCCCCTACGGACCCTACGCCCCCGCGCTCGTCGCCCACGATATCGCGCTGGATCACCTGATCGTCGTGCGTCCGAGGACCCACAAAGAGGCCTTGTGGGCAGTCAGCCAAGGGCTTTTGAGCCCCACCGTCGGGGCTGTGGTGAGTTGGTTTGGCGATATCCGTGAGCAAGAGTTCCGTGCCCTGCAGCGGCACGCCGCTCAAGGGGGGCATTGGGGCTTTTGTTTCCTGCCCTGGGGCCTCGCGCCCCAGCCGTCGCGCCTGCGTCTTATCCTGGAGTCCGCGCCAGAAGGCGTGCGCATCACGCTCGCTCGCAAGGCCGGGCGTCCGGTGGCGCCGCTTGTCGTTGCGCTCTAGTTTCGGGACCGTTCCATGCTCTGGTTGGCCGTGGTCCTGACGGCGTTGCCCCTGGAGGTATTCGCGGCACGTCCGGCGCCGTTCGCGGTGGTTGAGGACAAGGTCCTGGTCGACTGCGATGCGCAGGCCCGCACCCAGGGCCTGACACCCGGTCTGTCCGTGGTGCAGGCCTGCGCCTTATGTCCGTCCCTATCGCTCGGAGCCCGTGACCGGGCTGCCGAAAGCAGTCTTCTGGAGGGCCTCGCGGCCTTTGCCTACGGCTTCAGCCCGTGCGTGGTCCTGCGCGCCGATGGGGTATTGATGCGGTTTACGGATCAGGCAAGCCCGCTAGGCGACCCGCATCGGGTCGTGGCCCATGTGACGCGCGGCCTGGAGGATGCGGGGTATGTGTTCGAGATCGCCATGGCGCCGACCGCCGCCCTGGCATGGCACTGCGCGCGCTCGGCGATGCGCTGCGTATGGACATCGAAGGACCCTTGGCGTCTTGCGATGCGCTCCTTGCCCCTGACGGGGCTCCCCTGGGCGGGTGAGGTGCGTGCCGCCTGCCAGGCCCTTGGGCTTACGCGGATGGGCGATCTCCTCGATCTGCCGCGCCCGGGTCTCGCCCGTCGCTTCGGTCAGGAGACCGTCCATCTCCTCGAGGGGCTCATGGGGGAGCGTCCGGAGATCGAGGATTTTTGGGCGCCGACGCCGTGGTTCAGGCGTAGGCTCGCCTTTCCTCATCCGGTGGAGACGGATGAGGCCCTGGCGTTCGCGCTCGCCCGGATCGTGCGCGAGTGGGTCATGGTGTTGCGTTCCCGAGAGGCGCGCGTGGCGGGTTTTACGGTCGAGATGAGCTGTGAGGACGGGAGTCTGCGGTCGGAGGTGTTTACGCTGACGCGCCCGGAGCGGGATGGCCGGATCCTTATGTGCCTTGTGCGGGAACGGTTGCGGGACTTCCGGCCCGGGTCGGCCATAACCGCCGTGGCGGTATCGGCCCCCCTGGAAGACTCGACAGAAGGCAGTCTGCCCTTGTGGCGTGATGGGCAATGGCGCGAACAGGACTTTCGGGGGTTCTTGGACAGGCTGCAGGCGCGGCTTGGCCGTGATGCGGTGCGCGTGCTGTCTGTCCACCCGGATCACCGCCCGGAGCGTGCCAGCCGGGAGATCCCTTGGCCTCAACGCACCCCGCAAGGGCGGATTCGCGCCCTGGCCGATCGTCCGGTATGGCTCATAGATCCCCCCAAGCGACTGGACGTTGTTCGAGGGGCGCCGATGTTTCATGGTCCCTTGAGGCTTACGCGTGGACCTGAGCGGGTGGAAACGGGGTGGTGGGACGAGCCCGTGGTGCGCGACTACTTCGTGGCCACCAATACCAGACATGAGTCCCTCTGGGTATTTCGCATCGCGCGCGGCGAGTGGTTTCTGCACGGTTATTTCGCATGATCGCCTACAGCGAGCTGCATTGCCTGAGCCATTTCAGCTTTCTGCGTGGTGCCTCCGCCCCGCAGGAGCTCGTGGAACGGGCCTGCGCCTTGTCCTATCGGGGGCTTGCCATAACGGATGAGTGCTCCCTGTCGGGCATCGTGCATGCCCATAGGGCCGCCAGGGATCGGGGGTTGCCCCTGATCGTGGGATCCGAGATCACGGTCCGGGAAGGGTTGAAGTGTGTGGTCCTGGTGAGTAGCGCGCGCGGATATGCGGAGCTTTCCGAGCTCATCACGCGCGGTCGGCAGGTAGACAAGGGTGATTACGATCTTGGCATCGCCGATCTCGGCGCGCTCGCAGATTGTCTCGTGCTCTGGTGCCCCGATGCCGGTGGAGACCATGATCCGCTTGCGGGGGCGCTTGCGCGGGCCCTGTCCGCGCGGTTCTGGATTGCCGGGGAATTGCATAAGACGGGGACCGACGATGGCTACAAAGGGCGCCTGCAGGCCCTGTCCGCGCGCCTGGGGAGACCGGTCGTGGCCTGTGGCGATGTGCACATGCATAAGCGCGGGCGCCGCGCCCTGCAAGACACCATGACCGCCGTGCGCTTGAAGACGACCGTGGCGGAGGCAGGGTGGGCCCTGTTCCCGAACGGCGAACGGCATCTGCGGGATATCCCGACGTTATGTGCCCTCTATCCGGAGGCGTGGCTTAAGGAGACGCAGGTCGTGGCTGAGGCCTGCCGTTTTTCCCTGGAGGACCTCCAGTATCGCTATCCGCGTCAGGGTCGCAGCCCACGCCATTCCCTAGGGCAATTGATGCGATTGACGCGCGCGGGTCTTGCAGCGCGCTATCCGCAAGGCGTGCCGGATTCCGTGCGGTCTTTGGTACGCCACGAACTCTCTCTCATAGGGGAACTTGCCTATGCGGATTACTTTTTGACCGTCCACGACCTCGTGCGGTTTGCCAAAGATCGCGGCATCCTCTGTCAGGGGCGAGGGTCTGCGGCTAATTCCGTGGTCTGCTATGCCTTGGGCATCACTGCGGTGGATCCCGCGCGTCTCGAGGTCTTGTTCGAGCGGTTCATTTCACGCGAACGCCGCGAGCCCCCGGATATCGATATCGATTTCGAGCACGAGCGACGCGAGGAGGTCATTCAATACTTGTATGAGCGTTATGGTCGCGAGCGCGCGGCCATGACAGCGAGCGTCATCACGTACCGAACACGCAGTGCGTTACGCGACGTCGCCAAGGCCCTGGGTTGCGAGGCCGCGCTCGTGGATCGCCTGGCGGGATTGCTTGGTTGGTGGGAGGGGGTCGATGTCCTGGAGGAGCGGTTGGTCGAACACGGTTATGACGTGCGCAGATCGCCGTTTCGCCCGCTTATCGCCTTGGTGCGCGAGCTGGTCGGTCGCCCCCGCCATCTCTCGCAGCATGTCGGGGGCATGGTGTTGTCGCAGGAGGCCCTGACACGGCTCATCCCGATAGAGAAGGCGGCGATGCCCGGCCGGACGGTGCTGCAGTGGGACAAGGACGACCTGGACACACTGCGCATCATGAAGGTCGATTGCCTGGGGCTTGGCATGTTGACGGCGCTGCAAAGGGCCTTCGCGCTCATGCGTGAGCACGGGCTTGGTCCTGGCACGCTCGAGGACATACCGGCCGAAGACCCCGCCGTCTACGAGATGGTGTCGGCGGCCGATACGGTGGGCGTTTTTCAGATCGAATCGCGCGCCCAGATGGCACTCCTGCCGCGTCTTAGGCCGCGCACCTTCTACGATCTCGTCGTGCAGATCGCGATCGTGCGCCCCGGGCCGATCCAGGGGAATATGGTCCACCCCTATCTGCGCCGGCGCCAGGGACGCGAGGCGGTGTCCTATCCCAGCTGTGAGATCGAGGCGGTCCTCGGCCGGACGCTCGGGATACCGCTCTTTCAGGAACAGGTGATCAAGCTCGCGGTCGTGGCCGCAGGTTTCTCGCCAGGCGAAGCCGACGAGCTGAGGCGCGCCATGGGGGCCTGGAAGAGGGACGGAGACCTTCGGGCCTTCAAGGAACGGTTTCTGAAAGGGATGGGCGCGCGCGGTTATGGCAAGGACTATGCCCAGGACATCTATCGCCAGATCCACGGTTTCGGGGCCTATGGTTTCCCGGAATCCCATGCCGCAAGCTTTGCGTTATTGGCTTACGCCAGCGCCTGGCTCAAATGCCATGTCCCCGATGTCTATTTATGTGCCTTATTGAACAGCCAGCCGCTCGGTTTCTATGCGCCATCGCAGATCATAGCCGATGCCCGGCGTCACGGGGTGCGGGTATTGGCGCCGGATGCCCGCTCAAGCCAGGTAGCCACTGTTTTGGAGATGCGCCCAAGCGGACGGGCCGTGCGCCTTGGCCTCGACCTCGTGCGCGGGCTGAGCCGCAAGGGGGCCGCGCGGCTTGCGCAATTACCCTTGCGGGGGCGCTCCTCATGGCAGTCCATGGCGCAAGGCGCATCCCTGTCGCGGACCGATGGCGGGCGGTTGGCGCAGGGCGGGGCGTTGGATGATGTGTGTGGCTCACGACCGCAGGCCTTGTGGGAAAGTCTCGCGATCCAGGCGCCCTTGCCGCTCTTTGCGGACCCCGAGGAGGCGCGGGTGTGGCGGCGTCCGGGCACCCACGCCGACGATGTGGCCGCCGATTATCAAGCGCTGGGCTTCTCTTTACGCGGTCACCCGGTGGGGCTTATGCGCAAGCGCCTCGCATCCCATGTCCTGCCGATCGCGACCCTGGGGGGTATAAGATCCGCTACCGTCGTAACCATTGCCGGTCTCGTGACGAGCCGCCAAAGGCCGGGATCCGCCAAAGGCCTTATGTTCCTGCTTTTGGAAGACGAGACCGGTACCGCGAATGTCATCGTGTCCCCGGAGGTGGCGCAGGCATTCCGCGCACTGGTCCTGCGATCCGCCCTGGTGCTCGTCACAGGCGTTCTGGAGCGCACCTCCGACAAGGTCCAGCATATCCATGCGCGCGCATTCACACGGATTTGGGCCTGATGTCATCCAGGGACCTGCTCCGCATTCCTTTCCGTCCCTACAAGATTCCCAGCTCGATGGCCTTTTTGATACAGGCGCGCCGGTTTTTCATGCCCATCTTGATACGCACCGCATCGAGATGTTCCTCTACGGTCTTGATCGATATCCCAAGTACGCTGCCGATTCCTTTATAGCTCATCCCATGGGCAAACAGTGCAAGCACTTCGCGTTGACGGATCGTAATCCCGCCAAACGATATCTTGTTGCCCACGAGGCGCCCGATCTCCCGGGCAATCGATCGCGCCAAGGCCAACTTTTCATGGATCGGACCTTCGGGCGCTGAGATATCGAGGCATCCGATGAGCGTCCCATCGGCGCTTATGACCGGGGCCGCCACACACGTCCAGTCATGGAATATGCGACAGAGGTGCTCCTCGCCCTTCAAGATGACGGGACCTTGCGCCGCCAGAGCGAGCGCCACGGCATTGGTCCCGGCACTATCTTCGGCCAGTGATGCCCCTGCCCGCAGGCCTATAAGGGCAGCCGCGGATACGATCTCCGGGCGCGACCATAACCCCAATATGCGGCCTTGACCGCTGGTGAAAATAAAAAGATCGCTGGCCTCCTTGATGTCACCCATGTATTCCATAATGACCAGACGCCCATAGGTGACAAGCTTGCCATTCTGCTGGAGAAAATTGCGGGTCTCTCCCTCTCCAAGGGTATCGTCTATGCGCCGTTTGTTCTCGCGCACGTCGAACATACGGCATCGCTCATAGGAAGCGGCCAGCACGTTTTGCGGTACGATATCCGAAGCGTCCGCGGCCTGCAGGTATTGGATGGTATTCCACATATTCTCCCCCGATTGTGCGAGCATGACGATATCCGGGCACGGGAGGAGTCGCACCATCATGGTGTCGGTACCGCATGTCTTCCTATGCCCCTTCATGGGACAGGCGCTAAGGCCGCGCGCCCACTATCGTGGGCAGGAAATAGGGAGTCAACCTGCAAAACTAGTCAGGTGGGATAATGAGACTATCCGAAACACCGGTATTAATGGCAGGGTCTATCACGCCGCTCCCGTGGCTATTACGAGGAGTGTTTCCCCTTAGGGAACGTGCGATTCCTGCGCGAGAACCCAAAGGCGGCAGAGGCGTCTTTTATCCGCGGCCGGCAACCGTTTTATGTGCGCCTCGAGGCGACTGGCCTGTGAGCGGTCCAGGCAGGTCGTGAAGGCCAATATGCGGCGCGGTTTGTTCATGCGCGTAAAGGCCGCGCCGCGGCCGGCGACGTGTTCACGGAACCGACGGGCGACGTCCGTGGTGATCCCGGTGTAGAGGTAGTCGTTGGCGCATTCCAGGATGTAGACGAACCAGGGCGATGACATGCAACGGTCTCGATGGGTCATGCGCCAAGGCGAGCGTGCGCACGCCGGAATCTTGCGCCAGAAGAGGGTGGGTGGCAAGGGCGCCGGTCTCTTGACCTGCGTCAAGGCGTGTCGGCGGCCCGATCTGAAAAAGTGCCGCGTAGACGATTGGCGTGCCGATAGGAACATCGCGCCGTCGAGAGGATCTCGGGGCGCAACGAAGACCGATTCTGGGGGGTGTATGGAGCTCATGGTGGGGGATGCGCGTGTCGTTACCGACGACGAGGGTTACCTCATCGACCCTGGGGATTGGAACGAGTCCGTGGCCGAGGCCCTGGCGTGCTCCGAGGGCCTGGTTCTGAACGGCGACCATTGGGAGGTGATCCGCTTCGTGCGGGCGTTCTTCGACGAGCACCAGGTGATCCCGGATGCCCGTTTCGCGATCCGTCATCTCGCCGATCACGGCATGGGCGCCAAGGCCCGCGCGCGCCTCTTCGAGTTGTTTCCCTACGGCTATGTGAAGCAGGTTTGCAAGGTCGCTGGCATGCGTCGGCCGCGCGGCTGGAGCACCGGCTAAGGCGGACCGGGCCTGCTATCAAAAGCCCACATGCACCCGAGGCCTCCATAGCCCCGGGTGTCTTGCCAACCCCTTCCCATCAGACCGTTGTCACGGCCCTGGGGCCACTGGAAGCCCTTTGAGGCCGCCGCTGTGGCCGGATGGACCCACGCCCCAGGCAGGACCGTCACGGGAGTCAGCCCGTTTCGGGGGATAGGGGGGGCGCGAACAGGCGCGCGCCACCGCCGGTGACACATCTTGTCCCGAACGCGCCCCGATAGCCCCTTTTGCGCCAGCGAGCGCACCCAGGCGGCCTGCCCGGCGGTGGGCGGCCTGCCCGGCGGCGGGCATCACACCGCGCGGGGGCATCGCCTGGGGTACACAGCGCCCCCTCCCAATACGATCGCAACCCGACACCGCGGGCGTGCCGGCCCTCACCGATGGCCTCACGGCCGGCGCCATTGCCCCCTCGCGCCATTGACACGAGGGCCCCCGAGGGACCCGAGCGGTCGCCCGCACCCCGCGGGACGTGCGCCCTGGCCCATCTCCGCGAATCCGCGGTCTCCCATGGTGACTGTTTCGAGCCCGTCGCCGCTGACATCGGTCATCGCCGCGGCCGCGGCAGGTCAGGACGTACCATGCGCAACGATGGCGATGGCCGTGCTCACCCGGCCCATCCATGGTCTGGCAGGGCTGGGACGCCGATCTATCGATGATGGACGCAGTCATTGCCAGGCCCAGGGCCCGCCAGGCGCGCGCGTCACCATCCTGGTGACGCGTTCTCCCAAGATGGTGACACCGGGATCCGCCATTACCCGGAATATCGAGGAAATCCCCGGGTTTACCCGCTGGCGCGGGTTTTGCTGATGGAGGGGTCGGGGGGTCGCGGTGACCGGGCCATAAGGGTCTCCGGCATCCCGATGGACGATCGTCGGAATGGGTTTGAGATGCCATGGTGCCCGGCCGCATGGCGGCCGGTAGGCCATGACAGGGCCACACGTACAAAGGGGGGTGATACCGTGGAGTTTTTCAAGAAATCTTTGGATCCCATAGTCGCGCTGGCGATCATTGCGGTATTCGACATCTTTCTGTTTCAAATCGTCGGCGCGTGGACCGTGGGCGGCGGCGAGACGATGATCGCCGGCTTGTTCGTGAAGGCCCTGGTCGGTACCAAGGAGATGAACCGCATCCCATTCTGGCGCATGGTATTCAAGCCGACGTGGGCCTATTGGAAGATCTACATCAGTCTCGGCATGGGGTTCGGGGCGCTCGTGAGCGCGATCCTGAGCAAGGAGTTCTATTGGCGGGTCCCGAAACATCTGTCGGAGTGGGTGATGATCACCATCGGTGGCCTGCTCATGGGCATCGGTATTCGCCTGTCCTTTGTCTGTAATGTCAGCACCTTTCTCGGTCTCACGCCGGAGATGAATCTCGGCGGTTACTTGGCGGTGAGCGGCCTTGTGATCGGCGCGTGGGTCGGGACCTGGGTGTACAAGAAGATCCTGGAGGCCTGAATCATGATTACCGTAGACGGTCAATGCCTGGCGGCTTTCGTTTTTGGGAGCACCGTCGGGGTGCTCGTGCAAAGGTCGCGCTGGTGCAATACCGCGGCTTTGCGCGACGCCATGCTCTTCAAGAGCTACCGCAATACCAAGGCCTTGCTGGTGGCGATGATGATCCTCACCGTGGGCTTTACGGCCATGATCAGTTTCGGCAACGGCAATCCCATGCGCTTCGATGTCGGGATCAACCAGTTCGTCGGACTGTTTCTGTTTGGCATCGGTATGGTCTTCGCCGGGGCGTGCACGGTGTCGTCGTGGGTCAAGACCGGCGAGGGCAATATCGGCGCCCTGTGGGCCCTGCTGTTTCTCATCGTCGGCCTGTTTCTGTCCTCGCTCATGTGGTCGTTCTCCTACTGGCCGCCTGCCGGACAGACGATGACCGGGCACGCGAACGCCGCCGGCCTGCAGTTCGGCTGGGCAGATGCCCTGACCTTGCAGCGCGATACCGGGATTCCGGCGATCTTTTTCGGTCTCATTCAGACCGCCGCGCTCTATGCCTTGTATCGACGCATCCTGAAGCGCGAGCGCGCGACCCTCGTGGCGGATGGTAAGGCCGAGCCGAGGGTGGCGGCGCCCGTGGCGCCGGCATCGCCGGTACTCGCCAAGACCGCCGACGATGCCGGCGACACATCGGCCGCTCTACCTACCTTAGGAGATTGATGTCATGGGTCTATTCAACCGTAAAGCCGCTCCAACCGCAGCCGTTTCGACGGCGCCTGCCGCGCAGGTGACCTTGGAGGACGGGAACACCTATACGATAAGCCGTGTGGTCGACGTCCTGGGGGATTCCTGCCCACGTCCGCAGCTCATGACCAAAAAGGCCTTGAACGAGGCCGTATCGGGGGCGGTGATAGAGGTCAAGGTGGATAATCCGACGTCCATGGAGGCCTTGCCGACGGTTATGGCGGCGGTCAACGGCACGCATCTCGCGACCCTCAAGGCCGATCGTTATTGGCGCGTCTTCGTGCGCAAGAACTAGGGAGGGTATGCCATGCTTCCTGTTGGTCAAAGGCAGATGCTGACGCTGGCGGTGCTGGTCGGTGTCATGACCATCGGCACCTTCGTGTACATCCTGGCCATGCCCCCGGCCTATCTGCACCGTACGCGCGATGGCGTCGCGTATTTCACGCCGCCTGTCATAAACCCCGTCAACGGCAAGCCGCTGAACGTGAATCGGCTCGCCCAGTACTATAAGGGCAACGTTGCCGCCGGCGTCTACGCCGTAGAAAAGTCCGCGGTCGCGAAGACCACCGGACACTAGGAGGACTTATGGAACTGAACGTGCCAACGATTGCGCAAATCGTCATGTTCATCGTCATGATGTACGTGCTCTATGTGGCCCTGACGACCGACGTATTCTAGGGGTGGGGAGGTCTTATGACAGTAAAAGAAGTGCTTCATGGAGTGACCCTGCCAGATGCGGGCTGTGCGCCGCCGATACAGCAGGCGCGGGCGGCCGCTACGGGTGGCGGAGAGATGACGACCAGCCAGATCCTTCTCTATTGCGGTTCGTGCATCGCCCTGGTGGTGGTCGGCATGTCGTTTCTGATGCGCGCAGCCTCGGTGTCGCCCGAGACGATCAAGCGTTCGGAGACCCCACAGACGGTGGGCCGTTTCGCGCCCATTCCCATGGGCGGCCTGTACGGTACCGTGACGGTCCGTGAGCTCGTGAATTACTACCTCCAGAACCCACCGCCGGCGCGGGGCGCGGCGTTCGTGCCGCGCCTGCCGAAGATCGGGGGCTGCTGACAGTGCATGCCGCGCCGCTTCCGGTGCTCGCCGCGGGCCATGGGGCCGCGCCCAGGGCGTTCGTGGCGCGCACACACCTGCCTTGGCCCTTGCCGGCGCGTAGTGTGGTCATCGATACGCGTCGCCGCGCGGTATGCACGCGCGGGTCGGTGGCGGGCGGTCTCTGCCTGAATCCGCGCATGCTTCTCACCTCGCGCGGCCGACTGGCGAGTTGGCGCAATGTCCGCTGGCTCCTGGGGGCACTGAGGCTGACCGGGGCCGAGACGGCGATCGTGGTTGGCGACCGGATGAGGTCTGAGGATTTCGTGGCCGGCATGTTGTATGTCGCCGGCCAAAGGCGGGTGGAGGTGGTGGCGGATCCGGTGACGGCGTGGCTTGCGCGTCATCCCGGGGCACGCGGCGCGGGCACGACCCGTGGTGTATTCCGTGAGGCCATTTATAGCGCCTGGCCGCGCACGCGGCTCGTGGTATTGCGCCAGGAATTGGCGGCGCGCCTGCGGGCCGGCGGGCGTGGATATCTTCTGGTCGATGGGCGGGCGCGCGGGCGCTACCGCAGGCCTGGCCACATTCCTGGGGCACGATCCCTGCCGATGGCCGATGTAGGGCGCGATCAGGCGGCCGTGCGGGGCCTGATCTCCACCCGGCGTCCGGTGGTGGCCTATGGTGCCGGGCCCTATGGGTCAATAGCCTACTTTGCGCGACTTCGCATGCTTGCGGTGCGCGCGCGCGTGTTGGCGAGCGGCTGGCGGGGTTGGACGCATAGGCGGCACGTGCGCGTAAGCCCCGGCCGGACGGGGGTGCCGACCCCGGATAAGGCCTTGGCGGTGGCGTCGGCGGGTGCCGCCATCATGGTTCTGGCGTGGCGCATGACGAGGAGGCGCTAATGGATATCCTGTTTCTGGTGTCGCGGACTGAATCGGCGCCCCTGCTGCGCGGCTTCCTGCGCGCTTGTGAGCGCCGCCAGATTGAATGCGGCTGTTTCTTTACCGGCCCCGCCGCGCAGCTCGCGTCCGATCCGGAGATCGTAGCCTCCCTGCATGCCGGTCCGGGTTCGGCGGTCTGCGAATATTCCTGGGAGCGCTTTGGGCAGGGACAATGCCCCATCCCGCTCGGGAGCCAGACCGACAACAGCGCCATGACTGCCGCCGCGCGGCGCATCGTGAGTCTCTAGGTCATGGGCACGGCAAAGACAGTGGTGGTCCTGGGTCGACACGATCACACAGAGGCGATGCGCGTGGCCGCCGGACTGACGATATTCGGTCATACGGTGCGCCTGATCCTTATGGGGGGGCCGGTCGCCGACACGCCGGAAAACGCCGTGCAGGCCGAAAGTCTCGAACTCGCCGATGTGCAGCCGGAGACCACGGTCCCCGATCAGGGCCTGCCCTACCTCGATACTGCCGCGCTCGCCACGGCGCTTGCGACCGCCGAGGCTGTCATTTCGCTATGAAGCATCTGGAGGAAAGTCCCATGCGCATCGTGGTTCTCGAGACGGATCTTTTCCCGGACCGACGCGCCATGGACGAGGCCCTGGCGTCTTTGGAGCGGACCCCGACGAGGCATCGTCTGTCCCGTCATGACCTGCGCCCGGCCCTGAGCGAGGGCGAGTGGGATGCCGTGCTCGATGCCATCCTGGCGAGCGATGTGGTTGTGACCGTGTGAGATGGGGGACCGACCTTCGCCTCGGGGTGCGTCCGCCGCTCCTGTGCGCCGCCTCCGAATGGTCATGCTCGCCGCCGTGCTCGCGCCGGTCCTGGCGCATGCCGATCGCAGCCTGCGTTTCCGGTTGGAGGTGGCCTTGTTGGCCCACGAGACGCACCAGGCGGTCCGAGGTCGGGCGTCGGCACGGCTTCTCGCGCGCATCCATAGCGATCTCGGGGTGCTCGGTTTCGAGGCGCGATCCTATTGTGCCAGGGCCGGATGTGATGTCGGGCCGATCAAGGCCCGTATCGGGGTGGCCCGTAAGGCCCTAAGGCGCAAGGCGATGCCTGCAGTATGGTCGGAGATGCGCGCGCTGCGGCGGCGGTTCCCGGTTGATCTGCGCGGCATCCTGCCGCTGCATCCTCAGGGGTATCGTTGGCGCGAGGGCCGATTTCTCTATACCCACCTGTGCGCGACCTGCCATGCCGCGGCGGGCCCTGGGAGCCCGATCCCCAACCTCTTTACGCTGGCACACCGCGAAAAGCCCGCGGATCTGATCGTAGAGATCCTGGCCGGGGTTCGCGGGACGCGCGCCGTAGGCTATGCCAATCCCTTGAGCGGCCGCCAAGTCGCGAGCCTCGCTGACTATCTGACCGCGCCTACGGCAATGCCGGCCGCATCCAGGGGTCCTGAAGGGGCGGCGGCCGGTCATTGAGGGTGTGACAGGGTATACCATCGTCCCGGCACGCCTGCACCGGTAAAATCTCCGCCTATCGGCGTGCGGCCGGTTATACTTCCGGCATGGACAGTCGTAGCGCGCGCCCGTGGCTCAAGGCCATGGGGATCACCGTCTGGCAACGCCGAGAGCCGATCGCAGTCGCGAACGCCCAGGGGCCTTGCGCGGAGGTGGACGGATGGGGGCGCCTGGAGGATGAAGTTCGCTCATGCGTGCGCTGCGGCTTGCATGCCGGGCGCACGCAGACGGTATTTGGGACCGGTCCGCGCACGGCCACATGGTGTTTCGTGGGAGAGGCGCCGGGGGCCGAGGAGGATCGGCGTGGCGCGCCCTTTGTCGGGCGCGCGGGCCAGCTGCTCGATGCTATGCTGCGGGCCCTGGCCCTGGACCGCGAGCAAGTCTTTATCGCCAACGTCTTGAAGTGTCGGCCGCCGGGGAATCGCGACCCGCAGCCATCCGAAGTGGCGGCATGCCTGCCCTATTTACGCGCACAGATTGCCGCCGTGCGGCCCCGGATCGTGGTGGCCCTGGGGCGATTTGCCGCCCAGAGCCTGTTGGCCACGGACCAGCCGCTCGGCAGGCTCCGGGGATCCGTGCATGACTACGAGGGCATCCCGGTGGTGGTGACCTATCATCCGGCCTACCTCTTGCGGCGTCCGGCGGACAAGGTCGCCGCCTGGGCCGACCTGAAACGCGCCCGGGGGGTCGTGGCCGATGAGTAGCTGGCGGCTACCAGCCCAGTCCGCGCGTAACACGCCGTCGCAGATCCGGCTTCGGGCGATGGCCCGCGAGGACCTGCCGTTTGTCATGCAGGTCGAACGGCAGGCCTATGAGTTTCCCTGGACCGAGGGGATATTCCGCGATTGCCTGCGCGTCGGTTACTGCTGCCGGGTGCTCGAGGATGAGGGGCGTCTCGTGGGCCATGGGATCATGGCGGTCGCCGCTGGCGAATGCCATCTGCTGAATATCTGTGTCCACCCGCGCTATCAACGACGCGGGCTTGGGCGGCGGATGCTCAGTCATCTGTTGGATGTTGCGCGTCATGGGCAGGCCAAGATCGCCCTGCTCGAGGTGCGGCGCTCCAACAAGGCCGCCTACGCGCTCTATTACGGCCTTGGATTCAATGAGATCGGTCTGCGCAAGAACTATTACCCGACGCGTCACGGCCGGGAAGACGCCCTGGTGCTGGCCTGCGATCTGTGATGTTATCCGCCCGAGATGCTGCGTGATAGCCAGGCGCCGAAGGTCGTGGCCGCGAGACCCAGCACCACCGACCCCAGGAGGTAGCTCATCCCCAGGATCCAGGCCCCGTGCTCGATGAGCCCCACTGCCCCGAAGGTGTAGGTCGAGAAGGTGGTATAGGCCCCGAGGAAACCTGTCAGCAGGCCGGTACGCAGCTCCGGACTTATGCTGATACGCTCCAGGGTCTCGAAGAACAGAAAGCCCATCGCAAACGAGCCCAGCAGGTTGATCGACAGGATATCCCACGGAAAGGGACCGCCCACGACGTGCGCTACGACCAGCGCCTGCAGATAGCGGGCGATGGCGCCGAAGATGGCAAACACCGCGATGAATGCCAGGGTCTTCATGGGCGGCACCCATGGCGTGTGTTATGGAGTCTTCGGTCCAGGGAGTGGATAGGCGCTGCTGGTCGCCCCCTTACAGGCATAGCGCGGGCCACTTCACAATGTGTTCGGGGGAACGAGCCCGCGCAGCGCGGCGAGCGCCGCGGCGACCGCCTCGGGGGTGTCGAAAAATTCGATGACGAGCGGCAGGCGCGCGGTCATACGCAAAAGGTCGGCGGCATGGATCTCGCCATGGACCCCGAACCCGGCGACGCCGCGGAATACCGTCACGCCTTGGATCTTGTGCTGATCCTGGAGCAGGGCGAAGATCTGCTTCATGACATCGAGGCCGTCGGCGTGGTCGCCCTCGCGAATATAGATGCGCGCGATTTCAATCGCCTTCATGCGACTCCCTCCCCCTCACAGACGAGGCGCGCTCAGCGCCCCGAGAAGCACGCCACCAACCCCAAGGGCGAGTGACGTCGCGACATACGCAAGACCCCGTAGCACCTGTCCCTCTTCCACGAGCAGCAGGGTCTCGAGCGAGAAGGTGGAGAAGGTCGTGTAGGTGCCGATGCCGCCTACGATCACCCCGGTGCGCAACGCCGCACTCACTGGTACCCCGTGGACGAGCGTGTAGGAGAGGAGGCCTATGAGAAACGAGCCCATGACGTTGATCGAGAGCGTAGCCCACGGGAAGTCGCGCCCGAGGAGGCGTTGGACCACGAGGTTCTGTCCATAACGCAACCATGCCCCAAGCACAGCAAAGCAGGCGATCCACACAAAAGTCACCGGTCCTCCTCGGCGGCCGAGACGCGGGGTTTGGTCAGGCCCATGGGGGCGCAGGATCGATCGGGGGTGGCGAATGGATAAGCGCACCCACATTTCCGATACCCGGAAATCGTAGGCATCATCAGCCGCGAGGGCGGTTATAGGTAGGCTGCCATCTCCCGCAAGACGCCGGCCAGTCTACCGGCGGCAAGCCACGGGCGCAAGCCTGAGCCTGCCTGATGCGCCGCCGATACCCGTGTGCTGTGCCCCGCCCCCATCGCTGCGTGAGAATGAGGTTAACCAGAGAGTCGCGCCATGTGCGTCTCCTGCTCGGAGAGCTTGTGCAGGCGCTCTTCGAAGTCTGCAAGCCGCCGACGTTCCTCGTCGACCACCGCCGCCGGCGCGCGCTCGACAAAGTCGGGCCGCCCGAGCTTGGCGCGCGCGCGCCCGATCTCGCGTTCGATCTTCTCGATCTCCTTGGCGAGGCGGCGCAGTTCAGCGGCCTTGTCGATCAGCCCTGCGAGAGGGATGAGGACACGTACCGTCCCGGCCAATCCGACTGCTGATTCCGGCGTCACGGTATCGGCGGCGAGGTGCGTGATTTCCGAAATCCGTGCGAGCGTCATGATCGTCCGCTCGTGGGTCCGTACGAGTTCCATCAGGTGCTGGGCGCCATCCAGGATTACCGGGATACGGGCGCTGGGCGCGATGTTGATTTCGCCCCGGATGGTGCGCACGGTACTGATGATGCCCATGAGTGCCTGCATATCGGCGGTCGCGCGTGCATCGATGCGGCTTTCGTCGCAGCGTGGGTAGGGGGCGCGCATGATGGTGGCCCCGCCGCGGCCGCATAGCGGCGCTACCCGTTTCCACAGGGTTTCGGTGATGAAGGGCATGAACGGATGCAGGAGCCGCAGGGCGGTCTCCAGTACGCGCACCAGTGTGCGGCGCGTGCCGCGGGCCGCGGGCGCGTCGGCGTCGGCGAGGACGGTCTTCGACCACTCAAGATACCAGCTGCAGTATTCATCCCATATGAAGCCGTAGAGGGCCTGCGTGGCGAGATCGAAGCGGTAGGTGGCAAACGCCTCCTCGACCGCGCGCTCGGTCTCTTGGAGGCGGGATATGATCCAGCGATCCCCGATGTCGAGGACATAATCCCCTTCATTGCCGCAGTCCGCATTTTCGGTATTCAGCAATACGAAGCGCGCGGCGTTCCAGAGCTTGTTGCAGAAGCTGCGGTAGCCGTCGATGCGCGCGCGGTCGAAGTTGATGTTCCGGCCCTGGGTGGCGAGGCTCGCAAAGGTCATGCGCAGGGCATCAGTGCCGTAGGGTGGTATGCCGTCGGGATATTCGCGTTCGGTGGCCCGACGGATCTCCTCGGCCTTGGCCGGCTGCATGAGCCCGCTCGTGCGTTTGGCGATGAGATCCGGGAGGCTTATGCCGTCTATGAGATCGATCGGATCGATCACGTTGCCGCGCGACTTCGACATCTTCTGGCCCTTGGCATCCAGCACTAGACCGTGGACATAGACCTCGCGAAACGGGACGTCGCCCGTGAACTTGAGGCCCATCATGATCATGCGCGCCACCCAAAAGAAGATGATGTCAAACCCGGTTACGAGCACGCGGGTGGGGTAAAAGCGCGCCAGGGCCTCGGTCCGGTCCGGCCAGCCGAGCGTCGAAAATGGCCACAGGGCCGAGGAGAACCAGGTATCGAGGACATCCGGATCCTGCGTGAGCGTGACATCCGCGCCTAGCCCGTAGCGTGCGCGCGCCTCGTCTTCGCTGCGCGCGACGTATATCCGTCCGGCATCGTCATACCAGGCGGGGATGCGGTGCCCCCACCAGATCTGGCGCGAAATGCACCAGTCCTTGATGTTGCGCATCCATTCGTAATAGGTCTTGTCCCAGTTCTCGGGCACAAAGCGGATACGGCCGTCCTCCACTGCCGCGAGCGCCGGCTGGGCGAGGTCGGCGGTGCGCACGTACCATTGGTCCGTGAGCCAAGGCTCGATCACCGCCCCGCTGCGTTCGCCGCGTGGGACCTTGAGCTTATGGGGCTGCACCCGTTCCAGGAGCCCTGCGGCCTCGAGGTCGGCCACGATCCGCTGCCTTGCCTGCTCGCGGCCGAGCCCGTGATAGGGTGAGCCCGGCAACTGGATATGCGCGGCCTTGTCTAGGATATTGGTGAGCGCCAACCCATGGCGTTGGCCGACCTCGTAGTCATTGAAGTCATGCGCCGGCGTGATCTTCACGCAGCCCGATCCAAAAGCCGGGTCGACGTAGTCATCGGCGATGATGGGAATTTCGCGTGCGGTCAGCGGGAGGCTTACGGTCTGCCCGACGAGCTGCCGGTAACGCGGGTCGTCGGGATGCACGGCCACCGCCTCATCGCCGAGCAGGGTCTCGGGGCGGGTGGTGGCGACCACCAGATGCCCCCCGGAGGGCAACGGATAACGGATGTGCCAGAGATGACCATCTTCCTCCTCGGCCGTGACCTCGAGATCCGAGACCGCCGTCTCGAGCTGCGGGTCCCAGTTCACGAGCCGCTGCCCGCGATAGATGAGTCCCTCATCGTACAGTCGGACGAACACCTCGCGCACCGCGCGCGACAGTCCTTCGTCGAGTGTGAAGCGTTCGCGCGACCAGTCGACCGACGCCCCCATACGCCGCAACTGTTCGCTGATACGTCCGCCGGAGCGCGCCTTCCAGTCCCAGACTGCCTCGAGGAACCGTTTGCGACCCAAGGCCACGCGGCTTTCGCCGGTCGCCTCCAACTGCCGTTCGACGACCATCTGCGTGGCGATGCCGGCATGGTCGGTGCCAGGCTGCCAGAGGGTGTCGTCGCCGCGCATCCGGTGGTAGCGCGTGAGCGCGTCCATGATGGTGTCCTGGAAGGCATGGCCCATGTGCAGGCTGCCAGTCACGTTGGGCGGGGGGATGACGATGCAATACCCGGGCCCGTGTCCGGAAGGCGCGAACACGCCGCTCGCCTCCCATTGGGCGTAGATGGCCTTTTCTATCTCGCCGGGCTCGTAACTCTTGGCGAGGGTGTGTGGCAATGGGTCTGTCATCTCGTGTCAGGTCAGTTCTTGAAGGGCTTGCGCCAGTGCGTGTTCGAGGGTTGCCATCATAGCAGGGTCGAGCGGATCGTTCCCATCGGCGCGCCACAGGGTATCGACGCGCTGGACGATCGTCGCTGCGCGTATGTGCGCGGAAAGCGTCTCGCGATCGGCGGCCCCGGGATCGGGCGTGGCGGGCAGACGCGCGACCACGTTACTCAGGGTTGGTATGGGGGCGCCCACGGCGTGCGGCCGGATGTCCGGTCGGCTCGGGTTGGCAATCACCGCCGTCAGGACCGGAATACCGTCGTCACCGATCGTGGCATCGTCTTGCAGGTCGGCGGCCAGTGCACGCAGGCCTGCGAGGATGTCCGGCAGCGGTTCATGGCGGATGCGGGTCATGGGAGGTTATGGACGACCGGTTCCAGACCCTGGCGGCGGTAGTGACGAAACCGTGCGCGTGACCGTTCCTTCTCGCTGTCAGTGGCCCCCACGGCCTCGAGCACGCGCGCAAAGGCCGTCACCGAGGGCGGGGCGTCGGCGGTCAATGGGACCAGGCAGTCCCCCGCATGCGGAAGCTCGGCACCAATGAGCACTGGCTCATCTGCGAGACCCGCCGGCGCGTGCGGCACGAAGCTCGTATCGGAAAATGTCCACAGCCGCTCGTCCCATAGGCCGATCTCGTCTTTTGGGACCCACAGGAACACGCGGTGGCCGTGCCTATGGGCGGTCTCCACGAGTCGGCACGCCAGTGTATCGCGCGCCAGTCCGTCACCGCCGAGATAAAAATCGACGCGCGTCATGCCGGCCGCGCGCGGCGCCTCAGGAATTCCATGAGCAATGGGATCGGCCGCCCGGTGGCGCCCTTGTCCTTGCCGCCCTTGTAGGCGATGCCTGCGATATCGAGATGCGCCCAGGGATAGGCCTCGGTGAAGCGCGACAGGAAGCAGGCGGCGGTGATGGTCCCGGCCTCGCGACCGCCGATATTGGCCATATCCGCGAAATTCGAGTCGAGCTGCTTTTGGTATTCTTCCCATAGCGGCAGCGGCCAGACGCGGTCGGTCGCGTGCTGGCCGGCCTGCTCCAGTTCGTGTCCGAGGGCCTCGTTGTTGCCCATGAGGCCGCCGGCCTGGGCGCCGAGGGCGATGACGCAGGCCCCGGTTAGCGTGGCGATGTCGATGACCGCGGCCGGCTTGAATCGCTCGGCGTAGGTGAGCGCGTCGCACAGGATCAACCGGCCTTCGGCGTCGGTATTCAGGATCTCGATCGTCTGACCGGACAGGCTCGTCACGATATCGCCGGGCTTGATAGCGCTCCCCCCGGGGAGGTTTTCGGTCGTCGGCACGATGCCCACGAGATTGATCGGCAGCCTCATGTCGGCCGCAGCCTGCATGACGGCCAATACCGTCGCCGCCCCACACATGTCGAATTTCATCTCATCCATGTTGGCCGGCGGCTTCAGGGAGATACCCCCGGAGTCGAAGGTCACGCCCTTGCCGACGAGCGCGATGGGGGCGCCGGTGCCATTCCCGTGATACTCGAGGACGATGAGTTTGGCGGGCTCATGCGTTCCGCGCGCTACCGCCAGCAGCGCGCCCATCCCCAGGGTTTCCATGTCGCTCTTTTCGAGCACGCTGACCTTGAGGGCATGGCGCGTGGCGAGCGTCTGGGCCTGCTCGGCGAGATAGGATGGTGTGCACATATTGCCCGGGAGGTTGGCGAGATCTTTGGCAAACGACATGGCGTGCGCGATCGCGGCACCGGCGGCCAGGGCGTCGCGCGCGCTCGTTTCGGACCCGCCGGGCGTACTGAAGACACACGACTGCGGCTGCGTGCGCGCCGGGGCCCGGGTCTTGAGCCGGTCGAAGCGGTAGAGGGCATCTTCGGTGGCCACCACGGCCTGTTCAAGGGCCCAGACCGGCGAACGGTCCTTGACCGGGACCGACGGCAAGAAGTTCGCAATGGTCGTGACGTGCAAGTCGGCTGCCGACAGCGCCGCGCGTGCCACGGCCTCTTTGTACTGCATCGGTTTGCATTCGCCGGCCGCGCCCATGCCCACGAGCAGGATGCGCTCGGCCTTGCCGACCGCGCGCAATAGCGGCAGCGTCTGTCCGGGTTTGCCTTCGATGTCGCCCCGTTGCACAATGGCCGCGATCTCGCCGCCAAGGATGCGGTCGATGGCCGCGGCGGCCTCCGAGAGTCCACGGTTTTCGTGGATACCCACGATCAGGCATTCCGTGGCCAATTGATCAGGAGTTTCTTGAGTGAGGGCGTATTCCATAGGGCTCGGGGATCTCGGGTTAAGTGTTGGTTACGGGAGCGCCGTCGTGCGCGGTTCCATGATAAACCGCTTACGGCGCCAGCAAAAGCCGTGATAGTCCACAAAGCCTTTTACCGCGAGGCGACGCAAACCACGTTGCTCGTGACCTTGACGTTCCTGACCCTCTATCTTGTGGTCAGTCTGGTAAAGCTCTTGAGCCAGGCGGCGAGCGGCGAGTTTCCTGCGCATATCGTGTTCCTGCTGCTCGCCCTGGAGCTCCTCAAAAACCTCGCGATGATACTGCCGTTGACGGTCTTTATCGGACTTTTGCTGACCATGGCGCGCTGGTATCGGGATAGCGAGGTGACAGTGTTGGCGGCCTGCGGGATCGGGCTTACGCGGCTCTTGCGTCCGACCATGGTGTGGACCGGTGTCGTGGCCACTGTGGTGGCGGCCATCGCGTTTTATCTGGCGCCCATGGCGGCGCTCCTGCTCCACAAGATCAAGCTCGAAAATACCTCCGCTTACACCGCCGGCATCATCCCCGGGCGCTTCAATCATACGAGAAACGGGCGGGCCATCTTCTATGTCGGGCGCGTCGGGTCGAGTGGGCGCCTGCATGATATCTTCGTGAGCCGCACGCAGTTCGGCAAGGGTGGGGTGCTGATCGCCAAGCGCGGTTACGAGTTCAAGAACCGCCACACCGGCGCGCGTTTTCTCGTGCTGCTAAACGGTCGCCGTTACCAAGGGATTCCCGGCCAGGCCAATTACCGGATCCTGCGCTATCGCACTTATGCGTTGCGCATAAAGCGGCGACCATTCACGCCGGTCATGACCGGGCTCACCCGCGATGAGGTCCCGACCCTGCGCCTGCTGCGTTCCTCGAATCCGCGGGCGATCGCTGAATGGCAGTGGCGTCTGGCGCAGCCCCTGTCGCTTTTCATATTGGCGCCATTGGCGCTGGTCTTTGCCTACACCGACTCCCGCAAAGGGGCCTTTGCCCCGCTGTTTGCCGCGGTCCTTGCCTATTTCTCGTATGCCAACCTGCTGAGCATCGCCCACGCCCTGTTGGCGCGCGGACAGGAGCCGGCATGGCTCGGGTTGTGGTGGGTCCATGCCGTGTTCGCGGCGCTTGCGGCGGCGTTCTTCGCCCGGCGCGCCGCCGGTAAGGGGCTTTTGCCGTGGGGTCTATTCCGCTGATGCGCATCCTCTATACCTACATTGCGCGGCGCCTGATCCTGAGTACGGGTCTTGTGTTGAGCGTATTCGTAGGCCTGTTTCTGTTCTTCGATCTCGTGACCACCCTGGACCATATCCACCACGGGGGGTTTTCGCGGCTGTTCATGATCCTTCTGCTAGGGGTCCCGGCCAAGATCTCCATGCTCTTCCCGATGTCGGCGCTGGTCGGGGCTACCCTCGGGCTGTCATCGCTTGCCATAGATGGCGAACTGACCGCCATGCGCGCCGCCGGGGTGTCGGTCGGGCGCATCGCCTACGCGGCCCTAAGGGCGGCGCTCGCGCTCGGTCTTGTGGCGGCGTTGCTCGGGGATTTTCTCGGGCCCAAGGCGGCCTCGCTCGCGCGCCGGGAGCAGGCCCAGGCCGCCGGACTGGGGGCGGCCGTGAATGCCCAAGGGCTATGGTTGAAGGAAGGGCACAGTTTCGTGGATATCGGCGAGGTCCTGCCCGATCTTAGTATCCTGCGGCTTACGATCTATCGTTTTCATCACGGGCGGCTCGCACATGAGTTGTTCGCGGCCAGTGGCCGTTACCACAATGGCCGCTGGCGATTGCGGGGGGTTTCCGAGACCCTGTTTCGCCGGCAACGGCTGATCGTGAAGACCAGCCGACGAGGCTATTGGCATGGGATTGCGCCGAGCCTTCTGTCGGTATTCGCGGTCAATCCGCATGCCCTGTCGCTGGTCGACCTATTTCGTTATATCCGCCACCTACAACGCAACCAGCAGGCCACCACCCATTACCAGTTGGTGTTCTGGTACAAGGTGTTGGCGCCGCTTACGACCGCCGCCATGGTGCTGTTGGCGGTGCCGTTCGTCTTTCGACACGGGCGCCATGGAGGGCTCGGGTTCCGCCTGTTTCTGGCGGTCGTGCTCGGGCTGATTTTTTACGTCGTCAACCGCGGCTTTGGTGATCTCACGCTGCTCTACCACTGGCCGCCCCTGCTCGGGGCGGCGGTGCCTACGCTAGGACTGACCCTGGTCTGCGTGGGTTTTCTCGCCCGCGCCGGGTGATTTCGGAATGAACAGCACCCGTGTCCCGCTCAGGCGATCGTGCAGGGCCTGCGCCTCGGGATCGAAAAATATCCAGAAATAGGCGGCGCCAAACAGCGCCAGCGCAAAGGCCGCCATGTGATAACGCCCCTCGAAGGCGAGCGCGAAACCTTCGATCAGCGAGGCCCACCACAGAAGCGCCAGCACGTAACGCACCCCAGCGCGCGCGACACTCAAATGGCCGTGCGCGGCGCGCAGGCTCAGACGCCAGGCGCGCATTCCAAAGGTCTGACCCGACCTCATCCAGGCGCGCCCGAAATAGGCGAACCCCACCAGCGGCAGATAGATGCGCAGCACGATCTGTAGCGCCGAACTTTGCAGTTCATTGGCGATGGCGAACACGATGGCGATCGGCGCGGCGGCCGCCACCCACAACGCCAGGAGCAGGAACGCGTCGAAGGAATTGGCGCCCATGCGTCGCACGAGGGCACTCGTACGTCCGGGAGGGGAACTGACCGCCTCATCCGTGTTCAAAGGGTAATCAATCCGAGAGAAGCGCAGGAGGCATGCCGCTCCGTCCGATCCACACCAGGTTTATGCACAGGGTTACGCACCATTTTTGTCGATATCTTTATCGTGTGTTAAAGGGGGCCTCATACTATACGAGGCGTCTTGTTTGAGATACCCTTGCGACCGGATCGTGGCCTTGGCGGCGCTGTTCTCGGGTCGTTCCGGTCTTCTCGCTATAGGGGTGCAGGTATGGTATCAGGTGTTTCGCTAAATCTCATCGAGCTCGGTCATTTCGCGGCGTACCTCGCGTTTTTCGTCGCCATAACTCAGGCCCTTGCGCCAGTGGCGGCACGCGTGTTCAAGGCCCCGGGCCTGCGCACGCTGTCTGTCAACGGTGCGACGCTGTTGTTCCTTTTGACGACAGTCGGCGCCTTGACCATCCTCTACTCGCTTCTCACCAACAATTTTTCCGTGCTCTACGTCGCGAGCAACTCGAATACGCACCTGCCGACTTTCTATAAGATTGCGGCCTTGTGGGGCGGACACCGTGGCTCGCTCTATCTTTGGGTATGGATCATGACCGGTTACACGGCGGCGGTCGCCCACCACGGGCGCTCGCGGTATCCCGATCGGCTGCCGGTCATCATGGCCGTCGAGGGCGCGCTCATCGCCGGCTTCTACGGTCTCGTGTTGTTCTTGTCCGATCCGTTCACGCGGCTCTTTCCGATCCCGCCGCAGGGCCAGAACATGAATCCGCTGCTCCAGGATCCAGGTATGGTCATCCATCCCCCGATGCTCTATATGGGCTATGTCGGGTTTTCCATACCGTTTTCGTTTGCGGTGGCGGCACTGCTCACCAATTGGAGGAGTGAGCTCTGGATAGGGCACACACGCCGCTGGGCGCTGTTTGCCTGGGGCTTTCTCACCGCCGGGATCATATTCGGCGCATGGTGGTCGTATTATGTGCTCGGCTGGGGCGGATATTGGGGCTGGGATCCGGTCGAAAATGCCTCGTTCATGCCGTGGCTTATGGGCACCGCGCTGATTCATTCGATCTCGGTGCAGGAGCGGCGACGCATGCTCCATACCTGGAATATCTTCCTGATCATCACGACCTTCGCCCTGTCACTGCTCGGTACCTTCCTGGTGCGATCCGGGGTATTGGCCTCGGTGCATGCCTTCTCGGCGGCGCCCGGGCAGGGGGTTTACCTCCTTACCTTCATGGTGGTGGTGTTGACGCTGGCGTTTGGCCTGTTTCTCGTCAAGGGTGGTTACCAGCAGGCCGAGGAATCGTTCATTTCGCCTTTCTCGCGCGAGTCGATGTTCATCTGGAACAACGTCATTTTCACCGTGGCGTGCGCGTCGGTCCTACTGGGCACCCTGTATCCCTTGTTCCTGCAGGCCGCGACCGGGGCGCGCATCAGTGTCGGGCCTCCGTATTTCGATCTCGTCATGGTGCCGATCTTCCTTGTCATGCTGGTGGTCATGGCCATAGGGCCGCTCGTTTCCTGGCGTAAAGCGAATGTCGCGAAGCTGCGCGGCCGGCTCGTGGTGCCGGTACTCGTGGGTGTGGCGTTCGCGGCGTTGGTGGCGATCGTGTGGGCCCCCGTCTATTGGACCGCACCCGTGGCCGTGGGCCTCGTGGCGTTCGTGGCAACCACCATAGCCGCTAATGTCGCGCGTGCCGTGGCGCAGCGTCGCAAGCAGCATCATGAGGGTCCTGCGCGGGCGTTCATGGCGACCGTGCTCGGCAATCGCCGACACTACGGCGGCATGATCGTCCATATGGGCATCCTCGTGATCGTGATCGGGCTCACAGGCTCCGGGCTTTTCGCAAAAAGCAAGCTCGTCATGATGGCCCCGGGCGATGTGCTGCAGGTCGCGCACGAGCGCGTTCGTTTTGACGGCACGCGCAACGTGCGCGGTCCCGACTACACGGCAGTGCAAGGGCGTCTTACGATCCTGAACAACGGTGCGCATCTGCGTCCCGAGCAGCGCGTGTTCTTCGGGAGTCCGATGCAGGTGGAGCGTCCGAGCGTGAATTCGACGCCGTTGCGTGATGTCTATGTGGACATCGGCGATGAGCATGACGGCAAGTGGGAGATTCACCTGTTCGTCAATCCGCTCGTGAATTTCATATGGACGGGTGGCGGGATCGTAATCGCGGGCCTCGCGTTTTCGCTGAGCGATTACGTCCGCCGTCGCAAGCGGGTGGCCGTGACCTCGGGAGCCGTGGCCAGCCACTCATGAAACGCTTGGCGTGGATGGTCCTTTTGTGGGCATGGCTTGCGCCGAGCATGGCGGCGACGGTGGTGCATGAGAGCGTGATCCATCGCCGCGAGATCGCGATCGCGAAGAAGCTGCGGTGCACGGTCTGTCAGGCGGAGTCGTTGGCCGTCTCTCAGGCCGGCATCGCCGCCGACATGCGCAAGCTCATCCGCCAGAAGCTGCGCGCGGGGCAGACGCCGGCGCAGATTCGCGCGTATTTCGTGAAGCGCTATGGCGATTACATCCTGCTAAAGCCTCCCTTTGATCCGCTTGGCGCCATTCTGTGGATATGGCCGTTTGCGCTGGCCGCGGTGTTCGGCGGAGTTGCCATCGCGGTGATGCGCCGCCGTGCGCGCGCGCCCATGCCTCCCTCAGCCCCGGAGCTTGGGCCGGAAGATCAGGCCCGTATCGAGGCCCTTACGCGTCAGGAGTAGTTATGTTCGTCATTATCATGTTGTCGGCGTTTCTCGCCTTGTTTGCGGCGTGGTTTCTGACGCGCCCCATCAAGGGGCGTGCCGCGGCCGAGGGCGACCGAATCGCCCTGGAACTGACGCGTGAGGAGACGCTGAAACAGCTTCGCGAAATCGAGTCGGACCGAAATGATGGGCGTATCGACGAGTCGGTGGCCCACGAGGAGACTGCGCGCCTTAAGTATACGCTGGCCCAAACCCTGCGGGCCCTGGAGGCGGGGAAGGCCACGGCACCGAGCGCCCCCGACAAGCTTCGCCGTCGCGGCGCGGTGTTGGTGAGTCTGCTGGTGGGATTGACGGTGGCTGCCGGTGGCATGGACTATTGGCAGAACAAGCCCGCGTTGCTGACCTTCGCGACGCTCAATGCCAAGGGGCGAGTCAGTGGTGTCCACGGCTTCCCGCCCATGGTCCTTAGCATGGTCGCCAAGCTTCGGCGCCACTTAGTCCATCATCCACGTGATACCGGCGGCTGGCTTGAGCTCGCGCGCGCCAATGTCGTATTAGGGGACCTGAAGGGTGCGCGTTCGGCCTATGCGCGCGCCTATCATCTCGCCCCGGACGATGAGGCCATACTGGCCAATTACGCATGGTTACTGTATTCCGCGCATCCGGCCAAGACCACCGGGCGAGTGTATACCTTGTTCCGTCGCCTCTATAAGCAGGACCCGCACCAGCAAGACGCGCTATGGTTTCTTGGGCTTGCCTCCTATAACCGCCATCATTTCCACAAGACCTTGATGTACTGGACGAGACTTCAGAAGGAGCTGCCCCCAGGCAGCAAGGCGCGCAGCGGTGTGGATACAGCGGTGAGCAAGATTCGTACGATTCTCGTGGCCGAGCATGGGCGAGCGCCCGCCGGTCTGGGCCAAGGCGCAGGGTCGCAGGCACCGGCGGCGACTCCATGAGTGACGCCCTGTTCGCTGTGCACGGACTGTCGTGCGTGCGCGGGGACCGGACGCTGTTTGCGGGATTATCGCTCACGCTCGATGCAGGCGAAGCCGTGCATGTACGCGGGCCCAATGGATTGGGGAAGACTACGCTACTACGGGCACTATGCGGGCTGTCGCGGCCGATGCGCGGGGAGATCCGCTGGCGCGGCGAGCGCATCTCGGATCTGGCCGAGGAGTTCACCGCCGAGGTCGCCTACGTCGGACATTTGAATGGAATCCAGGGCGAATTGACGGCGGCGGAGAATCTCCGGCTGGCAAGCCGCGTGTTCACGCGTCGGGGTTGCGCGGGGCAGAGCGAGGGCGAGGCCTTGGCGCGCGTCGGTTTGCGCGCACAGGCCGATCGCCCGGCGCGCCACCTGTCGCAGGGACAGAAGCGGCGACTCGCGCTCGCGCGATTGCTGGTGCTGCGTCGGCCGTTGTGGGTGCTCGATGAGCCGTTTACGGCCCTGGATGTGGCCTCGGTCGCGAGCCTGTCGTCTTTGATCGGAGAACACATGGCTGCGGGCGGACTGGCGCTGGTCGTGTCGCATCAGGCCTTCGACCTGCCGGGCATCCGGGATTTCGAGCTGGCCCGATATTGCAGGACGCGGCGATGAGCGGTGGGGTGTTGGGGGCCATGCGCGCCGTATTTGTGCGCGAGCTCCTGGTGTTTTGGCGGCGCAGTACCGAGATCATGGCAGGACTTGTGTTTTTTTTGATCGTCACGACGTTGTTTCCGTTGGCGATAGGACCGGAGCGTCGCGAGTTGATGCTGGTGGCCCCGGGGGTACTGTGGGTGGCGGCATTGTTAGCGACCACCCTGTCCCTGAATCATCTGTTTGCGAGCGATTATCAGGATGGTAGTCTGGAGCAGCTACTCATGAGTCCTTATCCTCTGTCGGCGATGGTGCTCGCCAAGATTGCGGCGCATTGGGTGCTGACGGGTCTGCCGCTTGCGCTGTTGTCGCCGCTGCTCGCGATACAGATGGCATTGCCGACCAAGGCGATAGGAACGCTCGTCGGTTCCCTTCTGCTGGGTACGCCGACTCTCACTTTGATCGGCGCGATCCCGGCTGCCCTTACGCTCGGGGTGCGAGGGGGTGGGGTACTGGTTTCCCTGCTGGTGTTGCCACTGTATACTCCGGTCCTGATATTCGGCGCCGAGGCGGTCGCCGCATCCGCGGGTCAGGGCTTCGCGTCGGTTGCGCATTTATCGTTACTGGGGGCGTTTTTGGCGCTGGCTTTAAGTTTTGCCCCATGGGCAAGTTCAGCGGCCTTGCGTGTGTCACTCGATTGATGAAACTCATTCACAAATACGGGGCGCCCAAGCGGTTCTATGAACTCGCAGGGACATTGACCCCGTGGTTCGCGGCCCTGACGACGTTGTTGTTCGTATCGGGTCTCTATCTCGGGTTGTATTGGGCGCCGCCTGACTACCAGCAGGGCAATGCCTATCGCATCATGTTCGTCCATGTGCCGAATGCGTGGATGTCGATGATGGCCTATGTGGTTATGGCGGTGTTTGCGGCCGCCGGCTACATCTGGAACATTCGTCTGGCCGATATTCTTGCCAAGGTGACAGCGCCACTTGGGGCATCGTTTACCCTGACCGCGCTTGTGACGGGGTCGTTGTGGGGCAAGCCGATGTGGGGAACCTATTGGGTATGGGATGCCCGCCTCACCTCGGAACTCGTGTTGTTTTTCCTGTACGTGGGTTATATGGCGCTCCAGGCGAGCATCGATGATCCGCGCCGCGCGGCCCATGCGAGCGCCATCTTGGCGATCGTGGGGGTGGTGAATGTGCCGATCATTCATTATTCGGTCTATTGGTGGCATACCCTCCATCAGCCGGCATCGCTGTCCCTGACCGGTCAGCCGAAGATCTATATCACGATGCTGATTCCGCTCATCATCATGTCGCTTGGTTTCATGTTCTTTTATCTGACCATGCTGTGTGTGCGCGCGCGTAGTGAGATCCTCTGGCGCGAGCGCCGCGCGGACTGGGTGCGCAAACTCATCGAGTCGCGGTCATGAGCCTGCCAGGATTTCTGCAGATGGGGCGCTTTTCCGTGTTTATCTGGGCGGCCTATGGCTTCGCTGGTCTCATGGTCTTTTTGAATATCGTGCAGCCCTTGATCCAGAAGCGCCGGGTGTGGGAACGGCTGCGCCGTAACCGGGATGACGACGAGGAGGATGTCCATGAGGAAGCAGAATAAGAGGCTCATATTCGTCCTAGTCGGGCTGGCGGGTGTGAGCGTCGCGGTGTGGTTGGTATTGACGGCGTTCCGGCACAACCTCGTGTTCTTCTATTCCCCCACGCAGGTCTTGGAGGGTAAGGCCCCCAGTCACGGAGTGTTTCGTTTAGGGGGTATCGTCGAGAAGGGCAGCATCAAGAAAGATGGGCTGCATACGACCTTCACGGTCACTGATCTGCGCCACAGTATGGTGATCCACTATACGGGCATCCTTCCGGACCTTTTCCGGCAGGGGCAGGGCGTGGTGGTTCAGGGTCGGCGCGTGGGCACGACGACGTTCTTGGCAAGTCAGGTACTCGCCAAGCATGGTGCCAACTACATGCCCCCGGACGTGGCCGCGGAGTTGAAGCGCTCAATGGCCGCCAAGGCCAAGGCGGCGCTATCGTGAAGAAGTTCCTGATCCCCGTGGCGTTGTTCATCGCCATCGGGGTAGCGCTAGGGCGCGGTTTGTTCTTGAACCCCACCTACATTCCCTCGCCATTGATCGGCAAGCCGATGCCGGCGTTTTCCTTACCATTGGCGGCGACCCCGAACGTGGATCTGACCAATGCCGACCTGAAAGGACACGTGACGCTTCTGAACGTCTTTGCGTCATGGTGTGTGAGTTGCAAGCAAGAGATGCCAAACCTCATGCGGCTCCACGCCCTGCACCTCGTACGGTTGGTGGGTGTCGATTACAAGGATACCCCCCAGGGCCTGCACCACTACCTGGATGCCTTCGGCGACCCGTATTCGATGATCGTCACGGACAAGCGCGGGATGACGGCGATCAATTGGGGTATCTATGGCGTCCCCGAGACCTTCGTCGTCAATAAGCAAGGGATCATCGCCTACAAGTTCGTAGGCCCCATCAGCTACCGTAAGCTCCACGCCAAGCTGATCCCCATGGTGAAGCGGCTAGAGGCGCAACCCGCCTAAGTGTCAGGGCTGGCAAGAGCGGCATTCAGTCGCCCGGCATGCGGCTGCCGGCAGGCGCGCGGGCTAACCTAGGCCTTGCAGCCGGCATGCCACGGCGACATCGCCGGTGACAGGCCTGCCGATTAGTCAGTCGCCCCTATAACCGATCGACCCTTGGGGTGCCCTAGCGCCCCAGGCCGAGGCCGGGCTCCGCCAAGGGCGCAATGACGCCCACATGGACGCGATAGGGTGTCCGGCCGGTAAGCGCGAGCAGTGGGCCGTGCATGAACACCGCCTGCCAAAAGGCGTTTTGCAGGCCCGAGTTCGAGCAATGCGGTCGCACCATCTGGCGGACTCGGCCGCTGGGCGAGAGTATCAGTACGGCGGTACATACGCCGGTTGGGAGTCTGACCGGCCTCCCGGTCTTGAGGATCATGGCGCGCTCCAGGGCGACGCGCACCAGGCGCAAGCGTCTGGCAAGCGCGTCGCTGGCGGCCTGGGAATCGGGTATCCAGGCAGGCCCCGAGGCGGTGCCGACTCCGGGTCGCGGGAAAGGACCGCCGTGCGGGACCGGGGTCAATTGCGATCTGGCTGCGGCCTTGATCTGACGCATCAGTTGTTGTCCGGCAGGCGTCGTCTTGAAGTCGCCACCGCTCATTTGTGCAATCACGAGGGCGCGCCATTCACCGGGCGTAGCCCCAAGGAATGCGCCCATGAGGTGGCACAGGCGGGGCGCGAGCCCGAGCCCGAACAGCTGCTGGGGGCCGCGCGCCAATTTTTGCATCAGGGTCAGCGAACAGTGGATGCGCATTTGCCGCAAAAAGCGGCGGGGTGGGTAGTCGTGAGGGACGCCGGATTCCGGGCCTCGTGCTCGGCAGTAACGCTGGGCGATCGGGCAGGGATTGGCGGGTGTCGGCGAGCCGACCAAGGCGGCGACGGCCGACGTCGTTGCGCAAAGCCATAGAAGCCCGGCGAACACCCGTGCAAGGCCCATGTCTCCTCCCTCGCCGCGATTGCGGTCTTTTACATAAGGGTAGACGGCGCCGGACCCGGCGGCAAGGAAGGTCCGGCGTGGACGTCCTCTCCCCTTGAAGAACGGGGAGGATGTCCGCGGCCGAAGCGAGCCTCACCCTCGCTTACGGGTAAGGGCCGTTTCGATAGCGGACCAGGGCCTGGAGGCGGTTCTTTGCCGGCCCCAAGGCCGGCAAACCGGCCCATGATCGGCGAGGTGACGATGACCGGCAGGGCGCGGTCATGGCAAGATACGAAGAGGACCACGCAGGGCGAGCGCAGACCGGCCGTCCCGGGATGCCGCCCACCGACCGGCGCGCCCGCGCGCTCCGGCCGTGGGGATGTCCTGCTGCGGGGTATCCCGGGCGATGTCCTGCCCGGGTGTGCTGTTGTTCCACCGCAGGGCAGGCTGTCGGGTGCGTCAGGTCAGCGCAAGAGGGGGCTATCGGGGCGCGATCGGGACGGGATGTGTCACCGGCGGCGCTCACCATGCTGGCACCGCCCCGTCCCCGAACAGGGCTTACCCCCGTAACGGTCCTGTCTGGGGCGCGAGTCCATCCGGCCACAGCGGCGGCCTTAAAGGGTGTCCTGTGGCCGCCAGGACCGTGACGCCGGTCTGATAGGAAGGGGTCTGTAAGACACCGGGGCTATAAAAGGCCTCGGGCGCATGTTCGCTTTTGACAGGGGCAAGTCCGTGGCAGAGCGCAGAGAAAAGACGGCAGGAATGACGATCGGCGATCTCGCACAGGCCGCCGGTGTCTCGGTCGAGACCATACGATTTTATGAACGCCGCGGTCTCATCGATCAGCCCCCGCGCCCCTATGGCGGGATCCGCCGTTACCCGGGGCCGCTCGTGCGTCGCATCCAGTTCATAAAGCACGCGAAATCCCTGGGTTTTACGCTCACTGAGATCAGCGACATGCTGGCGCTGTCGGCCGACGATCCATCGACCTGCGGCGAGATCCAGCGCCTGGCTCAAGGCAAGCTCGCGCTGCTGCGCGAGAAGCGCGAGGCGCTATGTTTCATGGAGTCGGTGCTTGAGGCCTTGCTCGCCGACTGCCGGCGCCACACCGACCATTCCTGCCCGATCCTGGAGGCGGTCGAGGAGGGAATAGGGGGGCGCCCGGCAAAACGCCGCGCTCCCGGGAATAAGGGCCCGTTTATCAGAAAGCGCCGTAAAACCCCGCCGTTATTGTGGGCGGGGAGCAGTCACTTGGCGTATTGAAAGCCGGCGAGCTCGAGTTGCGGCAGTGTCCCCACGATCCCGGGGGTGAGGACCACCCCCGGGATGAGGTGGTTAGTGAATTCCGCGGCCATGCGTTCATGGCTCAGATGGTCGGGGTTCACACCCTTTTTGTGGAGTTTCATGGTGAACTCCCAGACCTCGTTGTGGCAGCCGAGAAACACCGCCCCTCGCCGCTGCAATACCGGAATGCTGTTGTCGTAGGGGGAATACACGCCCCTACTATCTTCGTAGTCGCGCGGATTGGCGTGCGCGGCCGCGGGTTCGTTGACGAACTTGTTGGTCGGGACCTTGCCCTTCGTGAACCGGCCTAGATGATACTTATCCCAGATATAGGCATCGTAGAGCGCAAGGTGGGCCGACCCATGGGTTGCCGAGACGCACAGGAAGTTCGGATGCCCGAATGACCAGATCTGGGTATTCATGGCGTTACGCATGAGATTGAGCCAGGGACTGGCAATGGCGGTATTGTCCCAGACCTGGCGCGGGCTGCCTTGGTAGCGCAGCACCAGATCCAGGGCCGCACTGTCCCATTGATCGCGATGGGTGAGGATCATGGGGACGGTCTTGAAGTCGCGGTGATACGGCGCCCGCGCCAGGGCCATGGTGAGCTCGTGCAGGCTGTGTGCTGATGGCGGTTCTAAGTCCGGTAGCGCAGTGGTGCGCGCGGCGGCCCCGCCGGCAATGGCCGCGCCGATCGCGGTTGCCCCCGCCTGTTTGAAGAGATTACGTCTCGTCACCATGTTCATCCCTCCTTCTTGGATGCTGCGACAATGGCCAAAAGAGGCGCCTATTATCGGGCACGACACGCGCCGCCCGGCAGCGCACAAAGCCGGATGTGCGGCCTAGCCCCGGGCACTGTCGGCGGATCGCGGGTCGCGGTTTGCGGTGAGGCGTGCTAGGTCCTCGGGCGCATCGATATCGGTGAGGATGCCCGAGTCCGAGCATGGCACCTTGACCACGAGATGGTGGTGCGCCTTGATGAGCGCGAGTGCCCCGATGTCCCCTGCGAGGGCGCCGAGCTGTGGCCCAAGCGCCCTCGCAAAACCTACTGGATGGCCACGGCGCCCATGGAAATAGGGGGCGGCGATGATCGCCCCGAGACGCAGCTGGGCGGCTACCGCCTGAGCAGTCTCCGCCTTTATGTAGGGCATGTCCGCCAATGCCACCAGCCACCCCGTTGAACCGCCGGTCATGCGGACGCCGAAGGCCAGCGATGCCCCCTGGCCGCCGTGTGCATCCGGGCAGCAGATGATTTCGAATCCGGTCTCGCGGAGCTGGGCTGCCAGTGCCAGATCATCGGGTCTTATGACCGCCACTGCGCGATCCACCGCCGCGCGCAGGGCGCGCGCGCTGTGCACGGCGAGCGGCACGCCATCCAAGGGCGCGACGAGCTTGGGTGATCCGAAACGCCGGCTACGGCCAGCGGCCAACAGTAATCCCGTGATCATGAATGAGCGACCTCCTTGGTGACGTGGAAATGGATCCGTCCATGCGTTTCGCAACGTTTGTAGCTCACCAATGCCGCGGCTATGGACACGGCGATTTCGGCCGGTGTGCGGCTATGGATGGCAAGCCCCGCCGGCCCCTGGATACGCGATACCGTGGCCGGATCGAGGCCGAGACCCAAGAGTCGCGCACAGCGCCTGGCGTGGGTCGTCGCCGAGCCCAGCGCCGCCACATAGTAGGCCGCGCTCGGGGCCGCCGCCCATAGACCCAGATCGTCGAGGCGCGGGTCATGCGCAAGCGTCACGACCGCGGTACGCGCGTCGGGTTGCAGGGCCATCACGGCATCATCGGGCATGGCCTCGGTGACGGTGGCGAGCCCTGCCGGAAAGCCTGCCCGGTGTTCGGCGCGCGGTTCACTCACGGTGACCGAGTAGCCGAGGCTCAGCGCGATTCGTGCCAGATGGATGCTGATCGCATCGGCGCCTACCAAGAGTAGACACCAGTCGGGGCCGTAGATTCCCTGCCAGAGATGGCCCGTCCATCGGCAGGATTCGCGCGCCGATGCCGTTGCCAGGAGCGGCCGGCCGCCCACCGTATCGATCGTACGGCGGACGCACGCCCGGGCGCCCAGGGCCGCGAGCCATTCGCGGACGTGATTGGGGTCGGGATTGTCCTCGATCAGAAACTCGAGGCGCCCGCCGCAGGGCAGATCAAGCCCGTCCGCGGGTCCGGCGGTGATCACCGCTACGCGCCGTTCCTTGATTCGCCCGGTACGTGTCTTGATCCAGGAGCCAAGACAGGTCCCGGAGAGGGTGCCGGCCTCTTGGCCTTGCGCGTTCAAGGCGTACAGGGCGCCGGCCTCATAGGGGGCGGAGCCGTAACTCTGGACCACCGTGGCGAGCCTTACCGATAGTCCCTGCGCCTGCCAGTGGCTTAGCGCGCCGAGTACCGCGCCATCTCCCCGATCGGCGGTCGTCATGGCAAGGCCTGAGGGAGCGGTAGGGTGCGATAGCGGATGCCGCTCGCCGCAAAGATGGCATTGGCCAAGGCCGGCGCCAGCGGAGGAACGCCCGGTTCGCCCATGCCGCGCGGGGGGGCGGCGCCCGGCAGGATATGGATGTCGACAGGGGGCATCTCGTCGATGCGCAGCAGCGGATAGCTGTCGAAGTTGCGCTGTTGTATCCGGCCGTTTGCCACGGTGATGGGTCCCTTCAAGGCCGCCTGCAGGGCGAACGCGACCGCACCTTCGATCTGCGCGCGCACGATGTTGGGATTGACGACGAGCCCGCAGTCGCAGACACAGACCACGCGCTCGATGCAAAGCCTGTCTGAACGTATCCTGACCGAGACAGCCTGGGCCATGCTAGTGCCAAACGACCTATGGACGGCGATCCCGAAACCCTGCCCGCGGGCCCGCGGACGGCCCCAGCCGATGATATGCGCGACCGTATCCAGCACGCGCCGCTGCTCGTGGTCGCCGGCCAGGAGCGTGCGGCGTAGTGCCAAGGGGTCGCGGCCGGCGGCATGGGCGAGTTCGTCGATGAACGATTCCTTGACGAACGCAGTATAGGAATCGGCCACCGAACGCCAGAACCCGACCGGTATCTGGGTGTCTCGTTCCACGTAGTCGATCTCGATGTGAGGGATACGGTAGGGCATGCCTATGGCCCCGCCAACGGCGGTCGGGTCCACACCGTTTTTGATCGCGGATGGATCACGTGTGCGCATGAGTGAGGCCGCGACGATCGTTTGCTGCCAGGCTATGGGTAGGCCTGCGGCATCCAGTGCACCGATCAGGCGGTGATAGCTGTAGGGGCGATAGAAGTCATGGGTCATGTCCTCGGTGCGAGACCACACCACCTTGACAGGATTTGGCACGGTCTTGGCCAGGGTCACGGCATCGGCCACGAAGTCCTGCTCGAGTCGTCGGCCAAAGCCGCCGCCGAGCAAAGTGGTATGGCAGACGACGCGTTGTAGGGGTAGGCCCGTCAATCGCGAGGCAGTAATCTGAACGCCGGTCTGGGCCTGCGTCGGCACCCAGATCTCGCAAAGACCATCGTGGATGTGGGCCGTACAGTTCATCGGCTCGAGCGGTGCGTGCGCGGCGTAGGGGACCTCGTAATCGGCGGCGATGACGCGCGCGGCATCGGCAATCGCGGCGTGTGCATCGCCCCGCCGCTCGGCGATGGCACCCCGGCTTGCGGCCGCCTGCCGATACTCGGCGCGGATCGCCGGCGTCGACAGGCGCGCGTAGTCCCCCTTATCCCAATGAAAACGGACCGCATCCAAGGCCTTCCAGGCCGTCCAGGTATCGGTCGCCACTACGCCGAGCCCGCGATCGACGCGCGCCAGGGCCAGTACCCCGGGCAGACCCTGCGCCGCGCGCGCATCGTAATCGCGGAGGTGACCATTTACGGTCGGCGGTCTACGTACCGCCCCGAGCACAAGACCGGGCCTTTGCACATCGATGCCGAAGATCGCCTGGCCGGTGGTCTTGGAAGGGGTGTCGATGCGTGCCAGCGGCCGCCCGATCAGGCGAAAGCGCCGTGGCGACTTGAGAGGCGGTTCGCGCGGTACGCGCAAACGCGCCGCCGCGTGCGCCAGTGTGCCATAGGGGAGGCGCCGGCCATCTGGTAGCAGGACCGCGCCGCGCGCGGTGTGCAGATGGATCATGGCGATGCCGGTGCGCAGGTTTGCGGCGCGCAGGAGCATGAGGCGCGCGGCCGCCCCCGCCACGCGCAGCGGCCGGTAGCTCGAGGATACGCTGGTGCTGCCGCCGGTGGCCTCCGCGCCCAGGGCGGGATTGATATAGGCGCGGGCCGCGGGCGCCTGCGCGATCTGCAGGCGTTCCCAGTCGGCGTCGAGTTCCTCGGCCACGAGCATGGGAAGCGCGGTCATGACGCCCTGTCCCATCTCCGACTTATCGACCACGATGACCACCGTGTCGTCGGCATGAATACGGATCCAGGCGTTGGGCGTAAAGACCGATGGCCCACGTACCCCGCGAGGCGCGATCTCGGCTTTGGCGACACGCGTGTCGAGGGCGAGTACGAACCCGCCGCCGGTCAGGGTCGCGACCTTCAGGAAGTCACGACGCGTGATCATGATCGCAGGCCCGGGCGGCGCGGTGGATGGCCCGGCGGATACGCGCATAGGTCCCGCAACGGCACAGGTTGCCGGCCATGGCGGCGTCGATCTCGCGGTCGCTCGGGTGACGATGGCGCGCCAATAGCGCCGCGGCACTCATGATCTGTCCCGACTGACAGTAACCGCATTGCGGGACATCCTCCGCTACCCACGCCTTTTGCACGGGATGCATGCCGTCCGAGGACAGGCCCTCTATCGTAGTGATATGGCGGCCGGCCAGGGATCCCACCGGGAGTATGCAGGCGCGTAGGGGTGCGTGATCGACATGGACCGTACACGCCCCGCACACCCCGATACCGCAACCGTACTTGGTCCCGAGGAGCCCGCATTCATCGCGGATCACCCATAAGAGAGGTGTATCCGGCGATGCCTGTATTGTCCTTTCGATCCCGTTGACGACCATGCGCATGGCATCTGCCTTCTGTGGCCAATCGTCAGTCTAGGGTGTGGAGCGGGCTGTACCAGGGACCTTCGGGCCTGGCTGCGATGTGCGCCGTGGCTTTACGCGTCGCGCTCCTCGTGATCGGCCCGCGCGCCATCGGGCATGAAGCGTAACGACACGGAGTTGACGCAATGCCGTTCGCCGGTCGGGGCCGGCCCGTCGGGAAAGACGTGCCCGAGATGGCTCTGACAGCGCGCGCAGCGGATTTCGGTGCGTGTCATGCCGTGACTGGTATCAGTGAGGCGTGTGAGATGGTCGGGATCGAGAGGCCGCGTGAAGCTCGGCCAACCGGTGCCCGACTCGAATTTGTCCTCGGACCGAAAGAGCGGCAGTGCGCACAGCCGGCAGACGAAGGTCCCGACACCGTGTTCATCGAGCAGGCCGCCACAAAATGGCGTCTCGGTGCCCGAGGCGAGCAGCACTCGCCGCTCCTCGGGGGTGAGGTCTTTCACGCGCCGCTCGTAAACGACGGTGGGCAGCGGCGAGAGGTCGTAACCGGACGCCGAATAGCGCTTGGATGTCTCATCATTCATGGGTCGCTCCTTTTGTGCTAGCCGTTATGATAGCGGGGAGCGGCGCAGCATGTGCGTGAAATAGCGCCGGAGCTTGGTGACTTTGGGGGCCGCGACATGCACGACGTAGGGCTGGTCCGGGTGGCAGGCGGCGTAATTGTTGTGATAGACCTCGGCCGGATAGAATGGGCTTGCGGCCACGACCTCAGTCACGATCGGATTCTTGAAGACCTGATCACGCGTCAATTGCTCGATGATGGTAGTCGCCGCCGCCTGCTGGCGCTCATCGCCGTAGAAGATGACGGAACGGTATTGGCGTCCGCGATCGTTACCTTGTCGATCCTTTTGCGTCGGGTCGTGGGCGATCGAGAAAAACACCGTGAGCAGGTCTTCGTAGCGGATCTGCTGCGGGTCATAAGAGATGCGCACCGCCTCGGCGTGGTCGGTGCGTCCCGTACATACCTGTTGATAGTCGGCGGTCTCGCGCGTGCCGCCGCAGTATCCGGACTCCACTTTCAGGACCCCGCGCAGCTCGCGAAAGACGGCCTCGACGCACCAGAAACAGCCGCCGGCCAAGATCGCGGTCTCGACATTCGGTTCGGTGGGCAAATAGGCACCGTTGTCCGGTGCCGTCGTATCATGATCGTGCATGGCGATCTCCCTCTCGTTGTGTGGGTTCGACCGGTAAGGCCGCCCAGGGGGCGCGGGCTCGACGTCGGCTGGCGGGCCTCCGGATGGTTTTTTATACTAGCGCGACGGCATGCCCAGACCCATCGGCCGGCACGACCGACGGTCCGTGGCGGCCGTCCCGTGACTGCGGCCTTGCCTAAGAGGTGGCACAAGACCGATGGGAGGTTCTGCTGTGGAAATGCATCTTAGCCCTTTCCAGCGACGGTGGTCGCTCGACGACATCCCCTACGACCAGGTGGATCGGACTATGATCGCCGATGATCGCGACTGGTTTTACCTGCTCGCCGCCTCGTCGTTTGTGGAGATTCTCTCCGATCTGTATGCCCGCAACCTGGGCGACTATTATGCCGGTGATGACGAGACCTGTACCTGGCTTGCGCGCAAATGGGGGCCGGAGGAGGTGCAGCATGGCGAGGCCTTGAAACGCTACGTTCTATCCGTATGGCCCGACTTCGATTGGCAGCGGGGCTTCGACGGGTTCCGGGCGGATTACGCGCCGTATTGCGAGACCGCGCGGCTTGGTCCGACCCGCGCCCTGGAAATGGCCGCGCGGTGCGTGGTGGAGACCGGTACGTCGAGCTTTTACGGGATGCTGCGCCAAGCCAGTCCAGAGCCGGTATTGGCGGCCTTGGCCGGCCATATCCGTGAGGACGAGATCGGCCATTATAAGGGGTTCTACCGGATCTATCGCGACTATCAGGGGCGCGAACCGCATTCCCGATGGCGTGTGGCGCGCGAGATCTGGCGGCGAGTGGCCGAGGTGGATAGCGAGGACGCCTATCTGGCCGTAAAGAACGTGAGCCTCGCCTGCGAATCACGCGCGGCATTCACGCGCGGCGATTTTCGTGCCTTTCGCAACCGCATACGCGTGTGGATGCGCCGGTATTATCCCTTTCAGCCGGCGGTGAAGATGCTGCTCACGCCCCTCGATCTGCCCGCATCCGTGCAGAGGCTCATGGTGTCGTTCATGGTCGGCGGCGCGCGACTTATTGTGTAGCCGCGCGCCGCCTGTCCGATGCGCCCTGCAATGGCCCGCGGATTCAGGCCGGACGGCGCGTGAAGCGGATTAGGACGCCCGCGGCATTGCGTTCGAGGTACTCGATGGCGACCTGGTGGCCGTAGTGCTGCTCCATTTGTTGGAGCAGCGGGATGGGATCGTGGTCATTGCGGAAGTCCATGGCCTCGCCGGGGGTCAGGGCATCGAGGGCGCCGAAGATGGCGGCGTGCCGAAACCGCTTGGCGATCCCGCGGGCGTCGAATGGATAGGTGCGATCATCGCGCAGGTGGTTGTGGGCAATGGTCATGAGGAAGGTCTCCGATCGGTTGGGATGGGCGCGCCGTGGGCACCATCGCGCACGGCGCAAGACAATACTTGACTGAGGCAGTCAGGTAATCCTTGACCGCAATCAAGGACGCCGGGATGCGGTCCGGCGCGATGGCCGTGCTCACCGCTCCCCCTTGTGTCGTCGTGCGCGATCGCGCACAATAATCGGCGATCTGTAAGGGAAACCCGATGACCGCTTGCCTATCGCGTCTTTGTCCCGGACCCGCGTGCCGTTTCGACGGCGCGGTCCTGGCCGTACGCGTAACGAACGCCGGCGGCCAGAGCGACCTTTTGTAAACGTCTACTCATCCGCCGGCAGGCCGCCGGCGGATAGCGTCCCTTCACGACCTCATTCCTCGGCGGACTCCGGCCCCTGTTAAAGGAGTCGATCGATGTCTGTGACCTGCGCTGAACTGCTCGTGACCTTGCTCGAGCGCCACGGGGTGCGCCTCGTGGCCGGTATACCCGGGGGCACCATTCTGCCGATCTACGATGCCCTGGCACGATCCGCACAGATCCGTCACTTGCTCGTTCGCCATGAGCAGGCAGCGGGTTTCGTGGCCCAGGGCTATGCGCGCGCGACCGGCAGGGTCGGTGTGTGCCTGGCGTCGTCCGGTCCGGGTGCGACCAATCTCTTGACCGCGGTGGCCGATGCTCAGCGCGACTCCATCCCGCTCTTGGCGATCACAGGCCAGGTCCCGCGCGCGATGATCGGCACGGATGCCTTCCAGGAAGTGGATACCTGCGCCTTGGCGCGCGTGGTCACCAAGTTCAGCGCGCAGGTGCGACGTGCGGATGAGCTCCCCGGGATCCTCGCGACCGCTCTTTCAGAGGCCCAGTCGGGACGGCCCGGGCCGGTGTGGATCGATATCCCCAAGGACGTGCAAACGGAATGTGTGTCTGATGCGTGCGCATTACCACAGGCCTCGGCCCCGGCCTTGCCGGCAACGCCGGCGGACACGATCGTGGAGGCCGCGGCCGAGGCCATCGCCGGCGCGCAGCGCCCTATCCTTTACCTCGGCGGCGGGCTTGTGCAGGCGCAGGCGGCGCCGCTCGCGCGCGCCCTGGCGGAATGTCAGGACATGCCGGCGGTCATGACCTTGATGGCGCTCGGCACATTCCCCAAGGGGCACCCCTTGTCGCTCGGGATGTTGGGCATGCACGGCTCGCGCGCAAGCCATGCCGTGCTGCGCGAGACCGACCTCCTGATAGCCTTGGGGGCGCGCTTCGATGATCGCGCCACCGGACGGCTTGCCGACTTCTGCCCGCAGGCCAAGGTGATTCATGTGGATATCGATGCGCGCGAACTCGGCAAGCTGCGCATCCCCGATATCGCGATCGCAGGCGACCTGGGGTGTGTCTTAAGGGCGCTCCTACCGCGCCTTCGGCCACGCACGCGCCCTCTATGGCAGGCCCGGGTGGCGGCCTTGCGGGCCGCGTATCCGGACAGGGAGGGCGGTCCCGGCGCCCCGCGCGCGCTCCTGCAGAAGGTCGCGCGCGCCGCGCCCGCGGAGGCGATTGTCGTGAGCGATGTCGGGCAACACCAGATGTGGGTCGCGCAACATTATCCGTTGGCGGATGCGCGGCGCTGGCTCACATCCGGCGGTCTTGGCACTATGGGCTTTGGTTTGCCTGTCGCGATCGGCGCGGCGTACGCCCGGCCCGAGGTCCCGGTGATCTGTTTTACAGGCGACGGCGGGCTTTTGATGAATATCCAGGAGCTCGCCACCGCCGCCGAGGCGGACGTCAACGTGAAGGTGATCGTCCTCGACAATCAGTCGCTGGGACTCGTTGCCCAGCAGCAGGCGTTGTTCTATGCCGCGCCCGGGTTTGGCTCGCGCTTCGCGCAGGCTACTGATTACGTCACCATCGCCCGTGGGTTCGGGATACCGGCCTTCGACGCCGGTGATGCGGGCGAGGGCCCGGATTTCTGGTCGGACGTGTTGACCACCCAGGGGCCGTGCCTTGTGCGCGTGCCCGTGGATGCCCGCGAGCAGGCCTTGCCGATCGTGCCCCCGGGGCCGCCCATTGGGAGGCGATCGGCGGATAGGTCAGGGCGGCGGCGAATCGTACAGCCGAGCGTGCCGCGATGGTATCGGGCATAATAGGGGCCTTGTGTCGCTGGGGGACATCATGCCACCGTCTGCTCTATCCGCTCTCGAATTCGCTTACCGCATGCCCAAGGCCGAGCTGCATGTCCATATCGAGGGCACGCTTGAGCCTGAACTCGCGTTCGCGCTTGCGCGTCGCAACGGACTCACCCTGCCGTATGCCGATGAGGAGGCGCTGCATGCCGCCAAGGCATTCACCGATCTCCAGTCGTTCCTTGATCTCTATTACGCCTGTGCGGATGTGCTGCGCGCCAGCCATGACTTCGCCGACCTCATGCTCGCCTATCTCGGTCGCGCGCATGCCGACGGCGTCGTTCACGCCGAGATCTTTTTCGATCCCCAGACCCATACGGCGCGTGGTATCCCGTTTGCCGAGGTCATGGCCGGCCTCAATGCCGGGCGTGCTGAGGGTGCGCGGCGCTTTGGCATCACAAGCCGGCTCATCCTGTGCTTCCTTAGACATTTGAGCGAGGAGGAGGCATTCGCGACGCTCGCCGCCGCCGAGCCGTTTCTGGATGACATCGATGGCTTCGGTCTCGACTCGTCGGAACGCGACCATCCGCCTGCGAAATTCGCACGGGTATTCGCGCGTGTGCGTGCCCTCGGTAAGCGCGTCGTCGCCCATGCCGGCGAAGAGGGCCCGGCGTCGTATATCACCGAGGCCCTCGATGTCCTGGGGGCCTCGCGCATAGACCATGGCGTGCGCGCCGTCGACGATCCGGCGTTGGTGCGGCGCTTGGCCGCCGATGGTGTCGCGCTCACTGTCTGCCCCTTGTCGAACGTACGCCTGCGGGTCTTTCCCACCATGAAGGATCATACCCTGCCGGCATTGATGGCCGCCGGCGTGCGCGTGACGATCAATAGCGATGATCCCGCCTACTTCGGGGGCTACATGAACGACAACATTCGTGCCGTGCATGAAGCCTTCGGCTTCGATCGCGCCACCTGGGCCGCGCTTGCGCGCAATAGCCTGGAGGCGAGCTGGGCCGGGGCCGACGACAAGGCCCGCTGGATCGCGGCGCTTGATAGTCTCGCGACCTCCCCCGATCCGTGATCAGTGCGTCGGGGTGGCATCGGTATCCGTGGCCCCCTCGCCAAACACGCGGCTTGCCAACACATCTTCGGCCTCTATGGTCATGAGGTCGCGCTTTGTGAGCGGCCGGCGCTTGCCCGCGAACAGCCGGTTGGCCTGTCGCAGGCGCGCGCGGTCGAGGGCGTTGCGGATGGAGCGTGCGTTGGCGAAATGTCCAAGCTTCATGCGTAGCGGAATGTAGTCGGCAAATGCCTTCTCGCCGGCCGGGCTGAAGCCATAGTTCTGCTCGGCAAGCATGAGTTTTGCGATCGCCATGAGTTGCGCCGCCGAGTAGTCCGGAAAATCGACGTGGTGGGCGATACGCGAGCGCATGCCGGGATTGCTCGCGAAGAACCGCTCCATCTTGTCCTTGTAGCCGGCCAGGATCACCACCAGATCGTCGCGGTTGTTCTCCATGATCTGCAGCAGGATCTCTATCGCCTCCTGCCCGTAATCGCGTTCGTTCTCAGGTTTGTGGAGATAATAGGCCTCGTCTACGAATAACACCCCGCCCATCGCCTTCTTGATGACTTCCTTGGTCTTGGGGGCGGTGTGGCCTATATATTGGCCCACGAGATCATCGCGCGTGACGGCGACCAGATGACCCTCGCGCACGTAGCCTAGGCGGTGCAGGATCTCGGCCATACGCAGCGCCACGGTGGTCTTGCCGGTCCCGGGGTTGCCGGTAAAGGACATATGGAGAGTGGGTGTCCCGGCGGTCAGCGCGTAACGCTTGCGCAGGCGGTCGACGAGCAGGAGCGCTGCGATCTCGCGGATGCGCGTCTTCACGGGCCGCAGGCCGATCAGCTCGCGATCGAGGGTGTCGAGCACCTCCTGGACGCGCGAGTCGTTGAACTCCGCCTCGAGATCGACCGGCGTATCGTCGTTCGGTGCCCCTGGCCCTGTCACCTGCGATTCTTCGCCCATACCCATTGTGTTGTCTCCCGCGCTGCGGATTTCACATGCGATCGGGCAGGCCGCCGTCACAAGACAGCGGTCCTAGCCCCTATGCCGCGTCAGTAGCGCTCGGACTCCGGATGGTCGGTGGCGTAACTGTGGATCGTGTACCGTATCCGGCGGCCATCGACCTCCTGGCGCACGAGCCCGAAGCCCGGTTCCTTCTTCGGGCGGTTTACGATATATGACATGCGCGGCGTCTCCCATCCCTGGGATGAGTCGAACGCCGTGACGCGCACATAGTGGTTGGGGAAGGTCTTGCGGCAGTCGTTGATCTCCATCAGGATGCCGGCTGCGTCCTTCAGATCGAACATCGGCATGCCGAACATCTCCCAGTAGGTGTTGCGCGGGTGCGGGTCGTCGGTATATTCGACGCCGATCGCCCAGCCGTGATTCAGGGCGTATCGGATCTGCGCTGTGATCTGGGCGTCGGTCAGGTCGGGAAGAAATGAGAACTGTCCTTGAGTCAGGCGATTGCCCGGGTTCGTCATCATGGCTGTGGTCTCCTTGATCGATGCGTCTAGATGCTGGCCGTCGTGGTCGGGACGAAGTCCGCGGTGTCGGTCGATTCGTAGTTGAAGGTGATGTCTTTCCAGGTGTCGAGCGCGGCCTTCAAGGGCGTGCAGGTCTTGGCCGCCGCCTCGAGGATCTGCGGACCTTCCGCCAGGTAGTCGCGGCCCTCGTTGCGTGCCAGGATCATGGCCTCAAGCGCCACACGGTTGGCGGTGGCGCCGGCTTGGATGCCCATCGGGTGTCCGATCGTGCCGCCGCCGAATTGCAGGATCACGTCCTCGCCCAGATAGTGGATGAGCTGATGCATCTGTCCGGCATGGATGCCGCCGGAGGCGACCGGCATGACGCGGTTCAAAGACGCCCAATCCTGATCGAAGAACAGGCCGTTTTCGAGGCTCTGTGGCGTATGCAGATCGCGTAGCGTGTCATAGAAGCCCTTGATCATGAGCGGGTCGCCCTCGAGCTTGCCCACCACCGTGCCGGCGTGAATGTGGTCGACGCCGGCCATACGCATCCACTTGCATATCACCCGGAAGTTCATGCCATGGTTCTTCTGCCGCGAGTAGGTCGAGTTGCCCGCGCGGTGCAGGTGCAGGATCATGTCGTTCTTGCGCGCCCACTTGGCCATCGACTGTATGGCGGTGTAGCCGATCACGAGGTCGATCATGACGATCACCGAGCCGAGCGACTTGGCGAACTCGGCACGCTCGTACATGTCCTCCATGGTGCCGGCCGTGACATTCAGGTAGTGCCCCTTCACTTCGCCGGTCGCGGCTGATGCGCGGTTCACCGCCTCCATGCAGTAGAGGAAACGGTCGCGCCAATGCATGAACGGTTGGGAGTTGATGTTCTCGTCGTCCTTCACGAAGTCGAGGCCACCCTTCAAGGCCTCATAGACCACGCGGCCGTAGTTGCGGCCGGAGAGGCCAAGCTTGGGCTTGGTGGTGGCGCCGAGCAGTGGACGGCCGAACTTGTCGAGGCGTTCGCGCTCGACGACGATACCGGTAGCCGGCCCCTGGAAGGTCTTCAGGTAGGCGACCGGGATGCGCATGTCTTCGAGTCGCAGGGCCTTGACCGCCTTGAAGCCGAACACGTTGCCGATGATTGAGGCCGTGAGGTTCGCGATCGAGCCGGGCTCGAATAGATCGATATCATAGGCGATATAGGCAAAGTATTGCGCCTCGACCTGGGTGCCTTCGCCGGTATGGGGGACCGGATCGATACGATAGGCCTTGGCCCGGTAGAGTTCGCAGGCGGTCAGCCGGTCGGTCCAGACCACAGTCCACGTGGCCGTCGAGGATTCGCCGGCGACCGCGGCGGCGGCCTCATCGGCATCCACGCCGGGTTGCGGGGTGATACGGAAGAGGACGATGATATCCGTGTCCTTCGGTTTGTAGTCGGGTTCCCAGTAGCCCATCTTCTTATAGGGTATGACGCCCGACTTGTAACGCTCCTTGCCCTTGATCGCTTGTGTGGCCATATCGTCTCCCAGGATGACCATAATCATCGTCTGATGGATGGCATGAAATGTCCCGATTGTGCGAGGCCCAGCCATTGAGGTCTCCGAGCGCGTATCCTGACCCTCGTAATGGCATCAATGATAGTCAATGTTTTCTATCGAATGGATAGATGATAGTCTATGGGTGCCGGGGGTCGCCTTCTGGTAGAGTTAGAGCACGTTCCAGGGGATCTTCGTATCCGAGGGAGCGGTCATGCGTCATGGCACTTTTCGCCAACTGGAAGTCTTCGACGCCATCATGCGTCTAGGGAGTTTCCGCAAGGCGGCCGAGTTTCTGTTTCTGACTCAGCCTACCGTATCCATGCAGATGAAAAAGCTCACCGAGGCGGTGGGCTACCCCTTGTTCGAGCAAGTCGGAAAGCGGATCTTTCCAACCGACGTCGGGCGCGAGCTGCATAAGACGACGCGTGAGATCTTTGATGATCTGGCGCGATTTGACATGGCGCTCGGGGACCTCAAGGGTCTGGCGCGCGGCTCGCTCAGCATTGCCGTGGTGACTACCGCCAAATACTTCGCACCTGGCCTGCTGGGCCGGTTCTGCGAGCGTTACCCGTCCATAGAGGCGTCGCTCAAGGTGTGCAATCGCGCGCACATCATCGAGCGACTCATTGCCAATGAGGACGACTTCTATATCTTGGGTCAGCCACCCGAGGAGATCGAGGTCGACGCCGAGGCCTTCCTTGATAACCCGCTCGTGGCGGTAGCGGCGAACGACCATCCGCTCATGGGCGAAAAACGCATCTCGTTGAGACGTTTTGCCGAGGAGCCGTTTCTGGCGCGGGAACCGGGCTCGGGGACGCGCGCCGCAACCGAACGCTTGTTTGCCGAACATGGATTGAAAGTGCACGTGCGCATGGAGATGGAGAGCAATGAGGCCATAAAGCAGGCCATCATGGTGCACTTCGGGGTCTCCATCCTGTCGCGCCATACGATTGTGATGGAGATCGCCTCAGGTCATCTGGGGGTGCTCGATGTCGAGCATCTGCCGATCACGCGATCCTGGTACCTGGTCAACCGCAAGGGCAAGTACCCATCGTTGGTGGCCTGTGCCTTTCGTAACTATCTGCGTGAATATACCACTGCGTCTGATCATCGCGGCCCGTGAATGAGAGGGCTGTGGCGGGCGTAAAGCGAGGACCGGGCTGTTGCAAAACACTACATCTCTCGGCCGTCGCCAGGATTAACCTGGACAGGCATAATGGCGGTTACGGAACAGGGTGTTTATCTCTTACGGAAAGGAGCCTTTCATGTCGAAATCGCGATTGACGTTGGCGCTGCTCGGTCTGCTCACCACGGGGACGGCATTTGCCATGCCTCCCATGAAGCCCATGGCCCCACCACCCCCGGGGTGCCATGTCGTCATGCGCCATCGATTTCTCCACCACCCCATGATTCCCATGGTCCTGCCATTGGCGGAAATGCGGTCCTATAGCCTGCATCTGAGTGATCATCAGGTGAGCACGCTTGCCGTGTGGCATAACCGTCACATGCGCGTCGCGGTGCCGCTCATGAAGCGCCTGCGCGATGACAAGAGGGCGCTCCACGAGGCCCTGCTGCGAGGCGCCGGCACGGGGACCGTGCACGATATCCTGGATCGCCTGGATCACGATCATGCACGCCTGTTGGATCTGGAGGTCGCCCAGGTACGCATTGTGCGCAAGACATTGTCGGTCGATCAGTGGCACAAGCTCGTGAACATGTACCATCGCATGCCACCCATGCGCTTTATGATGATGCGCCACTGATCTTCGGCGGACGCATCTGCCGGGCCCCATCGAAGGATGAGGCCACGGCATCGCATTCCGGGGCCCGCTCGGGCCCCTTTGCCTTCTCGCACGGTCTGGGCGCGGGGTCGCCCTGAATATGTGCGTCGGCCGCAACCAGTGGGGCTCCGAGCGTACGGGACATCGCCACGATCCTGTGCTCGGCAGGATCCGTAGGGTCGCTGGGCGGTGTGGCGCTTGTGACGGCGATTTCGTGGTCCTGGCCCCGACGGGCGCCAGAGGGTCTTGGTAGCGAGGGACTGAGCCCGCGGGGTATCCAGGGGATTATCGGCGTGCGATTTGTCGGGTTAGACCTCAAGATTTAAGTGTGCCGTGATCAGTCCTCACGATCGGTTCTCCGCTGCGCCTGGGCCGACGCGCTAAGGGAGGTCGGTCGCACGATCGCGTGATCTCCGGAGAGGCGCCGGTTGGCGTGATCCCGGACGATTCCACGGTGGTCGATAGAGAAGGTGTGCGCGGCATGTGCGGCACGTATATCGACAGGCGGCGAGAGGGATAATCCAATGGCCGCATAGGGCCGGAATCGTTCCGGGCGGCCTTCAAAGAGCGGCGCGGGCGCCCAGCAGGGGCGATGACTACGATACCGCGCCTATCGCAAACGGTTGGGCGTGGCGCTGGTCGTCGTTTGATTGCCCGAGGCGCCGATGACCGACCGGCCCGTCAAGGCAACGTGTCAACGCCGTGGAGATCGCATCTTTGGCCCGATGCCTCTCTGCAGCGGGGGTCTGAGCAGCTTTTTTGGACGCGATCCCGGTGTGCTTATAGTGCGGCAAGTCCCGCCATGATGCGCCATTGTCGGCCATGGCGATGGCGCGCCGGGTGGTCGATCCCAAAGAGCGGACGCCGCCCCTGTCCTCGCTGGTACGCTCTTTCGGTCCCTGCGTCACAATCGCGGCACCCGGCGCGTCGTGGATCTGTAGGCAACTGCGTGCACGGGCGTGTGCGATTGCGATGTAGGCGCGCTGACCTGACCGGGCCCGGGCAAGCGGGATCAGGCGGCTTTTCTCCCCTCCGTGTCGTGCCGACGGCAGTCGTACAGTACGCGAGGCCGTCTTTTCGGTATTTGGCGACGGCCGGGTATTGAGTCTCGCCAGCATAATATGAAATTATGCCCTATCGGAAAAACTAATGGGCCGAGCATGAGAGTGCGCCTTCCCGAGCTCGCCCGCATCGTATCGGATGGGCATACCCCTAGGGGTCGCGGGTGTCTGGTATGAGGGGAACCGGACGCCTCCCCGGGGGACTCGTAACCCATCGGCTTTCCGGGCCGGTGCGCGTGATCACGGCCGTCTATGGCCTGCTGGAGCGATCGACCGGGCCGATCGTGGATCTCCTGATTCGCCTGTGGCTCGCCAAGGTCTTTTTCGTCTCGGGCGTACTCAAGATCTTTGGTGTCAGTGTCGAGCCCTACCTGTCGCGCGTCGCCTATCCCGTGCCGTGGGTGGAACCGCTCAGCCCCACCTATCTGGGCGCGGCCCTGCAGATGACCATCCCGATCCTGCTCGCATTGGGGCTTGCGACCCGATGGGCGGCGCTTTATATGCTCATCCTCGTGCTGGTGGTCCAGCTGAACTACCTGCCCTTGGACATCAACCTGTATTCAGCGGTGTTGTTTGGATGGTTGGTCGTCTGCGGCGCCGGCCCGCTGTCGCTGGATCATCTGTTGGCGCGCGGCTTGGGGGATACCGCGCTACCCTTGGCCACGCCTCTGACGCGCCTGGCGCGCGCCATCACGCGCTATCTCCGGCCCTATTATCAATTGTTCGTCCGGCTATGGCTGGCCTTGGCGCTGTGCGCGGTCAGCACCAAGATGTCATTGCCGGTCGGGTTGGCAAGGCTCATCCCCCAAGACTCGCTTGCACATTTCGCGCCGGCACCCGTGCTGGCCTTGACTGGTGCCTTGCTCCTGGCGCTGGGTCTGGCGGCGCGCCCCATGGCGCTCCTGCTCATCGCGGTCGTGGCCGGCATGCACGTGGCGGGTGCAGCCGGTCCGGCCGATGTCTATTTCGTGATGACGCTCGCACTGCTCGGCCTGTACGGATCGGGTCCGCTGTCGCTCGACCGACAGATCGCGCGCATCTTTTGGACGATCAGCGCACAGCAGGCTATCGTGCCAGAGGGTGCCCCGCGCGTGGTGATCGTAGGCGCCGGCTTCGGGGGCTTGGCGTGCGCGTCGCGGTTGACGCGGGCGCCGCTCCAGGTGACCTTGATCGATCGTCACAACTACCATCTGTTCCAGCCTCTATTGTATCAGGTGGCCACGGCCTCCTTGTCGCCGGCCGACATCGCCACGACCGTGCGCGGCCTTTTTTGTGAATACTTGAACGTGAAGGTCCTGTTGGCCGATGTCACTGGGGTCGATACCGATCGGCAGGCCGTACTGATCGGGGAACGGCGTGTGCCTTATGATTACCTGGTGCTGGCCACGGGTGCCTCACATAGTTACTTCGGGCGCGACGAGTGGGCACCTCATGCACCGGGCCTGAAGACCATCGACGACGCTGTGGAGATACGACGGCGCATTCTCGCCGCCTTTGAGCGCGCCGAATCCGCGGAAGATCCGGCCGAACGCCGGAGTCTGCTCACATTCGTGATCGTCGGCGGCGGACCGACGGGGGTGGAGCTGGCAGGCGACATCGCCGAACTCGTGCGCTACGGCATGGACAAGGAATTCCGTCACTTCGACCCTGCCAGTGCGCGCGTGGTGTTGGTGCAGTCGGCTGCGCGCCTCTTGCCGACCTTTCCCGAGGCCTTATCGCGCAAGGCACAGCATTCGCTCGAACGGCTGGGGGTCGAGGTCGCGCTGGAAAGCAAGGTGGCGGATATCGACCCGGATGGCGTGCTCGTAAACGGTCGGCGGATCGCATCGCGTACCGTATTGTGGGCCGCTGGGGTGGTGGCGTCACCGGCCGCGCAGTGGCTCCAGGCCCCGGCGGATCGCAGCGGACGGGTGAAGGTTGAAGCCGACCTCTCGGTGGCCGGCCTGCCCAATGTGTTTGTCATAGGGGACACGGCCTTGGTCAACGCCTGGAAGGGAAAACCCGTGCCTGGCCTGGCGCCGGCGGCAAAGCAGGGTGGGAGCTATGTCGCGAGGGCGATCCTCGCGAGGTTGCGCGGCGAGGCGCTGCCGCCATTCCGCTACCGCCACATGGGCAGTCTTGCCACCATCGGCCGTAAGGCGGCGGTGGCGAGTTTCGGTGGCGTCAATGTGAGCGGCGCGCCGGCATGGTGGCTGTGGGGCGCGGTTCATGTGGCGTTTCTCGTGGGCTTGCGTAACCGCATCGCGGTGATGTTCAGCTGGTTTTGGGCCTACCTCACCTTCAAGCGTGGGACGCGCCTCATAACCGGAGACGGGAGGCCGGCGGGGGAGGATCGCGGGTGACCGTGATCCGACGGTCTTGAAGATAGCGGCTCACCCGTGGCGCCCTCGACAGCTGGCATAGCCCGCCGTATGTGGGCGTTCTGCGCAGGGGTATGGTCCCTGGCTGGTCGCGGCGCCGTCACGTCGTGGGGGCGGCTCATGATCGCTCCGTGGAAGCGGCGAGAGGCCTGCCATCGCCCTGCCGGCACGCCGCATGCTGGGGGCGGGGTTTGTCTGCCATCAATATCAGAACCGCCAGCCTTTCCCAAGGCTCATGTCGAAAAGGGAGGGAAGGGCATAGGATTGGCAACGCCGTGATCGGGGCTGGTCAGTCGGTCGAAAGATAAGAGGGGGTGTCAATCTATGGCCAATCGGCTTCCAGCGGTCTTTTTGGGGCACGGCAATCCCATGCAGACCTTGGCACATAATGACTACACAGAGGCGTGGCGCCAGCTGGGCCTGGACATGCCAAGGCCCAGGGCGATCCTCGCGATCTCGGCGCACTGGTATGGGCCTGGGGCGGCGGTAACGGTCGCGACGGCCCCGAGAACGCTTCATGATTTCGGCGGATTTCCGCGGGAACTCTACCAGATTCAGTACCCGGCACCCGGCGATCCTGGGCTCGCCGGCAGTATCCAGCGGCTGTTGGCGCCGGTTGCGGTCAGTGCGGATGAAAGCTGGGGGCTCGATCATGGCACGTGGTCGGTCCTGCGTCATGTCTATCCCGATGCCGACATTCCGGTCGTGCAACTCCGCATCGACGCCACAAAGGGCCCGGATCACCATTTCGATATCGGCCGAATGCTCGCGCCTTTGCGGGACGAGGGTGTACTGATTGTCGGAAGCGGCAATCTCATACATAACCTTCGGATGTATGCCTGGGACCGGCCGTTGCGGGAGCCTTACGACTGGGCGGTGCGCTTCGACAACAAAGTCCGGGAGCTGGTGCGCGAAGGGGACTTCGCACCACTCATCCATTACGAGGCGCTCGGACGGGACGCGACCCTCTCGATACCGACGCCGGACCACTATCTGCCGCTACTCTATGTCCTTGGTGCCCGACGACCCGGTGATGGCATCCGCTTTCCGGTCTCGGGTATCGAGGGAGGGGCGCTTTCCATGCTCGCGGTGCAGGTCGGGTAGGCTACCGCCGCGGGCGAATCTCTGTGGCCTTTGCGATTTCGGCCACCTGTGGCGATATTGCTGCCAATCGGCTGGTATCCCCATCGATCCCGGTGTCCTGCTTGTCCGGGTGCGCGGCGGTTGCTTAGGTGGGCCGCCGGTAACGCCGCGCGCCAGACCGCAACGTCGGACTATCGCCCCTACAGCAACCTGGAGTCGATCAGGCGCACGGGCGGAGCGAGTCGCCGTAGCGTCATGCGGGTATCGACAAGACCATCGTTGCCCGTCGCACCCAAATCTACGAGGAGGCCCCGCGCTGCGTCCGGAACGTTGGCATCGTGGCATCCGGAACTGGTCATGGCCCAGGGAGGTATGGTTCAATCGCCCTGTTCTGGGCAAACAAGGCACCTCACAATGCGCCGCGGCTTAGATGACCGGGTAACAGGTACCTTGACAGCCACTGAAGCCGGCGGATAATCAGAAATCGATGTGATGATACAGGCGACGACGCGACCGATCCTCAAGGTCACCAATCTATCGAAGGTCTATGCTTCGGGTTTTCAGGCGCTGAAGGGCGTCAATCTGGACATCCACGAGGGCGAAATCTTCGCCTTGCTCGGCCCAAACGGCGCCGGCAAGACAACGCTTATCAGCATCATCTGCGGAATCGTCACTCCCGGCACGGGGAGCGTCACGGTCGACGGGCACGATATCGCGCGGGACTACCGGGCCGCGCGCTCCCTGATCGGGCTTGTGCCGCAGGAGTTGACCACGGAGGCCTTCGAGTCCGTCTGGAGGACCGTCTCCTTTAGTCGTGGCCTGTTCGGCAGGCCCCCAAACCCCGCCCATATCGAAAAGGTGCTGAAGGACCTTTCGTTGTGGGATAAGAGAGACAATAAAATCATAACGCTTTCCGGGGGCATGAAGCGGCGGGTTCTCATCGCGAAGGCGTTGGCCCATGAGCCGCGCGTCCTGTTTCTCGACGAGCCCACGGCAGGCGTCGATGTCGATTTGCGGCGCGATATGTGGCAGCTGATGCGCAATCTGCGCGCCTCCGGCGTCACGATCATCCTCACCACCCACTACATAAACGAAGCCGAAGAAATGGCCGACCGGGTCGGCGTCATGAGAAAAGGTGAGATCATTCTCGTGAAAGACAAGGTCGAGCTCATGCGCGATTTGGGCAAGAAGCAGCTTTGGCTTCAGCTGCAGAAACCATTGGGCGAGATCCCTGTCGCGCTTTCGATGTATCCTTTGGAGCTGTCCGGCGACGGCACCTGCCTGACCTATACCTACGATACGCATGACGGGCGTGTCGGTATCATGGACTTCCTAAAGCGCCTCGGCGAAACGGGAATCGATTTCCGGGATTTTCGGACCACGGAGAGTTCCTTGGAGGAGATTTTCGTGAACCTTGTCAAGGAAGGGGCATGAACCTTTACGCCGTACGCGCGATTTATACATGCGAGATGGCGCGCACCTGGCGCACTCTGATGCAAAGCATCGTGGCCCCGGTGATTTCCACATCGCTGTATTTTATCGTGTTCGGCTCCGCGATCGGCTCGCGTATGCCGATCGTCGGCGGAGTAAGCTATGGGGCCTTCATCGTGCCCGGCCTCATTATGTTGTCGCTGCTGACCCAAAGCATCTCGAACGCGGCGTTTGGTATCTATTTCCCGAAATTCGCGGGCACGATCTACGAGCTTTTGTCGGCACCGGTATCCACGATGGAGATCGTCGTAAGCTACGTAGGGGCCGCCGCAACAAAGTCGATCGTCTTGGGGGTCATTATCCTCGCAACGGCGGCGTTCTTTGTGCCGCTGCGCGTGGAGCATCCGGCGTGGATGCTGGGGTTCTTGCTGCTCACTGCGGCCACATTCAGTCTCATTGGTTTTATTATCGGTATTTGGGCCGATGGCTTTGAAAAGCTGCAGGTCGTGCCGCTTTTGATCGTCACACCGTTGACCTTCCTTGGGGGGAGCTTTTACTCCATCAAGATGTTGCCGCCCTTCTGGCGGACCGTGGCCTTGTTCAATCCGGTGGTGTATCTCATAAGCGGGTTTCGCTGGAGCTTCTATGGCTCGGCGGATGTGGGTGTCGGCATTAGCTTGGGCGTTACGCTTGGATTCCTTTTGGCCTCCGTCGTGATCGTGACGTGGATCTTCGAGACCGGCTATAGGCTCAAGGCCTAACCTTCCGTAAACGATCCTGGTGTGGGCCGAAGTCGGACATGGGATGGCGCGGGCGCCCTCCGGCGCTGCCGTGGGCGCATCTCCTGAGTACACTCGCACGCCGGTCCGCGGCTTCCCAATACTCCTTACAGAGCTCGCCACCATCGTGCGCAATACTTGTACGCTCTTGGGTGTGGATGATGCCTCGCCCTTTACCATCACGACCCAGCCGCCCCCCTTCAGCAGTGCGCCATGGGGTGTGTGGCGAACTTCCCGGTGTAACCAGTACGAGGAACTGCGTTGTCCAGATAGCCAATGGAAATATCCATGACAGCCGGTTTCGGCGGGGAAGAACTAATGACGAGTTTAGGGAATGTGTGAATTGCCCCCGGATTTCGCCAATCGCGAGGCTCGGAATCCGCATTTCGACAAAGTGGAAGGCGTAGATGCCCCGTATCATGCCGTAATCGGGCTTAGTTGGGTCGTTCGAGGGGCTTTTGTGGTCTGGAACCCGAATTCCGGACAGACTACGCCCTTGCCGGTCGTAACTTCAAAGGCCGCTCCGGCGGGATCGAGCGGCCGGCCGACGTCGCTGTACACCGTCGTGAGGATATGATCCGGCGAGGCCAAAGCCATTATCTCTAACAAGCGGCGCGCGCCCCAACATCCTGGACTGTGACGGGTTCAATACATTGTAAGATGGCATTTCTGGCATTGGTGGCCAACATCAACGAAGAGGCCCCCAAGGACTGTTCTGGCGCAAGGAAATAAACCTCAACTCTCAGGGTGCCGCGCTCGCGTAGAAGTCGCCACAAATGGTGGATCAGCTTCTCTCTGCCAGCAAACGAGGCCGCCGGACAAGCGTGGTTTGCGGAATCGGAGTACCGTAGCGCTACGGGCTGGACTGTGACGTCGGCCTCTATGGCCACGGCAAAAAGACGCGGATGAAACATCTGGACTGTCTGTCCATCGCTTGTGGTTCCTTCCGGAAACAGGATGATCGATTCTTGCCGACGCAGGGCCGCGACCATTTGGGCGTCGACGATTGTTGACGCACCGCGATCGCCGCGCTTAATGTAGATGGTGCCTCCTTGCCCCGCGAACCAGCCTATCAGTGGCCACGAACGGATCTCCGATTTCGCCACGAAATGCCCTGGTATAACGGCACCCACCGCAGCGAACTCCACCCACGAGATATGATTGGCGACGATGAGGGCGGGCGCGGCCGCCGGTATTCCATAGAGCCGCAACTCGAGGCCCAAGATGCGCAAAAGGCGGCGGTGCCACCAACGAACGATCCGCTGGCCGCGCGGCGTTCGCATAAGAGTGCCCGCCGGGAACACTAAGGCAATGCCCCCGCCCAGAGCTATATGCCCGATTATACCCATCAGGCGAGTCACCGCGCCCCCGGGAATCTTCATGGGGGCGCGTTCAAGGCACACCGCCAAAAACGTAATCGGCCTACATAGCCCAAGATGTGGCGGTGCCGTGGCCCCCAATGTGGCCTGCTACCAGCGGTCGCCGCGCTTGCGCCGTGCAAGGTCCACCGGCCGAACCGTTCTAGGTCTTGGGGCAGCCTTGTGTGCGCCGTTGCCCCTCCGCCAGTCAGTGTGGGAAAAGTGGATGGAGGCGCCGCGGCTACCGGTGCGCCACGGACGCGCACGGACCAAGGGACGATACTTTAGCGGTATGCCCGCATGGTACAAAGGACGAGGCACATAAAGGCACGTCAACGGGCCTCATCAGATCCTAGTGGCGACCCGCTGCACCATCAAGCGACATCCATTATCGTATGCCATCTTCAAGGTCGACAGGAGCGGCCCACGATCATGGCCACTGGGTTTAAGGAGAATTATGTCGTTTCAATGAGACAATCATGGACAGGAGTATGAGCGATGGCGATAGAGATGGAGACAACGCCCGATGCGGGAATCGCGATATTTAACACGCATATCGAAGCCGAAAACGCAATAAAATTGTTGTCCCGTTCCGGGGTCGACATCAAAAAATTATCTATTATTGGCAAGGGATATCATAGCGAAGAGCAGCCTCTGGGCTTTTATACGGTGGGTGACCGCATGAAGGTTTGGGGCGGTCTGGGTGCATTCTGGGGCGGTTTGTGGGGTTTGTTATTTGGCTCCGCCTTCTTCTTTATCCCGGGTATAGGCCCATTGCTGGCGGCGGGCCCTATCATATCCATGATAGTGGGCGCGGGAGAAGGGGCCGTAGTCGTGGGTGGCCTATCCGCACTGGGGGCAGGGCTCTATACCCTGGGTTTTACGAAACATCATATTATTAAGTATGAGACGGAACTGAAGGCCAATAAATATCTATTGATTGTGCATGGAAATGCTGCCGAAAGGGCACAGGTTGCCGCGATTTTGACGGCCGACAAAAGCGAGCGGGCAGCTGTGGAGGCGTAATTTCGTGACGCAGAGCGGAGAGGGAGCAGATATAAACGGCTCTGTCGAAGTTCATGTGGGTTGGCCCGTTATATGCAAGTTGATCTGCGAGAAGTCGAGCTTACCGGTGATCAGGAAGATCACGGTACGAATAGTCGCGAACCGGCAATAGACGCGGCCTTGCGCTTGGCGGCCTGGAAGAGGCCCATTCACGGCGACGAGGCGCGATCGCGGCCGGGAGGCCAAGGACGGCCCTCTTGACCTGCGTGACGGGGTTGCCGGCAGGGAGCGCGATGCCCCATTCCTTAATGCAGATATTTAGGCCGTGCGAGATGAGGGAAAGGTCATGCTTGACGGTCTGCGCCGCGTACCCCTTTGCCATCTGCTGGTCGCGATACTTGGCCAGGGCCGATGACGTGATGGCGGCCAGGGAGAGGGCGCCCAAGCCTTCCCGCACGTTCCGGGCATGGTAGGTGACTGGGCGCGTGCTCTTTTTGGTCGGCAAGACCTCGCGCGCATAGCGGTCCAGGGCATCGGCCAGGGTCGTGTTCTCGGCCTCGGCATGGGAAACGAAGACCCCGCGGCGCATGGCGTTCTCGATGCCACCAGCCCAGGCCTGCGCCTCGCTCTTCGTGTCAAAGGTCAAGGGTCTGCTTGGGGGTATCCCTTGCGCCGGACAAGCGCTTGCCAGACCCGCTTACCACCTGGCCCCGAACGTTGAACGTAGGTCGCCATGCGACACCTCTTTTTGATGGATTTGTCGCAGGATTGTCGTAAAATCCGATAGTGTCCCGCTAGGGCGCCTCGTAAGTCCTTGATTTTATGGTGCCCCGAGCCGGAATTGAACCGGCGACCTGCCGCTTAGGAGGCGGCCGCTCTATCCACTGAGCTACCGGGGCGGACTGGGGCATTATACGCAATGCCCTTTACGACCCATAGGGGCGTGGTCACGCCCCTATGGGGTCTACGGGGGTCGGCCATGACCAATGCCCTTGGTTATTGCGGGCCTCGGGCTACTGCGTCTGGGGTAGCCGCTATCCGCGTGGACGCAGAAGCGCGCGCAAATCTTGGGTGAGTTCCTTATGTGGTCGCGTCGTGAGATCTTTCGGGATCTTGTCAATGACCTTTTTAGCGGTCTGTGCCGACAGATTGGCCTGCAGGGTACCCAGGAAGCCGGGTTCGGCCACCAGGATGAGGGATTCATACAGGTGGTTGGTTCGCCCCTTGTCCAGGACTCGGGCCAGAGTCTTCGCAAAGCGCGAAGCGGCCTCTTCTTTCGCGGACATCTCGGTGGCCATGGCATGGCGTCCGGAGCCCTTGCGATCGAAGGTGCGTCCGGGTTTATCGGTCGATAGGGCCCGCTCCGGTATGCGTGCCTCTGGATACACGAGGGGTTCGAGTTCTTCCCAGTCGCGCCCATTGCTGGGCACCGCGTTGGGCTTAGCAACGATTCGGGCGCGCGCCCGGTCAGCGACCAATATCCATGTGTAGTCCATAGGCCTCGGCTCTCTCGTTTGTTGCAATCGATCCGTTAGCGGGTCACAACGCTGGTGTCGCGATGGCCCATCTGAAGGGCCCGCGCAACTGGCGCCGTTCTATGGCTTGCTTCGCTATTGAGGGCGATTGTACGCGGTTTCAGGACAGGATTCACTGACCGAAAGGGTATAGACAAACCAAGCGGTCTCGGTGCGGGTGAGCCATCCCACTGGGCGGCGATGGCCTCGGCGAGGCATGCGCGGACTATTGTCTCCACGGAGACCGTCTCACCGCGAGCCCCCAAAGCCCTGGGCACCTATGCCCTGGAGGCCTTGTGTGCGTCGTTTGGCCGCGTCGATCGCCCCCGGGCCGCGGGAATGCAGGCCGTCTTTGCGTGTCGGCCGTATGCCGGGCTGATGTTACGAGACGGCGGGCGGCCGTATGGATCGGGTTGTCTGTACGGCGCCGGGCAGGCATGATTGCAGGCTGCTAATCATAAGGGAGTGCTCATGGAGGTACGCGCAGCAGTCGCTTATGCGGCCGACCGGCCATTGGTGTTGGACACCGTGCAGCTCGACGGGCCTCGCGCCGGCGAGGTGCTTGTCGAGATCAAGGCGACAGGAGTCTGTCATACCGATGCCTTCACCTTGTCAGGAGGGGACCCCGAGGGGCGTTTTCCCACCATCCTGGGGCACGAAGGCGCGGGCGTGGTCGTGGATGTGGGGCCTGGGGTCCGATCGCTTCGTCCCGGCGATCACGTTATCCCGTTGTATACGCCGGAATGTCGTGAGTGCGAATACTGTCTGAGCGGCAAGACCAATCTCTGTCAGGCGATCCGCGCGACCCAGGGGCGCGGGGTAATGCCCGACGGCACCAGTCGTTTTTCCATCGGCGGGCAGCCGCTCTACCATTACATGGGGACCAGTACCTTCGCCAACTACACGGTCCTTCCCGAGATCGCGCTTGCGAAGATTCGCGAGGATGCCCCGTTCGACAAGGTCTGCTATATCGGTTGCGGGGTCACGACCGGCATAGGTGCGGTGATCTACACCGCCAGGGTGCGCGCCGGCGACAACGTCGTGGTGTTCGGTCTCGGCGGGATCGGTCTGAATGTCATCCAGGGGGCGCGCATGGCGGGGGCCGACCGGATCGTGGGGGTCGATATCAACCCCGGTAGACGCGCAATCGCGGAGCGCTTTGGTATGACGCACTTCGTGAACCCGCGCGAGGTGGAGGACGATCTCGTACCCTATCTCGTGAGCATCACCAAAGGTGGCGCGGATTTCAGCTTCGAATGCATAGGAAATGTGACGACCATGCGCCAAGCCCTGGAGTGTTGTCATAAGGGCTGGGGTACGAGCATCATCATAGGGGTGGCGGCGAGCGGCGAGGAGATCAGGACGCGCCCCTTTCAGCTTGTGACCGGACGCAACTGGCGGGGCTCAGCATTCGGGGGTGCCCGTGGGCGTACCGATGTCCCGAAGATCGTCGATTGGTATATGGAGGGCAAGATCAATATCGACGACCTGATTACGCACACCCTGCCGCTTGCCGAAATCAATACCGCTTTCGATCTCATGCGTCGGGGTGAGTCGATTCGAACTGTGCTGACGTACTAGACGACCATGACCGCAAATCTGAAGATTCTGGAGGAACATGCGTGCTTTGGCGGCCGTGTGGCGCGCTATGAGCATGCCTCGGAGAGCTGTCATGGCCCCATGCGTTTCTCGATCTATCTGCCCCCGCAGACCGTCACCGGGCGTGTCCCCGTCGTCTATTTTCTGGCGGGCCTCACGTGTACCGAGGAGACGTTCATGATCAAGGCCGGGGCGCAGCGTTACGCCGCGGAGTGGGGACTTGCCCTGGTCGCGCCCGATACCAGCCCGCGGCGCACGGGTATCCCGGACGAGACACGCGATTGGGACCTCGGCAGTGGTGCATCATTTTACGTGGACGCGACCGAGGAGCCTTGGAGTCGCCACTATCGGATGCACCAGTATGTCGCAGAAGAGCTCCCGGCCCTGGTTGCCGCATCGTTCCCCGTGGATGGCAACTGCCAGGCCTTGTGCGGTCACTCCATGGGCGGGCATGGGGCCCTGACCATCGGTCTGCGTCATGGGCACCGTTACCGTTCGCTGTCGGCTTTTGCCCCGGTGTGCGCCCCGAGCCGCACCCCCTGGGGCCAAAAGGCCTTTGGGGTCTATCTCGGGTCCGATGAGGCGCGTTGGCGGGATTACGATACCGTGGCGCTCCTGAAGGCCCGCGAGAGTCAGGCGCTCGCGCCCATGCTTGTGGATCAGGGTGGCGGTGACCCCTATCTCGAGCGCGAGCTAAAGACCCAATGGCTCGAGGGTTTGGGTGGCGGGGCGCTCACCCTGCGCTGGCATGAGGGGTATGACCATAGCTATTTTTTCATCGCAAGTTTCATAGGCGACCATATGGCCTTCCATGCGCGCCATCTGGGCGTCACCTAGCCCGTGCGCCGCGTGGTGGAGGCCGGCGTGCCCGAGGGCCAAGGCGCGCGTATCATGACGACAGGCCCGCGGAAGGGGCAGGAGCGCTCGCCGACCGCAAGACCAGGCCGGCCACGGGCGCATGGCATCAACCTCGAGAGAACTCCCGTGTCGCTTACGCTGATACGCCCTGACGACTGGCATGTCCATCTGCGCGACGAGGCCTTGCTGCGCGCGGTGCTGCCAGATACCGTGCGGCGTTTCGCGCGCGCCATTGTAATGCCCAACCTGAAGTCGCCGGTGCGTACCGTGGCCGAGGCCCGCGCGTATCGCGAACGGATCCTGGCGGCGCGACCGGCGGGATCGGCCTTCGAGCCTTTGATGACGCTGTATCTCACCGACAATACGCCAGTGGCCGAGATCGAGCGGGCCCGAGCCAGCGGTTTCGTTCATGGCGTGAAGTATTACCCGGCCGGCGCCACGACCCATTCGGACTTCGGTGTGACCGACATCGGACGGTGTGACGATGCGCTCGCCGCCATGGAGGCCTTAAGTTTGCCGTTGCTTGTGCATGGCGAGGTCACCGATTCCGCAGTCGACGTCTTCGATCGCGAGGCGGTCTTCATCGACCGCATACTCCAGAGGATCGTTGCGCGCTTCCCGAACCTCAAGATTGTGCTTGAGCATGTCACCACCCGCGATGGGGTGGAATTCGTCATGGCCGCGCCGGCCACGGTGGCCGCGACCCTCACCGCCCATCATCTGCTCTTGAACCGCAACGCCATGTTCCATGGCGGCATCCGTCCGCACGCCTATTGCCTGCCGGTCCTAAAGCGCGAGCGTCATCGCGAGGCCTTGGTGGCCGCTGCGATCTCGGGGAGCCCCAAGTTCTTTCTTGGTACCGATAGCGCCCCCCACGTGCGGCGCACGAAAGAGGCGGCGTGCGGGTGTGCGGGCGTCTACACTGCGCATGCCGGTATCGAGCTCTATGCCGAGGTCTTTAAGGCGGCCGGTGCGCTTGCAAAGCTCGAGGGCTTCGCGAGTCTCCACGGTCCGGCTTTCTACGGACTGGCCGCAAACCGCGAGCGCATCACGCTCATCGAAGAGTCGTGGCCGGTGGCAGCCGCGATCGACCTTGCGCCGGCCGGTATGGACGATACCCTGGTCCCGTTCCGGGCGGGGGAGTCTGTGGGCTTTCGTATCGCGGAGGTCGGGGTGTGAATAAGGCAGGCATGGGGGTGCGTGCGGTGCCCGCGCGCGTGATGAGCCGATAGGCGCTTATCGCGAGCGGCGTCTTTGTGACGGGCACGGATACCGGCACAGGAAAGACGCTCGTTTGCGGACCTCGGCCCTTGGGCTATGCCAAGCGGGGTGACCGGGTCTCGGGACTGAAGCCCATAGCCCCGGGCATGGTCGAGGGCAGGGTCTACGAGGACGTCGAGGCGCAGCGGCGGGCCAGTGTGCCGGCGCGCGCGTGCAGGGGTGCATCGTATAGGGCCGGCCTCGCCCCGTACTTCGCGGCCGCGTAGGCGGCCCTGCCGTGGATCTGGCGGTGGCCGTGCGTGTCGTGCAGGAGGTATCGCGGCGGGGTGGACCGGCTCGGAGTCGAGGCCGCTTGCGGTTCTGGGGCCGTTGACGGCCACCAAGGGCTTTACTGATCTCGCACGCGCCCTCGACCTTCCGGTGATGCTGGTTGTGGGCCTGCGTCTGGGTGCGATCAATCACGCCCTTTTAACCTATAGAGGCGATCATCGCCCGTAGTGTGGGCCGGTTGGATCGCTACCATGCGGCACCCGATCTCGCGGCCGGAGCGCTCGCAGGTCCGCGCGATCATTTGCCGGCCTCATGCCGGTGTAGTCCCTATATCGTGCGCCGGTCGATCCCGGGTTCGCGTGCCGCCACATCACCATTCCATAAGCGCTGACGATCACGCGGCAGATCCGTTCCGACATACCCCGCCCGAGTCCTGTCCATCGCCTGTGGGTGCCGACTGGCGCGATGTGGTTCGAGGTCAAGGGTTCGCGGGGGGGCAGGTCCTGGCGGGTGTACGGTTCACTGTAAGGCGCGATATTGGTGGAAATCATCAAGCCGCGCGTCCCTGCGCCCCCATTGCCGTTCCCTGGCACCGCGGTCCTGGCGCGCAAAGCCACAAGCTTTCTTCAGGACACATCTATCATGCCGGGTGCGTTTTACGCGAGCATTAAGGCCTGATGACATCCGCATGTCATGCGCCTTTCTGGCACGACGTCGTTTATGGATGCAAAGGGAAGCGACGCGAGGCCTGCCGGCTTCCATATAGAAGGCATGCGGCGCTATGGCCGCGGTCGGAACGAGGTGGCATGGTGGTGCTTCCCTGTTTCTTGGGATGGCGATGATGACGAGGCCGTTTCGTCTCCGGCACGCGCATCATGGCCTGTGCATGCGCCGGGCGCATAACCCTTCGGGAGCGCGCCGCGTCGGGCTAGTGTATCGTCACGATGGCCGCGCAGACCGCCGACCTTGGCGTAGCTGCGGATTGGTGCGCGCCGTAGCGCCCCGTCGCGTCGTCTGCGCGGCCTGTCGGCGGCTGGCTCCCTGGCGGGCCGCAGAGCGGGACCGGGAGGCTGGTACCATCGAGGCTTCCGTCATGATGTGGGCGCGCAGCAAGGCTTCCACGGCTTGGTGGGCATCCCCATAACCCGCGGAATCGGCGCCGGCCTGCGCGCAGTCAAGAAGGCGCGCATGCGCACGGCCGAGGGGGGTGTCGTCAAGGTCATGCGCCTGTAGGTAATAGGCGAGTCCGCTCGGCTCGGAGAGGACGGCGCGCAAGAATTCAGACCGTGTTCCAGCCAGGATCATGAGCGCGTTACGTAGGATCATGGCCGCGTAGGCGCCGAGTGCGGTACGCGGGTGGCGGGGCTCTATCGCAAGCGGTGCGTGCCTCCAGCGCCTGATGTGGTTTGCGGTCATGGGACGCGCGATGGCATAGCCTTGCCCGAAGTCGGCCCCGAGGATGGCGGCGACCTCTATGAGGCCGTCAGTCTCCAGGCCCTCGACGGTCACGCGAATGCCGACGTCGTGCGCCAGATGCGTGAGGTGATAGATGAAGCGCAGCGCCTTGTGTGGCGCTTGCGCGGCGGCACGCACGAGACCGTGGTCGATCTTGACGTCATCCACGCCTAATTGTTCCATGCGGATGAGTGAACTGTATCCCGATCCGAGATCGTCTTGCGCAAGTTGCACGCCGAGTGCCTTCCATTGCGGAAGCAGCTTGGTGCGGGCCTGCTTGTTGTCGATCTCGCCGTTTTCGAGAAGTTCGAGCGTGATACGTTCCGGTTCTATGGCCGAATCGCGTAGGATGTCACCGGCTATGCGCAGATATTCATCATCGACGAATGCCTGTGTCGGCAGGTTTATGGCCACCGATGTGACAAGGCCATGGTCCTGCCAATCGCGCAGGTCACGGAGTGCCTGACGCAGGCCCAGCGCGAAGAGTTGCCGTAGTTCATGTTCGCCGAACGCCGCGAGGAAGTCAGCAGGAGTGGCGTAGCTGCCATCGTGCCGGTCGAGACGCGCCAGCGCCTCGACCTTTGCGAGGCCGCCTGACCGCAGATCGATGATCGGTTGGTAGAGCATCACGAGGTCGCCGCGGCTTAGCGTCTCACGGTAGGCGATGCGCGCAGGATGGCTTATGACGTGTCCCGAGGCTGCGCCCTGGGCGATCACCGTCTCGAGTCCGGCGCGTATGTGTGTCAATAGATTGATCCGGCGCGGCACGCTGAAATATCCGGGCCAGCTATGATACAAGGTCAGGAGTGCGCGCGGGCAGCCGGCGCGGTCGGCCAGGGGAATGGTGGCCTGGGAGACATAGCCAAGCTTGCGCGCGTACTCATGCCAGGGAGCGAAGGTGTGGTCGGAAGCGATGACGAGCGCCTGTTGGATCTGATTGGAGCGCCACGCGCGGCCCGAGGGGCCGAGGCCGCGCGGGTCGTCGTCGCGGATGGTCGGGACGAGGTTGTGGGCGATCAGGGAGGGCGCGTGGCGCTCCATCGTTTCTCCGACCACGATCTCATACTGGATGTCACCGCGGCTATCGGGGCGCGCGAAGGTGCCGGCAACCATGCCGGGCAGGGTTGTCAGGTGATTCAGGGTCTGCCGCACGAGATCATTGAAGGCCATGGCGCCTTGGAGTAGACCGGATATCCGCGCGACCGCCTCTTGCTCCGCGCGTGCGAGCACCTCCCGGCCATGTATCTGGGCGTGGAGATTGGCCATCACGCGCATCGTCACGGCCGAACGGATGCGTACGCGCTTATCGGGCGCGCCAATCCAGGGGCCGAGGCGCTGCAGGAGCCGTTCCAGATAGAGTGCGTAGGAGTCGACGAGCCAGCTCGTTTTAATGCCGAGGAAACTGTAGATCTGCCCTGTGGCAATCGCCTCCTGCTCATGGATGTCGCGGTCGAGGTCGGGATCGAGGAGATGGCGCAATTGCGTGAGCGGTCTTGTCTGTGTGTGCGCGAACTGCTCCGGCGTCAGAAGGGTTATGACATCCTCGGGGCCGGCGTGCCGAAAGAGTCCACGCTGAAAGGCCGCGATCAGTTGATCGTCGATGTCCGAAACATACTTCTGCGCGGCGCGCAGAAGATGGGCCGCGTGTCGCCCGAAGGGATCGAGGTCTTCGTTCATGGTGAAAGACTCCCGTGACGAGGCTCGTGGGGTCGCGAGGCCGGTCTCAAAATGGACTCTCGACTTGCCGGATATGGGCACCCAAACTGTAAACCTCGGCGATCGCGCCATATTTGTCAAGCCGGTGTAGGCTCGGCGGTCCGTCGATGGCGCTAAAAAACCGCAGAGTATTTTCACCCCTTAACCCGACAAAGCGAGCCCCGGCACCGGTTTGCGGCGGTTTTGACGGCCCCAGAGGGCTCCCCTCAAGGGTGACGCGAAACGGAAGGCTTTAAGGACCCAAGAACTGGTTTCGAGACCCCTTATGAACGTGTATCGGGGTAGGGATTTGGGCCACACGCAATGGCCATGCGTCAGCGAACGTGGTGGCGGCCCGCCGATTCGTACCTTCGCGGATCGCCGTGGTATGGCGTGCCATTCATATGAGCGCGCTGGCGTCTTACGCGTTTTCCAGAACGGCGGATGTTGGAAATACCCGCATGTCCGTGGCAGCCGCGAGCGGATCGGCTTTTCAGCGGGCGGCTAATGGGCCGTTGTCAAGATGACGAGTTGTGTCCAGGGGTGATCATGAGTGTAGTCTGGAAGCGGCGCAGGGGGGCGACATGCAAGGCACTGCTGACCTGACCGGCAAACAGCACATCGGTGCTGGTAGCCGGCAGCCGCGCGGCATGCAAGGCTTGCATGGTCCAGGTGTTGCAGGTGTGGAAGGCGTCATAGGTCTCGGTCGACGCAAAAAAAAGCCCACGGCGGCCGTGCGCCCCCAGGGCCTGGAGATGGCCGTGGGGATGCGCAAGTGCCCGATCGAGAAAGACACGCAAGCCTCGCCAGCCGCCGGCTGGCAGGTGTAGCCATGTACGGTGTCGCGATGATCGATAGCCCGGTCCGGGTCGCCAGGGCCGGACGTGGATGACGCTTGCCGACGGAAACAGGGCGGCAAGGCCCGTCAGGAGGCCCGGGTCGCGGGCCATGTAATAACGGCGTTGCCCCCAGCCGATGACCACGAAGGGCGCCGCCGCGAGCCGGACCCGTAGGGACCTCAAGACGCCGGTCAACTCGGCCTCGGGCACGATCAGACCGGTGTGCCAACCCTCGTGTACGATCCCTAGGGGCGGCCCCGGCGTGATCGCGGGCATGGATGTGGTGGGTGCCGATGCCGAAGGCCGGGCACAGCCGGCCAGGATGAGTAGTGCCACGGCCGGTGTTGCGAGGCGGGTCGCAGGCCGTCGGCGCCGGGCAGCGGGCGTGCCCTTAGCGCCCATGGTCCTCTAGGGCCTCGAGGGTGTGTCCGGCGGGCTCCACCGGACAGCCACGCGTCACCCCGGCGCCAATGAGCGAGACGCCGGCCATGAGTATGAGGACGACGGGCAGTCCCCAGGCGGCCTCCAGGCGCGGAAAGATAATCGCCGAGAACGCCGCGCCAAGCCGCGAGACCGCGGTCGCAAGCCCCCCTGCGCTGGCGCGGAGTTCGGTCGGAAATATCTCGACGGACAGGGCCATGGCGGTAACCCCTGGACCGATACCGGTCCCCAGGGAATAGACCGCGGACCCGGCGTAGACGCTCACCACTTCATGGGCCGCGATACCGAAGGCGAACAACAGCAGACCAACGACCATGAGCCCGAATCCTGCGGTCTGCAGCGGGATGCGGCCCCAACGGTCAAGACGCCGGTAGATGAACAGGATACCGGCTGTCGAGACCAGCAGGAATGCGGCATTGATGCCGGCGGCGGCGGTGTTGTTGCCGGCCAGTCCTTGCATGCGCAGGATTAGCGGGAAGTAGAGACCGATGCCGAGACCGACGATGTCAAGACAGGTCCAGGGGATGAGACTCAAGGCCAGCCGTTTGCGCCAGGGACGCTGGAAAAGGATGGTGGTACGGCGCATGGCCCCGGAGAAACGCGCCAGGACGTCCGTGGCCTGGGCTTCGCTCAATGCTGGACGCAGTCGCTGCAAGGCCTCGCGCGCTGCACCCTGCGATCCGCGGCGCATGAGCCAGCGCGGCGATTCCGGGATGCGGCGGCGCAGCCACAGTAAGACCAGCGCCGGTAGCAAGGCCGCGCCGAGCATGAAGCGCCAGGAGTCGGGCCCGAGACCTAGCAGCGCAAGCCCCAACAGCGTCGAGGCGAAGGCCCCGAGATACCAGGCGACGTTGATGCCGGCAAACCCCCGCCCGCGGTCGCTTTCGCCGCTGTATTCGGCGACGACCGTGGCCACCAGCGGGTAATCCATGCCGACTGCGAGCCCGACCACAAAGCGGCCGATCCACAAGGTCGCAAGGTTCGGGCTGAGGGCGCTGGCGATGGCGCCAAGGGCATACAGGGCGACATTGGGGAGGAGTAGGGCGCGACGCCCGAAGCGATCGACTAGACGGCCGCCGATAAGGCCGCCGAGCAGCGATCCGATGAGTGCGGCGGCCATGAGGTTCCCGATCGCCCCGGTCCCCAGATGCCATTGAGCGCGCAGTGGTAGCAAGGCAATGGCCATGATACTAAGGTCAAAGCCGTCGAGGAACATGCCGAGGCTTGCCGCCCGCACCGCCTGCTGCCCGAGAAGGCTGGGGCGGTCGTCTTGGCCGGGCGGCCCGGGGTTCGGTGGTGATTTCCCGCCATTATCGCTGTGATTCACTTACCCCCCTTGCGCCCCGTTCGCGTTTTGGTTACTGCCCCTTTTAGCAGCGCAGTCTAGCAAATTTGCGCAGACGGTATGGGCTCCATTCCGCCGGACAGCGCGCGCGTCCTGGTCCGACTGGAGTGCGCGTACCTGGTTTGCGGTGGCGGCGGTATGTGATGATGGGATCGAGTCTGGTGCGCCCCGGGGTGGGCGCGAGGCGGCGGGTCCTAGGGCATGTCTGGCCGGGCGGCCGTCCGGACTGCTATCCTAGCGCCACAGGGCATGCCGATAGCGCGGGCCGTCCATGGTGTTTACGGTCCGCGATGCGTGGTTTTGGGTCGTGGCATCAGACTGGGTACGGATATGAGAATGAGCTTCAAGGCATTGGCGGCAGCGTTGAAGAAGCAGTGGATAGCAGAACGGACGCGTTGCCAGAGTTGCGGTATGCCGGTCATCTATGACAAGAAGTATCGGGCGGGTAGCGACTATTGCAGTTATTGCCACGATGGAAATTCGTTTGTAAAGGACATGCGTCTGGCCGATATGCGGGCGCGGGTGAAGGGCTTGCTGGAGAACCGTAAGGCCCCGGCGCTAGTCCGTTTCTATATGCACTGGCGGCTCGCCACGCTCAGGCGTTGGCGCAAATCCGCGGGCCTGCGTTGAATCGCGATGCGATTCTTGAGGGCCGCAAACGGTCACACCCTTCCCGGTCGCGCGAAGGTTATCAAGAAACCATCCGCTGCGACGGTCCGGAATGGACGGCAGGTTATACCCTGAGTCGTTAGTCAGGCGGACACCTGTAGCGCATCATCCAGCAGTTCCCCACCATTCCCGGCGGTGCCATACCCGAATCCACAGTGTTAGAGCGGGAGGGCGTCGGTCGTGGCCCGTGTCCAGCCTGGCCACTATTGTGAACATCCGCGGACCATGCCCTCGTGCCGTCGCGCGCATCCCGCACAGCACGTCGTGACCTCGTCGTGGGTGGATATCCGAGAGCCTCCTAGGGGCCCGTCCCGGTAACCGTTTTGGGGTCCGCATGGGAAACAGGGCGGCGCCTGGGCACACGAGGGGAAGAATAGCGGAACGGGGCCCTGCGGACCGGATCAGCCCACCACCGCCTTGCGTTTGAGGAGGTTGCGGCGGTACAGAGATACCATGTGCCGTGCGCCTGCCGTAATCCTCACAACCGGAATTGTCGGAGGCCTCGCACCTCGAGGCCTCGCACCTCTGGGTGTAATAGAACACCCCACCAACCGTTGACGCCGCCGGCAGCGGCGCTTCCATGCGCCTTACTTATAAAGACTCTGGTGCATGACCCGGATGACGGGAGATTCCCCCACCGCTTGGGTCCGGCCGATCCGTGAGCCGCTCGTGTGGCGCCCTAACCGCGGATGTGATTGGCATCTTAGGGCCTTCAGGTTCTCTTCCGAGCCGTAGCCGACTCGGCCGAGGACTCTTGGGCCCGGCGTCCGGCGCGGGCCTCGAGGCGCTGGAGCATGCCGGGCAGTTGCGGGATGTTGGGGTGGTAAGCGACCGGACGGCCGGTTCCGGGAAGTCGGGGCTCGGACGGGGGCGGTTCCCCGCTCGCACGCCATTTCTGGTGCGCGTCGCGGTAGTTGCCGATCCGTGCATTCTTTTTGGTATTATCGGAAAGGTGCGATTATGCCATTGGGCGCGGGTCGGGATTATGCGTGGTGCTCCTCGCTAACGAGCGGGCGATGGCATAATGGCGCAGACCCACCACACGCGCACGATCGATCGCACCTAGGGTACTAGGCCTGCAAGGGAGGGGGGGGTCGCCGATTGCTGGGTATCGCGCACAGCGCTTAAGGCCAGATTGGGCGAATCCGCGCCAGGTGCCGGAAGAGCTTTCGTCAGGTGAGGCCGGTCGACCGTCGGGTGGCGCGGGCCTTTGATCGACCCCATTCGATGTCCGGCCCCGCGATCTCGCCGGTGTCACCCTCCACGCCCCGCTCAGGTCGAGAGAATCCGGGTGCATGGGCGGTGATCGCTTGCGGCCGGATTGGCGGAGCCGCGGCCATCAGCCATTCTGAATGTGAGGCCATAAGGCCCGAAACACCCGGTGGCGGTGCAGGAATTCCCGTACATGAGCCGCTGGGCCCGTCATTGGGGCCTCTACCCGCAGACGGGCGCGCTACCGGATATCCATGGTCGGTGCCCCATGGAGAATGGCTGGCGGCGCATACCCCATCTTTGGCGTAAAGGCCCTTTGTGGTATGCTGGGCGACCACTTTTGAGTGCTCCTTTATAGAGGTCCTAAGGCCGCCGCGCGGCCCAAACCCGATGGATCAATTCGCCAAAGAAACCATTCCCGTCAATCTTGAGGAGGAGATGCGTCAGTCCTACCTGGATTACGCCATGAGCGTGATCGTGGGGCGCGCCCTCCCGGATGTGCGCGACGGCCTGAAGCCCGTCCATAGACGTGTGCTCTTTGCCATGCGTGAACTGGGCAACGACTGGAATCGCCCGTACAAGAAGTCGGCACGCGTGGTGGGTGATGTCATCGGTAAATACCATCCACACGGGGACACGGCGGTCTACGACACCATCGTGCGCATGGCCCAGACCTTCTCGATGCGCTACCCGCTGGTCGACGGCCAGGGGAATTTCGGGTCGGTGGACGGCGATGCCCCGGCGGCCATGCGTTACACCGAGATCCGTATGGCGCGCGTGGCCCACGAGCTGCTCGCCGATCTCGACAAGGAGACGGTGGACTTTACGCCGAACTACGACGGGTCGGAACATGAGCCGTCGGTGCTGCCCACCGCCATACCGAATCTGCTTGTCAACGGTTCCTCGGGGATCGCGGTCGGCATGGCGACCAACATCCCGCCGCACAACCTCTCTGAGGTCATAAACGCCCTCCTGGCGTTGATCGAAAACCCCGACCTCTCGGTCGAGGCCCTGATGGCCTACATCCCAGGTCCGGACTTTCCGACGGCGGCGATCATCAATGGCAACGCCGGGATCCGCGAGGCCTATGTCACAGGACGCGGCAAGATCTATGTGCGCTCCCGCGTGGAGATCGAGGAGGAACGCCCCGGACATCGCCAGGCGCTGATCGTAAACGAGCTCCCCTATCAGGTGAACAAGGCCCGTTTGCTCGAAAAGATCGCCGAACTCGTCAAGGAAGGGCGGCTCGAGGGCATCGCGGAGCTGCGCGATGAGTCCGACAAATCGGGCATGCGCATGGTGATCGAGCTAAAGCGCGGCGAGAATGCCGAGGTCATCCTGAACAATCTCTATCAGCAGACGGCCCTGCAGACTGTGTTCGGGATCAATATGGTGGCCCTCGAGGACGGTCAGCCGCGCCTTCTGAGTCTCCCGCAAATCCTGAAGGCCTTTTTGAGCCACCGCCGCGAGGTCGTCACGCGGCGTACGCTCTATGAGTTGCGCAAATCGCGCGAGCGCGCCCATATCCTCGAGGGTCTCGCGGTCGCGCTCGAGAATATCGACGCCATCATCGCCCTGATCAAGGCCGCGCCGGACCCGGCGACTGCCCGTCAGGCGCTGCTCGGCCGTCCCTGGTCGGCGCGGTTCGTAGCCGATTTATTGCGCCATGCTGGCCCCCATTCGCGCCTGGAGGGCCTGCCGGCCGACGTCGGCCTGCGCGAAGACCGCTATGTACTGACCGACACCCAGGCCCAGGCCATCCTGGATCTGCGCCTCCACCGCCTGACGGGCCTGGAGCAGGACAAGATCCACGAGGAGTATCAGGAGATCCTGCGCAAAATCGAGGGTCTGTCCGAAATCCTGCGTAGTGAGGCGCGGCTTATGGCCGTCATCGCCGAGGAGCTCGCCGCGATCAAGGCCCAGTATGGAGACGAGCGGCGCACCGAGATCCTCGCCGGGCGGCTCGACCTAAGTCGCGAGGACCTAATCGCCCAGGAGACGGTGGTCGTCACCTTGTCGCATGCCGGCTATGCGAAATGCCAGCCGCTGGCCGATTACCGGGCACAGCGACGCGGGGGCAAGGGACGCAGCTTCGGGCGCATGCGCGAGCAGGATTTCGTGGATCGCCTGGTGGTTGCCAACACCCACGACACGGTGCTGTGTTTCTCGAACCGCGGCAAGGCCTATTGGCTGAAGGTCTATGACCTGCCGCAGACCGGGCATGGGGCCCAGGGGCGGCCGATCGTGAATTTCCTGCCGCTCGCAGAAGGCGAGAAGCTCACTGCGATCCTGCCGCTTGCGGCATTCGAGGAAGGCAAGTCGGTATTCATGGCGACCTCCGACGGGACCGTGAAGAAGACACCGCTCGCCGATTTCTCGCGCCCGCGCACGAGCGGGATCGTGGCCATAGATCTGGTCGATGGCAACGTGCTGGTGGGCGCGGGCATTGCCAACGGCAATAGTGATATTCTTCTTTTCAGTGATGCCGGGAAGGCCGTGCGCTTTCAGGAAAGCGATGTACGCTCCATGGGCCGCAACGCCCGCGGGGTACGGGGTTTGAGCCTGCGCAAGGGCCAACGGCTGGTGTCGCTGATGATCGCCGACCCGGCGGCGGGGGATCAGGTGGTGCTGGTGGCGAGTGCCAACGGCTATGGCAAGCGCACGCCATTCTCCGAGTTCCCGCGCCATAATCGCGGCGGTCAGGGCGTCATATCCATGCAGGTGACCGAGCGTAACGGCGCGATCGTGGGGGCGGTGCTGGCAGGCGACGACGACGAGGTCATGATGATCACCGACACGGGAAGCCTGATCCGTATGTGTGCCCGGGAGATATCCCTGCAAAGCCGCAACACGCAGGGGGTGCGACTGATGGGGCTCGACGCCAACGAGCGTTTGGTGAGCGTGGAGAAGATCGAGGAGACCGCCGCTCTGGGTGGCGAGGTCGGGACGGAAACGCAGGCGATGGATGCGGGAGATGACGATGGCGCGGATCTTTAATTTCGGGGCGGGACCTGCGGTCATGCCGCAGGCGGTGCTGCGCAAGGCCCAGGAGGAGCTTGTCGACTGGCATGGTAGCGGTATGTCGGTCATGGAGATGAGTCACCGGGGCAAGGAGTTTCTGGATATCGCAGCGCGCGCCGAGGCGTCGCTGCGTACACTTATGGGTATCCCGGATACCTACAAGGTCCTGTTCCTTCAGGGCGGCGCATCCCTGCAGTTTGCCATGGTGCCTATCAACCTGTTGCGCGGCAAAACCCGCGCCGATTACCTCCATACCGGTGAATGGTCCAAGAAGGCCATTGCCGAGGCGCGACGCTTTGGCGAGGTGAATGTCGTGGCAAGCGGCGAGGCCAGCGGCTTCACGGACATCCCCGCAGTCAGTGACTGGCGGCTCGACCCGCAGGCCGCCTACCTCCATTACACCCCCAACGAAACCATAGGCGGGGTGGAGTTCCCATTCATCCCCGACGCCGGCGCGGTACCGCTGGTCGCGGACATGTCCTCGACCATTCTGTCGCGGCCGGTCGATGTGAGCCGCTTCGGTCTCATCTATGCGGGCGCGCAAAAGAACATCGGACCGTCGGGCCTGACCGTGGTGATCGTGCGCGAGGACCTCGTGGGTCAGGCGCTTCCGGGCATGCCGATCATGCTCGATTACCGGATCCACGCCGACAATGAGTCGATGTACAACACCCCGCCGACCTTCCCCATCTACATGGCCGGTCTGGTCTTCGACTGGCTCAAAGAACAGGGCGGTCTTGCCGGCATGGCGCGCATCAATGAGCGCAAGGCACGGCTCCTGTATGACGCCATCGAGGGCTCGGGCGGGTTTTACATCTGTCCCGTGGCCAAGGCCTGCCGGTCGTGGATGAATGTCCCGTTCACCCTGAAAGACGCCGGTCTCGACGAGGCGTTTTTGAAGGAATCCAAGGCCGCGGGCCTGCTCCAGTTGAAGGGGCACCGTTCCGTGGGCGGTATGCGCGCCAGTCTCTACAACGCGATGCCGGAAGAGGGGGTGGCGGCGCTCGTCGACTTCATGCGGGATTTCGCGCGGAGACGCGGCTGATGTTCAAGGTCCGGACGCTGAATCAGATTTCGCCGCTCGGCCTTGCGCGTTTCGATGCCAAACGCTTTCAGGTGGGCGCCGATATCGAGGATGCGGATGCCATCATGCTGCGTTCGTTCAAGATGCACGACATGCCGCTGCCGGCGCGCCTCAAGGCCGTGGGGCGCGCGGGGGCCGGGGTGAATAACATCCCGGTGGCGGCATTGAGCCAGCGTGGCGTGCCGGTCTTCAACGCCCCGGGCGCCAATGCCAATGCCGTGAAGGAGTTGGTGGTCGCCGGGCTTCTGATCGCGGCGCGCAACCTGCGCGGGGCGTGGGAGTTCGCGGCCACGCTTAAGGGGAGCGATGCCGAGATCAGCCGCGCCGTGGAGGCCGGCAAGAAGGCCTATGCCGGGTTCGAGCTGCCGGGACGGGTCCTGGGGGTCGTGGGTCTGGGCGCGATCGGGCGGTTGGTGGCCCATGCCGGCCTTTCGCTTGGCATGAGGGTCATCGGCTTCGATCCCGAACTGACGGTGGAGGGGGCCTGGCAGCTGTCGGCGGAGGTCCAGAAGGCCGCTAGCGTGGCGGCGCTCCTGCGCGAGGCGGACTTCGTGAGCTTTCATGTGCCGCTCGTTGATGCCACACGCCATATGATTAATGCCGAGACCGTAGGGCTGCTTAAGCCCACGGCGACCGTGCTCAACTTCGCGCGTGAGGGGGTGGTCGACGATAACGCCCTGGTCGCCGCCCTGGATGCCGGGCGCCTGCACGCCTATCTGTGTGATTTCCCGACCAACCGTGTGAAGAACCACCCGAAGGTGGTGGCACTGCCGCACCTTGGCGCATCGACCCAGGAGGCCGAGGACAATTGCGCGATCATGGTGGCCGAAGAGCTACGCGATTTTTTGGAGAATGGCAACATCCGCAACGCGGTGAACTTTCCTGAGGTCGTGGTGGCGCGGGAAGGGGTGTGCCGGCTGGTGGTGGCCAATGCCAATGTGCCCAATATGGTTGGACAGATCTCGACCTCCATGGCTCGCGCCGGACTCAATATCCATAACCTCGTCAATAAATCGCGCGGCGATCTCGCCTACACGCTCGTCGATCTCGACAGCGCGCTTCCCGATGCGGTGTATGACGAGATTGCGACCATTCCGGGCGTGATGTCGGCGCGCAGAATCTCGACCTGAAGCCATGTCCGAGCGTCCCGACGATCCCGAGTGGCGACTGGATGAGCGCCGTGCCCGCATAGACGCCATAGACGAGCAGATCCAGAGCCTGCTGGCGGACCGCGCGCGGACCGCGCAGGAGATCGCGCGCGTCAAGGAGGCCTGCGGCGATACGATGTTCTATCGCCCAGAGCGCGAACGGCAGGTGTTGGCGCGCGTGCGTGCGCGCCACCAGGGGCCGCTGCCCGAAGAGGACGTGCTGCGTATCTTCCGGGAGATCATGGGGTCTTGTCTGGCCCTGGAGCAGGCCTTGACCGTGGCGTATTTCGGGCCCGAGGGGAGCTTTACGGAAGGCGCCCTGCGCAAGCATTTCGGGGGTGCGGTGGCGGCCTTGCCGCAGGCCACCATCGCCGAGGTGTTCCGTGCGGTGACCGCCAAGGCCGCGGACTTCGGCGTCGTCCCGGTGGAGAATTCGGCCGAGGGGATCGTCAATCATACGCACGACCTGCTCATGCGTTCGCCGCTCGTGATCGTGGGCGAGGTGGTGTTGCGGGTCCACCATCAATTGCTGGCGCGCGCGCAGGGGTTAGACGAGATCACGCACGTCGCCGCCCATCCCCAGGCCCTGGCCCAGTGTCGCGGATGGATAGAACGGCATCTTGCCCATTGTGAGCAGGTGGCGGTATCGAACAATGCCGAGGCGGCGCGGCGCGCGGCCTCGGAATCGCATCTGGCGGCGGTTGCCTCGCGCGAGGCAGCCGCCCACTGGGGCCTGCCGATCCTGGCGGCGAACATCGAGGACGCCCCCGACAACGCCACGCGGTTTTTTGTGATCGGCCGGCATGCCGTGGGGCCGAGCGGGCAAGACAAGACCAGCCTGTTGCTGACCGCCCCCCATACCCCGGGTTCCCTGCATGCGCTGCTCGAACCGTTCGCGCGGCGTGGCATAAGCCTTTTGCGCATCGAGTCGCGGCCTGCGCAGCGGGCCTTGTGGGAGTATGTGTTTTTCGTGGATATCGCAGGCCACGAGAAGGACCCGGTGATCGAGGAGGCGTTGGCCGAACTCGAGCAGCGCGGCGGGGTCGTACGACGCCTTGGCTCTTACCCCCAGGCGGTCTAACGGGGCGCAGCCCTGACGAGAACGGAGAGTGTGATGGCGATGGCATGTGACCCCGTGATCCTGGCGGCGCCTGGCGTTCGCGGCCTGGTGCCCTACCAACCGGGCAAGCCCATAGAGGAACTGGAGCGCGAACTGGGCGTGACCGGGGCGATCAAGCTCGCCTCGAACGAGAACCCCTACGGGCCAGGGGCAAAGGCCAAAGCGGCGGCTGCGGCGGCCTTGGCGCAGATGGAGCGTTATCCCGACGGCGGCGGTTTTGCCTTGAAGCGTGCGTTGGCGCACCGCCTCGCGGTGTCGGAGCGCCAGATCACGCTCGGCAACGGATCCAATGACGTCCTGGAACTTATCGCCCGCACCTTTCTTTGTCCAGGTGAGACCGCGCTGTGTGACGAGCACGCCTTTGCGGCCTACGCGATCAGCGTGCGTGGGATAGGGGCGCATATGATCCAGGTGCCATCGCGCGCCTACGCCCATGACCTCGATGCCATGGCGCACGCCTTGAGCCCGAGCGTGCGTATGGTGTTTTTGGCCAACCCCAACAACCCGACTGGTACGTGGTTTGGCCGAGAGGAGCTCGCAGGTTTTCTGGCCGCGGTGCCGGCATCGACGATCGTGGTCTTGGACGAGGCCTATCTCGAGTACGTGACCGAGCCGGACTACCCGGACGGCTGTGGGTTCCTGGCCCGTCACCCGAATCTCGTGGTTGTGCGGACGTTCTCCAAGATCCACGGGCTCGCCGGCCTCAGGGTCGGCTATGCCGTGTCCGACCCGGCGCTCGCAGAGCTCATGAACCGCCTGCGTCAGCCGTTCAACGTCAATATCGTGGCCCAGGCAGCGGCCGTGGCGGCGCTGGCGGACAAGGCCCATGTGGAACGGATGCGTGCGGTGAACGCCGCCGATCGCGCCACGCTCGCCGCGGCCCTCCGCGATCACGGTCTGGGCGTCCTCCCGTCGGTGGGCAATTTCCTGTGCGTCGAGGTGGGTGATGCCGCGCGCCTCTATGAGGCGTTGTTGCGTCAGGGCGTCATCGTCCGGCCGCTCAAGCCCTATGGCATGACTGCGCATCTGCGTATCACAGTCGGGCGGCCCGAGGAGAACGCACGCCTCCTGCGCGCCCTTGCCGATATCATGAGGGCGGCATGAGCCCTGCGGCACACGAGGTCGTGATCGGCGCCCGCCGGCTTGCGATCGTGGGTGTGGGTCTCATGGGGGGATCGCTCGCCGCGGCCTTGCGGGGCGCCCGGTTCGTGGATCGGATCGTGGGGGTGGACGAGGACCCGCGGTCGCTCGGTACGGCGCACGCGCACGGCCTGATCGACGACATGCAGGATCTCGAGGCGGCGGTGGCCGAGGCCGATCTCGTGGTGTTGGCGACACCACTCGGGGCCTTGCCCGGGTTGCTCGCGAGGCTATCGCGGTGCCTGCCGGCGCGCGCCGTCGTGACCGACATGGGGAGTGCCAAGCAGCCAGTGGCCGAGGTCGCGCGCGCGCTTGGTCTCACCCGCTTCGTGCCCGGTCACCCCATGGCCGGCGGCGAGTGTTCGGGGCCTGCGGCCGCGCGCGCCGATCTGTTCGCCGGCCGTAGCGTCATTCTGACGCCTACGGAGACCACCGATGATGAGGCAGTGCGCGCCGTGCAGACGATGTGGACGGCGGCCGGGGCCCGCGTGGTCATGGCGGACGCCGCGACCCACGACCGGCTCGTGGCGTACACGAGCCATCTCCCGCACCTGCTTGCGTTTGCGTGTGCCGAGCTGCTCGCAGAGTACGCGCCGGCCGAGGCGTTGGCGCCATTCACCGGTGCCGGACTCAAGGATTTTTTGCGTATCGCCGGCAGCGATCCCGTCATGTGGCGGGATATCTGTGCGGCCAATGCCGCGTCTCTCGCCCCGGCGCTCGCCGCTTACGCCGAGCGCCTGGCGGGCTATAGCGAGCGCGTGGCGTGCGGGGATTTCGAGGGGCTTTTGGGCCATTTCGCGAAGGCCCGGGCGTTTCGTGCCGATTTGATGCGCAGGAGCACCCATGGCGAGCATTGATTACACGGTACGGGGCGGCGGGCCGCTCGCCGGCACGGTGACGGTCGCCGGCGACAAGTCAATCTCACATCGCGCGGTCATCCTGAGCGCGCTCGCCGAAGGGCGCAGCGAGATTGCGGGCCTGCTCGAGGGCGAGGACGTCCTTGGGACAGTGGCCGCATTTCGCGCGCTGGGGGTGACCATCGATGGCCCCCGCGACGGCCGGCTGACGGTCGATGGGGTCGGGCTCCATGGCCTGAAGGCCCCGGTGGGGGCCCTCGATCTCGGCAATTCCGGTACCAGCATGCGCCTGCTCGCAGGACTCATGGCGGCGCAGCCGTTTGGGACGCGCCTCGTGGGCGATGAATCCCTCATGCGCCGGCCGATGGAGCGGGTAGCGGCGCCGCTGCGATTGATGGGGGCGGTGATCGAGACCGGAGAGGGCGGGCGGCCGCCGTTGCACATCGTGGGGGGGCGGGGCTTGCACGCGATCGAATATCGCATGCCGATGGCGAGCGCCCAGGTGAAGTCAGCGATCCTGCTGGCGGCCCTGTACGCGCGCGGGCGCACGGTGGTGATCGAGCCGGCCCCGAGCCGCGATCATAGCGAGCGCATGTTGGCCGGTTTCGGTTATCCGGTTCACCGCGACGGCGCCACGATCACGATCGAGGGTGGCGCCGGACCCTTGCGTCCGGTACAGCTCGATGTGCCCGCGGACCTCTCCTCGGCGGCGTTTTTCCTGGTGGCGGCGAGCATCGTGCCGGGGTCTTGTCTACGCCTGCCACGGGTCGGCATGAACCCGACCCGGCGGGGCGTGATTGACATCCTGCGCGCCATGGGCGCGCACATCGAGGCCGAGAACGAGACCGTGGCGGGTGGCGAGCCGGTCGCTGATCTTGTGGTGCGTTCCGCGCCGTTGCGCGGTATAGCCATACCTCGTGAACTCGTGCCGCTTGCCATCGACGAATTTCCGGCGTTATTCATAGCGGCGGCCTGCGCCCAGGGGACTACGACCGTGCGTGGCGCCGAGGAGTTGCGGGTCAAGGAGAGCGACCGGCTGGCGGTCATGGCGCGGGGTCTGGCGGCCCTCGGGGTGGCCGTGGAGGAGTACCCGGACGGGCTCGCCATCCGCGGGACGCCGCTTAAGGGCGGGGTCATCGAGTCCGGCGGCGACCATCGGGTCGCGATGGCATTCGCAGTCGCCGGTCTGAAGGCCGCGGACGCCGTTTTGGTACGCGACTGCCGCAACGTCGCCACTTCATTCCCGGGTTTCGTGGCGTGCGCGAAGGCTGTCGGGTTCGATCTCGAGGTAAACGCCTCATGATCCCGGTGCTTGCGATCGACGGCCCGTCGGGTTCCGGCAAGGGCGCGGTCGGCATGGGGGTAGCCGAGCGGCTCGGCTGGCATTATCTGGATAGCGGCGCGGTCTATCGCGCCTTGGGGCTTGCGGCCTCGTGGGCGCAGGTGGCCTGCGACGATGAGCGTGCGCTGCGCGCGCTTGCCGCCGCGCTCGACCTGCGCTTCGCCGGGGGGGCGGCGGCCGAACCACAGGTCTATGTCAACGGGCGCGAGTGCAGCGTGGCCCTGCGGGGCCCCGAGGCCGCGGATGCGGCCTCCCGGGTGGCGGCGCTCGCCGGCGTGCGCCAGGCGCTCCTGGACCGCCAGCGCGCCGCGCGCAGGCCCCCGGGGCTGGTGGCCGATGGTCGGGACATGGGCAGCCATGTCTTTCCCGATGCCTTCCTGAAGGTCTTTTTGACCGCGAGCCCCGAGGTACGCGCCGCGCGCCGCTACCATCAGTTGAAGGCAAAGGGGTTCGGTGTTACGCTTCCACAGCTTATACAGGAGATTCGGGAACGGGACGAGCGCGACGCCAATCGCGCGGTCGCACCGCTCAAGCCCGCCCAGGGTGCCATCGTGCTTGACTCGTCGGCCCTTGGGCTTCAGGACGTCATCGACCGGGTGCTCGCCATGGTGAGCTGTTCGGCCTAGTCGTTCTTCATGCACCGGATCAAAGACCAATGGCCGGACGTCCGCTGCCGGCCCAGCCGCCCCTTCGGGGCCTTGAGACCAGAGATACATGAGCCAAAGCTTTGCCGAATTGTTTGAAGAGAGCATGCAGTCCTGCCAGATGCGCCCCGGAAGTCTCATTGTGGGCGAGGTGGTGCATGTCGATGACGAGGTCGTGGTGGTCAATGCCGGCCTCAAGTCGGAAGGCGTGATTCCGACGGAACAGTTCCGCAACGCCAATGGCGAGGTCGGCGTCAAGGCGGGCGACCGGATCGAGGTGGTCATAGAATACATGGAGGACGGCTTCGGCCAGACCCGCCTGTCGCGCGAGAAGGCCTGTCGCGTCAAGGCCTGGGATGTCCTGGAGGAGGCGTTCGAGAAGCAGACGGTCGTGACCGGCATCATGACCGGCAAGGTGAAGGGTGGCTTTACGATAGCGATCGACACCATTCGCGCGTTCCTGCCCGGTTCGTTGGTGGATGTGCGTCCGGTACGCGACCCGTCCTACCTCGAAGGCAAGGAGCTGGAGTTCAAGGTCATCAATCTCGACCGCAAGCGCAACAACGTGGTGGTCTCGCGGCGCGCGGTCGTGGAAAACGAGATATCGGCGGAGCGCGACCAGCTGCTCGCGAATCTCGAGGAAGGCCAGATCGTGAAGGGCATCGTGAAGAATCTCACGGATTACGGTGCGTTCGTCGATCTCGGCGGGGTGGATGGACTGTTGCACATCACCGATCTTGCCTGGAAGCGCGTGAAGCATCCCTCGGAGATGCTCAATATTGGGGATGAGGTCGAGGCCAAGGTCCTGCGCTTCGATCGTGAACGTAACCGCGTGTCGCTGGGCTTAAAGCAGCTGGGTGACGACCCGTGGGTCGATCTGGCCCGGCGCTACCCGATCGGGACCCGGATCTTCGGTAAGGTCACGAATATCACCGACTACGGCGCGTTCGTGGAGATCGAGGAGGGTGTCGAGGGCCTGGTCCACGTCTCGGAGATGGATTGGACCAATAAGAACGTGCACCCGACCAAGATCGTGCAGTTGGGTGACGAGGTGGAGGCCATGATCCTCGACATCGACGAGGAGCGCCGACGGATCTCGCTTGGCATCAAGCAATGCCAGCCCAATCCCTGGGAGGAATTCGCGGCCTCGCACAACAAGGGCGACCTGGTGAAGGGGCAGATCAAGTCGATCACCGACTTCGGGGTATTCGTGGGACTCGAGGGGGGTATCGACGGGTTGATTCACCTGACGGATCTGTCGTGGAGCCGCGCCGGGGAAGAGGCGGTTCGTGATCTGAAGAAGGGTGATGAACTCGAGGCCGTGGTCTTGGCGGTCGATCCTGAGCGCGAGCGGATCTCGCTTGGTGTGAAGCAGATGGAAGGCGACCCGTTCAATAACTACTGCGCGGAGCACGGCAAGGGCGCGGTGGTGAGCGGGGTGGTGACGGCGGTGGATGCCAAGGGTGCGACGGTACGGCTCGCTGATGACGTCGAGGGCTATCTGCGCGCGGCGGAGGCGGCGCGGGATCGCATCGAGGACGCCCGCGTGGTGTTGAAGGAAGGGGATACGGTCGAGGCCAAGGTCATGACCATAGACCGCAAGAACCGCAAGATTACGCTCTCGGTACGCGCGAAGGACATGGAGCGCGAGAACGAGGCCGTGCAGGAGTATACGCGCAGGGCGCCGCTTGCGACCTCGTCTTTGGGCGACAAGCTGAAAGAGAAGCTCGGGCAGAAGGAGTAATGGGGCTTTAGGGCGATGACGAAGTCGGAACTCATTCAGAGCCTCGTGGCGAGTCAGCCGCAATTGGATCAGCGGGATGTGGAGCTCGCGGTCAAGGGTCTCCTGGAGTGCATGTCGAACGCCCTGCAGGCTGGTGAGCGGATCGAGGTGCGCGGGTTCGGCAGCTTCTGTCTGCACCATCGCCCGGCACGGCTCGGGCGCAACCCGAAGACCGGCATGAGCGTACAGGTGCCGGATCGGCGGGTCCCGCATTTCAAGCCCGGGAAGGAATTGCGGGAGCGCGTCGACCAGTAAGGCCGATCGCTGGGGCGGAATGGAAAAAGAGCGGCATGGGTCCAAGCCCGTGCCGTTTTTTTTGAAGGGGGTGCGGTTTCCATGAAACGAGTCCTCTACGGATCACTGGCGATTATCGTCATCCTCATAGGCCTGGGTTTCGCCTATAAGAATGCCGCCGATGTCACCGTACGCTACTACGGGGGGCTTGCGTGGCGGGCGCCGCTTGCGCTCGTGCTGGTGGCGGTGCTGGTGATAGGGATCATCCTGGGGTTTCTGGCCGGCGTGAATCGGTTGGTGCGCGTGCGGCGCCAGCTGGCGGTCGCGCGCAAACAGGTGCGCCAGATGGAGCAGGAGGTCGCGAACCTGCGGGCCTTGCCCATAAAAGATGTTCTTTGAACATGCCTCACTGCTTATCTGGTTACTGCTCCCGCTCGCGGCCGGGTCCGGGTGGGCGGCCGCCCGCTATGACCAAAAGCGTCATCGTGCGCGCAAGGATCTGCCCACGGCCTATTTCAAGGGCCTGAACTTCCTGTTGAACGAGCAGGCCGACAAGGCCATCGAGATCTTCATCAAGGTGCTGGAGGTCAACTCCGAGACCGTCGAAACCCATCTCGCGCTCGGGAGCCTGTTCCGGCGACGCGGGGAGGTGGAGCGCGCCATCCGCGTTCACCAAAACATCATCGCCCGCCCGGCCCTGGATCGTCACCAGCGGGCGCGGGCGTTGCTCGAGCTTGGGCAGGATTACCTGAAGGCCGGGCTCCTCGACCGCGCCGAAAACCTGTTCCTGGAGCTTGCCGAGATCCGCCTCCATAACGAGGAGGCCTTGCGGCTTTTGATGCATATCTACCAGCAGGAACGGGACTGGGAGAAGGCGATCAGCGTATGTCGCAGGCTCGGACGCTCGGGCGGGCCGGGTCTGCACGATGTCATCGCGCAGTACTATTGCGAGTTGGCCGAGGAGGCCTATAAGCGCAACGAGCATGACGTGGCACGCGAACAGGCCCGACGGGCGCTCCAGAACGACAGGGCGTGTGTGCGGGCCAGTATGGTTCTTGGTAATATCGAGGCCGACCTCGGTCGCCACAAGGAGGCCATAAAGGCGTGGCGGCGGGTCGAGATCCAAAACCCGCTGTATCTCGGCGAGGTGGCGCAGTCGCTCGCCAAGAGCTATCAGGCGGTGGGCGACGAGGAGGGCCTGTACCGGTTTTTCCAGGAGGCCCTCGGGCGGCATCATGACATCGCGCTCATGCTGGCGCTGGCCGATGTCATCGAGCGTCGCGATGGGCAGCGGGCCGCCGAGGCGTTCATCGTGTCGTGGTTGCGCCGCCAACCCTCGGTGCGCGGCCTGAACCGCCTCATAGGACTGCATTTGGCGCAGGCGTCGGGGGAGTCGCGCGAGGATCTGGCGATCCTGAAGGGGATCATCGAGAAGATTGTCGAGGGCCGCCGTCGCTATCTTTGCCACCAGTGCGGGTTTTCGGGGCAGTCCTTGCATTGGCAGTGCCCCGGCTGCCATCGTTGGAACACCGTCACGCCGTCAGGAGAGGACGATGTCGTTTGAGGACCCGACTATCATCGTGGCCCTGGATTTTTCGGAGGCAGGGGCCGCGCTCGCGCTCGCGCGCAGGCTCGATCCGGCACAGTGCCGGGTCAAGGTCGGTCTCGAACTCTTCAGCGCCGAGGGCCCGGCGATCGTCCGTACCCTGCAGGGCCTCGGTTTCTCGGTATTCCTGGACCTCAAATTCCACGATATACCAAACACGGTGGCGAGCGCCTGCGCGCGCGCCGCGGACCTCGGGGTGTGGATGGTCAATGTCCATGCCCTGGGAGGGGCACGTATGCTGGCCGCCGCGCGCCAGGCGATCCCCGCGGGTGGCCCGCGTCTCATCGGTGTCACGATCCTCACGAGCCATGGTCCCGAGGACCTGGCGGCACTGGGTCTGGGCGATAGCAGCGAGCGCGTACGCGGGCTGTCGGTATTGTGTCGCGAGGCGGGCCTGGATGGCGTGGTATGCTCGCCGCGCGAGGCCCACGAGCTCCAGGACCTGCGCGCCGGCGGCTTCGTACTGGTCACGCCCGGTATCCGCCCCGAAGGCGCACCGCCCGACGATCAGCGGCGCACGCGGACGATCCGCGAGGCCCTGGCCGCGGGCGCCGACTATCTGGTTGTGGGTCGGCCGGTGACGCGTGCGCCGGATCCGAGCGCAGCCCTCGCGGCGTGCCTCGCCGAGGCCCGCGGCGCGCCCCGGCCCGTGCTTTTCGACACGTAGAGAGAACCGCGGTGACAGATCAGTTTTCCAGGGTATTGGATCGCATGGCCCAGGCACGGGTCACGGTAGTCGGGGACGTGATGCTCGACCGTTACTGGTACGGAGGGGTGGAACGGATCTCGCCTGAGGCGCCGGTGCCGGTGGTGGCGGTAGGGCGCGTCGAGGAGCGCCCCGGGGGCGCGGCCAATGTCGCCCAGAACATCGCCGGTATCGGTGCGCGCTGCGTATTGATCGGATTGTGCGGGGCCGATGCCGCCGCCGATGCGCTGGCGACGCTGCTCGCCAAGTCGGGCGTCGGCCATCGGCTGATCCGCGACCCGCTTGTCAATACCACTGTGAAGCTGCGCGTGGTGTCGCGCAACCAGCAGCTCATCCGCATCGATTTCGAGACCCAGGCGACCCCGGACGGCTGCCGCGATCTCGTGGCGGCCTGCAAAGACGGGCTGACGGATGCCGGCGCGGTGATCATCTCGGACTACGGCAAGGGCGGCTTGAATCATGTGCGTGAGATCGTCGCCTTCGGGCGCAAGGCCGGCCTGCCGGTGGTGGTTGATCCCAAGGGCGATGATTACCGGCCGTATCACGGGGCCACACTCATTACTCCAAACCGCAAGGAGTTCGAGCAGGTCGCGGGGCGTTTTCGCGACGAACACGAGCTCGAGCGCAAGGCGCGCGACCTCATCGCGGAACTGGCGCTCGATGCGCTGCTTATCACGCGCAGCGAGGAGGGCATGACCTTGTTCGAGAAAGACGGCCGGCGCACGCATGTACCGGCTCGCGCCCACGAGGTTTATGACGTGACCGGCGCCGGCGATACCGTGATCGCGATGATAGGTGCCGCGCTCGCGGTTAAGGCGAATCTCCTCGAGGCCATACATATCGCCAATGCCGCCGCCGGCATCGTGGTCGGACATCTGGGGGCGGTGGTGGTACCGCGCGATGAGCTAGCGAAGGCCTTGGCTACGGAGGACCAGTCATGATCATTGTCACGGGCGGCGCGGGGTTCATAGGCGCCAACATCGTCAAGGGGCTAAACGAGCGTGGTCGCGACGACATCCTCGTAGTCGACAACCTCGAGCGCGGCGACAAGTTCCTGAACCTGACGGATTGCGAGATCGCCGATTATCGGGACAAGCGCGATTTTCTGGCAGATATCGACAGGGGCGCCTACGCAGGAGGCGTCGAGGCGATATTCCACGAGGGCGCGTGTTCCGACACCATGAACCACGACGGCCTGTACATGATGCGCAACAATTACGAGTTCTCGAAGACATTGCTTGCGTTTTGCGAGCGCGAGGGCGCGCAGTTCCTATACGCATCCTCAGCCTCGGTCTATGGCGGCGGGCGCGTGTTTCGCGAGGAGCGCGCGATGGAATCGCCGCTGAATGTCTACGGGTACTCGAAATTTCTCTTCGATCAGTATGTCAGGCGCCACGCCACCGGCGCTTGTCAGGTAGCGGGTTTTCGGTATTTCAATGTCTATGGGCCGCGTGAGCAGCACAAGGGACGCATGGCGTCGGTCGCCTATCATTTCTTCCATCAATATCGGGAGACCGGCCAAGTACGGTTGTTTGGCGCAAGCGGCGGTTATGCCGCAGGCGAGCAGCGCCGCGATTTCGTGTCGGTCGAGGATGTCGTCAAGATCAATCTGCATTTTTTCGAGCACAAGGAATTGAGCGGCATCTATAACGTGGGCACGGGGCGTGCGCAGACCTTCAACGATGTGGCCACCGCCACGGTGAATGCCGTGAGGCGCCAGGGCGGCGAGGGACCCTTGACGACCGCCGAGCTCATAAAGCGCGATATCATCACCTATATCCCGTTCCCCGAGGCGTTGGCCGGCAAATATCAGAGCTACACACAGGCCGACGTAGGCGCGCTACGACAGGCGGGCTACAGCGCCTCCACTTACGACGTCGCGCAGGGCGTGGGTCGCTATGTGGAGTGGCTGTTGACCCGCGCCAGGCCGGCTGAATGAGGGTCTTGCCGTGAAACTTCACCCCATTGTCCTGTGCGGCGGCAGCGGCAGCCGGTTGTGGCCGCTGTCGCGCGATGAACACCCAAAGCAGCTGCTCCCGCTTTTGGGGGAACGCAGTCTCTTGCAGGAGACCGTGTTGCGTCTGGAGGGGCTTGCCGATGTCGCCGCACCGGTGGTGGTCAGCAATGCCCAGTACCGTTTCCTGATCGCCGAACAGATGCGCGAGATCGGCAAAATGCCGTGTCCCTTGTTGCTTGAGCCCGCGGGCCGCAATACCGCCCCGGCGCTCACCCTTGCGGCCTTGCGGGTGCTGGCCACCGACCCCGAGGCCTTGCTGTTGGCGATGCCGGCCGACCATGCCATGACCGATGCCGCGGGATTTCGTGCGGCGGTCGGCGCGGCGCTTGAGCTCGCGACGGCCGGGCGCCTCGTGACCTTCGGGGTCGTGCCCGATGCCCCTGAGACCGGTTATGGGTACATCCGCCGGTCGGCGGGGGGAGAGGTCGCGGAATTCGTGGAGAAACCGGATCTTGCGCGCGCCGAGGCGTTTTTGGCCTCTGGCGATTATCTCTGGAACAGCGGGCTTTTCCTGATGCGCGCGACGCGCTGGATCGAGGAATTGCGACGCTACCGTCCGGACATCCTGCAGGTCTGCGAGGCGGCGATCACAAGCGGCCGCCAGGATTATGATTTCTTTCATGTCGGGGCCTGTTTCCAGGACTGCCCAGGGGAATCGATCGATTACGCGGTCATGGAACATACCGGCGCGGCCTCGGTCGTACCGCTCGCCGCCGGCTGGTCGGATGTCGGCGCCTGGGATGCGCTCTGGGACATCGGCGCCAAGGACGAACACGGCAATATGGTGCGTGGCGATGTGGTGACGCAGGGCTCGCGGGATAATCTCATCGTGGCCGACAACCGGCTGGTGGCGGTGCTCGGCGTGCACGACCTGGTGGTAGTCGAGACCAAGGATGCGGTGCTGGTGGCCCACCGCGCGCGCGCCCAGGAGGTGAAGGAGTTGGTGGCGCGGCTGAAGGCCATGGCGCGCAGCGAATGCACGACGCCAAGTCGCGTGTGGCGACCCTGGGGGTTCTACGAGTCCCTGGATAATGGCGCCCGTTTTCAGGTCAAGCGCATCATGGTGCGGCCGGGCGCGGCGCTGTCATTGCAGATGCATCACCATCGCGCCGAGCATTGGGTGGTGGTCAAGGGGACTGCGCGCGTCGTGCGCGATCACGAACAATTCCTGATTACCGAGAACCAGTCCACCTACATTCCGGTGGGCGTGCGCCATCGCCTGGAAAACCCGGGCCTGATCCCGCTCGAGATGATCGAGGTGCAATCGGGGGGCTATCTCGGAGAGGACGACATTACACGTTTCGAGGATATTTACCGACGCATGGAGCCGTCGGTCGGCGGATAGCGGCATCGATCGGCCCGTGCGCCGGACGGTTTCGTCAGGGGACCGTGGCGGGGATCGCCTGGGTCAAAGGGGACGATGATGAGGACGTTATGGCGAATCTTGCGACCCGGCGAGCGCCGCGAGGCGCTCAGGATTTTCCTGTGGATGGTGATCACGTCGGGTTTTGAGATGCTGGGTGTGGGTGTGGTCTTGCCGGTGGCGATGTTCCTCGTCGACCCGCGCCACGTCATGGCCATGCCCGCCGTGCGTACGGTCGAGCGGTTTCTCGGGATCTCGTCGGGACGGGATTTCGCGGTAGCGCTCGCGCTCATGCTGCTTGTGGTCATAGGGGCCAAGGCGGTGGTCGTTTCGCGTGGCTACCGCCGCCAGTTCGGCTTCCTTTACCGCCTGCAAAAGGACCTTTCCGACCGCCTGCTCGCAGGCTACATGGCCGCGCCCTACGCCTTTCATTTGACGCGTAATAGTACCGATCTTTTGAAGAATGTGCGGGGCGAGATCCCGGTCCTGACCGACGGGGTCTTGTTGCCGGGCCTGCAGCTTATAAGTGAGCTTGTGGTGTCGCTGGCCGTGTTCGGGCTTTTGATGGCGGTGAGTCCGGGCCTTACGCTTGGTATCGGCATAGTCCTGGGTGCGGCGTTCGCGGTCGTATTCCGCGCCACCCGCATGCGCAGCGAGCGCCTTGGGCGTGCCCGCCAGGACGCGCTGACGTCGATGTTCCGGCACGCGGCGACCGGTCTTTCGGCGATCAAGGATCTCACGGTCCTTGATCGCCAGGACCGGCTCTTGTCGCAGCACGAGCAGGCCACGCGCCGTTACAGCGAGGCGAGTGCGGCACAGATGGTCACCGTGCACATGCCGCGGCTTGCCATCGAAGGGCTGGCGTTTGCCGGCCTGATCGGCATCCTTTTGTATGCGGAGTGGATCCTGCGCCGGCCGCAGGCCGCCATTCCGCTCATGGCCATGTACGCCATGGCGGTGTTCCGGCTCATGCCATCACTGACCAAGATGCTGAATGCGGCGATGTCCATACGCTTCAACCGCGCGACCATCGCCATCGTCGCGCAAGCGCTCACCGAGGTCGCGCCGACCGGGGACGAGGAGACCGCTTCCGTGGCCTTGCCCTTCAGCCGCGAGATCACGCTGTGCAACTTCAGTTATTCCTATCCGGGCAGCGCCCGTCACGCGCTCGAGGGCGTTGATCTCACCATCGCCAAGGGTTCGGCAGTGGCCTTCGTGGGGCCGTCGGGGGCCGGCAAGAGCACGCTGGCAGACGTCCTTCTGGGGCTATTGCAGGGTAATGGCGATGTGCTCGTAGACGGCGAGCCGTTGGCTCCGGGGGCCATGAAGGCGTGGCGCCGGCAGATCGGCTATGTGCCGCAGCAGGTCTATCTTGCCGACGATACGGTCGCCGCCAATGTCGCGTTCGGTGTCGCCGAACACGAGATCGATCGCAAGGCGGTGATGCGTGCGTTGACGACGGCGCAACTCATGCATTTCGTAGCCGAGCTCCCCGCTGGCATCGATACCGAAATCGGTGATCGCGGCGCGCGGTTGTCGGGTGGCCAGCGCCAGCGCCTTGGCATCGCCCGGGCCCTGTACCACGATCCGGCCATCCTCGTCCTAGACGAGGCCACCTCGGCCCTCGACGGACCCACCGAGACCGATCTCGTCGCCGCGATCACGGCGCTTGCCAGGCACAAGACCCTGATCGTGATTGCGCACCGTCTGAGCACGGTGGCGTGTTGTGATCAGGTCGTGCTGCTCGAGGGCGGGCGGGTCGTGGCGCGCGGGGTATTCGCGGAACTTGCGCGCCAGCATGCGTTTTTTCAAGGGGGCGGGCCACTGGCCGCGAGCTCGGTGGCATGAGGGAGACGGGATGCGCGTACTCGTGACCGGGGCCCGCGGCTTCATCGGCACGGCCCTGGTTCCGGCCCTGGAGGCCGCCGGTCATACCGTGCGCGGCGTGGGACGGGGCGCACGCCCAGCGGTGAAGGACTGGTGGCAGGCGGATCTTACCGTGCCGGAGTCGCTGGCGGGCGTGTGCGATGCCTGCGAGGCCGTCATCCATCTCGCGGGGGTCGCCCATACCCGTGCCGGTGCCCACGAGCACGAGGCGGTGACCGTCGCCGGCACCCGGGCGCTCATCGCCGAGGCCCGCGCGGCGCATGTCGCGCAATTCCTGTTCGTGAGCAGCATCAAGGTGGAATGCGCGCGCGACGCCTACGCCGAGAGCCGCCGCATGGGCGAGGACATGGTGCGCGCCTGCGGCCTGCCATCGGTGGTGATCGTGCGCCCGGCGCTCGTTTATGGCCCTGGTATGCGCGGTAACCTTAACCGGCTGGTGCAGATGGCAGATCTTTCCTGGCCCCTGCCGATCCCACGCGGGGGTGCGCGCCGCAGTCTCGTACATTGTGAGGACCTTGCGCGCGTGCTGGTGGCGTTGTTGGCGCATCGCGCGCGCGATGCCCTATATACCGTGACCGACGGCGCCTCCTACACCATGCGTGATATCTATGATCTCATGAGGGCCGCCCTCGGCCGCCCCGCGGCGCGTTATGCCCTGCCCGAAGGCATCGTGCCGGCCGTGGCGCGGTTCGGCGATTGGATGACGCGCTTGACCGGCCGCCGATGGCCATGGAACAGTGACGGACTTGCGCCGCTGCTCGCATCGTGCACGAGCGACGACCGGCGTGTGTGGGCAGACCTCGGCATGGTCCCGGGTTATACGCTGGCGTCGGGCATCGCCGCGATGGTGGCGGCGCGCGGGGCGCGGTTGTGAATCCGCAGGCTGTCAGCGCCGTGCCGCGTATCGTGGTGTCGGTGGTGAGTCATGGGCAAGGCGCGCTCATCGCGCACCTTTTCTCGGATATCGCGGCCGTGTGCCGCACGCCCGTGCACGTGGTGTTGACCGTCAACCGGCCCGAGACCCTTCCGGATCTCGCGTCTCCGTTTCCTGTCACGGTCGTGCGCAATGCCGCCGTGCGCGGGTTTGGCGCCAACCACAACGCCGCCGCCACGGTGGTACCCTCCGATATCTTTTGTGTCGTGAATCCTGACGTGCGCCTGAGGCATGATCCCTTTCCGCCCCTGATAGCGCGGCTTGAGAGTCAAGACGTGGGGGTGGCGGTGCCGCTCGTGGTCGGGAGCACGGGCGAGGCGCAAGACAGCCTGCGATCCTGGCCGACGCCGCTTGGCGCGGTACGCCGGCTCATCGCCGGGGCGCGGCCGGCAGATAGGGGTGATGACTGGGCGGCGGGGATGTTCATGGCGTTCAGGACTGCGACCTTCCGGGCGATCGGCGGCTTCGATCCCGGCTACCATCTCTATTATGAGGATTGCGATCTGTGCTGCCGGCTGCGGCTCGCCGGCCTGCGCGTGGCCGTGGCGCCGGATGCGGTGATCATTCATGACGGTCAGCGCACCTCTCACCGTCGCCCACGCTATCTCCTGTGGCATGTACAGAGCGCGCTGCGCTTCTTTCGATCGGCCGGCTATCGGCGGTTGCGCGCGCGCCGCGCACGGTCCCTGTGAGCATCAGGCCGTGGCTCATGGATGCCGCCGGGGCGTGCGTCGCCTGGCTTGTCTGCTGGCTGCTCGCTCATCCGCGCAATCCCTGGCAGGTCCTCGACTGGCCCAACGAGCGCTCGCTGCATGACCGGCCGGTACCGCGCACCGGCGGGCTTGCAATCGTCTGCGGGGTGCTGGTGGCGGCCTTCGGGCTCTCGTGGGACGCCGCGCCGGGCGGTCTCGTCACGGCCGCCGCGATCCTCGCAGTCGCGCTCGTGTCGTGGTATGACGATCGCAAGGGGCTAAGCCCACGCCTGCGCCTGGCCGTGCATGGGGCCGCCGCCATGACGGTGGCGGTCGCCGGGATCCGACCGCCGGTCGCATGGCTACCAGGGGTTACGGTGACTCTGGGCGGCTCTATTACGGTGCTTGTCACCACGCTCTTTCTCGTATGGTGGATCAACCTCTACAACTTCATGGACGGCATGGATGGCTTTGCAGGCGGCATGGCGGTTTTTGGGTTTGGCGCCCTGGCCATGCTCGGCTATCGCGCCCATGATCCGGCCTTTGCCGGCATTGCGCTTATGGTGGCGTCCGCGGCCCTCGGGTTTACGGTGGCGAACTTTCCGCCAGCACGGCTATTCATGGGGGACATGGGGGCCACCGTGCTCGGGTTCATGGCCGGGATCATGATCCTCACCGGCAGTGCGCGCGGCGATTTCCCATTGTGGGCCGGGCTTGCGGTGTTTTCACCATTCCTGGTCGATGCCACCGTGACGCTCTTGAAAAGGGTGGCCCGCGGCGAGCGCCTCACGGCCGCCCACCGCGGGCATTACTACCAGCGCCTGGTGCGCGCCGGTCTATCCCATCGCCGCACCGTCCTTGGCGAATATGGTCTGATGGTGGTCTGTGGCCTGTCGGCCTACGCCGGGACCGGGGCGTCGCGACCCGTGCAATGGGCTATAATTGCCGCTTTGGCGATTCTGTACGGCGTATTGGCCGCCCTGGTGCGGTGGCGGGAGGGACATGGGCAGATTTGCGGCAAGGACGCGCGTTAAGGCGCCGAGCGGGCGCTGGGCGGTCGTGGCGCATGATCTGGTCGCGATTGCGCTCGCGTGGCTCGGGGCCTATTGGCTGCGTTTCAACATGGGTTATGTCCCGCATGTCTTTTGGGAGCAAGGCGTGCGGCTCTTGCCGGCGATTCTCGTAGTCCAGGGGCTCGTGTTCTGGGGCATGGGACTCTACCGCGGCCTGTGGCGCTTTGCCTCGGTCCCGGACCTCCTGCGCATTTTCAAGGCCATAGTAGTCAGCACGGTGGCCAGCGCCTTCGTGCTGTTTCTGTGGGTGCGGCTTGCCTGGGTGCCGCGCTCGGCCTTCGTCCTAGACGGGTTGCTGCTTACGATGTTGCTCGGCGGCCCACGATTCTTCTACCGGTTTTTCAAGGACCGCGGGCTCTACCAGCTAGCGGGCAAGAAGGCCCTGATTGCCGGCGCCGGACGGGCCGGCGAGATGCTGGTCCGCGATCTCTTGCGCGACTCGGGTATCGGTTTCCGGCCGGTGGCGTTCGTGGATGACAATCCACGGCGCATCGGCCAGGAGATTCACGGGGTGCCGGTGGTCGGCGATTGCGGGCAATTGCCGCAAGTGGCCGAGCGTCTCGAGGTCGATATCGTGTTTATCGCCGTCACCGAGGCCAAGGCCAGCCACATGCGCCGGCTCATAGAGCTCTGCGAGCGTACCGGCCGTCCGTTTCGTATCCTTCCGGGCCTTCAGAGCGTGGTGGACGGCCAAGTCACCGTCTCGGAGTTGCGCGAGGTGCGCATCGAGGATCTCCTCGGCCGCGAACCGGTGCTCTTGCATCAAGCCGAGATCGCCGCCGGGGTGGGCGGCAAGGCGGTGCTGGTAACCGGGGCCGGCGGTTCCATAGGATCGGAGTTGTGCCGGCAGATCGCCCAGCTTGCGCCGCGCCGACTGATCCTCTTCGAACGCAGCGAATTCAACCTCTACAATATCGAACTCGAGCTGCGCCGCGATCATCCCGATCTCTCGTTGCTGCCGGTATTGGGTGATGTGCGCGATGCCGTGCTCGTGAACCGGGTCCTCGGACGCGAGCGCCCTGACATGATCTTTCATGCGGCCGCCTATAAGCATGTCCCGATGTTGGAAGGGCAAAGCCGAGCTGCGGTGATGAACAATGTATTCGGGACCGAGACCTTGGCGGTGGCCGCGGATCGCCATGGATGCGCGGTCTTTCTACTCATATCGACCGACAAGGCGGTGAATCCCTCCAACATCATGGGCGCCACAAAACGCGCAGCGGAGATCTTGTGTCAGGAGATGAACTCCCGCTCGCAGACACGATTTCTCACCGTGCGTTTCGGCAATGTCCTGGGGTCTGCGGGCAGTGTCATCCCGCTTTTCAAGGCCCAGATCGCAAGTGGCGGGCCGGTCACGGTCACGCATCGCGACATCACCCGTTACTTCATGACGATCCCCGAGGCCTGCGGGCTCATCTTGCAGTCGAGCGTCATAGGTGAGGGCGGGGAGATCTTCGTTCTCGACATGGGTGAGCCCGTACGTATCGGCTATCTCGCGGAGCAGCTGATCCTCCTGTCCGGCAAGCGGCCCGGGCAGGACATCGAGATCGTTTATACCGGGCTTAGGCCCGGCGAGAAGCTCTACGAGGAATTGTTTTATGCCGATGAGACACTACTTGAGACCGTGCACCCCAAGATCCGCGTTACCCCGGGAAGCTGTGGCGATCCGGCGGCCTTCGCCCGCGGGCTCGACCGCCTGCGCATGTTGTGCGCCGAGGACGATGAGCAGGGATTGGCGGAGGCCTTGAGGGAGGCGATAGGGCTTACGCACGCCCCGTGCGACGAGTCGGCGCGTATGACCCCCGCCCCGAGCGAGACATGAGGCCACCCGCCGGGCGTGCCGTGTGCGCGGGCTTGTGCAAGCCGTCCGCCGAAGACCGCGGCCATGGCGACTTAGGCGGTGAGGGCGAGGAAGATCTCGGGAAGCCTCTCGGGCAGGCGCTCGATCCGGTCGATGATACTAAAGTGTTGGCCGAAGATCCGCCGGACGTAATCGTCGGCGCGGGCATCGAGGCTGATGCAATGACAGTAGATCCCTTTACGCTCCAGTTCCCGCACCGCCTGCCGCGTATCGGCGATGAGGAACTCCGGATCGCTCACGTCGAGGTCGGAGGGTTGACCGTCGGTCAGGATGAGCAGGAGGCGCTTGTCTTTTCGGGGTTGCAATAGATAGTGCCCGGCATGCCGCAGGGCGACGCCCATACGTGTGGAGTAGCCGACCTGCATGGCCGCGAGCCGGCCACGGACATCGTCGTTCCAGGCCTCGGAGAATCCCTTGATATGCCAGAATCGGGCTTCATGGCGGGTATTGGAATGAAACCCGGCTATGGCAAACGGGTCGCCCAATCGGTCGATGGCCCAGGCCAGCAGGGTCACCGCCTCCTGTGCCAGGGAGAACACGGTCTGATCGGCGTGGCCGCCCCGGACGGGGTCCCGGAGAGAGGCCGAAAGGTCGAGAAGCAGGCTCACTGCGACATCGCGTCTGGCGTGACGAAAGCCCTGGTTGATGCGCGGGTCGACGGTGTGGCGGCAACGATAATCGATCCACGAACGCAGGGCCCAGTCGAGGTCGAGCTCGGACCCGTCCTCCTTACGACGCAGTCGCTCGCGGTCCTGGGGCTTGATCTGGTCGAGGATGCGCGTCAGGCGTCGCGCCAGCGGGGCATTCTTCTGTAAGAGGCGCTCGATCTCGTCGGCGCGCCCGCGCGGATGGAGATGTTCGTGGAGGGTGACATGGTCGGGGAGATAGTCTCGGGCTAGGTAGTCCCATTCCGGATAGTGATAGATGATCGACGGGCCCTCCACTATGGCCTCCGGCGCCGCGGCGACATCGTCGGCCTCCTCGCCGACATCGATGAAGCGCCACAGATGACGGTTGTCATCGCGGTACGGGACTTCGGTATCCGTGAAGTGGATGCGCGCAAAGGTGTCACTGGGTAGTCGGGTTTGAATGACGTATTCGGTTGCCAGGGCTGCCATCCCCTGGGTGTCGCCGTCGCCATCAGCGAGCCGGTCTTGAAAATCGCCCACGAATTTCCGGAGGAGGGGGTCATGATAGCCATGTCCCGGATCCAGGATGGCGCGCGAGAGCATGGCCAGGCGATGACGAATGCAGGATTCTTGCGCGGGGTCGCAGGCCTCTTCCCGAGGGTGCGGGTGGAGCGCGAGCAGCGGTTTACGCAGGCCGGGGAAACGACGCAGGAGCAAGGTGTCGATGCGCGCATCCTCGAACCATTCGATGGCAAGCCGCTGAAAGGGACTCCAGTTGTCGGCGACCAGGGCTTCGCTGAAGCGCCGATGCGTGGCGAGGTGCGCAAGGATCAGTCGATAGTGACCTGCGCCGTACACGCCATCGCGGTCCACGCACAGGTCGGGCAGGTGCAGGCCCAGGGCGTCCGCGTAGGGCTGTGGTCTGCGTAAGTGGTCGAAGGCCTCGGAATAGGGGATGAGCGGGCGAGGGTCATCCCACAGGGCGCGCAGGTACAGCTCCAGCTGGCGCTCGTGCGTACGCAACAGGACGCCACGTCGCTGGCGCTGGAATATCGCTTGACTGTCGGCCGAGCGCATCGCCAGATAATCGGCCTGCCGTTGCGGGTTTCCCGCGTAATGGCGCAGGCCATGTTCCACCCATTTCCGCAGACCCTCGAGGCGTACCTGGCGCAGCCGTTTAGGGGCCACGCGGATCAGTTCGGGCAGGACGTGGCTCGGGAGGATCGCGTGTCGACCATGGATGGAGGTAGTGCTGCGTCCTGCGACCTCTGCGAGGAGGTCGAGGTAGGCCGGCAGCGGCGCGTCGTGGCCCAGGGAATCGACCAGCGCCGGGAGGGTCTCGAAGAATACGCCAAGGACGTCGCCGTTGGGCGTGCGCTGGATGTGCCGCACCCAGCCCATGATGGTCGCGAGGTGTTCAGGGCCGAGTCGCGGGGCAACGGCCGGCCAGGCCTCCAGGAAGGCCAGGACCGGCTGCGCCCCGCGTCCGAGCTTGCAGAGAAAACGCGCTGCCTCGATATAAGCGGCAAGGTCGGCCTCGCCAAGGCACGCCTGTGCGGCCTGTAGGCGCGCGGCGAACACCGACTGCACGGGTGCGAATGCGCAATCGAGTCGCCGCCGCCAGTGGTCGATGCCGTCTTGGGATGATGCGGCCTGCGGTGGTGCGCCGGGATCAGCCGAACAGGGCATCGATGGCGTGTTCTAGTGTGGCGCGGATATCGTCGTCATCGGTCAGCGGGTCCACCAGTGCCATGCGGCAGGCATGTTTCGCGGCCATGCCATCGGCCATGAGCGAGGCGGCGTACACCAGCAGGCGCGTGGATATACCCTCGTCTAGCCCGTGGCCTTTCAGTCTTCGCGCGCTCTCCGCGAGCCCTATGAGCCGCAATGCCAGTCCGGGATCGATACCGGTTTCGCGCGCCAGGATTTCGGCCTCCACGTCCGCTGACGGGTAGTCGAAACGAAAGGCCGTGAACCGCTGTTTGGTGGATGGTTTCAGATCCTTCACCAGGGATTGGTAGCCGGGGTTATAGGAAATCACCAACTGAAAGTCCGGATGCGCCTGTATGAGCTCACCTTTCTTGTCCAACGGCAGCTGGCGACGATGGTCGGTGAGCGGATGGATGACGACCGTGCTGTCCTGGCGCGCCTCGACGATTTCGTCCAGATAACAGATGGCCCCGTGGCGCGCGGCCTGCGTCAAAGGCCCGTCCTGCCAGCGCGTGCCGTCGCTGTCGAGCAGCCAGCGCCCGACCAGATCCGCGGCCGTCATGTCTTCGTTGCAGGCCACGGTGAGCAGGGGCCTGCCAAGTCGCCAGGCCATGTATTCGACGAAACGCGACTTACCGCAACCCGTGGGCCCCTTGATCATCACCGGCAGCCGCCTTTCATAAGCGGCCGTGAACAGGGCGATCTCCTCGGCCTGCGGGCGATAGTACGGTTCGTCTTTGATGCGGTAGTCTTTGAGAAAATCGCCATGATTCATGCGCGGATCCCTTTCTTTATCAAACGCGAAGACCTCTGGGAAAGCGTGGGCCGGAGGCCCGCAAAGGTCGCGGTCCGGCCCACCGTCGTCCCGCGATCGGTTCGCGGGCGCATGAGCGTTATCGATGGGAACCGATTCTGTCGCGCCAGCCGGGGTAGAGCTTGTCGGCGTCATGCGGGAAGGACTCGAAGGCACCGGCGAATTCCTTGTGCTCCTTGGCCCATGCGATGGGGTCGGCCTTGGCCTTCCAGCATTCGTAGGCCTGGCGCAGTGAAAGGGCGCCGGCTGCCGGACTATCGATGTGTCCATAGGAGCCGCCGCCGGCGGTGTTGATGACGTTGCCGTGGCCGAGGTTCTCGAAGAAGCCGGGCAGACGCAAGGCGTTCATGCCACCGGATATGATCGGGGTGGTGGGCTTCATGCCGTACCAGTTCTGGTGATACACCGGGCCCTGGCAGGCGTCGCGTTCGATCATGTAGGCGATGTTGCGATCGTCGCTCTCGCCTTCCATCTTGCCATAGCCCATGGTCCCGACATGGATGCCCGAGGCCCCCTGCAGGCGGGAGAGCTTGGCCAGCACCAGCGCCGTATATCCGCGATGGGCCGACGGCGAGGTGATCATGCCGTGACCGGCGCGATGGTAGTGCAGGTACTGGCTCGGATACTGGCGGCGGGCAGTGGTGACCATGCCGGGGCCACCCACGAAGCCGTCGACCAGGAACGCGACCTTGTCGGCGTCGGGGCCGAAGGTCTCCAGGATGAAGTCGGCGCGCGCGCACATCTCGTAATGGTCGTCTGCGGTGATGTTCGCGGAGAACAGTTTGGCCTGGCCGGTCTTGTCCATGGCGCGTTTCATGGCATCGGCCACCAACGGAATGGTTTTCTTCAGGGGCGCGAACACCTGGTTACCCTGCGGTTCATCGTTCTTGATGAAATCCCCGCCCAGCCAGAACTGGTACGCAGCTTCGGCGAAGGGTTCGGGGCGCAGGCCCAGTTTGGGCTTGATGATAGTGCCGGCGATGTAACCGCCGTCTTTTATCGGCCGGCCGAGGATGCGCCAGAGATCCGAGATGTCCTTGCTCGGGCCGTCAAAGAGCTGGATGGCGCGCGGCGGGAAATAGATGTCGATCATCTTGGCGTGCGCAATGTCGCCCATGCCCTGGTTGTTGCCGATGGCCAGGGTCAGGAACGAGACGACCATCATGCGGCCGTCCATGAGGTTGCGATCGAAGAGGGCCAATGGATAGGCGATACGCATGTCTCCGGCAGGTTCGTCGACATAATAGACGAGCGCATCGACCCCCTTGGTGAAGTCGTCTGTGGTCGACACTTCCACGTTGGTGCCTGTGGAGGATTCGGCGGCAAAGTGCGCGGCCGAGGCAAGATATCCATAGCCGGTCTTGGGCTTCATCTTGTAGGCGACGAGAATGTGCTGGCCGCCGGCGATGAGGTCTTCTTCGTGCAGGGAAAGGTCGGCGTAGCGAGACGACTGGTCCACAGGGTGCTCCTTGGTTGACGGGTCCGGATGAGGGACTATACCTTCCCGCCATCATCAGTAAAAACGATTATCTATCATAGAAACAATAGGTATTATCTATTATTATAGGTGGGCCAACGCCGCATTACGTACATCGGTGAGGAGCGAAAGATGAGGAACCTGACGTTACGGCAGCTGGAGATCTTGCGCATGCTGGCCGCCACCAGCTCCTATACCAGGGCCGCGGCGCGGCTCAATCTGACGCAATCGGCGGTCTATCTGCAGGTCCGCAAGCTCGAGCAGGAGATCGGCCTGCCGGTCACAGAGCAGGTCGGAAAGAAGGTCTTTCTCACGGATGCCGGCGAAGAGGTGCTTCGCTTTGGGCAACGCATAGCCGAGGAACTGGAGGGCCTGGGCCGTTCCCTGGAGCACTTGCGGGGCGTGGACGAGGGGCAGCTGCGCATCGCTCTCACCTCGGCGGTCAACGCCTTCGCGGTGGAATTGCTGGCGCGTTTCCTGCTCCAGCATCCGCAGGTGAATATCCGTCTGAATATCGCCAATCGCAAGGAGGTGCTGGCGAGCCTCGAACGTAATGATGTGGACATGGCCATCATGGGCGAGCCGCCACAATCGCTGGATCTCATCGCGCTGCCGTTTCACCGCAATGATCTCATCGTCATCGCCCCCGCCAATCATCGCCTGGCCGACCGTCGCGGTATCTTGCAGAGCGATCTCGTTCGGGAAAGCTTCGTCCTGCGGGAACCCGGATCCGGGACGCGCGAGACGGTGCTGCGCTACTTTTCGGAAAAGGGTCTCACTGTAAGGGAGGGGGTGGTCATGAACAGCAACGAGGCCATAAAGCAGGCGGTGAAGGTGGGCATGGGCGTCGCCGTGGTCGCGCGCTACAGCGTCCTGGTGAAGATGGAATCCGGCTATCTGCGCGAGCTTTCGGTGGAAGGGTTCCCTCTGCAACGCGCCTGGCATCTGGTACACCGCAAAGGTAAGAGGCTCGCCCCCGCGCCCCTCGAGTTCAAGGAGTTTTTGATTCAGCACCTGTATGTGAAAACGCCTGAGGAACGGAGGCAGACTCTGCCATGACCGCCCGCGTGCCGCGCGCCGAGACTTGATGGTACTCGTCGCACGCCTAGCAATGGTCGAGGTCACCCTGGCTTGGGCGTGGTCGCCGGTTCACGGGCGTTAGGCGGTTAGGCGGTTTTAGGCCCTTCACGGCAGTGCGGTCGCCAGCTTGGCGCACCGTTCCTCGCGCCGAGGGCGCGCCATGCCTGAGGGAGGGGGACCCGGCCTGCTGCCGGATCCCTGGTCTCAGACTTAACTAGTGGGCGCGGATGTCGCCGCAGGCCACGTATTTCTGCATGTCGCTCTCACTTTCGTGGACGTTGATGGCCATGGGTTTTGCGAGCAGCGCCTTGAGGCGTGCATGGACCATCGTGACCGATTTTCCGTGCGTCACCGGCTTTAACATGTACGCAGGCCGGGGATTCACGTTGGGGCAAGTCCCGGGATGGATGTGATCGGGTTGCGCGATCCCCTTTGGCGTGCCGTGCAGATGGACGACGACCAGAGTACGGGCACCGTGCGGATAGAGAAGGGCATAGCCGCTTTCCCCGGAACCATTTTCGGATCTGAGGGGAACCTTCAAGGGGTTGGCGAATACCGGGCTCATCGCAAGACCGGCGGCAGCGACCGACATTATAAGTTTCTTCATGATATGCGCGGGAAGCCCCGGTCCCGCGACCGGGGAGGGATAGCGCCTGCTCCCGCATCCTCCTGTTGGCGATGCTATCGGAATCATCGTATGGTGACGGGCCTACGGATGTGAACGGCGTGCATGGACTCACGATCAAAGCCAAGGTCCGGATCGGGCAAGGCCTGAAGATGGTCTCGTTTTCTGGGTGATGACAGAGTCCGCAGATCCCTTGCCGACACAATCATAAAGCGGTTGTATGCTAGCATGGTGATAGTGTCGGCGGCTAGGACGCAGGGTGGGCCTAACGGGGACGAGGATCCTCGCGGCGGATCCCAAGGAGGGGGCGGGTGGGCCTTGGACAAGTCGATCCTCGCAGGGCGCTACACTCCGATATTATCCGTAGCGCGCGACAGGGTACTACGGGTCCACAGAGGACCATAAGCCCCGGCAAGGTCGCCAAACGGCGCAGCGTGTCCGTGCAGGCCGGGCGGCGATGCGGCGCGAGAGGCGCGGGGGGTGGGGCGGCCGACCACCCCTAGGGGCTTAGCTGGCGGACCGGGCGCACCAGAATTTCCTCGACCAGGACGTTGGCGGGCTGCGCGAAGCTGTAGACGAGGGCTTGGGCGATATCCTCGGGATGCAGGGCGTCCAGGGATTCGCGGCGCGCCTTCATCTGGTCGGCCGGCACATTGTGGCCCCAATGGGTCCAGACCGCGCCCGGCTCGATCAGTGCCACACGGATACCCTCGGCCCCCAATTCCTTGCGCAGGGCATCGTGGAAACCGACGACTGCGAATTTGGTGGCGTTATAGACAGACCATCCCGGCAGACCGTAGCGGCCGCCCACGCTCGAGACCGTGGAGATCATGGCTCCAGGCCGGTTGCGCAAAAGCGGGATGGCGGCATGCGTGCAGTTTAGGACTCCATAGAGATTGGCGTCTATGGTCTGCCGCCATTCCTCCGGCTGGCTGTCGGCGAATGGGGCATGAAAGCCGATGCCGGCATTGTTAAAGAGCAGGTCGAGGCCGTGGAAGCGTTCCTGAACCTCGGCAAAGAGTGCCGCCACCTGCCGGGAATCACCGACGTCGGCGGTTACCGGATAGATACGTTCCTTGAGTTCACGGGCAAGCGTTGCCAGTTTATCGGCCCGGCGCGCGCACACGACCACCTCCAGGCCTTCCTGATGCAAGAGGCGGGCTGCGGCGGCCCCAATGCCGCTTGAGGCCCCGGTCACTACTGCGATCTTGCCACGAATGTCTTGCATGGGCATGTCTTCGCCTCCGAAATCTGTGCGCGCGGGGCGGACGGTCGTTCGCCGACGGCATCCGCTCCCCGCATGGCGAGGTCTCGATCAGCTGATCGGGATCAGCGCATAACCCTTTTCCTGATAGCCGATGACCGATATGAAGCCGTTTTCGACGGGCGTCACGGGCGCGATCAGTGTGCGCGGATTCACATCCATGCCGTGCAGGGCGACCCCGCAGGCCTGGAAGCGGATACCTTGTCGCGCAAGCCCGGCGATTTCCTTCTGGATATTGGCCACGGCACGCTCATCGGTATAGGGAATGCCGCGCCGATCGCGTGTCAGGAAGGCCACATCGGGGCCAATGAAGACCACGATGATGCGCGGTGTCACCTTTTGCGCGCGTAGTTGCCGTTCGGTCAGGCCGATGACCTGAATCAGGTGCTCGACTGCCACCGGTTGGCGGACGTTCACCAGGAATATCGTCTTGGCGACGTGTAACCCGGCGAGTGCCGCGCGGTCGTTCAGCGTTTCGGCGCGCACCACCGAAGGCAGTAGCGCCGCGATTGCCATCGCGGCCGCCATTATGAGTCCTCGCAGGTCCTTCATGGTATCCTCCCCAAGGGTAATGTCGTGGTGTGTGAGGCGGGCGAGACGGCAGGGGCGATCCGAGGCCATGCCCGGCCCCGGTTTTTAAGTCTAGTGACGGCATGAGGGCGAAGCAAGGTCAGTACCCATGCGCGCAGGGCTCCGCCTACGGCACGGGGCAGGAGCGCCAGAGACCTTGCGGGGAGGGATGGCGCCGCGCCGATCCTTGCTTATAGAATCGCGACAAGGGCCAGGGAAGTGCCTGGCATGTTGCTTCAAGAAGGGGGTTTTGCAGTGAGCGTTGTAAAAAAGGCGATTTTCCCGGTCGCTGGTCTGGGAACGCGATTTTTGCCGGCCACCAAGGCCAGTCCGAAAGAGATGTTGCCCGTGGTCGACAAGCCGCTCATTCAATATGCGGCCGAAGAGGCCATCGACGCCGGCATCACCGAGCTCATTTTCGTGACGGGCCGCAGCAAGCGCGCCATCGAGGACCATTTCGATAAGGCCTATGAACTCGAGGCCGAACTTGAGGTGCGCGGCAAGGATAAGATCCTGCGGTCTTTGCGCGGCATATTGCCCAAAGAGGTGACATGCATCTATATCCGTCAGGCCGAGGCCCTGGGGCTCGGCCACGCGGTGTTGTGCGCGCGCCAGGTCGTGGGAGATGCGCCGTTCGCGGTCATCCTGGCCGACGATCTCATAGAGGCTAAGCCCTCCGCGTTGCGCCAGATGGTAGACCTCTACGCCCATTATCATAATGCCATCATCGGTGTGCAGGATGTGCCGCGCGAGGATACGGGCTCCTACGGTATTGTGCAGGTGCGCCCGTGGGACGAACGCCTGCATCGGGTGGAGGCGATCGTCGAAAAGCCAATGCCGGCCGACGCCCCGTCGACCTTAGGGGTCGTGGGACGCTATATCCTGACACCGCCGATCTTCGATCTCCTGGAGAGCCTGGGTACTGGATCGGGGGGCGAGATCCAGCTGACCGATGGCATCGCGAAGCTCCTCGAAAAGGAGCAGGTGCTGGCCTATGCGTTCGAGGGCAAGCGCTATGACTGCGGGAGCAAGCTTGGTTATCTCCAGGCCACGGTCGAGTACGCGTTGCGTCACCCGCAGCTCAAAAACGAGTTCCGCGCCTACCTGAAGACCTTGAGCCTATAAGGCCGGGCGGCCCTGATCGCCATCGCTACGGCCGCGCCTGGCTATGGGATTTATAAGTGAAAGCTGTTAAGATCGCGCGTCTTTCTTGGACCGTTTGAGCGGAGTGCAGCGATGGCAGACAAGCTTCTGATGATCATGGTGAACACCGACCCGCATAACCCCTCCGAACTCGGGGCGCCGTTTTTCCAGGCGACCGTGGCGGCCGCAATGGAGTATGAAGTGACGGTGGTATTGACGGCCCGCGCCGGCGAGTTGGCAGTCAGAGGCGTCGCAGAAAAGCTCTTCGTGCAGGAAGGTAGCAGTAAGTCGGTCTACGACTTCATCAAGGACGCGCACGAGGCGGGCGTTCATTTCAAGGTATGCACGCCAACCCTCGATCTGTGGGGCAAGGACCTCATCCCGGAGATCGAGGAGACCGTGGGCGGGGCCTATGTCATCACCCAAGCGATGGATGATGACACGGTCACCTTTACGTATTGATTTTCTGATGGGGGAGGGTGATCGCGCATCCGAGGCGCGCCTGGCCTGGCAGGTGCTGGAATCGGCCGAGCGGATCCACGCCGCGGCCGATGTCGATAGGGCCTTGGACCACATGGCGCTCGCGATCCGCGACGCCGTGGGTCGGGCCAACCCCATCATGATGGTCGTCATGAATGGTGCCCTGGTGTTCGCAGGGCACCTGTTGCCGCGACTCGCCTTTCCCCTGGAGGTCGATTACGTCCACGCCACGCGCTATCATGGCGCGCTGACCGGCGGGGAGATCGCCTGGGCGGCGGGCCCGAGCCTTCCTGTGGCCGGGCGCACCATCGTGCTGCTGGACGACATCCTGGACGAAGGGGTGACCCTGGCGGCGCTGGCCGATACCCTGCAGGCGCGCGGGGCGGCGGCGGTGTTGAAGGCGGTACTGGTCACGAAGAAGCGGGTGCGGGCGCAGGGTTTGGAGGCGGATTTTTCCGGCCTCGATGTCCCGGATCGCTACGTCTTTGGCTGCGGCATGGATTACAACGGCTTTCTGCGCAACACCAAGGACATCTTCGCACTCCCATGAAGACGCTTGCGATCATCGGCGGCAGCGGGCTCACGCATTTGCGCAATCTCACGGTTCGCGAGCGCCGCGTGATGCGCACGCCCTATGGCGAGCCATCGGCGCCTATGGTCTACGGGCTTGTGGGCGGACATGAGGTGATCTTCTTGCCGCGTCACGGCCATGGCCACACCATACCGCCGCATAGCGTGAATTATCAGGCCAATATGTGGGCCTTGAAGGAATGCGGTGTAAGCGATGTGATCGCGGTGAATGCCGTGGGCGCGATCAATACCGCTCTTGCGCCCGGGACCCTCGTGCTCCCGGATCAGATCATCGATTACACCTACGGCCGCGCGCACACGTTTTTCGGGAGCCATCCCGAGCCGGTCACGCACATCGATTTCACCCATCCCTACTGCGAGGCGTTGCGCGAGGTGTTGCGCGACGGCGCATCGCGTGCCGGGCTCGCCCTGGCGCCCCGGGGGACTTATGCGGCGACCCAGGGTCCGCGCTTTGAAACGGCGGCCGAGATCCGGAAACTCGAGCGCGATGGGGCCGACATCGTGGGCATGACGGGCATGCCGGAGGCCGCCCTCGCCCGCGAGCTTGGCCTGTGTTACGCCTCGCTATCGGTGGTGGCCAATTATGCTGCCGGGAAGGTCGAGGGCGAGATCGATCTGCGTACCATAGAACGTCATCTCGAAAGCGGCACGACAAAGGCGCGCATGCTCCTCGAGCATGCAATCCCGCGATTGTACGGCGCCTGAGGGCGCGGTGATGATTACCGTAACCCGCTAGTGGGGCGTGGTCACGGGTCCTGTGTAGGGTACGACCCGCACCAGGACCCCGAATTTGGGGTGATCGAAGTAGTTGGTCGCGCGCAGCGCCACTGGTCGCGATTCGACGAGCTGATAGACCGTAGCCTGAGAGGATGACCGGGCCGCCCCGCTTGGCGTGTAGTGCAGATCCAGGGCGACATGCATGAGCCGCCACTGAAAGACGCGGATGACGCCCTTCAGCCGTCCATCGCGGTGGCTTGTGATACGGACCGCCTTGGTTTTGCGCAAGGCGATCACGTTTTGTACCCAGCTGCGTGCCGCGAGGATCGTATAATGCGGGTGGCGCGCCAGTATCGACTGGGCGACCGCGAGCTGTGAGCCCTGGGGCAGGCCATGACTGGGGGAGAGCGCCTTCTTGAAGCCCGCGATGGGCGTGATCTTTTCTTGGTTCCAGTGCTCATTCCCATCCAGTTTGCGCAGATGGTTCGCGAATACCAGGACATCGACCTCATAGAGGTGTGGGGGAGCGGCCCAGGCCTGCGCAGTGAGGCCCAGGCTAGCAGCGGCGATCAGGGCAATACGACGCACGAAATTCTCCTCTGATACAATGCCGCTAGTATGGGGCCGAACGGATGGAGGGTAAAGTCATGGCGGTGAGGGCGATCCGACGAATGGGCGATCCTTTGCTATGGGCGCGGGCGCAGGAGGTGACCGACATCTCGGCCCCTGCGCTTGCCGACCTCGTGGCCGACATGAAGGACACAATGGCGGCCCTGCAGGGCGCCGGGCTCGCCGCCCCGCAGATCGGCGTGCCGCTACGCGTCGTTTTGTTCGGTGTGGCCGCCAATCCGCGTTACCCGGGTGCCTCGGCGGTCCCTGAGACCATCCTCGTCAACCCCATTATCGAGCCCTTGGATGACGAGCAGGAGGAGGCCTGGGAGGGGTGCCTGAGCGTGCCCGGCATGCGCGGACTCGTGCCGCGTTATCGGCGCGTACGTTATCGGGGCTTTGGCCTTGATGGGATGGCGATCGACCGCGAGGTCGAGGGCTTTCACGCGCGCGTCGTGCAGCATGAATGTGATCATCTGGACGGTATTCTGTACCCTGCACGCATCCGCGATCTCAAATGCTTCGGCTACGAGAGCGTATTATTCCCCGAGGGTTTCGCCGAACAGGATGCCTGAGGGGCAGGCCCACGGTGGGCGAAGGTCGCGACACGAGGCCGGCGGCGCCTTTCCGTCCAAAGGCCCGGAACGGGTTGCCGGGGCGCCTTTTGACATCCCCCCCTCAACCTCACGGTCGCCGCTTACGCGGAATGGGAGGGGATTCCTACGGCGCCAAGGGGCGGCATTGAGCTGCCCCTAAGTCGCTTCGGCGGGTTCCTGCTGCTGGCGGCATGGCGGCACCGCTCACTTCACAGGCGATTCGGGCTGTGGTGTCCCACCCGGCGGAAGCGTCCGCCGTGTCCTGCCCTTCGTCCCGCAGCATGTGCATCCCGCGGGAAAGGATGTTGATCGCGCCGACGAGATCGGCGTTGTCCGCGAAACCACACTCCACGCAGGCAAATCGGGCTTGCGTCTTGCGATTGTCGGCGCTGATGTGGCCACAGCACGGGCACGTCCGGCTGGTGTAGTGCGGCGGCACGGCGACGAGCCAGCCGCCGTTCCACGCCAGCTTGTAGTCCAGTGGGCGGCGGAACTCGAACCCGCCCGGGTCGAGGATGGACTTGTTCAGGCCGGACTTGGCCCGGACGGTTCTTCCCGGTTTCTCGGTTGTGCCGGCCGCCGATTGGGACATATTCCGCACCGGCAGGTCCTCGAGACATACGATCGCGTGGTTTTGGCTGACATGGCCGGCCGCATGGCCGGTCGCAGTCGTGGTCTTGTGCAGGAAGTCGCGGCGGGTAGCACCGATCCGGGTATGGATGCGCTGGACGCGGGCCCTCGCCTTCTTCCCGTTGTGGCTGAACTTCTGTTTGCGGCTCATGGACTGCTGGGCCTTGCGAAACCGTGTCCGGTCGCGAATGCCCTTCAAGTCTTCGAGGGCCAATCCGCGGCCGGTGTCTTGGGCCTTGGCAACGAGCGTTTTGGACAGGGTATGATTGACGTCTTTGCGAAAACGGGCTTCCTGCCCGGAGAGTGTGCGCAGTTTGCGGGCGGGGCCTTGGGCCGGCGCCCGCGGCGCTTGCGCCCCGCCGCCTTCTGCAGTCCCTGGCGCCGGGTGTGGTGGCGGATGCGACAGGCCTCGACGCCATCTCCGGAATGTTTCACGCCGTCGCTGTCGGTAGCGACGTTGGCCACGCCCAGGTCGACGCCCAGGAAGTCGGTCGTGGAGGTTTTGGTGCCATCGGGGACGTCGACCGTCACCAGCAGGAACCATTGGCCGTCGCGCCGCCGGACCAAATCGCACTGGCCCTTGGCGGCGCTGAACCGTTCGGACTGGTATGTGCCCATGATGAACGGCACGAGGATCCGGCCTTGAAGCGTCAGAAGACTCACCCGGTCCAGCCCCTTGAAGCTCATCAGGCGCAGGTCTAAGGGATAGAGGCGCAGGGACGGAAATGCGGCCGTTTCTTCTTGTCGCGTTTATAGGCCTCGCAGGTCTGGGCGATACACCGCACCGCCATCTGCGCCGAGAGATCGAACCGGGCTCGCAACTCCCGATAGTACAACTGCTGCAGAAGGACCTTGTTGGCGGTCTTTCGGACAAAGGCCTCGCCCGCCAGCCAATCCGCCGCGGCGTTGCAGGCGCGTAGTGTGGCCTCCAAGGCCATCACCTGGTCCGGTGCCGGCAGAAGACGGGTTTGCAGGGTCATCTTCATGGGCACAGTACAGACAATATCCATCACAGAAGCAAGGGTCTGGAGGCAAAACCGGCGCTTTCCCTCCCCGGCCTGAAGGCCGGGGCCTCTCGCGCGAATCTGGTGATGGCCTCATGGCGCGACACCGGCGCCGGTACGCACTACCCGGCGTCTGGCATTGCCCATGAATGTCCGGTGGCGCGCGCGGTTCGACCGGAAACCGCCCGGTACCCACGGCGCACTATAGGCCCAACACCTCCTTGGATTCGTATGGTGCCCCCGCACGCGGCCCTCCGTTCGTGATCCATCGTTCCTCGAGGCCCAATCCCGGCCGGCCATGACACCAGGCGGAATGAGGGCATTCTCGACGGCTCAAGCGGAATGATAGCCGCGTTTTAGGGCCTGCGGGGTGCGGTGCCCTGAGGGCCTTTCCGAGGCGCAGGCGCGGGATGGGGCGAAGGCGATGCGTGCGTGGGATGCGGGCCTCGCGCGCGCGTGGCCTGCGATCGACCCGCGGGTCCATGACTCCGGCCGGCTAGCGTGCCGCGATGTGTCGCGGACCGTCGTGGTGATGGCCGGGTAGCCGATGCGCTCATCCGATACGCCCACCCCCAGCCTCTGTCGCCAAGGGCTGTGCCCTTGGTATGGGGCGAGAGGGGTTAGCGCACACGGGGGCGCAATGGGGTCTGGGCCGGGGTCTTCAGGGGCTGTGCCCCGGACCCGAGACGGGTGATGAGCGCCATGATGCCGTCGATACGGGTATCCGGGTCGGTCCACTCGGCCTGGATGCGCAGGCCGTTGGGTCCGTCCAGACGGTATTGCCGGGGCGCCGATTGCATGAGTGCGATGAGGTCGGCCGGGTCCAGGGCCGGGTTTGGCGTAAACTGGAGGCGCGCGCCCTTGGGGCCGGCGTCAATGCGGGCGATGCCAAGCGGCCGGGCGAGACGTCTTAGACGCGCGAGGCGAAAGAGGCGAGTGGCGGCCTTAGGGGGCGTCCCGAAACGGTCCGCCAGTTCACCGGCCAGATCGTCTAGTTCCTCATCGGAGGCGGCGCTCGTAATGCGTTTGTAGAATACGAGCCGCAGGTGCGGGTCGGGGCAATAGTCCTCGGGGAGCAAGGCCGGCACATGTAACTCGATGTCGGTCGGGCGGGTGAAGAGCGCGGATTCGCCAGCGCCCTCCTGCCCGGCCTTCAGGGTCGCGACCGCGCGTTCCAGGAGTTCACTGTAGAGTCCGAAGCCCACTTCGTTGATCTGACCACTCTGCGATTCCCCGAGAAGCTCTCCGGCCCCGCGGATCTCGAGATCGTGCGAGGCCAGCGCGAAGCCCACCCCGAGGTCTTCCAGGGAGGCGATCGCATCGAGGCGCTTGCGGGCGTCCGCGGTAAGCGCCCCGGGGTCGGGGGTCAGGAGATAGGCGTAGGCGCGATGGCGCGAACGGCCGACGCGTCCGCGCAGTTGGTGGAGCTGGGCCAGACCGAAGCGGTCGGCCCTTTCGATGATGATGGTGTTGGCGGTCGGGACGTCGATACCGGTCTCGATGATGGTGCTGCACAGCAGGATATGAAAGCGCTGATGATAAAAATCGAGCATGACGCGCTCAAGTTCGCGCTCCGGCATCTGTCCGTGGGCGACGCGGATGTCGATTTCGGGCAGCAAGGCCTTCAGTTCATGCTCGCGCCGCGCCATTGAACGCACGTCGTTGTGCAGGAAGTAGACTTGACCGCCGCGGCGCACTTCGCGCAGGCACGCCTCGCGGATCAGCGCCGTGTCCCAGGGGGTCACGAAGGTCTTGATCGACAGCCGGTCCTGGGGTGGTGTGCCGATCAAGGACACGTCGCGTATCCCGGCGAGCGCCATGTTCAAGGTACGCGGCAAAGGGGTCGCAGTCAGCGTCAAGACGTCGACGTGGGCGCGTAGCGCCTTCATGCGCTCCTTCTGCCGGACCCCGAAGCGATGTTCCTCGTCGACGATGACAAGTCCGAGCGCCTGGAAGTGTACGTCTTCCTGCAATAGCCTGTGGGTCCCTATGACGATGTCAATGCGGCCGCTCTCGAGGCGACGCAGGGCCTCCCCGATCTCCTGATGCGTGCGAAATCGCGACAGGAGATCAATCTCCACGGGGAGATCGGCGAAGCGATCACGAAAGTTCTGGTAATGCTGCTGGGCAAGCAGCGTGGTGGGTACGAGCACCGCGACCTGTTTATGATCCTGGACGGCTAGGAACGCCGCGCGCATGGCCACCTCGGTCTTGCCGAAGCCGACGTCCCCGCACACCAGGCGATCCATAGGTCGCGGGCTTTCCATATCACTTAAGACCTCGGCTATAACGCGCGTCTGGTCAGGCGTCTCTTCGAACGGAAAGGCGTCCGCGAACCGCTCGTACTCGGGACCACGCACCGCAAAAGCATGTCCCGGTCGCGCGGCGCGGCGGGCGTAGATCTCGAGGAGCTCGGCTGCGGCATCGCGCGCTTTTTCCTCGGCGCGGCGCTTGGCCTTGTCCCAGGCCTCGTTACCGAGCTTGTGCAGGGGCGCGTGCTCGGGATCGGTCCCGGTGTAGCGGCCGAGGAGGTGGAGGTCCGTCACCGGCACATAGAGCTTGTCGCCGCCCGCGTATTCGAGCGCCAGAAACTCGTTTTCGATATCGGAGACCGAAAGTCTCACGAGTCCGAGGTAGCGACCGACGCCATGATCCTCGTGCACCACCGCATCCCCGGCGTGCAGCTCGCCAAGCCCTTTTATGAGCGCCTGCTGATCGCGGGCCTTGATGCGCCGCCGCCTCTGTTGCGCGCGCTCACCGTAGAGTTGCGATTCGACGATGACGCGCAGAGCCGGTTCGTCAAGCTCGAGCCCACGGTCAAGCGGCGCGGACATGAGGCCGAGCGGTGCCTTATCCTGGACGAAGGCATGCCACGAATCGAAGCCCTGTGGGCGGTATCCGTGGGCGGTAAGCGCCGCGCGCAGGGCCTCGCGGCGGCCGGCTGCCTCGGCGACTATGAGCGTCCGTCGCGTACCGACAGCGAGCGCCGCAAGTAAGGCCGCATAGGGCTCGGGGGCGTGGGTGTCTTGCGGCAAGGACGGTGGTTCTCGGGTTGCGAAGTGCCGGACGATGCCGGTCCCTTCGGCCGCAAGCGAGATCTCGGGAAACCGTTCCAGGCGTTCCTTGAGTCCGGCGGCTGTCAGAAACAGCCGGTCGGGTGGAAGCACCGGTCGTTCGATATGTCCGCGCGATGCCTCATAGCGTTCCGCCGTTTCCCGTTCGAAGTGCTCGATCTGCGCGCGCGAGCCTTCCATGAACACGAGCGTGGCATGCGCCGGCAGGTAGTCGACAAAGGTCGCGACCTCGGAGAAAAAGAGCGGCAGATAATATTCGATGCCCGCAGGACTGCGGCCGTCGCTCACCTCGCGGTATATGAGGCTTGCGCGCGGGTCGCCGGCGAATGCCGCCCGGTAATTCGACCGGAAGGTCTGAACGGCATCCGTCGTGAGCGGGTGTTCGCGCGCCGGCAACACGCGTATTTCGCGCAAGGTCTCCTGCGAGCGCTGGGTCTCGGGATCGAAGGTGCGGATCGACTCCACGACGTCGTCGAAGAGGTCGATGCGATAGGCGCGGCCGGCGCCCATGGGGAAGAGGTCGATGAGTCCGCCGCGGATGGCGAATTCACCGGCCTCCATGACCTGACCTACGGCGTTATAGGCGGCCTGCACAAGGCGTTCGCGAAAGCGTTCGATATCGAGCTTGTCGCCGACCCGCAGGACGAAGCTGTGGCCGAGCAGATGCGAGGCCGGCGGCAGATAGTGCATGAGCGTGGCCGCCGCCGTGAGCACCAGGCCGTGGGTGAGATGTGGCAGGGTAGCGAGCGTCGCCAGGCGTTCCGACAGGATGTCCGGATGGGGCGAAAAGCGGTCGTATGGCAGACACTCCCAGTCCGGGAAGGTGAGGGTCGGCGGCCCGTTCGGGTCGCGGTAGAAGGCGATCTCATCTTCCAGTCGCTCGCGTGAACGCACGTCCTGCGTGACGACGATGAGGAGGCGCCCGGCCTCGGCGGCACGCGCCAGCGCCAACCCTCGGGCGCTGGCATGAAGCCCCACCCAGTGCTCGGATCCGGACGGTGCCGGCGGGTTCAGGGGGGAATGGATTGTGGGCAGCTCGGGGACGGACATCGGCATAGGGGCGGCATTGTAATCCAAAATACGGCCCCGTGAGGAGGGCGTGGCGGTTTCCCGGGCGCGCACGCCGAATGCTCGCCGTGGCACGCCGGACCCATACGGTCTTTGTGCGCGCATGCCCGGTCCTTGCATGCGCGTCTACGGGCGCATGGTTTTGAGGTGCGGGCGATCGGCGATGATCCTCATCGGTCGCGTTGTCGTGTGGCTGCGGTTCAGGGCATAATGAAGGCCCTTGCCAGTGAACGGTCGTCGCGGATCCGTGGCCATGGAGGGGCTTATGGTCAAGACAGTGGTTGGATGCGTGTTTTTCATGGGCCCGGCTGACAGAAAGGCGGCGATGACGAGATATGATATCCAAGCCCTCGGGGGGCGGCGCATCGCGTATCGCCCGTGCGCGATGAGCACGATGCGCGTCGTCAGGTTCTCATGAAGAAGGAGCGCGAGTTCGAGGTAGGACAGGACGTTTTCTACCCCTCTGCCGGTGTCGGAGTCATAGAGGCTATGGAGGAGGTGGTGTTCGGGGTCGAGCACGAGCTCTGTTATGTCATCCGTATCCCCGAGAATCGCGTCACGATCAAGGTCCCCAAGACCAAGGCCGTCAGTAACGGCCTGCGCCCGCTGCTGCGCGGCAAGGATGTGAAGGACCTGCTGGAGGTCCTGGCCGACAAGAGCAGTGCGCGCCCGTCGGGACATTGGGCCGAGCATTACAAGGATCTTGAGCGTCGCATCCAGTCCGGCGGCGTTCTCCAGGTGGGCTCGGCGGTGCGCGATCTGATGCGCCTCAAAGCCGGGGCCGGGTTGTCATTCGAGGAGGCGCGCCTTTTGGAGATGGCGGACGGATATCTGGCGCGCGAGCTGGCGGCGGTCCAGGGCGTGACCGTCGAGGCCGCCCGCGACATCATTCGGTCCTCGATCGGTGTGGGGTCCGAGGGCGTGTGACATCGTCTCCGCGTGTCTTTGTGATCGTGCCGGCGGCCGGCCGCGGGCTCCGGCTCGGATCTCCCCAACCCAAACAGTACCTCCCGCTTGCGGGCGTACCGGTGCTGGCGCATACCTTGCGTCGTCTCGACGATCTCGGCGCGCGCGCGATCGCCGTGGGCCTCGCGGCCGAGGATCCCTACTGGCCCGAACTGCGCCTGTCGCTTACGACCCCGCTCCTGACCTTCACCGGGGGTGCCGAGCGCGCCCTCACGGTACTGAACGGGCTTGCCACCCTGACCGATCAGGCGGCGGAGGATGATCTCGTGTTCGTCCATGATGCCGCTCGTCCCTGTGTGCGCGGTAGCGATCTGCGACGCCTCTATGAGGCCGCGCTCGATGCCCCCGACGGGGCGCTGCTCGCACGCCCGGTGGCCGACACCGTCAAGCGTGGCGGGGCCGAAGGGATCACCGCCACCATCGATCGTCGCGATCTGTGGCTCGCGCAGACGCCGCAGGTGTTTCGTTTTGGCAGGTTGCAGGCAGCGTTGGCGAGTGCTGTGGCGGCACAGGCACTCGTCACCGACGAGGCGAGCGCCATCGAGCGCATGGGAGGCCGGCCGCGACTCGTGGCCGGTCATCAGGACAACATCAAGATCACAACGCCCGAGGATCTGGTCCTGGCCGAGATCTATCTGGCATGGCAGAAATCCCAACAAGAAGGAAGATGACGGCGATATGCGGATAGGGCAGGGGTTCGATGCGCACGGTCTGGTCGCGGGGCGGCCGTTGATCTTGGGCGGGGTGACGATCGCGCATCCCCGCGGGCTCGCGGGTCATTCCGATGCCGATGTGTTGACCCATGCAGTGACGAGCGCCTGTCTCGGGGCCGCCGCGCTCGGTGACCTCGGGCGACATTTCCCGGCCAAGGATCCCCGCTACCGGGACTGCGACAGCCGCATGCTGTTGCGTGCGGTGGTCGCCATGATCAAGGAGCGGGGGCTCTTTGTGGTCAACATGGATGCCACCATAGTGGCCGAGGCCCCGCGTCTGGCGCCATTCGTGGGACGTATGGCAGAGCACCTCGCGGCCGATCTCGACGTGGCCGTCGATTGTGTCAACGTCAAGGCGACCACCACTGAAGGCATGGGTTACACCGGCCGCGCGGAGGGCATGAGCGCGCATGCCGTCGTGCTCCTGGACGGACCCCGCAAGCCCTAGGATCGGCGCCGCAACAGTACGGTGACAGCGCCAGTCCCGCCTTGCTCGGGGCGCGCCGAACAAAAGGCGAGCACGGCGTTTGTCTGCCGAAGCCAGCGGTTCACGAAGCCCTTCAGCACCGGCAGTCTCGCCTCCGACCCCAGACCCTTGCCGTGAATGATGCGCACGCACCGCAGTCCCTGACGTATCGCCTCGTGCAGGAACGCGGCGAAGGCCGCGCGCGCCTGCTCCACGGTCAGCCCATGGAGGTCGAGCTCGCCTTCGAGGGCGAATTGCCCGCGTTTCATGCGTCGCATGGTCTCCTTGTCGATACCCGGCCGCCGGAACAACAATTCGTCGCCGGTCGCAAGGTCGATGTCCTGCGGGCTGAACGTCAGCATCTCGACGATCACCGCCTCGCGGTCGCGCCGCGATTGCCAGGGGATGGGGCGCAGGCGCGGCCGAAACGGTGCGACCCGATCCTGGGCGAGCTTACGCACGCCGGTCATGGCGCGCGCGAAAGAGGATGGTGTGTCGTCAGGGTTGTCCGCCATGACTATCATTCCCCGCGAGCGTCCCGAGATAGCGTTCGGCATCGAGGGCTGCCATGCAGCCGCTCCCGGCCGAGGTCACCGCCTGGCGATAGATGAAGTCCTGCACGTCGCCGGCCGCGAACACCCCCGGCACGCTGGTCGCGGTCAGATGGCCCTCGATATGGCCGGTCTTGATATAGCCCTTGACCATGTCGATCTGGCCTTCGAAAAGACCGGTATTGGGTGCGTGCCCGATGGCCACGAACACGCCATGGACCGCAATGTCCTTGGGCCCGCCGGGGGTTTTGATGCGGATGCCGGTCACGCCGTTCTTGTCGCCGAGGATCTCGTCTAGGTCCGCATTCCACTCGATACGGACGTTGCCGTCGCGGGTCTTGGCCATCAGCTGATCGATCAGTATCGCCTCGGCCTTGAAGCGGTCCCGGCGGTGGACGACGACCACCTCGGAGGCGATGGCCGAGAGGTACAGGGCCTCCTCCACGGCGGTGTTGCCCCCGCCGATCACGGCCACGGCCTGACCCTTGTAAAAGAAGCCGTCGCAGGTGGCGCAGGCCGACACCCCTTTCCCCCGGAAGCGTTCCTCCGATGGTATCCCGAGGTATTTGGCGGATGCGCCGGTGGCAATGATGAGGGCATCGCATGTGTATTCGCCGGCGTCGCCCTTCAGGGAAAAGGGTCGCTGGCCGAGATCGGCGGTATGGATATGATCAAAGATGATCTCGGTCTGGAAGCGCTCGGCGTGGCGCTTCATACGCTCCATGAGGTCTGGCCCCTGCAATCCCTCGACGTCCCCGGGCCAATTGTCGACCTCGGTCGTGGTCATAAGCTGGCCACCCTGTTCGAGGCCCGTGATCAGTACCGGGCGCAGATTGGCGCGCGCCGCATAGACGGCGGCGGTGTACCCGGCGGGACCCGAGCCGAGAATGAGTAGGCGGGCGTGACGAGTGGATGACATGACAGACCTCGGATGTCGCAACGATCAGGTATTATAGGCCCATCCTGCCCCTTTTGTCGGCCCGGATCAACGCGCCGTGGCGGGCTCGTGCAAAGCCCGTTAGACTGGCAGGGATCGGAGGAAATGATGCGCATAGGGGTGCCACGGGAAGTGAAGCCATGGGAGGCGCGGGTGGCCTTAGTGCCACATGCGGTGGCGGCGCTGGTTCAGGAGGGTCATGAGGTCTTCCTGGAGGCGGGGGCCGGCCACGGTAGCGGCTTCCAGGACCAGGAATATGCCGCGCATGGCGCGCATATCGTCGCGGACGCGTCCGCGGTGTTTCGCTCGGCGCAGCTCATTGTCAAGGTCAAGGAACCGGTCGGCGAGGAGTGGGGGCGGCTGCGCGCCGACCACATCCTATTTTCCTACCTCCATCTGGCGGCGAATCGCCCGCTCACCGAGGCCTTGCAAAGGATAGGGCTTGTGGCCGTGGCCTTCGAGACCGTGGTTCAGGACGGCCTGCTTCCCTTGCTGGCGCCTATGAGCGATATCGCCGGACGGCTGGCGGTGCAGATCGGGGCGCAGCTCCTGCATGCGCGCAGCGGCGGTCGTGGCATCCTTCTCGGCGGCCTGCCAGGCACCGAGCGCGGGCACGTAGTCGTCATCGGTGCCGGTGAGGCGGGGGGAAATGCGGTACGCGTCGCGGCATCGCTGGGCGCGCGCGTGACGGTGTTCGACAAGCTGCGCGCGCGCCAGAGCGCCATGATGGCGGTTGGTCCCAATGTCACGGCCCTGCCCGCCTATGAAGAGACCGTGGCAGCGGCGGTGCGCGAGGCGGATCTTGTGATCGGCGCGGTGCTCGTGGCTGGGGCGCGCGCCCCGCATGTCGTAACCCGCCCCATGGTGCGCGCCATGCATCGCGGTGCGGTGATCGTCGATATTGCCATCGATCAAGGGGGGTGCGTGGAGACCATGCACGCAACGGATTATGGGGCACCGACCTATATCGAGGAGGGTGTCGTCCATTTTGGGGTGACCAACATGCCAGGGGCTGTACCGCGTACGGCTTCGCAGGCGCTGTCGGCGGTGCTCCTGCCCTATGTGCAGATCCTGGCCACCCATGGGGTCGATGATCCGCGGCTTGCCGGCGGAGTCAATGTACGCGAAGGGCGCATCACTCACGAAGCGGTGGCGGCCGCCATGATGTCATGAAGGGGCGCAGCGCGCGATACCGGGGCGACGGTCATGGGTCAGGCGCGGTTTAGGCGCGAACGCGCGGCATTGGCGCCCGCAGCGTCGCGCCTCGTGCGCGAGGCACTGCTGTTTGTGATCCTGGCGGCGGCTTTGTATCTGGCGGTGACGCTGGCGACCTTTCATCCCGGCGATCCCAGCTGGTCCCATAGTGGAAATGGCACTGTGCGTAATGCCGGCGGGCTTGCCGGGGCGTGGCTGTCCGACGGTCTGCTGGCCGTGCTCGGCGTGCCGGCCTATGTGATCCCGATCCTGATCGCGTGGGGCGGCGTGCGTCTGTTACGGCCGCGCGTGGCGGCCCCCGGGCATTCTCCCAAGGTCACGGCCCTGGGCGTGGCGCTCGCCTTCGTGGGCGCCTGTGGTCTGGCAAGCCTCGACTTCCGGGGACCGGCGTCGCTACCGTTCCGGGCCGGCGGGCTGCTCGGCGGGCTTGCCTCGAGCGCACTCTCGAGGATCATAGATCCGCTGGGGGCGACCTTGTTTCTGCTCGCCGTGTTCCTCGCGGGCTTCACGCTGGCCACCGGGCTTTCGTGGCTCGGGGTCATGGATTACCTGGGTGACATGGCGTTTGGTGCGGTGTCGGGGGTCGCGGCACGCCTCGGCACCCTTGCCGATCGCTGGCGTGGCAGGCAGGCGCGCCAGGAGCGCGAGGAGACCGTACAGAAGGGACGCAAGGCCTTGAGGCGGCCGGCGCCCCCGCGTATCGAGCCGGCCGTGGAGCCGATCGAGGGGGTGCGCGCCGCCCGCGGTCGCCAAACGAGCTTTCTGGAGCCCGCCGATCCCGGCCTTCCGGCGCTCTCGCTGCTCGATCTGCCGTCGGGCGAGAAGGCGAGTTTCTCCGAGGAGTCGCTGCATGCCATGTCGCGTCTGCTCGAAAAGAAGCTGCTGGATTTTCATATCGAGGTCAAGGTCGAGGCCGTGCATCCAGGGCCGGTCATTACGCGCTTCGAGATCGAGCCCGCCCCCGGCATCAAGGCCAGCCAGATCACGGGACTCCAACGTGATCTGGCGCGTGCCCTGTCTGTGGTGAGTGTACGCGTGGTCGAGAATATTCCGGGCAAGACCTATATCGGCATCGAGGTCCCCAATGAACGCCGCGAGGTGGTGCGGCTGCGCGAGATCCTGTCGTCTCGCCCTTATGAGGCCATCGCCTCGCCGCTTGCGCTTGCGCTCGGCAAGGATATCAGTGGTCAGCCGATCGTGACCGATCTTGCGCGCATGCCCCATCTTTTGATCGCGGGCACTACAGGCTCCGGTAAATCCGTGTGCCTGAACGCCCTCATATTGAGCTTCGTATATAAGGCCACACCCGCCGATGTGCGGCTCATAATGATCGACCCGAAGATGCTTGAGCTTGCGGTCTATGACGGCTTGCCGCATCTTTTGGCGCCGGTGGTCACGGACATGAAACAGGCCGCCCAGGCGTTACGCTGGTGCATAGGCGAGATGGACCGTCGCTACCGGGCCATGGCCGCCCTTGGGGTCCGCAATCTTGCGGGCTACAACAAGCGCTATGACGAAGCGCATGCGCGCGGGGAGATACTGAACGATCCCCAGGCACCCGAGGGCGAGGTGCGCGAAATGGGGCGGCTGCCTTATGTGGTAATCGTTATAGACGAGTTGGCCGATCTCATGATGGTGGTGGGCAAGAAGGTCGAGGAACTGATCGCGCGTCTGGCGCAGAAGGCGCGCGCCGCGGGACTCCATCTGGTACTCGCCACCCAGAGGCCGTCGGTCGATGTCATTACCGGCCTCATCAAGGCCAACATCCCCGCGCGTATCGCCTTCCAGGTATCCGCCAAGGTCGATTCGCGCACGGTCCTGGATCAGATGGGGGCGGAACAATTGTTAGGTCACGGCGATATGCTGTTCCTGCAGGCCGGGACCGGATTTCCGCAGCGTATCCACGGCGCGTTCGTGGCCGATGCCGAGGTGCATGCGGTGGTGTCGGCCCTGAAAAAGACCGGGGCACCGGTCTATGATGAGCGCATATTCGCCACCGACGAGACCGGCGAAGGGACGGTCGAGGGCGGGAGCGAGGATGGCGAGGCCGACGATTTGTACGACGAGGCCCTGCGCATCGTGACCGAGACGCGGCGCGCCTCGGTGTCGGGCGTGCAGCGGCGGTTGCGCATAGGCTACAACCGGGCGGCACGGCTTATCGAGCAGATGGAGCGTTCCGGCGTCGTCGGCCCGCTGCAGTCAAATGGCAGTCGCGAGGTGCTCGCGCCGCCCCCACCGGAGGTAGGATGATGGGCCGCCGTTTTTTGCGGATCGTATTGTGGTGGACGGTGTTGGTGCCGGCACCGGTGTTGGGCGCCGACCTCGCGCGATTCTTCGCGACTGTCCATACCCTCCATGGGCGGTTCACGCAGATTGTGCGCGATCGGCATGGCCATGTGGTGAGCCGTGGCCACGGCCAGGTCTGGCTGGAGCGCCCGGGGCGGTTTCGATGGGATTATGCGGCGCCGTACCGCGAGCAGATCGTGGGTCATGGCCGACAGGTCTGGCTGTACGACCCGGGGCTTGCGCAAGCGACGCGCTATAAGGCCTCGGCGGCCCTCGGTCGGACTCCGGCGTTGCTGTTGGCCGGCGATGGCCACCTCTCGGGGCTCTTTGCAGTGCAGACGCTTGCGGATCACGATGGCCTGCGCTGGGTTCGTTTGCGGCCGCGCGGTCGCGGTCAGGGCTTTCGCTGGATCCGTATCGGTTATCGCGGGGTGCGTATCCGGCGTATCGTAGTCGCGGATGCGATGGGCCAGACGACCGATATCCGGCTCCATGACCTGCATTGGAACATGACCCTGCCGTCGTCCACGTTTCACTTCCGGCCGCCACCGCATACGGCCATCGTCTATCAGTAGTGCATACGCCGCTCGCGGAACGCCTGCGCCCCCGCACCCTCGCCGACTTCGTCGGGCAGGAATCGCTGCTTGCCGACGATGCGCCGCTCAAGATCGCCTATGAGCGTGGCCATCCTTATCCGATGATCCTCTATGGGCCGCCGGGCAGTGGCAAGACCACGCTCGCGCGCCTGCTGGCGCAGGTCTCCGGCGGGGAGTTCGTTATCTTGAGCGCACTCACGAGCGGCGTGCGCGAGTTGAAGGATCTCGAGGAGCGAGGGCGTGCGGCGCGTGCGCACAGTCGCGGCCTCATCGTTTTCATAGACGAGATCCATCGCTACAGCCGCGCCCAGCAGGACGCTTTGCTGCGCCCTCTCGAGGAAGGCACGGTGGTCGTGATCGGGGCCACCACAGAAAACCCGGCGTTCGCGCTCACCGCCGCGCTGTTATCGCGTGTGCGGCTCCACGTCCTGGAGCCCTTGACGCCTGCGGATCTGGGACGGCTATTGGCGCGTGCCCTGGGGGCACCCGAGGGTCTGGCGCGGGCGCAGACGGCGTCCGACGCGGCGCTGGCCCTTATCGCGGAGCTTGCCGATGGCGATGCGCGCCGCGCGCTCACGTTGCTGGAGATGGCGGCGGGACTTGCTGAACAGGCGCACGCCGTGGTCATCGACGAGGCGCATGTGCGCCGCGCCGCCGGCACCCGTTACCGACGTTTCGACAAGGGCGGGGATCTCCTCTATGACCAGATCTCCGCGCTTCATAAGGCGGTGCGCGGCTCGAGCCCCGACGCAGCCCTGTATTGGTTGGCGCGGCTCCTTGATGGGGGTTGCGATCCCCGTTACGTGGCCCGGCGGCTGGTGCGTGCGGCGAGCGAGGATGTCGGCAACGCCGATCCACGCGCGCTGACCATCGCCCTCGATGCCTGGCAGGCCTTCGATCGATTGGGCCGCCCCGAGGGCGATCTGGCGCTCGCCCAGGCGGCGGTGTATCTGGCCTCGGCCCCCAAGAGCAACGCCGTGTACCGGGCCTTCCAGGCAGTCACCGAGGACGTCCGGACTCACGGGACATTGCCGGTCCCCGCGCATCTGCGTAACGCCCCGACGGCGTTCGCCCGGGCCCAGGGCCATGGGCGCGAATACCGTTACCCGCACGACGAGCCCGAGGCCTACGCCGCCGGCGTCTCCTATTTCCCCGACACCATGAGCCCCGCCGTCTACTATGAGCCCACCGACCGCGGTCTTGAGATCCGCATCCGGGAGCGGCTGATGCGGCTGCGCGATCGCGATCGTGAGGAGCGGCGGGGGTGATGGCGGGTGCGTGGTCGGACGCCGGCCGCCATCAAAGACTGTTGGGTCAGGAGAGCGTAAGGATGGCTGTGTGAACGCACCGCGTCTGTCTCCCGGTATCGCAAGCGCGCTCGCGGCCGCGATTTTGTTTGGCGCCAGCACCCCGCTTGCCAAGGCCCTGCTCGCGCATGTGGCCGCCGTGGCGCTCGCCGGTCTGCTCTATCTCGGCGCCGGGGCCGGTCTCTTGGGTGTGTGGCTGTGGCGGCGTATGCGCGATGTCGGGACGGGCATCATGGAGCGCCAGGATATCCCGTGGCTTGCCGCCGCGATCGTATTCGGCGGTGTCTTGGGACCCATCCTGCTGATGCTCGGGCTGGCGCGCATGTCGGCCGCCGGCGCCTCGTTATTGCTCAATCTGGAAAATGTATTTACGGCGCTCGTCGCGTGGTTTGTGTTTCATGAACATCATGATCGGCGCATCGTGTGGGGCATGGTGTTGATCGCGCTTGCGGGCGCGCTGCTGACGGGGCAGGCGTACGCTCGTCCGACCTCGATCCTGGGTCCATTGGCGGTCATGGGGGCCTGCCTGTGCTGGGCCTTCGACAACAATCTCACGCGACGGGTATCGGCCGGTGATCCGGTCATGATCGCGGCCATCAAGGGTGTCGCGGCGGGGAGCGTGAATACTGCCGTGGCCCTGCTGCTCGGGGAGCCCTTTCCTTCGTTTTCCATCGGGGCGGCCGCAGGTCTGGTGGGCTTCCTGGGTTATGGCGTCAGCCTGGCCTTGTTCGTCACGGCGTTGCGGCATATCGGGACCGCGCGCACGAGTGCGTATTTTTCCGCGGCGCCGTTCGTCGGCGCCATCATGGCCTTACTATGGCTGCACGAGAGCGCGAGCGCGGTATTCTGGGTGGCGGCCGGCCTCATGGCGGTGGGTTTATGGCTGCACCTCGCCGAGCGCCACGCCCACGTCCACGGCCATGAGACCCTGGTGCATAGTCACCGCCACGCGCATGACGCCCACCACCAGCATGCGCATGATTTTCCGTGGGACCGCCGTGAACCGCATGTCCATCGCCACGTTCATGAACCGCTCGTGCATGATCATCCCCATTATCCGGATATTCATCATCGCCACGGCCATTAGGTCCTAAAAGTGGCCCGCGTCGCCCGTGCATGGCCGCCCGTGTAGGCGCACGACCGACTCCCGGGCGCCGTCAGGCCCCGGGCGTCGTCCCCTGACGGTGGTTGTGCGAGTGTTAGGCGCTATGCCCAGGCGGCGGTCCTCTCGGGGATGGCGGAGACGCCCAACGGTCCAGGGTCCATGAGCGCTGGCAGCGATCATCGGGCCTCTGCGCCCTGGGGATTTCCGGGTGCAGGCATGGGTCGATCGCCGCGTCTTGGCAGGTCCGGCGCCCGATCGAGCAAGGCCGGTTGCGGTGGCCGAAAGGTCGGATTGCCTTGCGACGGCCGGCGCCGCTAAATGGCGGCATGCTGAGCTGTTACAGGGACGTAACGTGATTCGTATCTTTCGGCATTACCTGCCCAAGGGTCTCGTGATCCTGGGGCTTTCCGAGGTATTTGTCTTGTGGGGCGCGCTGTATTTGGGTTCGCAGGTCCGTTACGGCGGATTTGCAACGCAGGCCCACCTTACCGCGACCTCTGGCAGGGCGCTGCTGTTCGTAGTCGTGATGTGGGTCGTCATGACCGCGTTCGGCCTCTATCAGCGTGAACTCAAAGAGGGACAGTGGGGCTATTTCCCGCGCCTTATCGTGAGCCTCTCCCTGGGTTTTCTGGTCTTTTGCACACTGCTGCCCATCCTGCCTTCATTGGTGCTACCGCCAGCGGTGCTGGCCTCGGTGGTACTCGTGGCCCTGTGCGGGACGATACTGACACGACTTATGTACCTGGCCGTCGCCAACCGCGCGGCCGTCCATCGCCAGGTGTTGGTATTGGGCACCGGTAGGCGCGCGCGTGCCATTCAAGCGCTCGCCCAAGGGAGTCCCGGGCGCCCCGGTTTTCAGGTCGTGGGTTTCATGCCCTGCGGTGAGCGGGAAGACAGGGGCGGCCTTCTGGTATTGCGCAGCGATCAGTCGCTCGCCGCCATCGCCCGCAGTTATCGTGTCACCGAGATCGTGGTCGGGAGCCGTGATCGCAGACAGACCCTGCCGGTCAATGAATTGCTCGAGTGTAAGCTTGCCGGGACCCGTGTCATGGATCTTACGACGTTTTTCGAGCGTGAGAGCGGGCGGATCGAATTGGAGTCGCTCAACACGAGCTGGCTCGTATTTGCCGATGGTTTCGAGCAAGGGGTACTGAAGACCTGGATCAAGCGTATCTTTGATGTCGCCGCCAGTATCGCGCTGTTGATCGTGTGCCTGCCGATCATGGTGATCACGGCTATCCTGGTCAAGTTCGAGGACAATGGCCCGGTGCTCTACCGGCAGGATCGGGTCGGCCAGGCCGGGCGCGTGTTTCCGTTGTTCAAGTTCCGCAGCATGCGTGTCAATGCCGAAAACGACGGGACGCCCCAGTGGGCCAGCCACAATGACAGCCGCGTGACGCGTATCGGGGCGTTTATCCGTAAGGTGCGTATCGACGAATTGCCCCAGGTGTTCAATGTCCTGCGGGGCGACATGAGTTTCGTGGGGCCTCGCCCCGAACGCCCATTTTTCGTCGATAAGCTCGCGCGCGACATCCCCTATTATGGTTATCGCCACACCATAAAGCCCGGCATCACAGGCTGGGCGCAGGTACGCTACCCCTATGGCGCCTCGGTGGAGGACGCCATAGAAAAGCTGAAGTATGACCTGTACTACGTCAAGAACAACACCCTGTTTCTGGATCTGATCATCCTCTTTCAGACGATACAGGTCGTGATTTTCCAGGACGGTGCACGCTAGATACCGGGTCTCGCGGGCGGACCTTGGTCGGATATAAGGGATGAGCCCGCCGCGATAAGGTTGAATGGCCCTCACAAGGAAGATGCAGCCAAGGATGGAACAGATGAAGCCAAAGCTATTAGTCGCCACTCTCGCGCTGGCGGGTTTGAGTGCTTGCGCGCAGGCCCCGATGTCGACGGCGGGCGGGGCCCCGCGCATGACGGCCACCGCCCATGCGCCCGTGCCCCATTACCGCCTAGCGGTTGCCGACGTCATCAAGATCTCCGTGTGGCATAACAAGCGCCTCTCGGAGACGGTGCCGGTGCGCCCGGACGGGCGTATATCCATGCCGCTTATAGGCTCCGTGCTGGTTGCCGGCCATACCGCCTCGGGTGTCGCGCGGACCATAAAGACCAAGCTTGCCTACTATGTGCGCGATCCGCAGGTGACCGTCATCGTCACGCATGTCGTTCAGGACAGTTACCGGGACAGGATCCGTGTGACCGGCGCTGTCGAGCACCCGGCGTCGCTACGCTACGAGCCCGGCATGACCGTGCTGGACGCGATCCTGGACGCCGGCGGCGTCAATACCTTTGCGGCCGCCAATGACACCGAGATCCATCGCGTCGTAGGGCACTCCGAGCGGGTCATACATGTGCGGCTCGGTAACATATTGAGTGAAGGACGGCTTGGCACCAACTATCGGCTCCGGCCTGGGGACATCATCACCGTCCCCGAGCGCCTCCTCTAAGTCACGCATCTGATATTAAGGACAACGTATGAGACTGACATTCGAGCAGAACGCCCATATTCTCGGCAAGGAGGCATTCGCGCACCGCCGCTTCGTCGCCGGCACGTTTATCGCGGTGACGGCGTTGGCGACCATCACGGGACTGCTATGGCCGCGCGCCTACAAATCCACATCCCTGATTCTCGTCAACAACAAGCGCCTTATAGCGCCGCTCATCAAGGGGGCGGCCTACCAACCTGATGTCGGCCAGCAGCGCGCCAAGATCGCCCAGGACCTCATCACGAGCCGTGAGATCCTCATGCCGGCCATGGCCAAGGTGGGCCTCTTGAAGAAGTCCATGTCACCGCGCAAAACGGCCGGGATACTGGCGTCGGTGCGTAGCAATGCCTCGGTCATGGACCTCGGCAAGAATCTCATAAGCGTGTCCTTCAAGGACACCGATCCCCTGCGTGCCTACCACTTGACCCAGGCGGTCGTCGCCCAGTTCATCGGGCAAGACCGGCATGCGGCCTTGGCGCAGGCGCAGGGCGCCTATACCTTCCTGAATCAGGAGGTCGCAAGTTATCGTCACCGCCTCGCCCGCGAAGGCGCGGAGATCAAGAAACTAAAGGCCAACACCCTCGATGCCGACCATACGTTCGCGCGTTACGAAAGGCGGCGTATTGCCCACCTGCGCATGGCCTACGACAAGGGCCGCATCGAGCTCAAAGAGGATGAGGGGCGCGTGCGCGCCCTGGAGCATGAGCTCACCGGCCACGGCCGGACGAACTCGATCATTGCCCAGGAAGGTCTGGATCGCTCGCGTCTGATCGCAGACGAGGCCCGTCTGCAAAAGCTGCAGCTCTATTACCGCCGGACCTACCCTGGTATCCAGACACTCATGTCCGAGATCCACGGCCTGCGCACGAAGCTCGCCCATCTAACGGCCCGCGAGAAGGTCCTGCATCCCGGCCAGCAGCCGTTCGCCTTCGCGGTCGGATCGGGTCGATTCTTTCGCAAGCTCGAGCACGAGCTAGACGAGACCCAGGCGCGCGTCGCCACCTTGCAGGCCGAGACCATGGAATCTCAGACCCTCCTGCGTACGCAGATGAAGGCCTTGCATGCCTCTCAAGGGTCATCTGCGGTGTCCACGCTCCTGCGCGACTATGCCGCCAATCGCCAGACCTTGAATGGTCTATTGAAGCGCCGCGAACAGGCGCGGGTGTCCCTTAACCTGAACAAGCAGCAGCAGGCCCTCTCGTTTCGCGTCTATGAGCCGGCGACGCGCCCGATAGAGCCGATAGGACCTCCGTTCCGTCTGTTTGTCATAGGGGGAATCGTCCTTGGCCTCATCCTGCCTTTTGGTCTGCTCTATGGCCGCAGTCAGATGGATGCTCGGGTGCGCGCCGAGGCAGTCATCCCAGAGACCTTGAACCTGCCGTTGCTTGCGGTAGTGCCACACCTCTATGCCCCGAGTGAGGCACTATCGGCCCGCCGGAGCGTCCATTGGCTTGGCGTCCTTATGTTCAGCGTTTTATTCATCGCCGTCAGCATCGTCCTTTCAGGTAGAACACTATGAGCAAAGTCGAAAAAGCATTACAGAAGGCCCGTGCCATGGACGACGTCGCGCAGGCGACGCCGACCACTGCCTCGGCAGCCGCCCAGGAAAGACCGCTCATTCTGAGCGCCAAGGATATCGCGGCCTACACCGCCCAGATCCCGAGGATGTCGCAGAAATTTCAGATGGAGCGCTCCGATCTGAGCGAGGCCAAGATCATCTATCAAGAAATGGAGGATGCCCGAGTGGTGGAATCGTTCCGGCAGATGCGGACCCACATACTGCAGAATGCGGGTCCCCGAAACTGCGTCGTTCTCGTGACATCCGTGGTGCCAGACGGCGGTGCAAGCTTCGTGGCGTTGAATCTTGCCGCGGCGTTTGCGTTCGACGAGAGCAAGACCGCCTTGTTAATTGATTGCCGCTTGCGCGACCCTCAGCAGGATCGTCTGGTGGGTGGCGACATCCACTACGGACTGACCGATTACCTTGAGGCCGAGGATGTCGAAGTGGGCCAGATCATACACGAAGGGGGACTGCCTCGATTTCGGTTGATTCCGGCCGGTCGCAAGAGTGATGCCGGGACCGAGCATCTCGACTCACGGCGCATGCGCGATCTGATCGCGCACTTGCGGGACCGCTATCCGGATCGCTATATCGTCCTCGATGCGGCCTCTCCGGCAGAGGCTGCTGACGCCTCCGTGCTGGCCGAGATCGCCGACTTCGTGCTGCTGGTCGTACCCTACGGCAAGGTGACAGAGTCGCAGATCTGGAGCGCTGCCAAGGGGATCGACGAGCAAAAGTTCCTGGGGGTTGTCTTCAACGACGAGCCACAGCCGCGTCGTGTCATCTGGAACTAACAGCGTGCGTAAAACTAAACAATACACCCGCATGGCAAGGGTGCTGGGTATGGGATCGTTCGCCCTTATGGTGGTGTCCATAAGGGCGAACGCGGCCCATATCGAGTATGGGCTCGGCTACAACGGTATCTATACGAACAACATATACAGATCCAATACCGACAGGCAAAACGAATACATAAACGTGTTTCGCGGGCTCTTTTCTTATCAGAAGCACAGCCGCCGTCTCGATACCCATCTCGATCTGGAGGCGATGGGGCGTGTATTTACGCGCGGGACCTATGGGAACGATGTATTGTTCGGGGTGAACTCGCTCACCCACTACATCGTCCTGCCGAAGATGTTTAGCCTTTCGGAACGCGACATCTTCACACAAGCGCCCATAGATCCGCGGTTTGTGATGACGCCGACGAATCTCCAGAACACCAACGCGTTCTCGGCGGGCCCGAATTTCTCGTGGTATGTCGATCCCATAGATGCGTTCAAGGTCGATTTGCGTTACCGCAACTTCTATTACCAGAAGGAGCCATCGACCTTTCCGCAGACCTATTCCACCAGCAACTATCGCTGGTTGGCGGAGACGCGCTTCGTGCATGCGTTTTCACGCACCACGGAGGCGTCCATAAACTATGTGCCGTCGATAGTGCGCTATAACAATACCATCGTGAACCCGGATTACCGGCGCCAGGACGTGTTCCTGGGCATCGATACGCGCATAGAAGGCGTCGGGGTGAGCGCCCAAGGAGGTCGCACCCGTATTGAGCAGACCGGACAGACCCATGTCTTGAGTGGCACGCTTGCGCGTATTGCCCTTACCGATCGCCTGGGCCCGCGTTCGCAACTCTTGGCATCGGCGGATCGTAGCTATGGGGATGCCGGCCGCTATGCGTTGCTCGAGGCGCCGGCACCGAACCTGATCGTGCCGATCGCCACGAATCCCGCGCAGATCGTGGGCGGGGGCCTGTATTACGGGCGTATGGCCAACCTCAGTTACGAGTATCGCCGTCCCTATGGCGTCGATCGCGTCACGGCCTTTTGGCAGCATCTCCGCTATTTGACCGCGACCTTGAGTCAGCAGCTTGAAGGGAGCGTGTTCAATATCGGCTACGACTTTTCCGACCGGCTGACAGATTCCGTATTTGGAGACTATGTCAAGGTCCACTACTTGGACTACAACGCCAACACGCGCGATTACGGTGGCGGCATGCGCGTCCGTTATCGTCTGTCCCCGGACTTAAGTGTGAGCCTCGAGGGGATGTACGACCGGGGCATAAGCACGGACTCGGTGCTTTCCTATACCGAGTGGCGGGCGATCGTGGGTATATCGTACCTCACGAACCCCAACCGCATGCGCACGGATCCTTTCGTTCATTACACCAACGCGATCTTCTATTAGCCATGTATCTCGATCATTTTCGTTTGAAGGAGCATCCGTTCCAGATCACGCCGGATTCGGATTTCCTGTACATGAGCGCGGCGCACTCTCGGGCCAAGGCTTACATGGACTACAGCATCCGCAATCGCGACGGCTTCGTTGTCATAACGGGCGAGGTGGGGGCGGGCAAAACGACGCTTATCAGAAAGCTGTTATCAGAGTTCGATGACAATGTGGTGGTGGCCAAGATCTTTCAGACGCAGCTCGACGAGACCCAGTTTCTGCAGGCGGTGCTCGTCGAGTTTGGACTGAACCCGTTCAATGCCGGCAAGGTCGAGCTCATGGATATGCTGTCGTCGTTTCTCGTCGAGAGCTTCCTGAAACGAAAGCAGCTCGTGCTCATCGTCGACGAGGCCCAAAACCTCAACAGACGGGTCTTGGAGGAGATCCGCATGATGTCGGGTCTGGAAACGGAGAAACAAAAGATCCTTCATGTCATTTTGGTCGGCCAACCGGAGCTGAACGAGACCCTTGATGCCCCGGGTCTTGAGCAGCTTACACAGCGGGTGCGCCTGCGTTTTCATATTGCAGCGCTCACCGAGGCCGAAGCCGCCGACTATGTCTACCACAGGCTGCGCGTGGCCGGTGCCGCGAATCCTGAGGCACTGTTTGCGCGCGACGCGATCCCGACCATTTATGAGTACACGGGCGGAATACCGCGCCTCATCAACACCCTGTGCGATACGGCGCTCACCTGTGCCTTTGCCGATGATAGCGCGGGTGTGGATGAGGCCACCGTGAAATCCGCAGTGCTCGAGCTTCAATGGAAGCCGTTTAGCGCGCGTTCTCGTCAGGCGCCTCGGCCGATGTCGGCCGTGGGCTTCGACGGTAACCCCGGCGCGCGCGATCGTGACCTGAAGGAGCTCGCGGAGGCCGTGGCGTCCATGGAGCCGCGTCTGGATGGAATAGAGACACTGTTGAAAAGCATGGTGACCATACTTCAGAGGCGTAATCGGATATCGCTTAGGGTGAGCGAGAACCAGATCCAGCAATTCCTGAAGCAGGTAAGCGCCGAGATGGAGAAGCTTCAGGCCAACCACCACGCTTGAGAGGGCGGTGTATGTGCGGTATCGCGGGAATAGTGGCGTTTTCTGGTGGAAGGCCGCCGGCAGCAGCCGAGGTGGACGGTATGGTGGAGCGTATTCACCATCGTGGTCCGGATGGCCGAGGCTGTTATATCGATGGTCGCTGCTGCCTGGGCCATGCGCGACTTAGCATCATCGATGTTGCCGGCGGTACCCAGCCGCTGGCAAACGAGGATCGCCAGGTGTGGGTGACGTTCAATGGTGAGATATTCAATTACATAGAGTTGCGACGCCTCCTCAAAAAGCGCGGGCATGCGTTTTCGACGCACAGCGACACCGAGGTGATCGTGCACCTCTATGAGGAGTATGGCGATGACTTTCCTCGCCACCTGAATGGGCAGTTCGCCATCGCGCTTTGGGATGTCAGGCGCCGAAGGCTGGTCCTGGCGCGTGATAGGGTGGGCATACGGCCGCTTTTTTACCACCGCGCGCGCGCACGGCTCTATTTTGGCTCCGAGGTAAAGGCGCTATTTGCCTGTCCGGAGATCCCGCGCGCGCTCGATTGGGACGGTGTGGCCCGGGTCTTTACCTATTGGGGCGTGCCCGAGCCCGGCAGCGTATTTAGCGGCGTGCAGAGCGTGCGCCCGGGATGTGTCGTGGTATTCGAGGCCGACGGCCGCCAAAGCCAGCATCGCTACTGGGATTGGGCATTCGCGCAACGCGCGGCCGCTGACAGACGCACCTTCGAGGAATGTCTCGCCGGCCTGGATGAGGCCCTGCAAGCGGCGGTAGCGCGCCAGGTACGCTCCGACGTGCCGGTCGGCGCCTATGTGAGCGGTGGCATAGACTCCGCCATGATCGTCGCGTACATGACGCAGATTATGGAGGCCCCGCCACCAACATTCTCGCTGCGTTTCGCGGATCGGGAGTTTGACGAAGGAGGTTATCAGCGCGCGGTCGCCGACCGCCATGGTACGCGTCACACCGAGGTCACCGTGGGCACCCGGGACATTGCGCAGGCCTTCGCGCGCGCCGTATGGCATGCCGAGAGCCCGATATTGCGCACGGCGCCGGTCCCCATGATGCTGTTGTCGCGCCATGTACATGAGGCCGGAATCAAGGTCGTGCTGACGGGAGAAGGGGCCGACGAGACGCTGGCCGGTTACGATATTTTTCGCGAGGCGCGCGTGCGCCGCTTCTGGGCGCGCGTGCCGCAATCGCGTATGCGCCCGGCGCTCCTTGCGCGCCTCTATCCCTACCTGAGCGCCCATCCGGCGACGTCCGCGGCCTATGCGCAAAAGTTCTTCGGGCAAGGGCTTGATCAGGCCGCTTATCCCGGTTTTGGGCACTGGCCACGATGGCAGACGACGCGGCGCAGCCTGCAATTTCTCCATCCCGATCTCAGGGCGGCCATGGATTTTGATTACGCCAAGGAGGGGCGGGCGTTACTGCCGGCCGACCACGAAGCCTGGGATGCCCTGTGCGTCGACCAGTGCATCGAGGCGCGTACGTTGTTGTCCGGCTATCTTCTCAGTTCGCAAGGGGATCGGGTCGCGCTTGCCAATAGCGTCGAGACGCGCGTGCCGTTTCTCGATACCAAAGTCATTGAATACGCCAATCGGCTGCCATCGCGCTACAAGCTCATGGGCTTGAAGGAGAAGTACATCCTAAAGCGCCTGGGGCGCGGACGCATACCCGATGCCATCTGCGACCGGCCCAAGCAACCATACCGGGCCCCCGATAGCGCAAGCTTTTTTCACAAGGGGATCCCCGATGAAGGCGTAGCGCACGCTTTTGAAAAAAAGCGACTACTAGAAGTCGGATACTTCGATGCTGAGGCCGCCGGTAAGCTGTTCGAGAAGTGCCGCCAGGGGAAAGCAATAGGCTTCGCGGACAATATGGCCTTTGTGGGCATTTATTCCACGATGCTTCTTCACGAGCAGTTCGTTGAGCGTGATGCCTCCGGGGTGCGCATGGTGGATGAGTTGCCGACTGTGTTGGCAGGATGAATGGGAGCCATGATGCTGCTGCATGATGCGTTTGTAAGAAAGGCTATGGAGCATCCGGACGCACTGGCGCTGGTATCGGCAGGCGCGCGGACCAGTTATCGTGAAATTAACCAACGCAGCGATGCTCTGGCCGCGTCTTTGATAAAAGATGGTGTGGCACGTGGCGATCGAGTCGTGGTGTTCATGGACAATTCTGTGGCAGCGGTCGTCGCTCTTTATGGGATCTTGAAGTCAGGGGCGGTGATGGTACCGGTCAATCCGCTTACCAAGTCCGATAAGCTGGCGTTCATCCTCAAGGATGCCGAGGCCGCTGCGTTCGTGGGTGACAGCCACCTGCGATCGGTCTACGAAACCGCCTGGGAGACGTACCGGCCGTCAATAGTGATCGTCAATGGCGGCGACAAGCGTGATACGGGGCGCGGTGCCCGCATACTGGACGAGGTGGCGTCGGCCGGCGCGTGTCCGGAGGTGGCCACGATTGATCAGGATCTTGCCGCGATCATCTATACATCGGGCTCCACAGGCTCGCCCAAGGGCGTCATGTTGACGCATCACAACATGGTGAGCGCGGCGCGATCGGTGTCTGGGTATCTTGGCCTTACGGCGGCCGATCGCATCTTGTGCTGCCTGCCGCTTGCCTTCGACTATGGGCTCTATCAGGTGTTGATGGGATTCATGGTAGGGGCCTGCGTGATCCTGGAGCGATCGTTTGCGTTTCCTGCGGCGGTCGTGAAGGTTATGGCGCAGGAACAGGTTACGGTATTTCCGGGCGTTCCCACCATATTTTCCATACTACTCGGACGCGAGGGCATTCTGGATGCCTATGACTGGCGGGCCGTGCGCACGATCACCAATACCGCAGCGAGTCTTCCGCCTGAGCATATCAAGCGGCTCAAGGTGCGTTTCCCCAAGGCCCGCATTTTTTCCATGTATGGCTTGACCGAGTGCAAGCGCGTGACCTACCTGGCACCGGAAGAGCTCGAGAGCCGACCTACCAGTGTCGGTCGGGGCATGCCCAATCAGGAGGTCTACCTGATCGATGCGGACGGTCGGCGTTTGCCGCCCGGCTCCGTGGGGGAACTCGTGGTGCGTGGCAGCCATGTCATGCGCGGTTACTGGCGGCGACCCGAGGAGACGGCGCAGCGCTTGAAGCCGGGGCGTTATCCGGGTGAGCGGGTCCTGCACACGGGGGATGTGTTTCACATGGATGAGGACGGCTATCTCTACTTCGTAGGGCGATCGGACGACATCATAAAGAGTCGCGGCGAGAAGGTGAGTCCGAAGGAGGTGGAGAACGTCCTGTACGCGATGCCTGCGGTCCGGGAAGCCGCGGTCATAGGCGTGGATGACGAGGTCCTGGGTCAGGCCGTCCATGCCTTTGTGGTGGTGGACGCTAATGCGCGAGTCACGGAACGGGATATCGTGCGGCACTGCCATGAATATCTGGAGAGCTACATGGTGCCAAAAGTCGTGCACATCGTGTCGGCGTTACCCAAGACGGATACCGGGAAGATCCGCAAGACCGGTCTTGCCGCGGCGGCGCGCGCCAGGGCAGGGGACAAGGCGGTCGGCGTTGTGGCAATGGGAAAACAACCTCTTAAGGAAGAGCGGGAGCACGTGTGATGACAAGCGTAAGGGATTGCGTCAAGGATTACATTTCGGAGAATTTTCTCATGGGCTTGAAGGACGCGGCGCTTACCGATGACGCCTCGTTTTTGGATCTCGGAATCATCGACTCGACAGGGGTGATAGAGCTCATAGCATTTCTCGAGGAACGTTATGGAATACGGGTCGAGGACGCGGAAATGACCCCGGAGAACCTCGACAGTCTCGACGCGATCGAGCAGTTCATTACACGCAAGACGTTCCGTCGGGCGTCGTCCATGACCGCATAGGAGTCCCCGCATGGAACCGGCCAAGGAACTCGATGGAGACGCGCTGCTCGCGCTCGACTACGATCGAGAGATCGAGTCGATCGCAAAGCGGTTCAAGGAGACTGTGGTGCGTTTTCGCAGGCGCGGCGCGGTGGTGGCCGTGTCGGGGGGCGTGGATAGCGCGGTATGCTGCGCGCTGGCTGCGCATGCCCTGGGCCCGCAGCGCGTGCTCGCATTGCTGTTGCCAGAACGTGAGTCCTCGGCGGAATCCGAACGGCTCGCCATGCAGGTGGTGGACATGCTTGGCGTGCCCTATGAACGCAAGGATATCACCGAGGCGCTGGTGGCGCTCGACTGCTATGAGCGACGCGATGCCGCGATCCGCGCTGCGGTGCCGGAGTATCGTGACGAGTGGCGTAACAAGCTTGTGATCACAGGGGGCCTGTCCGGGCAATTCAATCATTTTCATGTCATCGTGGCGGGGCCTGATGGTAAGCGCATCGAGCGGCGCCTGGGCCTCAAAGAATATCTCGCGATTGTGGCGGCTACCAATTTCAAGCAACGGGTCCGCAAGAATGTCGAATATCACCATGCCGACCGGCTCAACTATGTGGTCGTGGGCACCCCCAACAGGCTTGAGTACGATCAGGGGTTTTTTGTAAAGAACGGGGACGGCGCGGCCGACATAAAGCCCATAGCGCATCTCTATAAGACCCAGGTCTATGGGCTTGCCCGGCATATGTGTCTGCCGCGCGATATCGTGGAGTCGGTCCCGACGAGCGATACCTACAGCCTGCCTCAGGAACAGGAGGATTTCTATTTCGCATTACCATACGCGCAGCTCGATGTAGCGCTCGCCTACCGGGATGCGGGCCGTAGCGCCGCCGAACTCGCCGTGGCCCTGGGGTTGGACCAAGTGGCGGCCGCGCGCATCTACGCCGATATCGAGGCCAAGCGCCGGACGACCCGTTACTTACATGAGGCCCCGGTCCTCATGGGGGATATTGAAACGCCATGCGATACGAAGTGAAGGCGGTAGTCGTATCACTCGTCCATTTTGTCACATGGCCGTTTTGGGTACCGTCGGTCCTAGCCTACCGCCTGTTGGGCTCGGAGCGGGCCTTCGATGTGTCGGCGAAGTTCTTGAGCCTGTGGCCGGGACGCGTCGGCCAAGTTCTCCGGGCATCGTTTTACATGAAGACGCTCAAGGTCTGCCACTTCGATCTGGCGGTCGGGTTCGGCTCGTTTTTTTCCCACCCGGAGGCGGAGGTCGGAAAGGGGGTAGGCATCGGTAGTTTTACCATTATAGGGACGGCGCGCCTCGGCGACGGGGTCATGGTGGCAAGCCGGGTGTCGGTATTGAGCGGCAAGTACCAGCATGGAGGCGGCCGGCGGGGGCGTGACTTTCGCGCCAACGACCTGCATCTGGAGCCGGTGCGGATCGGCGATGGGAGCTGGCTTGGCGAGGGCTCGCTGATCATGGCCGATGTCGGTAGTCAGTGCATCGTTTCGGCCGGAAGCGTGGTCACCAAGGCTATGCCGAGTGGCGCGACAGCGATCGGCAATCCGGCACGGTTCCTACGCTATACCGACAAGGCCGAAGCCGCGGCCGGCTAGGGCGCGCTTACAGCCCACGGATGGGCGGAGATCTCGGATGAAGGGATTAGGGGCACAAGGTGCGACGGCGGTGGCAGCGGATGCGTGGCGGGATGCCGAAGCGGGGGTCCGGTGACGCTTCGCGAAATCATGCGTTACGCAGGGACCTTGTACGGCGCCAATGTCGCGGCCTCGATCGTGACCTTTGGTCTTACGGTCCTCATAAGCCGCGATATGTCGCGCGCCGATCTTGGGATCTATGGCCTGTTTCAGGCGTATTTTCTGTTTGGCGCCTATGCGTCGAGTTTTGGGCTTGCACCCGCGACCGTGAAGTGGGTGGCGAGCGGGGCGGTGGACGACGGGGAATTCCTCGCGTTCATGATGCTGAGGCTGGCCGGCATATCGGGCCTTTTATATGTCGCCGCGGGCGTGGCTTATCTCCTGTCGTTCAAGGTCTTGGCTGCGGCCCTGTTTGCGCTGCCTGCTTACCAGGTCTTTAGTGTCGGATTGAGTGCCGCGCGTGCACGCCTATGGAGACGACGCGAGGCGTTGGCGCTGGTATTCGCGTCGCTTGCGACCTCGGCGTGGATATTCGTCCTGCTGTTCGCCGATCACAGCTATTGGGCCCCCATTCTCGGTCAGGTGTTGGGGGCCTATAGCACGGCTTTGGCCATGGTGGGCTATGCCTTGACCCGAAGACTGCCGCGACTGCGCTGGCCTGGTGCCTGGCGGCGGGCATTCTGGGGCACGGCGCTGCCGGTGTTTCTGGGGTCTTCGGTATTCGCCATAGGGGAGCTTGCTGATCGTTTGGTAATACGCCACGTCCTGGGTCTTGCGGATCTTGGCGTCTACGTCTTGGCGCTCACCTTGTTCAATGTGCTAAACAAGCCCGTCCATATGCTCTCGCGGGTATTGCTGTCGCACTTTTCCCAGGCCGATCACGGCGCCGGTCACGCCAAGGCCTTGGAGATTGTGCGTGTCAACCTTGCCGTCCTGCCGCTTATGGGTCTTGCCGCGGCCGCCGTATTGCCGTGGCTCATGCCGCTTATGTTGAACCGCAATTACACGCAGGCCTTTCCGGTGTTCGCGGTGCTCACCGCGGTGATTCTCGTAAAGGCCGTCGAACTCGTGCAGTCGAGTCTCGCCGTGGCGCGCGATTCGGCGACGAGCAATATGCGTGCCCAAGTCGTGGCGCTCGCCCTTTATGCCATGACGGTGTTTTTCCTGACACAAACCTTCGGCCTGATCGGTGTGGCATGGGCCGTGGTCCTGCGCTGGACGGTGCTGACCGTGGTTCAGCGGTTCGATATGAAGCGCCGCGGGATCGATGTTTTGCCATCCCATCTTTTGATGCGCGCCGCCATCGCCTATCTCGTGGCGCTGGCATTTTTCCCGGTCGCGCCATGGTTCATGGGCATCGCCTATCTAGGTCTCGGGGCCATGCTACGCGTATGGTCCGTGCCGCGCTCCTGGCGTCTGGCGCTCGGGCGTGTTGAAAGCTGAATCGACAAGGAGGAATAGACAATGCTGATGCCGCAAGCAGCGCGAACGAAACCAGGGCCGGGCAGTGCGCCTCGCCCTTGGGAGACGGCACGTATCATCGAGACGCCGCTGGCCCATCGCCTGACCCTGGCGTCCATGTTCGTGTTTTTGGCGAAGATTGGCAATCTTCCGCATCTCGGGCATTTCGAGATCGGCAAGGTCATGATCGGTCTGTCGGTTCTGGCATTGCTCTTCGAGGGTGGCGGCTGGAAGGAAGGGCTTTTTAGCCATCCGATCATGCGTGCCTACATGGGGCTATTTGTCATGGGTCTTTTGACCATACCGATCGCGGTGTGGCCGGGCGGGAGCGCGCGTTTCTTATTCGGTAATTATCTAAAGGACATGGTCCTGATCGTGTTGCTGGTCGTGACCACAAGGACCCCCAAGGACGTGCGCCGCCTGTTGTGGACGATCATCATCAATACCCTGATTCTGGATGCGATTCTCCTGCATTACGGGGATCAGAAGATCACGATCGTGCATCTTGGGAAAAACGAGATTGCGATGACGTCTGTGATCGCCTTTGGCATGTTGCTTGGCCTGCCGGTAAGCGGCGTGGGTAAGGTGCTCAAGTGGGCGGCCGGCATCATGCTCGCGTTCTCGATTTTCATGAGTGTGTCGCGCGGTAGCTATCTCGGTCTATCGGCGGTGCTCATGTTGTACACATACATACGATTTGGGCGGCGCGCGGGGCTTGCCATTGTGGGCGGCGTGTTCCTGGCCCTGGCGGTCGTGGTCGGCGCCTACGAGTTCGGTCCGCCCAAGGTGCACCATGCCGTAAATACGCTGATACACATTCAAAACGATTACAACCTGACGGCGCGTACCGGGCGTATCGCGATTTGGAAACGCGGCCTGAAGATCATAAAGACGCATCCCCTCGGTGTGGGTATGCGCAATTTCCCGATCGCCGAAGGACATATCGTGGAGGACGTGATCGGTGAGCGCTGGATGGATGCCCACAACGCGCTTCTCGAGGCAACGGCAGAGCTGGGGATCCTGGGTGGAATCGTGTTCCTGACCCTGCTAAAGCGTGGCATGCAGACCGCCAACCGGCTACGCAAGAATAGGACCCACGAGGATATGTCGCGAATCGGTCTATCCCTGGTGTTGGCCCTGTTCGCGTACTTCGTGACGGCATCGTTCTTGTCAGAGGCGTATGCCGTGATCCTGTACATACAGATGGGGGCGATCATCGCCGCCGACCGGGTATACCGCTATACCGTCATGAGGGAAGGGAATGTCATATCTCGACCGGGTGCGTAGGCGCGAGGGGCCGCTGGCCGATGCCCTGTACCGTGGCTACAAGGGGATACAGCGTCTGAATGTCCCGGAGGTGCCTTTGCTTTATGCCGTTTTGGCCAAGGAGCGCCTGGCGCGGCACCACGTCGGCGGGTGGGTCAAGCGCAAGCTCTATGACGAACCGCTGTTTCGCCGCCAGTGCCGGGTCTGCGGGCGTGGCCTGTGCCTGTTCGACGGTATCCCGGCCATATGGGGCGGGCTGTCGGTGGAGATTGGAGAGAATGTCGTGATGCATGGCACATCGACGCTGGTGGGGGCCAAGGTATTCGATAACCCGCGGCTGGTCATAGGCGACCGTAGCCATTGCGGGTCGTACTTCTCGGTCGCGGTCGGCGCCGATGTCACTATCGGGTCCGATGTCTTGATAGGCAACAGGGTCTCGCTGTTTGCCTATGACAGCCATCCTCGCGACCCCATAAAACGGGCGGCGGGCCTGCCCGCGGAGCCGGCGAGCAGCCGGCCGATCGTGATCGAAGATGGGGCCTGGATCTGCATGGGCGCGATCATCCTGAAAGGCGTGACCGTAGGAGAAAACGCGATTGTGGCGGCAGGCGCTGTGGTGGTGGAGAACGTCCCCGCAAACAGTGTAGTAGGCGGCAACCCCGCACGCGTGCTGTCCGGACACCCGGGTCGGTCGCGCCAGGTGCGTTCGGGGCAGGTGTGACATGCAGGTCTCGACTCTTACGCGTTATCCTCGTATCGGCACGGCGCCACGCGTCGTGGTCCTCATATCGACGCGCATCGTGGGAGGGCCCGCCAAGGGGCTTTTGCAGGTGATACCGGAGCTGCACCGCCGTGGCCGGTTCGAGGTCGTGCTGTGCACCTTTGCCGACGCCAAGGAAACGGAATCGCCGTTCATCACCGCCGCCCGCGAGCGCGGCATACCAGTCACCATCCTGCGCCAGCGCCATCACTGGGACTTGCGACCGCTCGCGGTGTTGCGTGAGCTCCTCGACCCGCCGGGCGCGATCATACAGACCCATGGTTATAAGGAGGCGGTATTCGGGTTGGCGGTCAAACGCCTGTCGGGCCGCCCCTGGATCGCGTTCATGCATGGAACCACCGAGGAAAATTTGAAGGTGAGACTGTACCATCGCCTCGACCGCGCGCTGACAAAGCGCGCCGATATCATCGTCTCGGTGTCGCGCGAGCTCGCCGAGCGCATGCTGCGACCCCGCCACAGGGCCAAGCTCGCAATCATCGAGAATGCCGTCGAGCGCCCCACGGAGGCCCTGGTGGCACGCCAGACGCTGCGCCAGGCCTGGCAGACAAGGGGCTGGGTGATCGGATGTATCGGCCGTTTGAGCCGCGAGAAGGGCCAGCGGCTGCTGCTGGAGGCGGCGGGCCGGTTGGCGCGCCAGGGGGCCCGCTTCACCCTCATAGTGGCCGGCGACGGACCGGACCGGGACGTGTTGCAGGAGAAGGCGCAAAACGAGGGTGTGGGCGGCTGCGTGCGCTTTTTGGGGCATGTGGCGCGCACCGACGATATTTATGCCAATATCGATATGCTCGTGTTGCCATCTTATCGTGAAGGCATGCCCAACGTCATCCTGGAGGCGATGCAATGGCGATTGCCGATCGTCTCGACCGCGGTGGGCGCGGTGCCCGAGATGCTAATCCACGGTGTGTCGGGCCTGCTTGTGCGTCCCGGCGACCCCATCGCGCTGGCGCGCGCCATGGCATCGGTCATGGGGGATCCGGATAAGGCCGTGCGCATGGGCCGCAAGGCCGCTGAGGCACTCTACCCCCGCTTCTCTCCGGAACGGCGTGTCGAGCGTTTCGAGAGCCTCTACAGCCGCGTCCTGGAGGCGGTATGAGCGCGATGTTTTGGGCGGCGTTTGCGTTCACCGCGTATACCTATGTGGGCTACCCGGCTCTTTTGTGGGTGTTGGCGCGGCTGCGTCGACCGGGCCCTGTCTATCATTGGGGTTCGGCGCTTCCCGAGGTCGCGGTCGTGATCCCGGCCTATAACGAGCAATCGGCGATCGCTGATAAGTTGCGTACCGTTCTGGCCTCGCATTATCCACGCGAACGACTGCGCGTGCTGGTGGTGTCCGATGGTTCGTCGGATGCCACGGTGGCCGCTGCCCGTTCGGTGTCCGACCCCAGGCTTACCGTGATTGCCAGGAGCGTACGGTCGGGCAAGATGGCGACTGTCAACTATGCCATGAGTCTCGTCTGTGAGCCGATCGTCATCATGACCGACGCGGGCGAGATGTTCGATGAGGACACGGTGCCGCGGCTGGTGGCGCGTTTTGCGGATCCGGCCATGGGGGCGGTCTCCGGCGAACTCGGGCTCGTGGCCTTGCACACCGGATTTAGCCGCAGCCTTGGCGCCTATTGGCGCTATGAAAAGGCGATCCGTGCCCTGGAGGCGGTCGTGGGATCGGTGGTTGGGGTGACAGGACCCGCTTATGCCATTCGCCGTGCGCTGTTTCAGCCGATGCCGACCGACACTATCCTGGACGACCTTGCCATCCCGCTCGAGGTCATAAGGCAGGGTTACCGGGTCGGCTACGAGCGACGCGCGTTTGCCTTCGAGCGGGCGACCCAGGGCAGCCGTCACGAGTTCATACGCAAGCGCCGCACGCTTGCTGGAAACTACCAGATCATCGCCCGCTATTGGCGGCTCTTATTGCCGCAAAGCCCGATCGCCTGGCAGTTCTGGTCGCACAAGGTATTTCGCCTGCTGGTTCCTTATGCGCTCGTGTTCATGCTGGTCGGTACCTTGGGCCTGCCATGGCCTCTGCGCCCCGTCGTACTGGCGATCCAGGCCCTGTTCTATGGGCTCGCTCTGACCGCCGTGTTCGTGCAGCGCTCGAAGCGCCCATGGCTCAATATTCCGTATGCCTTCTGCCTCTTGAATTGGGCCGCGGTCGCCGGCTCGTACTATTATCTCGCGGGGCGATTATCGGTGCGCTGGGAGAAGGTCAAGTGAGCCCGTCGCGCCGTTATCTGTTCGTGGCCGCAGGCCCGGATTGGGGGCGCCACCCTTCTAGCCTCTCCCATATCATCGGGGTCGTGGTGCGTAACCATCCGGTGATCTGGATCAATAGCATCGCGCAACGCAGTCCCAGGCTATCACGTCACGATATCGTGCGTGCTGTCCATAAGGGCTGGGCGTCACTGCGACCGACGTCACGTCGCGAGCACGACGGCCCGCTGGTCGTTCATCCGCGCGCCATTCCTTATCACCGCCTACCGTCGGTGCGATCGGTCAACGGATGGCTCATCGCGCGCCAGTTGCGACCGCTATTGGCGCGCTTCCCCGGACACAAGGTGGTATTGGTGGCCACCAATCCGGCGGTCGTGGCGCTTGCCAACAGCCTTCGGCCCGATGCCACCATCTATTTCTGCATGGACGACTACGCGCGCATGCACGATTCGGATGCGCGACTGATAGAGGTCTGTGAACGGCTGATGCTGGCGCGCGCGGATGCCACCGTGGTCACGGCCCAGGCGCTCGTAGACAGCAAGACCTGGCAAGGCCGGCGGCCGATCTACTTGCCGCAAGGGGTGGATGTCGCGCATTTTCAAAACCCGGGTCCCCCGCCGGCGGCGCTGTCGGCCCTGCCGCGTCCGATCATAGGGTTCCAGGGCATCATCGGGGCGCGTGTCGATATCGAGCTCCTGGAAAAGATCGCGCGGCGTTTTCCCGCGGCCTCCTTAGTGCTGGTCGGCAAGGAGGAGATGGACATCTCGCCACTAAAGCGCCTGCCAAATGTCCACGCCGTCGGGCCCGTATCCTATGCCGACCTGCCGTCGGTCATACAGGTGTTCGACGTGGGCCTCGTGGCCTACCGTGACGACGAACATGTGGCCTACGTGAATCCCCTGAAGCTTCTTGAATATCTGGCCTTGGGCCAGGAGGTCGTGTCGGTCCCGATCCCGGAGCTCGCCGCGCACGAGCACCATGTGCACCGCGCGCGCGGCCACGAGCCATATCTGGCGACCCTCGAGGCGGTTATTTCCCGCTACCCGTTCGATCCAGCAGACAAGGCCCGGCACCGGGCATATGCGACGGCGCAATCCTGGGAGATGCGCGCGCGGGATTTCATGGGGCTTTGCGAGGACCTTCTGTGGGAGCCGCATTCTGCTCCCGCCACTGCGGACCGCGCGGCTCTTGCCCGCCAAAGGATCGGTTTATGACGGCGATTCCTGGGCGTCACGATGTCATCGATCCCGGCAAAATAGCGGGGCCTGAGTACCGCGGCGCCGCGGCCGGGGCCTGCCAGAAGGGGCGTGCACGGCTCCGGGGAGAGATCGCGAATGGTCGAGAAACACGGCGCGGCGTGGGCCATGCGCGATATCGGCGGATCGGAGGCCGTTCGTCAGTGGACCCCCAAAACCCGTTGATGGGGGCGGACATGAGTCCCGGTAGAGCGGTTCTATGCGGGCTGCACACGATGTTCGTGCGGCCGGTGCATTGCGCCGCGGCGCGGCCTGGCGGCGCGCATCGAGACGCGCCTGGATGGCGCCGCAGAAAGCGACCGGGACATCGACGCTGTCATCCATATTCGCGAGGCGGAGATGGCCGTGGCCTCTGGCGCGGAGTGGTTGCGGCAACACGGGAAAAGCGTCGCGGGACTCGCGGCATCTTAAAACCCGCGGAGTGCGCGTCAGCCTCCAAGGGACACCGGGGAGCGACGCACGATGAAGCAGGCACTGGCACCGCGCGGTGCCGGGATCTCCGGCCTTCGGGCAGGGGAGGATATCGGGTGAGGGGTCTATGAAGCGGCAGGACGTCGTGGTGGAGGTGATTTACGCGCCCCTGGTGGGGGGTTCGGAGATGCTGGCCTTCAATCTTTGCAAGGAGTGGCAGGCTGGTGGTATCAAGACACGCATTTGCTGCCTCTACGAGCGCTCGGGGGCCTTGACCAAGGTCTTTGAGGAGGCCGGCATACCCTACGATCTGCTCGATATCGGCGGCCATAGGCTCTTCGGGCGCTGGCTGCGCACAGCACGGTATTTCTATCGGACAAGGCCGCGGGCCATCCACGTGCATCATCTCGGGTCTCTGGTCAACGTGCTTGTGCCTGCCTATCTCGCGGGTTGCTTCAACATCGTCTATACCGAGCATTCCGCCTATACGATCGCGCGCACACGATGGATGCAACGTCTGCTCCCGGTCGTGAGTCGCCTGGTGACGCGCTTTACCTGCGTATCGCGCAATCTCGCCGATTTTTTTACGACCCTCGGTGTCCCCCGGGAGCTTCTGCTCACCATCTATAATGGCGTGGACATCGATCGTTACAAGCCGGGCGCGCCGCGCGCGGAGTTTTGTCCCGTGGTGCGTATCGGCGCAGTGGGCCGCCTGGTTGCGGAAAAGGATTACCCAACCTTGCTGGCGGCACTGGCCCTCTTAAAGGCCCGGAACGTGCGTTTTTTTGCCGAGATCGCAGGCGACGGACCGCTGGCTGCGGATCTGAAGGAGCGGGCCCAGGCGCTGGGTCTGCGCGGCCTCGTAAGTTTCCATGGGTCCTGCGATAACGTCCCGGCGTTCTTGCGCGAGCTTGATATCTACGTCTTAAGTTCACGCCATGAAGGCCTGCCGATAGCGGTTCTGGAGGCCATGGCCACCGCCTTGCCGGTCGTCGCGACACGGATTACCGCGATCCCCGAGATCATAGATGACGGGTGTACCGGGATACTGGTGCCGCCGGGGGATGCCGCGGCCATGGCCGACGCGCTCGCCGCGCTGGCCGGCGATGGCAGCCGGCGCCGGGCGCTCGGGGAGGCCGCGCGCGAGCTGGTCCGGACGCGCTACACGATCTCAGGCACGAGCCGTTCGTATGCCGCGGAACTCGGGATACGAACCAAAAAAAAGGTCGTTTAAGAAGACCCGATCGCAGACGGCGACGGGACAGCACGAAGAGGGCAGTTATGGAAGATCGATTACAGTGTGCATGGCCTTACCGGCAGGACGGGACCCACGGCCCAGAGAATGCCGATAGCAAATGCGCGTATCGATCGCGGCGGCGGGCGCATAGCCGTGTGGCACACACGATTCGTGGCGGCCAGGACCTGGCGCGCGCGCATGTCGGTGCGGACCTCCTAAGGGTCGCGGCGCTCGCTGTATGCCTCTTGTGGGCAGTCGCCGCCCACGCTCAGTTGTCCGTGTGGCTCTCGCACAGCACGCACAAGATCCGTCCCAATGTCCCGGCGCGGGTGCGATCGGTGATTCACCTGTTTGCGGCCCATGGCGAATACGCCGCCTTGCAGATCTCGGTCAGGGCCGACCATCCGCTGCGGGTGCTGCGTATCGTGCCGACCGCGCTCGAGGATCATGCCTCCGCGATTGGCCGCTGGCAGATGACGGTTTATCGTGAGGCCTTCATAAGGACCGTGCATCCTACCAATGTCGTGGCCCCCGTGGGTCTATGGCCCGACGCCCTGATCCCGACGGTCGATAACTATTACCATGAACGGCGCAACGCCCTGCCATGGGCGGTACCGGCGCGGTTCACGCAGTCTTTCTGGATCGAGATCTATGTGCCGCGGACCGTGAGCGCCGGTCGCTACCGGGGTACGGTTGCGGTCATGATCCGTACCCACGGGCACGTACAGGTGCGGGTGTTGCGCGTGCGTTTGCGGGTCCTGCCGTTTGCTATCCCCGCGACGTCCTCTCTGCCGTCGAGTTTCGGTTTCGACGGCGCGCCACTGTCGCTCGTGTTCCGCGGCCATTATGGGCGACTGTCGAACACCCAGCTCATGCATCTGACCCAGCTTTTCAACATCGCGGCACTCAAGGATCGCATCGCCCTGAGCGGGGGCTCCGGCATACCGGCGCCCATGCACTGGGCGCACGGCCGACTCACCTTGAACTGGCATGAATACGACAAGGAGGTGCGGCCGTTCATGACCGGGTGCAAGGCCGCTCATGGTGCCCGATGGCGCATGACCGACGTCCGCTGGTTGACCCATGTGTTCTATCACAAGATGCCGCCGCGCGAGCAGGTTGCCTATTTCCGGGCATGGGCACGCCATTTTCGGCACGAGCACTGGCATGTCGGCCTGTACGCGTTGGGAGTCGACGAGCCGCATACGCCAGCGCAGTTCGCGCTTGCCGATCGGCGCGCAGCGATCATCCGTCGTGCCACGCACGCCATACTGCCAATGGTGACGACCATTCATGTACACAGGCTCGATCTCAAGGATTTCGGCATCCTGTGTCCTGTCATAAACGACGTGGACGGACTCAACGATGTGAACAAGCGGACCCTGCTTGGGCGCGTAGCCAAGCGCTATCACTTGAAGCTCTGGTGGTACCAGTCGTGCATGAGCCATGGTTGCTGGGTGGTTGGCAGGCGCAGCAGTCTCGGATGGCCGAGCTACATGATAGACCAGCCTGCCATCTACAATCGCATCATGCCGTGGCTTACATGGAAGTATAAAATGCAGGGAGAATTGTATTACGACACGGATATCGGATTCAGTATGGGTCGTAAGAATCCGTGGAAAGACCAGTACCATTTCGGGGGAAACGGTGACGGCACGCTTTTCTACCCCGGGCTGCCATCTGTGATCGGCGGCAAGCGCGATATTCCCATACAGAGCATACGGCTCATGATGATACGAGCCGGGTACCAGGACTATGAATATCTGCACATGGCCTCGCACCTGTATGGACGGCAGGCGGTATTGCGCGTCATAGACCATGCGATTCGCTCCACGCACAGTTGGACCAAGAGCCCGAGGGTGCTGCGTGCGCTTAAATGGCGGCTCGCCATGATGATCGAGCGGCGCCTGAAGGGCGGGCCCCATGGCTGATCGCAAAACACTGCTCCCCAAGCGAAGGCGGGGTTAGTTGTGCCCGGTTCGGGTGGCGGGGCGAAAGGCGTAAGGGCGTGGGTTCGGGCAGGGTCGCAAGCAAAGAGGCAAAAATCCGCGCGGCCGGAGAGGCCGCGCGCGGGCCTTACGAGGACTTTCCGCTCTTTGATCCACTGTGAGGCGCTGTCGCCGTCTCCGCTCCCTCGCCTTCACCGCGCTTGACCTGCGGCTCGCTCTTGTGCCCCTCGGAATAGGCTTCGCTGCCTTGCCGGGGTCGGTTCTCCCATCCTCCATGGGAGCTTTCTCCGCCCTTGCGCCCTATGGCCGCCATGTGTTCGCGATTCTGGCTCACGGCCTCGCCACCCTTGCGCCCTGCCTCACGGGCCTCCTCGGGCGTAAATTCGTGGGCCGTGCCCTTTTCGTGCGCAGCCTTTCCGCCTTTGCTGGCGATCTCGCGCTGCTTGTTGGCGTCCATCGCCGCGAAACCGCGCTTGCTTTTGCGCTCATTCGGCATGAATCCTGTCTCCTTTTCGTATGAAGAAATGCTCAAGAACGCACCCACGACTGGAGGTGCATGACATTGGGGGCAGTCTAGGAGATGCACTTTAGTCCGTCATCGGACAAAGGCCCGATATTGTGTGATTTATGGGACTAAAAACCACAAATTAATGGTGTGGAAACACTCCGAATCGAAATATCGGAACAACTAGTATGGAAATAAATAGGCCTATGTCAGGTCAGGTATGTGACGGTAGGCCCGCGGCGCGGATTGCGAGACCTGGTGACGCGAGCGCTCTCGGCTGGCGATAGGCGAAAAAAAACCTCCGAACTAGGGGGGGAAAGTCGGAGGTAGCAAAGGCCTTAAAAGGTTTAAGGCGCCGCTCAGGGAGGAGGACGAGCGGAAGCGCCATTATTCGGAAAACGGAGGGCCGCAGGCATCGGACGAAAGTCGGAGGGGCGGAGGCTTGCGAAAAGCAAGGTGCGCGCCCCGCCGGCTGGGGTACCGGACGGGGGCGCCGACAGGGATCCATGCGGCGGCGAGGGGTGGCTCAAGTGGCGCAGCGCGCAAGCGGTGCAAGATCGTGCAAAAGATGCCTAAGCCCTGCAGACAAAAGGGTTTGGGGGACATAACCGAAGGCCGCCCGCAGCCGGGTGACGTCGGCAAGGGAGCGGCGAATGTCTCCCGCGCGCGCGGGTCGGAAGTCGCATACGATCGGCCGGCCGGCGAGTGTCTCGAAGGCGTTTATGAGGGCAAGCAGGTCCTGTTCGATGCCAGTGCCGACGTTCATGACGGCACATGATAGATCATTACGGATCAATGCGCGCGCCAGGACCTCGACTAAGTCGTCGATGTAGACGAAGTCACGGGTCTGCCGACCGTCACCATAGACGACGCAGGGTGCGCCCGTCGCTAGGCATTGGGCATATAGGCTAATGACGCCCGAGTAGGGGGAGCTGGCATCTTGGCGAGGGCCATAGATGTTGAAGAAGCGAAAGCTCGTGGCATTGATGCCCCGTGTGCGCGCGAAGTACGCAAGGTAATGTTCGCTGGCAAGCTTGTCGGCAGCGTAGGGAGAAAGCGGCGCCAATGGCGCGCTCTCGGGGACCGGAGTGGGTGCCTCATCGCCGTAGACTGCAGCCGAGCTTGCGTATAGTACGCGCGGCACCTGACAAGCGGTGGCCGCGAGCAGGGCATTGAGGGTCCCGCCGAAATTGGTGGCATGGGTGGCGAGCGGATCGTGCATGCTCGCCTGGACCGACGCCACCGCCGCGAGGTGCACGAGGGCGTCCATGCCGCGGGCCGCGCGCATGAGCGCCTCGCGGTCGCGTACGTCGGCGATTACGAGCCGCGCGCCCCTGGCCGGCCCTTGGAGGTTCTCGCGTTTTCCAGTCGAGAGGTTGTCGAGAAGCGTCACCGTGTGTCCGTCGATCACAAGACGGTCGGCGAGGTGGGAGCCGATGAAGCCGGCACCACCAGTGATCAAGACTTTCATGCGTGCACCGTCCATGGCTCCGCGGCCCAGCTGTAGGAAGACGCTCTCATGGTGGGGGCCGGTCGCCGTGCGCGGTATCCTGCTTTAGGCTTATTGCTGCCGGTATCCAAGACCAGTAGCGTGGCGGCCTGAAGCGGTTGGCCATTGCAACGGTAGGCCTGGAAGGTTCATGGATGAACAAGGACGTATGATGAATACAGTAGCAGTGGTGGGGTTGGGTTATGTGGGTCTGCCCTTGGCCGTGGCCTTCGGGAGGAAGTGGCCTACTATAGGCTTCGATCTCGATGAAGGGAAGGTCGACAGTTATCGGCACTTTTGCGACCCGACGGGGGAGGTCACGAGCGATGAATTGCGCGCGGCCCGTCGGCTTGCGGTGACAACGGATCCTGCGGCGCTCGCCGAGGCCGATTACGTCATCGTGGCGGTACCGACGCCCATAGATGCCGCGCATCAGCCGGACTTTGGACCGCTCGTCCGCTCCAGTCGCACGGTCGGCGAACATTTGAAGCGCGGCGCCGTGGTCGTATATGAGTCCACGGTGTATCCTGGGGCCACCGAGGAGATCTGCGTGCCCATTCTCGAGCAGCGCTCGGGACTCGTGTGCGGGCGGGACTTCCATGTCGGATACTCGCCGGAGCGCATCAATCCGGGCGACAAGGAGCATACCCTGACGCGCATCACGAAAATTGTGGCCGGCGACGATGCCGAGACCCTCGAGAAGGTCGCGGCGCTCTATGGATCGATCATCGAGGCCGGTATCTATCGGGCTTCGTCGATCAAGGTCGCGGAGGCCGCGAAGGTGATCGAGAATACGCAGCGCGACCTCAATATCGCGCTCATGAATGAGTTGTCGATCCTGTTTCACAAGCTGGATCTCGATACCAGCGAGGTGTTGGCCGCGGCCGGTACCAAATGGAATTTTCTGCGGTTTCGTCCCGGCCTCGTGGGCGGCCACTGTATTGGCGTCGATCCCTATTACCTGACCTACAAGGCCGACAAACTCGGGTACCATCCGCAGGTGATCCTGGCCGGCCGGCGCATCAACGACGGCATGGGCCAGTATGTCGCCGAGCAGACGGTCAAGCAGATGATCCGTTCAGGGAGCGCGGTGAAAGGGGCGCGCGTCAATGTGTTGGGGCTCACGTTCAAGGAGAACTGTCCGGATCTGCGCAACTCGCGGGTCATGGACCTCATTAACGAGTTGCGCTCGTATGGCGCCGAGGTGTTTGTGCATGATCCGGTGCCGGCGCAGGATGCGGCGCGCGAGGAGTATGGTATTACGCTGCTGTCATGGGAGGAATTGCCGGTCGCAGACGCCATGGTGGTGGCCGTGGCACACACGGATTTCTTGACCCAGGATGTGGAAACCCTGGCCACCAAGGTCAGGCCCGGGGGGGTGTTCGTCGACGTGAAGGCGCGATTCGATGCCGCGGCACTTTCGGCATGCGGGCTTTCGGTCTGGCGGCTATAATGGTGCGGTAGGACGCAAGGACGGTGATATGCATATTTTGATTACCGGGGCCGCCGGGTTCATCGGCTCGACGCTTGCCCACAGGTTGCTCGCGCGTGGGGATACCGTGACCGGCGTTGATAACCTGAACGATTACTACTCGGTGGAGCTCAAGAAGGCGCGGCTTGCGCGTCTTGAGGCCCAGCCGGGGTTTCGCTTTCGCCGTCTGGATATCGCCGACCGCAAGGCCGTGGCCGAACTGTTTGCGGCCGACCATTACGATGCCGTCATGAATCTCGCGGCGCAGGCCGGCGTGCGCCATTCCCTGAAGGATCCGCATGCCTATGTCGACGCCAATATCGTGGGGTTCGTGAATCTCCTCGAGGGTGCCCGCCATGGCGGGGTCGGGCACTTCGTGTACGCCTCCTCGAGTTCCGTGTATGGGTCAAACAGCCGGCAGCCGTTTTCCGAACACGATGGCGTCGCTCACCCGGTGTCCTTGTACGCGGCCAGCAAGCGTGCCAACGAGCTCATGGCGCACAGCTATGCCCACCTGTTTCGCCTGCCGTGTACGGGTCTGCGGTTCTTCACGGTCTATGGGCCGTGGGGACGTCCGGACATGGCCTTGTTTTTGTTCACCAAGGGGATCTTGGAAGGCACCCCCATCAAGGTCTTCAACCATGGGCGCATGGTGCGCGACTTCACCTACATCGACGACATCGTGGAAGGGGTGGTGCGCGTGATCGACCGCCCGGCGCGACCGGCCGATGGCTGGTCGCCGGCGGCGCCGGATCCGGCCACCAGCGATGCCCCGTTTCGTCTCTATAATATCGGGAACAACCAACCGGTCGAGCTCATGCATTATATCCAGGTACTCGAGGAGCGGCTCGGCCGCAAGGCCCGGATTGAGATGTTGCCCATGCAGCCGGGGGATGTCCCCTCGACGGTAGCCAATGTCGACGATCTGGCCGCCGATCTCGGCTTCAAGCCCGCGACCTCCGTGGAGACTGGTATCGACCGGTTCGTAGAGTGGTATGTCGGCTATTACAAGGACGGGCACGAGGCCAGCGGGTCCGCCGCCAGCCGCGCCGTAGGTGCGGGTTAGGTAATGGTGGCGGCGAGCAGGCCGCGATAGCGGCGCACGAGATCGCCCTTGCCGCCGAGCAGCGTGAAGGCTGCGAGCAGCGCCCGGCGGCCGGCATCGTCGCCAAAGCGCCGATCGGTTCGCACAATCGTAAGCCACTGTTCCAGGGCCTCCTCGTGGCGACCGGCGAGGAGGTAACGCGCCCCGAGGGCCAGCCGTGCCCGCAAGTCCTCGGGGTGCGCGCTGACGGTCCGCTCGAGATCGGCCAGGGGTGGGGCGTCGGCGGCCATGCGCACGAACTCGAGCCGTGCCATCACCGCGCTGATCTCGGCGTCTCCCAGGGCGCGCGCGGACAGGCCCTTTAGCACCGCTTCGCCTTCGGCGACCCGGCCCTGCTCGCATAGCAGCCGCCCGAGATGGGCGGTCAGCCGGTCGTTTCCCGGATCCGTCTCATGCGCGGCCTGGAGCCGAGCAAGGGCGCCGGCGCGATCGCCCGTCGCTTCCTGGTCGAGGGCCGCCCTTAACAGGGCATCCGAAGGCCTGTCGATGTGGGCATCGAGCAACTCGCGAATCATCCGTTCCGGCTGTGCCCCCACGAATTGGGCGACCTCTGCGCCCTGCTTGAAGAGTTTCACGGTCGGCAGGCTGCGCACACCATAGCGGGCCGCCAGGCCTTGCTGTTCATCGCTATTGACCTTGGCAAGAAAAAACCGGCCCTGGTACTCTTCAGCCAGTTTGGCGAGGATCGGCATGAGGGATCGGCAGGGCCCGCACCATGCCGCCCAGAAGTCGACCAGGACAGGCGCCTCGCGCGAGCGGGCGAGGACGGCATGATCGAAGCTGCTCTCAGTGACATCGGTGATGTAAGGCGACGTGGCCATGAATCCCCCTTTGATTCCGTTGCGGGGTGATGTGCGGTCACATCGGGTGAATATCAAGCGGGGGGAGTGGCGCTCCCTAGGGGATTCGAACCCCTGTTACCGGCGTGAGAGGCCAGCGTCCTAGGCCACTAGACGAAGGGAGCAGTGCGCGCCGGTTCTTGGCCGCGACGAAGCGGTGCTATTATACAAGGCTCTCTGCAAATTGAAACAAACTTAGGCTCGGGAGGGTTCTTTTTCCTTTGACAGACATCAGTAAGGCGCCGGGGATCGTGGATGCCACATCCTACGGCTTGATACCGGGGAGGATCAGTGCGCAGGCCCGTCAGGTCATAGAGCGGCTGAAGGACGCGGGCTATACCGCTTATCTGGTCGGGGGGTGCGTGCGCGACCTCATCCTGGGCGAGGAGCCCAAGGATTTCGACGTCGTGACCCAGGCGCGGCCCGAGGAGATTCGTCAGGTGTTCCGCAACGCGCGCCTGATCGGCCGGCGCTTCCGGTTGGCGCATGTCCATTTCGGACGCGAGATCATCGAGGTCGCCACTTATCGCGCCGCGCCTTCTGCCGACTCCGAGGACGACAACGGCAATGTCTTCGGCACCTTGGAGGAGGACGCCTTCCGCCGCGACTTCACGGTCAACGCCCTCTATTACGATCCCGACGAGGGCCTCATCACCGATTACGTCAACGGTCTTCATGACCTCGCGCACGCCAGGCTGCGGGTCATAGGCGATCCGGAGGCGCGGTTTCGGGAGGATCCGGTGCGCATGTTGCGCGCCGTGCGGTTCGCCGCCAAATTGCGTCTCCAGTTGACTGAGGACGGGCGCCGGTTGCTGCCGGTTCTGGGGCCGCTTTTACAGGGTGTCGCGCCGGCGCGGCTCTTCGAGGAAGTGCTGAAGCTCTTTCATACCGGCAATGCTGCCGCGACTTACGAGACGCTGTGCGAGTACCGGCTGTTCGAGGTGTTGTTCCCGGGGGTGGCGGCGATCTTGGGTCCGCATGCCGATCGCGACTCATTGCTCGGGCGAGCGCTCGCCAATAGCGATCAGCGCCTGTCCGAGGGCAAACCCGTGACCCCGGCCTTCCTGTTTGCCGCGCTGCTTTGGGAGGGTGTGCGCGAAGAGGCCATGCACAGCATTGCCGAGGGTGCGGTTCCGGTCGAGGCGTGGGCACGGGCCGCCGAGCATGTGCTGCGCGAACAGTTGCGGGTCATCACGATCCCCAAGCGTTTCAGCGTGCCGATGCGCGAGATATGGGGTTTGCAATCGCGCTTCGAGCGGCGCGCCGGGCGCCATGCCTTCCGCTTTCTGGAGAGCAAGAGATTCCGGGCGGCCTATGATTTTCTCGGGCTGCGTGTCGCCTCCGGCGAGGCGCCGGCGGCGTTGTTCGACTGGTGGACGCACTTCCAGGAGGCCGCCGCCGACGAGCGCGAGGCCATGGTGGGGGCCTTGAGCGCGCAGGGCGAGAAGCGTCCGCGCAAGCGGCGTAGACGGCGTGCCGCCGGCGGTTGACGCCATTGTGGGGTTGGGCGGCAATCTCGGGGAGACCGCCGCCATCCTGGGCCGCGCGCGTCACGCCCTGTCCGGCCTTCCCCAGACCACCCTGGTGGCGGCCTCCTCCCTCTATCGGACGGCCCCCATCGGTGGGCAGCGACAGCCGGATTACCTGAATGCCGTGTGTCGGCTGCAGACGGCGCTGACCCCGGAGGGGTTGGCGGATGCGCTTTTTGCCATTGAGAGACGGCTCGGGCGGGTGCGCACCGGCGTGCGCAACGAGCCGCGCGCTATCGACATTGACCTCTTATACTATGAGGGCGTGATCCGGGAGGACCCGACCTTGCGTCTGCCCCACCCGCGCCTGCAGGAGCGCGCCTTTGTGCTGTATCCTTGGAGGGAGATCATGCCGGATTTCCGAATCCCGGGGCTTGGCGCGCTGGCGGACCTCGGCCAGGCGGTATGCGATCAGCGGGTGGAGCGACTGGATAGACAGTGGTGAGGGGACTTCGGTGAAGGGACAGGCAGCGCTGCCAATATCATTGTCTGCGGGATCGTTTCTGGTCATTGAGGGACCAATCGGGGTCGGCAAGACGAGTCTCGCCCGGCGCCTGTCATTAAGACTTGGTCTTGAAGGTCTGTTCGAGGAGCCGGAGGAAAACCCGTTTCTCACCCGCTTTTATGAGGATCGCCGGGCCTATGCGCTGGCCACGCAGCTCTTTTTCCTGTTCCAGCGCCGCCGCCTGCTGGAAGACCTCGCCCAGGGGGATTTTCTGCGCGCCGGGGTCGTGGCGGATTTTTTATGGGCCAAGGACCGCGTATTTGCCCGCATCACGCTCGACGATGACGAATGGCGGCTCTATGAGCAGATCACCTCGACCATGCCCAAACCTGTCCAGACGCCCGATCTCGTGGTATTCCTGCAGGCCCCCGTGGATGTGCTGATCGATCGCATCCGCCGTCGGGGTCGCGGCTATGAGCATGTGGACCGTGACTACCTGGCGGCGCTCGCCGAGGGGTATACGGAGTTCTTTCATCGCTATCAGGACTCGCCGCTGCTCATGGTCAACGCCGCCGAGGCCAATTTTGTCGAGAGCGACGAGGATCTGGCCTCGCTCATCGAGTCGATTCGCAGCATCCATAGCGGGCGGCACTTCTTCAATCCTTTGGCGTCGAGGACCGGATCATGACCATGCCTGCAGCCAAGGCGATGACCATACCACGGCTCGTCGCCCTGAAAAGGGAGGGTCGTAAGATTGCCGCCATGACCGCCTATGACGCGAGCTTCGCGCGCGTCATGGATGAGGCCGGCATGGACATCATCCTGGTCGGGGATTCGCTTGGGAATGTGGTTCAGGGACGCAAAAGCACGGTCCCGGTGATGTTGGAGGATGTGGCCTACCACACCCGCTGCGTGGCGCGCGCCGTGAGCCGCGCCCTGCTCATGGCCGATCTGCCGTTCTTGAGCTTTCAGGGAAGCGCCGATCGCGCGCTGGCCGATGCCGCGGTGCTCATGCGTGCCGGCGCGCACATGGTGAAAGGCGAGGGTGCCGGTCCATTCGCGGCGAACGCCGCCTATCTCGCGGCGCGTGGGGTACCGGTCTGCGGTCATATCGGACTGACCCCGCAATTCGTCCACAGCCTGGGCGGCTATCGCGTGCAGGGCCGGGGTGCCCACGGTGCACGGTTGCTCGCCGAGGCCAAGGAGCTGGCCGATGCGGGGGTGTCGCTTCTCGTGCTGGAGGCGGTACCCGCGGCGTTGGCCGCCGAGATCAGCGCGGCGGTGACGGTGCCGACCATCGGCATCGGGGCCGGCCCTTCATGCGACGGTCAGATCCTGGTCATGCATGACGCCCTGGGGATGGGCGCGCATCCCCCACGCTTCGTGCGGGATTTTCTGGCCGGGCAAGGCGGTATCGCGGCGGCCTTCGCCGCCTATATCGACGCCGTGCGCCAGGGCCTCTTCCCTGCCGCTGAAGAGAGTTATGGGGAATAGGTCCGTGCGCCGCGGCCGAGCCCTGTCCTGCGCGGCCTGTGGCCCATGATCGTCGCGCGTACGCTCGGCGAGTGGTGGGAGTATCGGATGCAGTGTCCGGATGACATCGGCTTTGTGCCGACCATGGGAGGGCTGCATGACGGTCATCTCGCGCTCGTAGGCGCCGCGCGCCAGCATGCGCGCGTGGTGGTCAGCATCTATGTGAACCCGCTGCAGTTCGGACCACAGGAGGACTTTGCCGCCTATCCGCGTACCGAGGAGGCCGATTGCGCGCGGCTCGCCCAGGCCGGCGTCGATGCCGTCTTCCTGCCGGCCGAGGCCGCCATCTATCCGCGTGGTCGCGAGCAGCACACCCAGGTGCGTGTGCCGGGGCTGTCCGAGGATCTGTGCGGACGCTACCGACCCGGCCATTTCGAGGGGGTGACGACCGTAGTCGCACGATTGCTGGGCATCGTGCGCCCGCGGGCCTGCTATATGGGTAAGAAGGACTACCAGCAGTGGCGGATCGTGACGCGCATGGTGGCGGACCTGATGCTCCCGGTTGCCGTGACCGGTATCGATACTGTACGCGAGCGCGACGGCCTAGCCCTCAGTACGCGCAATACCTATCTCAGCCGCGCGGAACGTGCGCGCGCCCCGGGTCTCTATGAGACGTTGACGCAGGCCACGAGGCAGGTGGCCGCCGGCATGGCGCCGGCCGACGCCGAGGTGGCCGGGATGGCGCGCCTTGTGGCGCTCGGGTTCGTGCCCGACTACCTTGCCGTGCGGCGCGCCGTCGATCTCGCGCCCCCATCCCCCGGCGACGCCGAGCTCGTGGCGTTGGCCGCGGCGCGTCTGGGGCGTACCCGGCTCATCGATAATCGGGAATTCCGCAGGATCGGGCGGGACGATGGCGGGCATTGGCAGGGATGCGCAAAAGCCGGATAATATCCCCATGCAGAAAACCATGCTTCATGCCAAATTGCACCGCGTGCGCGTCACCCAAGTCGAGATCGATTACGAAGGGTCGGTAGCGATCGATGCGAGCTTGCTGGATGCCGCCGGTATCCGCGAGTACGAGCGTATCGATGTCTTCAATGTCCGTAATGGCGAGCGCTTCAGCACCTATGCCATACGCGGAGAGCCGGCCTCCGGTCTCATCTCGGTAAACGGCGCGGCAGCCCACAAGGCCGCTGTCGGTGACCTCATCATCATCTGCGCCTTCGGCATCTATGAGGAGCATGAGGCCCATGCGATGAAGCCCCGCCTCATCTATGTCGATGCCGGCAACCGCATCGTGCGCAGCAGTCACACCATCCCCATGCAGGCGGCCGGCTGATCGGTTACCCTGCGTCTCGGTGATCCTTTCAGGGACAGGAAAAACAAGCGGGCTAGGTACACCTGCGACGGTGTAAAGGCCGTGGATCGCACGACCTGCGTGGACCGTCCGGGCGTCGCGTCTCGCCAGTCCCTGGGGCCGGAACCGGTTCGTCCCGGCCCCAGAGGGGTCACATGAGATCGATCGGCTCGCCGTGTTCGATCGGGCCCTTGTGCTCCTGATCCTTCTTGGCGGCCGACAGGAGCCCGGCGATGACGTTGATCACGAGCAGGGTGATCATGACCGGGGCAAAGCCATGCAGGAAGGCCTCCTTGCGTAGCGCTACCGGCAGGTCCTTGAAGAGCGTCACCTTATAGCCGTGTTGAATGATGTAACCGTGTTCGATGGAGGTGAAGATCACGCCCGAGATATCGACCCCAAAGATGAGGCCGAGCGCGCGCATCATATTGAGAATGCCGCCCGCCACCCCTAGGCGCTCGCGCGGGACCGAGCCCATGATGGCGGAGTTGTTGGGTGGCGTAAAAAGGCCCATGCCGATTCCCAGAATGACGAGTTCGGCGATCAATATCAGCATGTTGGGGGAGCGCCCGGTGAAGATCAGAAGCAGGGTCGCGAGCGCGCACACCGCCATACCCCACATGGTCATGAGGCGTGAGCCGTACTTGTCCGAGATATGGCCCGCGAATGGGGCCACGACCGCCATGGCGAGCGGGATGGGTGTGAGGATGGACCCGGTCACGACCGGGTTGTAGCCGGCGATCTTTTCCAGATAGAAGGGCATCAGGAAGAGCACGGCGAACAGGACATAATAGGATAGCAGTCCGGTCAGGTTACCCGCCCAGAATGCATAACGCTTGAAGAGCGTGAGATCGATCATGGGGTGCGCGACGCGCATCTCGGTGATCAGGAAGGCGGTGAGCAAGACCGCGGCGAGCGCGAAGTAGGTCAGGATGATGGGAGCCGTCCAACCGATGGTCTCGCCCTCGTTCACCGCGAGCACCAGGAAGGCAAGCCCGGTGGCGAAGAAGGCGGTGCCCAGGTAGTCGATCTTCTCGCGCGCCTTGTCGGAGCGCTCGGCCGCCGGCAGACAGTAGAGGGCCGCGAATGTACCGATGATACCGATCGGCACGTTGACGTAGAAGATCGCCCGCCAGCTGACCGCCGAGATCAGAATGCCGCCGACGAACGGGCCGATCGACATGGCGACCGCCTGCACCGCGCCCTGAATACCGATGGCACGTCCACGCTCACTGCTTGGGAATGCGGCGGTGATGATCGCCACCGAGTTGGCCTGGAGGAGGCCCGCGCCGATCGCCTGCAGGATGCGTGCACCGATCAGAAAGCCGGCGGACGAGGCCAGTCCGCAGAGCGCCGAGCCGACGGTAAAGACCACGAAACCGGTATTGTACATCTTGGTACGGCCGAAGATGTCGGCAAGACGTCCAAAGAGGGGAAGGAAGATGGTGAGAGTGAGCATATAGGCCATCGCCACCCATTCGATGACCGCCATGTTGACCTTGAAATCCCCCTGGAGCGTCGGCAGGGCGACATTCACGATGCTCACGTCCAGGGCCGACATCGACGCCCCGATCAGGACGGTGATCAGGATGAACCAACGCCATTGGGGATGCGAACTGAAGTAGGGGTGGGGAAATCGAGATTCCACGCGATGGTCCTCTCAAAGTCAAGGCCGCAGGGAACCTTCGGCGCGCCTTGCAGCGGCCGTGGCTTGCCTGAGACCGGCTAATGGGGCTACGTCCGCCAATCCGCGAAAGTTACACCCTGGTTGCTCGTCGTCCCTTGTCGGATGGCATATCGAACGCAGGGTTCGAAAGGGATCGCAAAAAAGGCGGCGATTGAGGCGAATAGTATACGCCGGGCTTAGGGTCGATGCCACCGATTTTTAGCATAATCTGATATACCGAAAGGAAGGGGTCGGTGCGGCCTTTTTTAGCCAGCCGTCCGTGGCCATCCGGATCCGGGATGAATACGGCGGCGGTTCGAACTGCCCGATCGTGGCCGGTATCCCCGATATCTACGGTAATGCCCGCCGACCCCCCCCAAACCCCTATTGTCGATGACTCATCACTGAAATATCCTGATTCAATAGGATCGGTCACCGATAATAGATCACAGGAACGGCATATGGGGCGACGATATGAGCAACCGGGCCGGCCACCCCAAAACCACGCCCCCAACGCGGCCAGCCCGCCCGATCCTGCATCGTGTCGGCGACACTGAGGCAGCGAGGCGCGACAGGGCGCGCAAGAGGGTGGAGAAGGAGGCGCGGCAGGATCCGCGCCAGCCGCTTCGCCCCACCCTCATAGATCTCTCCGCCATACCGGCACGCCGGGGATAGGCCGCATTGTGGGCCGAACGGCCCATTCGGCCCGCAATGGGCGAGGCTTGAGCATGACAGAAAGGGCGGATATGCTGGGACATATACGAGATGCAACTCAACGACGAACAGGCCAAGCATATAGCCGACACGCTGCGCATCGCATCTGTGGCTGAGTTCGGTTTTTTTGGTTACACGGGTGGGCTGGAGCGCCACGATTGGTTGCTTGTGTTCCTGGCGGTCACCATCTTTGTTTTGATAGAAAGCGGGGCGGTATTGATCATGAGGGAACGGGCATGAACATCCCCATCGAACAGCTCTATATTGGTCTGGGCTGGTTTGCCCTTATTGGCATTGGAGGGCTTGTGTTGGCCTGGATGAACCATCGCGGCCACAAGCACAAATAACCCACTACGACAACCGGTGCCAGCCCTATGGCGCCGGTTACCTACCCCAATCTCCCTACCGGATCCTCGGCCCGCAGGTGCGTATACCGTTTCAGCATCTGCAGAATCTTGTGACTGGTAATCGCCGCGACCTCCACAGGGTTCAACCCCGTCTCAAAGAGCCGGGAGGTCGTCCCATGGCGCCGATCGTGGAAGGTCAGGCCTTCGATGCTGGTGGCCATGCAGGCCCGCTCGAGGGGCCATGCCCGCACGGCGCATGGGAGGCTCGCATCTTGGTCTTTTGCGGCGGCCTCGACGAGGCGCCGATGCTCATCATCGACCAGTCGCCTTGTCCTGCCGCCCGGGAGCTTGGGACGCTGGCCCCGGATCCGCTTGACGGGGTTTCCCAGGGGCTCCATGCCCCAGGCGGAGCCTGTGACCGTGAAGACGTGGGAGAGTAAAGCGAGGTCGAGGCGGATGGCATTGGCGCCCAAACCTTCCGCTTGCCGGCCCCAGATGAACGTCGTGATGTCCGAGCCCTTGATGGACGCCAGGGAGCGACGGGCGAAGGGGAGGGCGGCTAAGGTCTTCACGCGGTTCTTCTCGCGCGCCACTGTCGACGGTTTCTTGGTCGGCGTGATCTCACGGAGGTAACGGTCCCAGGCCTCGGTCTGGCTGGTCGATGCCGCCTCGGTGCGCGAAACGAAGACCCCACGATCCATCTCCCGCTCGATCTGGCGCGCCCAGACCTCTACCTTGGATTTGCTATCGAATGGTCCAGATTGCGGCGGAAGCCCCGCCGAGGGATTTTCACTTGCCGGACACGCTTACCGTTCGGGCCGGGACGCTGGATAAATGTCGGCAGGGGACACTTTTCTTGCGGAATTGTCTCACCAGTGTCTCGAATGCCATGCAGGCTTGTCTATGGTGGCGGCGAATATGCGCTAAATGCTGGATTTTATTGGTGCCGGGAGAGGGGGTCGAACCCACACGGTATCTCTACCACCGGATTTTGAGTCCGGCGCGTCTGCCAGTTCCGCCATCCCGGCGCGCGCGCAGTATAACGGGTTTGTCGACAGGACAACAGTACTGGGCTCGCCTTTCCCGTATAATCCCGGCGCCATGACCTCAGATCTCTTTGACTACGACCTACCCCCCGAATTGATCGCCCAAACGCCGGTCTCGCCCCGTAGTGCGAGCCGCCTCATGGTCGTCAGCGCTGATGATGGGGGTTTGGCGGACCGCCAATTTGCGGACCTGGGTGAATATCTTCTGGCGGGCGATCTTCTGGTCTTCAACGATACCCGTGTGGTGCCGGCGCGATTTTACGGGCGGCGCCCCACGGGCGGGCGTGTGGAGCTCTTGCTGGAGCGTTTTCTGGATGATGGTGGGCGGGCGCATGTGGCGCTACGCGCCAGTAAATCGCCGCGCGCCGGCGAGGTGCTCACGCTCGAGGGCGGGCTCTATGCGACGGTGCTGGGGCGGACCGGTGAATTGACAGAGGTCATGTTCAGCGGGGCTGACGACCTCATGGGGCTGATCGAGCGTGTCGGCCACGTGCCCCTGCCGCCCTACATCACGCGGCCCGACAATGAGAATGATAGGACCCGTTATCAAACGGTCTACGCGCGCGTCCCGGGGGCCGTGGCCGCGCCCACGGCCGGGCTTCATTTCGATGAGGCGCTGCTCGCGCGGTTGGCCGGACAGGGTGTGGAGACTGCCTTCGTGACGTTGCATGTGGGTGCCGGGACCTTTCGGCCCGTACGCCCCGAGACCCTGGCGCAAGGGCGGCTGCACCCCGAGCGCATCATTGTCTCCGAGGCCTTGGTAGCGGCGATCGCTGCCACCAAGGCGCATGGCGGACGGGTGATTGCGGTCGGAACCACGACCGCGCGGGCCCTGGAGGCGGCCGCGGCGTCCGGGACACTGAGGCCGTATATCGGGGATACGGATCTTTTTATTCGTCCGGGGTTCCAGTTTCGGGTCACCGAAGGGCTTATAACCAACTTTCATTTGCCACATTCAACACTTTTAATGCTGGTGTGCGCGTTCGCCGGGGCCGACCGGGTGAGGGATGCTTATCGTCGGGCAGTGATGATGCGTTATCGTTTCTTTAGTTATGGCGATGCCATGCTCTTATGGCGCGCGGCCCGAGAGAATAAATAGAAGGCGGACCGTTCGAGGAGGGCCGACCAAAGACGGAGAGACCTTTGGTCGATAGTTCCGGAGCCGAGTCCGGTTAATGCTGGGACTCCCGTCAGGACCAATAATTTGTCGCACACCATCCTTGTCGTCGATGCGCCCGGGGGGGCCTGTTTCGAGCGGGTCGTCAGTACCGTGAAGCGTGCGAGCCCAGCGTCATTCCATGTCGGGACGGCCGAGGAGGTTGTGCGCCGCGTGGCGGCCCATGACGGGCCCGCCGTTGTCATCGTAACGAGCGATACCCCGGCTCCGCTCGCGGTCGCCGAGCAGGTTTATGGCGCAGCACCCCTTACCTACGTCCTGTTCGTGGCCGATGACGCGGGTGCCGCAACGCTTGTCTCGGGCCTACGAGATAGCGCGGTTTCGCAAGGGGCGCGCTGGGCGATAAGCCCTCCCGACGACGATCGCATCGTGGAGTTGCTGGCTGGCGCGCTTGGGGCATCACGGCGCCTTAAGACTACCGCCCTGGGCGGGGAGCCTGGTCGTGAGGTGGACGTGATATCGGCGGCCGCCGGCCGCCTTGCGCACATGGTCTGGTCGGCCGCAGCCGACGGTACCATCGATTATTACAATGCCGAATGGGAGCGGGTCCTGGGTCTCGCGGTCGCTGATCTCAAACGTCATGGCTGGATCGCATTCAGCCATGACGCCGATCGGCCGCGCGCGCGCCTGGCCTGGGAGCAGGCGATATCCACGGGCGGCCATTTCCAGATAGAGGCACGTCTGCGCGCCGGCGGCGGCCAGTGGTCCTGGTGCCGACTTGAGGCGCGGCAAAGGGGCGAGGGACAGGACGCCGGGCGTTGGTATGGTGACTGTGTCCTATTGCGAGCACCACAGAGTCTCGAGAATTCCTGGCGGTTTTTGAGCGAGGTTGCGCGCCGCATCACCGAGAGCCTCGATTATGAGTCGACGCTCTCGAGCCTTGCCCAGGCGGTGGTGCCGACATTTGCAGATTGGTGCGCGGTGGATGTCGTGAACGATGCCGGAGGCCTCGAGCGCGCGAGCCTGTCTCACACAAATCCCGATCTCGTGCGTGCCATCGTAAGCCGCAGGCCGGATGTCGAGGTCAGTCGTTGGACGGCGCTCGATGTCGTACGCACCGGAGAGCCGCAGCTTATTACGGACATCGATCAGGGCATGATCGATGCGATTGTAAAAGACCCGCAGGCGCGCGCCTTTTTTGCCTCCCTTAAGCTGCGCTCCCTTATCCGGTTGCCGCTCAAAGCGCGTGGACGGACCGTGGGCGTCATCACCTTCGTGTTATCGGGTCCGGGCGCGCGTCGCTACACACAAGAGGACCTGCCGCTTGCCACGGAGATTGCCCAACAAGGGGCGATCGCCGTGGAAAATGCCCGTCTCTACCGTAAGGCCCGCGAAGAGATCGAGGAGCGCCGCCATGCCGAAGAGGCGCTGGCCACGAGCGAGGCCCGTTACCGGTCGCTCATAGAGGCCTCGGCGCAGATCGTCTGGAGTCTTGATGCCGAGGGCCGCGCCCGCGACGACCTGCCGGGCTGGCGGGCGTTCACCGGCCAATCGCCGAAGGATGTGGTCGGCTACGGCTGGATGGAGGCCCTGCATCCGCGTGATCGCGAATCCTTGCGGGCCCGGTTTCCGTGTTTCGGGCCGGAGCCGCAGGCCATCGTCCTGCAGGCCGATCTTGCCTCTGCGGAGGGCGGGTATCGTTCTGTGATCCTGCGTATCGTGCCGCTTTTCGACAAGGACGGGTGTTGCCGCGAGTGGATTGCCGCCGGCATCGATATTACCCGCGAGAAGACCGCGAACGAACTCCTGGCGCGCGAGAAGGAGCAGCTGGCGGTGACCCTGAACAGTCTTGGCGAGGCGGTGGTGACGATGGACACTTCCGGACATATCACGCTCTTCAACCATGTCGCGCAGACTTTGACGGGCTGGCCCCAGCGGGAGGCCCTGGGGAAACCGGTTGACGAGGTCGTGCCGTTACACGATATGGGCTCCGGCCAACGACTTTTGGATATCGTCGGGGGCGTGTTACGCCAAGACGAGCAGCCACGCCTCGGTGAGCGGCGGCTTCTGCGCGCCCGTGACGGCAGCGAGCGCTTGGTCGTGTATACCGCGGCACGGATACGCGACCCGGCGGGTCAGAGCGTGGGTGCCGTGGCCGTGTTCCGAGATATCACCGCTCATCAAAGGTTGGAGGAAGATGCCCTGAAGGCGCAGAAGCTTGAGTCCGTGGGGGTCTTGGCGGGCGGCATCGCGCATGACTTCAACAATATCCTGACCGCGGTCATCGGGAATATTACGCTCGCCAAGATGCTGGTGCCAGGCGTAGATCGTGTAAACCATGCCCTGTCTGAGGCCGAAAAGGCGGCGTGGCGAGCGCGCGGGCTCACGCAGCAGCTCTTGACCTTTGCGCGCGGTGGGGCACCTGTAAAGCGCGAGGGTTCGCTGGCGGTACTGCTGCGCGAGACGGTGCCGTTCGCGCTCGCCGGTTCCAAGGCCAAATGCCACGTCGTCGTGGCTGATGATCTCTGGACCGTGGCCTTCGATCCGGGACAATTGAGTCAGGCGATCAGCAACCTTGTCATCAACGCCGCGCAAGCCATGCCTTCCGGCGGGATTATTCACATCGAGGCGCGCAACGCCGAGACCGCCGGTGAGGACCCGCAGGTACTGCCCCCCGGACCTCACGTGCGCATCCTGGTCGCTGATACCGGCAATGGTATCCCCAAGGCCCATCTCACCAAGATCTTCGATCCGTACTTTACGACCAGGGAGGGGCACAGCGGCCTTGGGTTGGCCACGACCTATTCCATAATCCGTCGGCATGGGGGGGTTATAAGGGTGGAGTCGGAGGAGGGGCGGGGCACGCAGTTCGAGGTGTACCTCCCGGCCCAGGCGGCGCCGACGGCGCCTGCCAAGCCGGTCCCGCGCCAGCGCCAACGGGACCGGATACTGATCCTGGATGACGAGCCGGCACTCCTCACATTGCTGGCCGCACTACTCGATTATTTGGGCTATGAGACGTCCGCCGCGCAAGACGGTGCACAGGCGGTAGCGGATTATGCGCAGGCCTTGCGCGAAGGCCGCCCATTCGCGGCGGTGATCCTGGACCTCACCGTGCCCGCCGGGGTTGGGGGCGAGGAGTGCCTGCGGCGATTGCGATCGCTCGATCCCGATGTCCGGGCGATCGTGTCGAGCGGCTATTGCCATGATCCGATCATGGCCGATTTCGCGCGGTTTGGTTTCCGCGCCGCGATCACCAAGCCCTACCAGTTGCACGAGCTCGAGCAGACGATCCGCGGCGTGCTTGTGGAAAACGGCGAGCATTTGCGCTAGCGTAGGTGCATGTCCCTTGTTCCTTTCATCGAATTGGGCCGCGACGGGCGCGCCCGGGCCTGTCAGCTGTCGCTTGCCCACGGCGTTGTGGCGACGCCCTCGTTCATGCCGGTTGGCACCTATGGGGCCGTCAAGGGCATGAGTCCCGCCGAGGTCGCCGGCAGCGGTGCCGCCATTGTCCTTGGGAACACCTTCCATCTCATGGAAAGGCCGGGCCTCGAGGTGATCGCGGCGCATGGCGGGTTGCATGGCTTCATGGGCTGGCAGGGCCCGATCCTGACGGATTCGGGCGGATTTCAGGTCTTCAGTCTGGCGGCGCTACGCAAGGTCAGCGAACAGGGCGTCGCATTCCGCTCGCCGCGCGACGGGCGCCCGTTGATGTTGACGCCGGAACTCGCGATGGCCGCGCAGGCCACGCTACGCTCGGACATCGCCATGGTGTTCGACGAATGCACCCCCCACCCGGCGAGCTTTGGCGAGGCGCGCGCGAGCATGGAGTTGTCCGGGCGCTGGGCCGAGCGCAGCCGTGCTGCCTATGATGGTCCTGGCGCGCTCTTTGGGATCGTTCAGGGGGGCTCTATGAGGACCTGCGCGAGATGTCGGCACGCGCGCTTGTCGGCGTCGGTTTCGACGGCTATGCCCTGGGTGGACTGTCGGTGGGTGAGTCGAAGGGCGACATGTACCGGCTGGTCACGCATTGCGCCCCGCTTTTGCCGGCCGATCGGCCCCGTTACCTTATGGGTGTAGGCACGCCCGAGGATATCGTGACCGCAGTGAGCGCCGGTATCGACCTCTTCGATTGCGTCCTGCCGACGCGTAATGCCCGCAATGGCTGGCTATTTACGCGCACCGGGGTCGTAAAGATCCGCAATAGCGGCTATGCCCGCGACCTGGGTCCGGTCGACCCCGAATGCCGCTGTCATACATGTACGCATACCACCCGCAGTTACCTCCATCACCTGCAACGTTCCGGGGAAATGCTCGGCGCGCGGCTGGCCACGTTGCACAATCTGACCTATTACGGAGATTTGATGGCGGGCCTGCGTGCGGCTATTTTGGCGGGAACGCTGGAGGAATTCGTCGATTCGTTCTATCGTACGCGCCATAAACGGCCGCCGCGCGCCCTCGGAGGGCTTCCGGAGGATGAGACGGCGGCCATCACCACCACTGTTTAAAGGGAAATCATGATACACGTCATAAGTAATGCTTGGGCAGCCGCGCCCGCCGCCGGCGCGCCCCCGCAAGGGGCCGCCGGTCTGTTCCAGTTCCTGCCCTTCGTGCTGATCGTGGTCATGATGTATTTCCTGATCATGCGGCCGCAGAGCAAGCGCGCCCGCGAACAGCGGGCCATGCTGGCCGCGCTCGCCGTGGGCGATGAGGTGGTTATGGCCGGCGGCCTGCTTGGCCGGCTGACCGAGGTCGGACCGCAATACTCAAAGGCCGAAGTCGCCTCCGGGGTGTCGGTACAGATTCAAACATCTTCCGTGCAGCTGGTGTTGCCGAAGGGTACCATCGGGAAGGTGCAATAGCCTGATGAATCAGTACCCCTGGTGGAAAAATGCCCTTATAGGGCTTGTCGTCGTGCTGGGCCTCATCTATGCGCTCCCCAATCTGTACGGTGACAATCCCGCCGTCGAGATCCAGGCCGCCCACGGTGCTGTGGTCGATCACGCGACCGTGGCCCGGATCCGCCGCCTATTGGCGGCCGCCCAACTCCCGTATAAACGCATAAGCCGGGTCGCCAAGGGCGTCCAGGTCCGTTTCACGCGAGCCGGCGTACAGATGCGCGCTCGCGACCTCATCGGCCAGAAGCTCGGCCCCGGATTTCACACGGCGCTTGCGCTGGCGCCCGCCGCCCCATCCTGGTTGCGTGCGCTCGGTGCGCGTCCCATGTATCTCGGGCTCGATCTGCGCGGCGGGGTCCATTTTCTGTTACGCGTCGACATGCATGCGGCCTTGCACAAAACGCTCGTGGAAGATGTCCGCGCGCTGCGTCGAGCCTTGCGCCATCACCATATTCGTTACCGCGAGGCGCGGCTTACCAAGACCGGGGTCCTGGAACTGCGGTTTCGCAACGTTGTACAGGCGCATGAGGCGCGCCGTCTCATGGCGCAGCAATTTACCGATCTTGCCGTTAGCTCGGGGCCTCATCATACCCTGCGCGCGGTCATGACCCCCGCGGCCATAGCCGCCAGGCAACATTACGCGCTCGAGCAGAACCTGACGGCCTTGCGCCGGCGCGTAAATGAGCTCGGCGTCGCCGCCCCCGTCATTCAGCAGGAGGGGCAGTCGCGCATCGTGGTCGAGTTGCCGGGTGTCGAGGACATTGCGCGCGCCAAGGAGATCCTGGGGCGCACCGCGACCCTCGAGATCCACATGGTGGACAGCAAGAACAGTCTGGCATCGGCGGTCTCCAACGGCGCCCCGCCGGGGACACGGATCTATTATGACCGGCATGGCCAGCCGATCCTGCTCTATGACCGTGTCTTGTATTCCGGTGACGACATCACCAACGCCTCGGCCGGCGTCGATCCTCAGACCGGACAGCCGGTCGTGAACATTACTCTTAACGGTCGCGGTGCCGCCATCAATGCCCGCGTCACGCGCCATAACGTCGGCCAGCGCATGGCCGTCGTGTACGTGGAGGTCCAGTCCCATTTGAAGCGTAACGATCAAGGCGTCCCGATACGCGGGCCCGACGGCCGGCGCGTACGCGTGACGCGCAAGATCGAGCGCGTGATCACAGCGCCCGTCATTCGTGAGGCCCTGGGCGGCAGTTTCCAGATCACCGGTATCGGTAGTGTTCGCCAGGCCCGCAATCTCGCGCTCCTGCTGCGCGCCGGGGCGCTTGCGGCACCGGTCAGCATCATCGCCGAGCGCACCGTGGGACCAAGCCTGGGGGCGGCCAATATCACTCGCGGATTCTATGCGACCTTGTTTGGATTCCTCGCGATCGCGGTGTTCATGGCGGTGTACTATCGGACCTTCGGGGTACTCGCGGCGATCGCGCTGGCGAGCAACGTGGTCTTGCTCGTGGCCGTTCTTTCGGTCCTGCAGGCGACCCTGACGCTGCCGGGAATCGCGGGTATCGCCTTGACCGTGGGCATGGCCATCGACGCCAACGTACTGATTTTCGAGCGCATACGCGAGGAGCTGCGTAATAAGAACTCGCCGCAGGCGGCGATTGCGGCCGGATTCGATAAGGCGATGGGGACCATCGTGGACTCGAATATGACCACGTTCATCGCCGGTCTCGCGCTCTTTTGGTTGGGGTCTGGCTCGGTCCGGGGTTTTGCGATCACCTTGTGCCTTGGCATTCTGACCTCTCTTTTTAGCGCCATCCTGGTTACGAGGGCGCTCGTCAATGCAGTTTATGGGCGTCGCCGTCGTCTGGCGCACGTGGGCATCTGATGGAATTCTTTCGCATAAAGCGTGATCTGCCGTTCATGCGCTACGCGCGTACCACGGTATTTGTATCGCTCGTGTTTTTTGCGGTGGCGGTCGCGGCACTCATAGCGCGCGGCCTCAATCTGAACGTGGATTTCACCGGCGGCACCGTGATTGAGCTCCAGTTTAAGGCGGCAACGCCACCGTCGGCCATCCGCCGGCTGCTCATGGCGCACCATTATCACCATGCGCGCGTTGAGAACTACGGAACCGCGAGCAAGGTCCTGATTCGTCTGCCCACGCGCGCCACCAAGGGCAAGGCACTGGCGGTGCGGGTCTTGCGTCTTGTGTCGGCCCGCTATCCGGGGGCGAGTCTGCGCAGCGTCGAGTACGTGGGTCCGGAGGTGGGTTCGGAGCTTGCCGATCAAGGCGCGTTGGCACTATTGTTCGTGGCGCTCGGGATCACGATCTACCTCACCTTGCGTTTTGAATGGCGGTTCGCGGTCGGGGCGATCGTGGCGACCATACACGATGTCGTCATCGTGCTTGGGGTATTCGCACTTTTTCATATCAGTTTCTCATTGACCGTTTTGGCGGCCATCCTGGCGGTCCTTGGGTACTCGGTGAATGACACGGTGGTGGTATTTGACAGGATCCGCGAGAATTTCCGGCGCATGCGCACGGGCACGACCGCGGAGGTCATCGATAGCGCGATCACGCGCACGCTCTCGCGTACCGTCATGACCCACCTTTTGACCCAAATGATGGTATTGTCGATGTTGTTTCTGGGGGGGCCTGTGCTGTTTGGTTTTGCCCTGGCCATGACCGTCGGCATCGTCGTCGGGACGTACGGATCAGTGCTGGTGGCAAGCCCCATCGTCATGTGGCTGGGCTTAAAGCGTGAGGACCTGGTGGCGCGCAAGGCCGCCGCCGAGCGCCCATGAGCCGCCGGTCTTGTACCAGGCCCGGCCCATCGGGCCTGCTTGGCGTGGCGGTCTCGTCTGTGGTATTCAATGCCTACCCCGTGATTTTCGGAGGTAGGCTGTATGGACATTTCCTATTGGATGCCAGGAGAGCCGGCCGTTGAGGTCGTGGTCGGGGCTTGGCTCGTCCTTTATTTGGGCCGGCCTAACTTCCACAAAGGCGTACGCGCGCTGGCGCGCCTGACGCGCCACCCGTTGAGGCTCGTCGCCCGATTCCTGGGCGCGGGCGCGGCCGACATCCACAGGCGCAACCGTGCCCTGTTGCAGGCCCAGGCGCGGACCGACGCGGCCTTGAAGGTCGAGCGGGAGTGGGCGCGTCTCGATGAGATCGTGCGGCGTGATGTCCAGGGTTTCCCCGCCTTGCAGGAGGCCCTGTTGCGTCAGATTGCGCAGTGGGAGGCGGAATTTCAGCGGTCCGGGGAGGTCCCGCAGCCCTCGCCGGAATGGACCAAGGCGGTCAGCGCGGTGGCACGCCTCAAGACCGGAGACGATGGCGTAGCCGAACGTGTCCAGGCGGGGTTCCAGGTACTGGTCCAGAATGCACAAGAGCAGGCGTTGCGCGAGCGCCGCCAGGTCGCCGCCGAGCGCCACCGCCTCCTGGCCCGGGCCCAATTCATGTGGCAGGTGGTCGCGAGGCGGCTGGAGCATGTCGACAACCGGCTCGCGCAGGTCGCGGAGTCGGCGTTCGGAATCCACGAGGCCGTGGAACGTTACCAGGCCCTGTCCGAGCATGCGCCCCCGCTGGATCGCGCGCTGGTCGCCTCGGCGGCATCGCGCCTGATGGCTGCGGGCCTGGTATTGCTGGTGGCCGGCGGGGCCGCGCTCATGAATACCCATCTTATCGGCGTTCCCTTGCACTGGCTTGGTGTCGGGCGGGGTCTGGCGGTGGCGGGCCATCCGGCCGCGCAAGTGGCGGCCGCGACCCTGGTCGCGATCGAGGTGGTGGTCGGCATCGTGTTGTTCGATGCCCTCAATGTCACCCATCTTTTTGGCGTGGTGGCCGGACTTCCCGGGCGCACGCGGCGTACCGCGGCGGCCGGCGCCATCATCGTATTGGTCCTGCTCGCGGCACTGCAGGCCGTACTGGCCTTCGTGCGCGAGAGCGCCGTTCCCGGTGTACCGGCCATGAAGGCGGCGATGGTCCCCGATCTCCCGCTGTGGCAAACTGAGATGGACCCCAACCCCTGGACAGAATCTCCCGATCCTTAGGTGGATTATCTGCCGGGTTGGTCAAGCGGCTAGATCCCAGGACGCTGTGGTGTAAGCCTCCCACGGTGTCCGTCGATCCAGTGCTTGATGGGGCCTCTCATGATTATAGAAATGGAAGTATTTTGCAAGAGAGGCCCGTGCTTCAGGTATCGATGCATAGGCCTTGAGATACACCTCCTCATACTTGACAGAGCGCCACAACCGCTCGACGAACACGTTGTCACGCCAGCAGCCCTTGCCATCCATGCTGATGTCGATCGTGTGGGCCTTCAGGACGTCTGTGAAGGCCTCGGAGGTGAATTGCGCCCCTTGGTCGGTGTTGAAGATCTGCGGGGCCCCATAGAGCTCCAGGGCCTCCTCCAGGGCCTCGACACAGGAGTCGGCCTCCAGGGTGGTGGCCAGCCGCCAGGCGAGCACCGCACGCGTGGCCCAGTCCATGATGGCGACGAGATAGCAAAAGCCCCGGGCCATGGGGATGTAGGTCACGTCCGCACACCAGACCTGGTTGGGCCGGGTGATGGTCATGCCTCGCAAAAGATAGGGATAAATGCGATGACCCGGACCCGGGGCGCTGGTCTTGCGCCTGGGGTACAGGGTCTTGATCCCCATGACCTGCATGAGCCGCTGGATGCGCTTGCGGTTTACGAACACGCCGTCGCGCTCGAGCCGGTCCCGCAGGCGCCGCGAGCCCAGGAAGGGGTGCTGGAGGTGGAGGGCATCGAGCCGCTTCATGAGCGCCAGATCGTCCTCGGAGACCACAGGCTTCCCCTGGTAATACACGCTCGAGCGGGGCACGCCAAGCCACGCGCATTGGCGTGCGATCGGCACCACCGGATTCTCGCGCTCGACCCGTTGGAGTCTCTCAGCCGTGGTCATTTGCCGAGCACTCGTGCGAAAAAATCGTTCTGGACCGTAAGCTCTCCAATCTTGGCCAGCAAGGCCTCGCGATCGCTGGTGGGTGTCGTCCCCGTGGGCTTGCCGAAAATGCTCGCCGCCTGGTCGATCAACTGCCGGCGCCACTGGGTCACCTGGTTCGGATGGACCTGGTGTTTGGCTGCGATCTCATGGATAGTCTTTTCCCCGGCCAGGGCCTCAAGGGCCACCTTGGCCTTGAACTGCGGGGCGTGATTGCGTCGTGTCTTGCTCATAGGATTTCTGCTCCTTGTTGCGTTACTGTAAGGGCAGATAATCACCTAAGCTAGTGTCCAAGAATTGGGGTCCATCTCTAACCGTCGCCGAAGGCCTATTGGCCGTCGTGCTCCCGTGTCTCATGGCCTTGGTGGCGATCCCGTTGGAGGCGTTTATTTATGCCCTTCGCACGGTTTCCGGGGTCGTCCTGGAGGCCCTTGTGAGGATCCTTGCCTTCGGGTTTCGGCTTGCCGGACGCGTGGTGTCGGGCGTTGCCGATACCCTGAGCGCCTTGTACGATCTTTTTATCCTGCCGCCATTGCTATTGGAACGGGCCTTCCAGTATGGGGCCTACCTCTCGGCGGAGCGTCGTCGCGGCGCCTCCCAGAACCGCTGATCATCCTGATACCGCGTGTGCCCCGAAGGCGCCCTTCGGTAGGGGCACTGGCGCGTCCGTGGCCCGGGAATAGGCAAAGAGGTTGCTCCCCTGCCTTTGATATTCCTCAAAAACGCATACTCCCAAAGAGATATACACTGGCCGACGTCATCGTCTCATAAATCTTACCAAGGTGTATCTTCGATGGAACAATTACTGGCATGGACGGATGATTTGAGTGTCGGAATCGAGGAAATCGATAGACAGCATAAGGAGCTTGTCAATATATTGAACGAACTCCATGAGGCCATCACGCAGCGACGGGCATCGACCGCGTGCGTGGCCATCCTCGATAAGTTGATCGAATATACGCGCGTGCACTTTACGGTGGAGGAAAGCCTGTTTCGCATCCTCGGCTATCCGGGGTACGGACCCCACCATCAGGAACACGAGAAACTAATCGAACAGATCGTGGGATTCCAGCGCAAGATCAAAGACGAAAACAGCAACGTCACGTTCGAATTGCTGCATTTCCTGCGCGGGTGGCTGACCCACCATATCCTGGGCACCGACAAGGCCTACGTCCCCTTCCTGCTCTCGAAGGGCGTAGAGCGTAAGCTATCGACCAAAACCTTCTGGAAGTTCTGGTAGAAGGAGATCGGTGGTCCGTGGGTCGCGCACGGCCTTAACGATGTGCGATGGCCGTCCGTGATGGGCGGACGCCCCGGATGGCCCTCCACACAAGCCGATAGGGCGCGATGGCGCAAGCCCCAGCGGGACAAAGAGGCGCGCGATCAGCGAAGCCCCGGCATCTCTCTGCGGCCACGCCCACACCGACCCATCGCCCGCGATTCTGGGCGGATAGGGCGCCCGCCCTGGCGGGACCGCTGCGGGGACCGCACCCGGATCCCCAGGGACCGGGACCAGTACGATCCGGACAGGCCCCAGGGGCCCAGGGGACCGGTGGTCCTTCAGGAGGGTCCCCGCAAGGGGGGTTAAGGCTCACCGGGGCGGGGCCAGACCCCGGCCATTCCGCTCATCTCGGGCCAGCCCAGGGTCGGCCGTAGGCCCGGCGGGGCTGGCCGTAGGACCGGTGGTCACCGCCGCCCACGCCCAGGCGGCCACGACCCTACCCGCTCTGCGCCATGGCCGGGGGATTTTAAGTCTCTGGGGCGACTTTGGCCAATCCCGGTCCGACCGACGTCGCGCGGGGTCCCGGATTCGCGCCTGCATCGCGCAAGGCCCGGTCACGGCCACCCGGGTCGATGCGGCCGTGTGGCCACCCGTTTTGCCATGGGCTGATGGTTGCGGTGGGCGCGCCGACGCGCTGGGTTGCAGGGCCCTTCGCGGCCGGATCCGGCGCCCGAGGCCGCGCGGGGTCATGCACGGCGGTTCGAGATCAGGTATCCTAAAGGGGCTTGTAGCGTCGACGATCGTCGCCAGAACGAGGAACCGGATGTTTAGCGAGAAGAGCTTGAAGAATATCGACCGCCCGCTGTGGGAGGCGATGACCAAGGAACGCGGACGCCAAGAGGATCATATCGAGCTGATCGCCTCCGAAAACTATACGAGTCCGCATGTCATGGCGGCGCAAGGGTCGTGCCTGACCAACAAGTATGCGGAGGGTTATCCTGGCAAGCGCTACTACGGGGGTTGCGAGTACGTGGATGTGGTCGAGACCTTGGCCATAGAGCGGGCGCGCACCTTGTTCGGCGCCGACTACGCCAATGTACAGCCGCATTCCGGATCGCAGGCCAATGCCGCGGCCTATCTTGCGCTCATCAATCCCGGCGACACGATTCTCGGGATGAGTCTTGCGCACGGGGGCCACCTGACCCATGGGGCCAAGGTGAATTTCTCGGGACGGCTTTTCCATGCCATCGGCTATGGCGTGGACCCCAAGACCGGCCTGATCGATTATGACGAGATCGCAAGACTCGCGCGCGAACATAAGCCGCGCGTGATCGTAGGCGGGTTCTCGGCCTATTCGCGGGTCATCGACTGGACGCGCTTCCGGGAGATCGCAGACGAGGTGGGGGCTTACCTTTTGGTGGATATGGCGCATGTGGCCGGCCTCGTCGCCGCCGGGCTTTACCCAAGTCCGGTCGGTATCGCCGACGTCACGACCTCGACCACCCACAAGACCTTGCGCGGGCCGCGTGGGGGGCTGATCCTCGCGCGCGCCAATCCCGAGATCGAGAAGCGCCTGAACAGCGTGATCTTTCCGGGGACCCAGGGTGGTCCACTTATGCATGTGATCGCCGCCAAGGCGGTGGCGTTCGCCGAGGCCATGACGCCGGAGTTTCAGACCTACCAGCAGCAGGTGGTGAAGAATGCCCAGGCGATGGCCGATATGCTCATGAGTCGCGGCTTCAAGGTCGTCTCCGGCGGTACCGACAACCACCTGATGCTTGTGGATCTCATCGAGCGGCCGGTGACCGGCAAGGAGGCCGAGGAGGCCCTCGGCCGCGCCTATATTACAGTCAATAAGAACGCTGTGCCCAATGATCCACGGTCGCCGTTTGTGACGAGTGGTATCCGCCTGGGCACCCCTGCCATAACCACGCGCGGGTTTGGGGAGCGCGAGACGCGCGCCCTGGCGGGCTTTGTGTGTGACATCCTTGAGCGGCCGAGCGACGAGGAGCTGACGGCGCGCGTGCGTCGCGAGGTGGCGAACCTGTGCGCACGCTTCCCGGTCTACGGCGAAGACGTCGTGATCTAAGGCCATGCGCTGCCCCTTTTGTTTTGCCGAGGATACGCGGGTGATAGATTCCCGCCTCGCAGACGAGGGGGATGCCGTGCGCCGGCGCCGCGAGTGTCTGGCCTGTCGCGAACGGTTCACGACCTTCGAGCACGCCGAGTTGCGCCTCCCGCAGATCATCAAGTCCGACGGGCGTCGCGAGCCGTTCGCCGAGGCCAAGCTGCGTGCCGGTCTCCAGCGCGCGCTTCAAAAGCGGCCGGTGGATGCCGCGCAGGTCGATGCGGTCGTGGCCTATGTGCGACGTTCGCTCATGGGGAGCGGTGAGCGTGAGATCGCAAGCCGCCAGATCGGGGAGTGGGTCATGGAGCAGCTGCGTGTGCTCGACAAGGTCGCCTATGTACGCTTCGCCTCCGTCTATCACGCCTTCCAGGACTTAAACGCGTTTCGCGAGGAGGTGGAGCGTCTGGAGGACCAGGAGGTCACCGGGCTGTCTTCGAAGTCGTGAGCGCGGCCGGCGATAGCGTCTACATGGCGCGCGCCCTGGAACTCGCCCGTCGGGGCATGGCCACCACCCACCCCAATCCGCGGGTAGGCTGCGTCATCGTGCGTGGCGATCGGGTCGTGGGCGAAGGGTATCATCAACGTGCCGGCGAACCGCACGCCGAGCGCCTGGCCTTGTCGCAGGCGGGTGGGGCGGCCCGTGGGGCGACGGCCTATGTCACCCTCGAGCCATGCTGTCATACCGGCCGTACCCCACCTTGCACCGATGCCCTGCTCGCGGCCGGGATCGCGCGCGTGGTGGCCGCCATGGAGGACCCGGACGCGCGCGTCCGGGGGCGCGGACTCGAGGCGTTGCGGACCGCGGGTGTGGCCGTGGACGTGGGCCTCATGGAAGGGGAGGCCGCCCGTCTGAATCGCGGCTTCATATCGCGAGCGGTACGCGCCCGCCCGTTCGTGGTGGCCAAGGCCGGGATATCCCTTGATGGGCGCACGGCGCTTGCAAGCGGCGAGAGTCAGTGGATCACGGGGGCCGCGGCGCGTGCCGATGTCCAACGGTTGCGCGCGGTGATGGGTGCCGTCATGACCGGTACAGGCACGATCCGCGCGGATGATCCGCGGCTTACGGTGCATGAGGGGGCGCCCCGCCAGCCCTTGCGCGTGGTCGTCACCTCCAGTCTGGCGATACCGCCCGACGCCCGGATTCTCGCCGGGGATGCCGACCTTATGGTCCTCACGACGACGGACGGGCCGCACGGTGACCGCCTGCGCGCCTCGGGCGCCGAGGTCGTGGCGGTGGGTGGCGCACCCGGTCAGGTGGATCTTGCCGCCGGGCTTGGGGCGCTCGCGGCCCGGGGCGTGAACGATGTGTTGGTCGAGGCCGGACCGACCCTGCTCGCAAGCCTCCTCGACCAAGGACTGATCGATGAATTGCGGCTCTATGTGGCGCCCATGCTCCTTGGTAACGGGCGCCCGTTGGCCGATTTCACGCTCGCCAAGCTTTCGGGGGCGAGGGCCTGGCGGTATGATGAGGTGCGCAGCGTAGGGCGCGATCTGCGCCTGATATTGACCCCCGAGACGTGAGGGCCCGCGCAGTCCGCGGTGACGGGGAGGGGCATGCCATGTTTACAGGATTGATCCAAAGCCGCGGCACGGTCGTGCAGCGCGTCGCGCGCGCGACCGGGGCCAGGCTGACCATTGATGCGCCGGAGTGGGCCGTTAATGGCTGGGTGCTCGGTGAGAGCATTGCCGTAAACGGTGTGTGCCTTACCCTCGTGGAGGGTTCGGCATCGGGTTTCTGTGCCGACCTGTCCGCGGAGACCCTGGCGCGTACGGCCCTGTCGTCCCTGCGGCCGGGGCATGCGCTCAACCTTGAGCGCGCCTTGAAGGTGGGGGAGTCGCTGGGCGGACATCTGGTCACGGGGCATGTCGACGGGGTGGCCACGGTCCTACGGCTCGAGCGCGACGGGGATGGGCGGAGATTGGCACTCGAGATCCCGCAGGCCCTGACGCGCTACGTGGCACGCAAAGGGTCGTTATGCGTGGATGGCGTGAGCCTCACGGTCAATGCCATAGAGGGCACCGTTGCGCATTTTGCTATCGTACCCCATACGCTTTCGGCCACGACGCTAGGTGGGCTCGTCCCGGACGCGCCGGTGAATATCGAGGTGGATCTGATCGCTCGCTATCTGGAGCGTCTGCTGCCGGAGTTCATGGGGCGACCGTGAATCGGGTCCTGGCACGCGCGATCAGCGTCGGTGACCCCTGTCCCCAGCGGGCATAAAGCAGACTCACGACCTCATAACGCCCGGGTGGTGCCTGTCTTGGGATCGGCAGCGTCACGCGCGCCTCATAGACGCCACTGCCTGTGATCTCATGGCCTATGAAGGCGCGGTGATTGGCGACCAGCCGGCCATGTGTATAGAAATCACGGATCTCGACGATATGCAGGGGGCCTGTGCCGCGCCGCAGCGCCAGCTCCTTGGTCAGGACCAGCGAGCCGCAGGGTCGGCCGCGTCGTGGGCGCACCAAGAGGCGATAATGCAAGACTTGAATCTCCCCCGGGGCCAACATGCCCAAAATATGGGTCCGTGCGTAGGCCGTGGACCACGCCGTGCCTACCCGGCAGCCCGCAGCCGAGGTCCGGTGGGGATGCGCGGGGAGCGGAACGCAGCCGACCGCTACCAGGACGAGGCTAACCGCCCCAAGCGTGCGCCAATGCGGCATAGGCTCCCGGGCGTATGACAGTCTTGGGGTGGGCGGTACCAGGGCGTGCCGGGGTGGTAGCCGGCCTCGCCGCGGGGCTTATCGTCGAGCGAGGCCTAGCACCTTTGGGCATCACGCCATGGGCCATACGCACGACCGTATGGGCCATGTGCGCGACCGGCTGCAGGGCCGCCTGGCGATGGGGCCATCCGAGCTTGACCCCGAGCAGTACCAGGGCCACGACGAGCGCGACCGCAAGCCCCAGGCGTTTGCGCCCGGCCAGTGGCCGTCCCCAACCGGGCCGTTCGTGGAAGGCCGGCAGCATCGGGTTGATCGACGGCTCGTCGAAGAGGTCGGAGAGTTCGGCGGCCGACAGGGCGGCGGCGAATGCGCCGGTGGTCGGCGCCGCGGGGGCCATGCGGCCGTCGGCCGGCTGATCGGGTGGTGGCGCGGGTTCCCGGGGCCCCGTGTCCACGGCGGCTGTATCGGTGTCATCCGACCGGTGGGCAGCGGCCACCGCCAGGCGTAGGGCGCGGGCGGTGGGGTAGCGTCCCAGGAGCGCCCCGCGCACGACGTCTGTCAAAGTCCCGGCCTCGGCCCCGAGGAGTTCCTGCATGAGGCGGCCTGCGGCGCGCACATCGTCAGCCGGGGTGGGCGGGGACTCGCCGAGGCTCGTCTGCCGGAAATCCAGGAGCTTGATACGCTGGTCGGTGGTGAGAAAGATGTTGTCGGCGCGGATCGCTCCGTGGGCGAGCCCTTGACCATGAACCGCCTCGAGTGCGCTCAAGACCTCCTGTATCCATTGTGCCACACGATCCTCGGCCAGCGTCCCGACGCGCTCACGGCGGGCCTTCAGGGTCTCGCCGACCAGGTATTCGAGGATCAGGACCGAGGGCTCGGACCACAGGCCGTGCAGGGTGACGATATGGGGATGGCCAAAGCGCGCGAGCACCCGCCCCTCGGCGATCACCGAGATGGCGCCGCGGGGGGCGGTCTTCAAGGCTACGGGCCGGTCCAGACTCAAGTCCTGGGCCATGTAGACTACACTGCGCGGCCCGCAAGACAGGGTGCTCAACACCAGATAGGGACCCAGGGTCCGCCCGGGCTCAATCAGTGAGGCGCGTGGTTCATTGCGGCCGGTTCTATGCGGTTCCATCGACTTCCATCCCCCGGTCAGTCATAATTCGGGCCCGGTCAGCTCGTCGGTTGCAGTGTCACGTTCATGCCTATAAGCCCTATCTCCGAGATCATAGACGAACTCAAGGCCGGCCGCATGGTGGTCATCATGGACGACGCCGACCGTGAAAACGAAGGCGACCTTCTGATGGCCGCCGAAGCGGTCACGCCCGAGGCCATCAATTTCATGGTACGCCACGGGCGCGGTCTCGTCTGTCTGACCTTAACCCCAGAGCGCTGCCAAAGGCTGGGGCTCGAGCCCATGGTCAAGGAGAATGGTTCGCGTTATGCGACACACTTCACCGCCTCCATAGAGGCCGCCGAGGGCGTGACCACCGGCATCTCCGCTGCCGACCGGGCCGCCACCATTCGCGCCGCCATCGCCCCGCAGGCCAAGGCGCGCGATCTCGTGAGCCCCGGCCATATATTTCCGATCATGGCCCGACGCGGCGGCGTCCTGGCGCGCGCCGGCCATACCGAGGCCGGTGTCGATCTGGCCCGTTTCGCGGGCTTCGAGCCGGCCGCGGTCATCTGTGAGATCCTGAAGGATGATGGCGAAATGGCCCGTCAGCCGGATCTCGAGCGCTTCGCGGCCGAGCACCACCTGAAAATCGGCACGATCGCTGACCTCATTCATTATCGCCTACAGCATCATTCCAGCGTACACCGCCTGGATGAGCGGTTGATCGAGACCGTCCACGGGTCGTTCCGGCAGGTGGCCTACCACGATGACATCGAGGACCGCGTCCATCTGGCGCTCGTATGTGGCGAGATCGATGCCCAGCCGCTGCCGGTACGCGTGCACGTCCAGGAGAGCCTCCTGGATCTCGTGAGCGATGTCCATGCACCGTCGTGGACGCTTGCCGGCGCCTTGCGTCATGTCGCGGCCGCCGGGCGTGGGGTGGTGGTGTTGCTGGATCAGCCGGCGCCCACGGCGTCGACACTGGCGCGCCTCAAGAGTCCGATCCCGGAACCGGTGGCCCCCCTCGGCGCGGGGCGTGAGATCATGCGCACCGTGGGTCTTGGGAGCCAGATCCTGCTGGATCTCGGGGTGCGCAAGATGCAGGTCCTGGGGCACCCGCGCAAGACGCCGGGTCTCGCCGGGTTTCATTTGGAGGTCGTGGAATACGTGACACCCAGGGGGAAGGAATGAGTAGCGAGCGCGTGATCGATGGATCGTTGGTGGCGGGGGAGGCGCGCTTTGGCATCGTCCTGGCGCGTTTCAATGCCTTCGTGGGCGAACGCCTTCTAGAGGGGGCGCTCGATACCCTGCGCCGCCACGGGGCGGCGCCCGAGTCCATTACCGTGGTGCGCGTACCTGGGGCCTTTGAATTGCCGCTAGCCGCCCAAGCGATGGCGGAGGCGGGTGTCTACGAGGGCCTCGTGGCGCTGGGCGCGGTCATCCGCGGCGCGACGCCCCACTTTGATTTCGTGGCCGGGGAATGCGTGAAAGGGCTCGCGCAGGTCGGCCTTAAGACCGGCGTCCCGGTGGCCTTGGGCGTACTGACCACCGATACCGTCGCCCAGGCCATAGACCGGTCGGGGGCCAAGGCCGGCAACAAGGGGGCCGAGGCCGCCCTGTCGATCCTGGAGATGGTCGACGTCCTGCGCCGCCTGCGACACTCATGAGCGGGGCGCGCTCGCGCGCCCGCGGGCAGGCACTGCAGGCCTTGTATCAGTGGCAGCTGACCGCCCAGCCCCCCATGACATAGGCCGGCTATTTCTACGCGATCCGGAGAGTACCGGTGGCGTCGACGAGGCCTATTTCGCAGAACTGATCCGCGAGGTACCGGTGCATGTGGAGGAGCTCGATGGTTTGCTGAGCGCGCACCTCGATCGCGCCATTGCCGAGGTCGACCCGGTCGAGCGCGCCATCCTGCGCATCGGTGCCTATGAGTTGTGTTATCGTCTCGAGATCGGCCCGCGGATCGTATTGAACGAAGCGGTGGAGCTTGCCAAGCGTTACGGGGGTGAGGCCGGCCACAAGTTCGTGAACGCCGTGCTCGACGGCGTGGCCAAAGTCGTGCGCGCCCCCGGGGGGCGCCGTTGAGTGGATGAATTCGATCTCATAGAAGAGTTCTTTACGCGCCCGGCGCGGCACGCGGAGGTGGTCCTCGGGGTCGGCGATGATGCCGCCCTGTTGACCCTGGCCGGGGCCGCGAACACGCTTGCCGTGACCACCGACACCCTGATAGAGGGCGTGCATTTTCTGCCGTCGGCCCCGGGTTTTGATGTCGGCTACAAGGCGCTCGCGGTGAATGTGAGTGATCTTGCGGCCATGGGCGCGTGCCCCTTGGCGTTTCTTTTGAGTCTGACCTTGCCTGCGGTCGATCGCAGGTGGCTTGCCGGTTTTCGTGACGGCCTCTTTGCGCTCGCCGATGCCGTGGGTCTCGACTTGATCGGTGGCGACACCGTACGCGGACCGCTTGCGGTGACCATCACTGCGCTTGGTACCGTGGCGCCGGGGACAGCGCTACGCCGCGATGGGGCGCGACCGGGCGATCGCGTCTACGTCTCGGGCCTGTTAGGGGAGGCGGCGCTCGGCTTTTTCCTGCGTGCCGGACGCCTGTCCTTGCCGCCCGAGTTCCAGGAGTCGGTGCTGGCCCGGCTCGACCGTCCGTGGCCGCGGATCCATGAGGGGCAGGCGCTGATCGGTATCGCCTCGGCGGCCATCGACATCTCTGACGGGCTGGTTGCCGATCTCGGCCATATCCTGAAGGCGAGCGGCGTGGGCGCGAGGCTGGATCTGCGCCGGCTGCCCCTGTCCGATGCCTACGACGCGGCGTTCCCGACCTTGGGCTACGATCCCGCGCTGGTCTTCGGAGATGATTACGAGCTCTGTTTTACGGTACCGCCCGAGCGCGTGCCGGCCTTGGCGGGGGTCGCATCACGCCTGATGTGCGGCCTGCATTACATCGGCGATATCGTCGCCGGCGCGGGGCTTACCCTGCACGATGGTCAGGGCGCCTATACGCCGGCGCGCGCCGGCTACAACCATTTCGATGATGCGGGATCGCTTTAGTGTGTGGTGGGCGACCGGCCTCGGGGTAGGTTGGTCGCCCCGTGCCCCGGGCACCATGGGCTCGCTGGTGGCGCTCGCGCTGTGGTGGCCGGCCGGGTCCTGGGGGCTTCGACTCTATGCCGTATTGCTCGCCGCCGCGATCATTATCGGTGTGCCGGTCACGGCGCGCGCGGCCCGGGTCCTCGGGCGGCAGGACCCGCCGATGGTGGTTTGGGATGAGGTCGCGGGGATGGGTGTGGCCCTGTTTGCGGTTCCGCACCAAGTCCTTTGGTTTGCGGTGGCCTTTGGCCTGTTCCGGCTGTTTGATATCGTAAAGCCGTTTCCGATCGCGCGCCTCGAGGCCTTGCCGGGCGGCTATGGCATCATGTTTGACGATGTATGGGCCGGCCTCTATGCCGCGCTCCTGGTCCACGGAGGCCTATGGATGGCAAGCGGCACGCCCTGATCCGGACCCTGGCGGCCGCGGTCGGCGCGCGATTGGCGGCTGCAGGACAGACGGTAACCGTCGCCGAGTCCTGCACCGGCGGCCTGTTGGCCGCGGCCCTGACCGATGTCCCTGGCAGTTCGGCCTGGTTTGGTTATGGGTTCGTGACTTACGCACCCGAGGCCAAGCACAGGCTGCTGGGAGTCGCCTGGGAGCGCCTGGATGGGAACACCATCGTCAGCGAGGCCACGGCCCTGTCGATGGCGCGCGGGGCGCTTGCGGTGAGCGGTGCCGATATCGCGATCGGCGTTACCGGGATTGCCGGGCCCACGGGCGGGACCCCGGAGTGCCCGGTGGGCACGGTGGCGATCGGTTGGGCCGCAGACGGCTGGGAACACGCCGCGACCCATCGTTTCACCGGGGACCGTTCGGCGGTGCGCGCGCAGGCAGTGGTGGCGGCCCTGGATGGCCTTCAGGGTCGGCTGGGGCCCGCTTTTCCTGGCTAGGTCCCAAACAATGCTTTATGAGATAATCGCCCTCTTGCGCGATTCGCGGGGGTAATGGAATGGATGTCAACAAGGGCAAGGCCTTGAGCGCCGCTCTCGGTCAGATCGAAAAGCAGTTCGGGAAGGGGTCGGTCATGCGGCTCGGCGATGCCGGCGAGGTATCGGCGGTCGCGGCCGTGCCTACCGGATCACTGGGGCTCGATATGGCGCTCGGCATCGGCGGCCTGCCGCGGGGCCGGGTGGTCGAAATCTACGGCCCGGAGTCGTCGGGCAAGACCACCTTGACCTTGCATGTCGTGGCGCAGGCCCAAAAGGCCGGGGGTACGGCGGCGTTCATCGATGCCGAGCACGCCCTCGACCCGGCCTATGCCAAGCGTCTAGGGGTGAATGTCGATGATCTCTTGGTGTCGCAGCCGGATTCGGGCGAGCAGGCGCTCGAGATCACCGATATGCTGGTGCGCTCCGGCGGAGTGGATGTAGTGGTCGTCGACTCGGTGGCGGCGTTGACGCCCAAGGCCGAGATCGAGGGCGAGATGGGTGACTCGCATGTCGGGTTGCAGGCGCGACTCATGTCGCAGGCCTTGCGCAAGCTCACGGGTAATATCAAGCGCTCGAACACGCTCGTGATCTTCATCAACCAGATCCGCATGAAGATCGGGGTGATGTTTGGCAACCCCGAGACCACGACCGGGGGTAACGCCCTCAAGTTCTATGCCTCGGTCCGTCTGGACATCCGTCGCATCGGCACCATAAAGCGTGGCGAAGAGGTGATAGGTAGCCAGACGCGCGTCAAGGTCGTGAAGAACAAGATCGCCCCGCCCTTCCGGCAATGCGAGTTCGATATCCTCTACGATCAAGGCGTGTCGAAGGAGGGTGAACTGATCGAGTTGGGGGTGGCCTCGAATCTGGTGGAGAAGTCCGGGGCCTGGTACTCGTATGGAGGCGAGCGCATAGGCCAGGGCAAGGACAATGCGCGTCAGTATCTGCGCGACAACCCGACCATTGCCGCGGATCTGGAGGCGAAGCTCCGGGCATCGTTCATGACCAAACCCGCGGGGACATCGGGCGATGACCTGGTGCCTGATGGCGGGGATGATGTGTGAATGCAGGGCGTGAGCCTGCGAGTCGCTATGGCCTGGCGCTGCTTGCGCGGCGCGATTATAGCCGGCAGGAATTGATCGAGCGCCTGTGTCGACGGGGTTATAGCGCCGCCGAGGCGGCAGACGCCGCCGCCGAGCTCGCCGCCAGCCGGGCGCTTTCCGATGAACGCTACGCGGCCGAACGGGTCCGCGGGCGCGTCGCCCAGGGGATGGGGCCTGTGCGTATCGTGGTGGAGTTGAGAGCCAAGGGGGTGTCGGCCGAGATCATAGCCGCGGCACTCGCCCCGGAAGAGGGGGCATGGGCCGCGCGGGCGGCGGCTGCGCGCACCAAGCGCTTTGGGATGGCGATCCCGGAGGATCGCCGCGAGCGCGCGCGCCAGGCGCGTTTCCTGCAGGCGCGAGGCTTTCGCCACGAAGATATTATTTTTGCGGTGGATGCGCAGCAAGACTGACCCGATAACGACAACCGAGCACACCATAGCACACCATGAAGAGCACCGAGATCCGTAATCGTTTCTTGCAGTTTTTTGCGCGTCACGGCCACGAGGTGGTGGCGAGCAGCCCGCTCGTGCCGGCTAACGACCAGAGCCTGCTCTTTACCAATGCCGGCATGGTGCAGTTCAAGGATGTGTTTCTTGGGCGCGACCGGCGTCCCTACACGCGTGCCGCCAGCGCCCAGCGTTGCCTGCGCGCCGGCGGCAAGCATAATGACCTGGAGAATGTGGGTTATACCGCGCGCCATCATACGTTCTTCGAGATGCTGGGGAATTTCAGCTTCGGAGATTATTTCAAGCGCGATGCCATCCGCTACGCCTGGGAGTTCCTGACCGGCGAGATGGGCCTGCCGGCGGATCGGTTGTGGGTGACGGTGTTCGAGGGTGACGATGAGGCTGCGCGTATCTGGTTAGACGAGATCGGAGTGGATGCGGCGCGTTTTAGCCGCATCGGCGAGGCCGACAATTTCTGGTCCATGGGCGACACCGGTCCGTGCGGGCCATGTTCGGAGATCTTTTACGATCATGGCCCGGGGATTGCGGGAGGGCCGCCCGGCAGCCCCGAGGCCGATGGCGACCGGTATGTCGAGATCTGGAACCTCGTCTTCATGCAGTTTGATCGGGACCGCGAGGGACGGCTGAATCCTCTGCCCAAGCCCTCGGTGGATACCGGGATGGGGCTCGAGCGCATGGCCGCGGTCATGCAGAAGGTGACGAGCAATTACGATATCGACCTCTTCCAGGGACTGATCCGGGCGGTGGGAGAGGTCCTCGACCTCAGCGATCTGCGCGACAAGTCCCTGAATGTGATCGCCGACCATATCCGTGCCGCCGCCTTTCTTGTGACCGATGGCGTCGTGCCGGGCAATGAGGGGCGAGGCTATGTGTTGCGCCGGATCGTGCGCCGGGCCTTGCGTCACGGCCATCGTCTGGGCGCGACGGATCCGTTCTTCTATCGTCTCGTGGCCCCGCTGATCCGCGAGATGGGCGAGGCCTATCCGGAGCTTGCGCGTGATCAGGCACACGTGGAGGCCGTGCTGAAGCAGGAGGAGGAGCGTTTTGCGGAGACCCTTTCGCAAGGCCTGCGGCTCCTGGAGCAGGACATTGCCGGACTTAAAGCCGGTGGTGTCATCCCGGGCGCGACGGTCTTTCGGCTCTATGATACCTACGGCTTCCCCGCCGATCTCACCGCCGATATCGCCCGCGAGCGAGGGCTGTCCATCGATATGGTGGGGTTTGAGCGGGAGATGACCGCACAAAGGAACCGGGCGCGCGCCGCGCAGAGCTTTCGTGGCGACGAGGTCGTCGTGGCGGGCGAGACGGAGTTTTGCGGCTATGAGGAAGTCTCTGTGCCGGTGCGCGTCCGTGCACTGGCCGCCGGCGGGCGTACCGTTCCGTGGTTGTCGCCCGGCGAAGAGGGAGTGGTGTTCCTGGATCGCACCCCATTCTATGCCGAGTCGGGGGGGCAGGTCGGTGATCAGGGGCTCCTCGAGGGTCACGGCGCGCGGTTCGTGGTCGAAGATACCCGCAAGGGCTTTGCGCATATCGGGCGGATGGCCGAGGGGACCTTGCGGGTCGGTGATGAGCTGACGGCGATTGTGAGCGCCTCGCGGCGTATAGCGACGGCCGCGCACCACTCGGCAACGCATCTCCTGCATGCCGCGCTACGGCGCGTTCTCGGCACGCACGTGACACAGCGCGGCTCACTTGTTGGCCCCGAGCGCCTGCGTTTTGACTTTAGCCATAGCCAGGCAGTGAGCGCCGATGAGATCGTGGCGATTGAGCAGTCGGTGAACGAGGCCATCCGCGCCAATAGTGAGGTCGCCATCGCGTATATGGCGCTCAGTGACGCGGTGAGTGGCGGGGCCATGGCGCTCTTTGGGGAAAAGTACGGCGAGCAGGTGCGCGTGGTGGCCATGGGCGGGTATTCGACCGAGCTGTGCGGCGGCACCCACGTAAGCCGTACCGGCGACATCGGGTTTTTCAAGATCGTGTCCGAGACCGCGGTGGGCTCCGGCGTGCGGCGCATCGAGGCGGTGACCGGGGCGGCCGCGCTCGACTATGTGCGGGTGCTCGAGATGCGCGTGAATGAGGCCGCCCAAGCCCTGGGGGCGACACGCGAGGACTTGGTGGACAAGGCACTGCGCATGAAGGCGCGCGTGGAGGCCCTGGAAAAGGAGATCGAGCAGGCGCGGGCCAGGGCTGGGCTCGCCGCGAGCCGGAATCTGGCGGCCGAGGCCGTTGAGCAGGGCGGGGTGAAGACCCTGGTGGGACGCCTTGACGGGGATGTGAAGGGCCTGCGCGAGGCCATGGATCGTCTGAAGGGCGAACTGCGCCCGGCGGCCATCCTGCTGGCCTCGATTGCGGGCGGACGGGTTACCCTGATGGCCGGCGTCACCCCGGACGTCGTGGCGCGCGTGAATGCCGTTGACCTCGTGAATGAGGCGGCGCGCGTGCTGGGCGGCAAGGGGGGCGGCCGTCCCGAGATGGCCCAGGCGGGCGGGCCCGATACGGGTGCCGTGGACCAGGCCCTGGAGGCGGCACGGGAATTCTTACGTAGCCGTTTCGCCTAGGGGCGGGGTTTTCGTTTACACATAAGGAAGGGCGCGGTAATCTTCGCGTCTTTCTCATGACAGACCCTCAAATTATGCCCTTGCTCGTGCAGAAGTATGGCGGCACCTCGGTCGGGACCGTGGAGCGCATCCAGGCGGTTGCAAAGCGCGTGGCGGCGGAGCGCGCGCGTGGCCACGATATGGTGGTGGTGGTCTCGGCCATGAGTGGTGAGACCAACCGTTTGCTGGCCATGGCTCGTGCCATTCACCCCAACGCCCCGCCGCGTGAGGTCGATGTGCTGCTCGCCACCGGCGAACAGGTCACGATCGCGCTCCTGAGCATGGCCCTGGAGGAGCTGGGCTGTCCAGCCAAGTCCTATACGGGCGCGCAGGTCCATATTCGTACCGACAACGTGCATGGCAGGGCGCGCATCACGGCGATCGACGATGGACGCGTCCGTCAGGATTTGGCCTCCGGCCGAGTGGTGGTCATCGCCGGATTTCAGGGGGTGGACGAAGAGGGCAATATCACAACCCTGGGACGCGGCGGGTCGGATACCACGGCGGTGGCCATGGCCGCAGCCCTCAAGGCCGATGAATGTCAGATCTACACGGATGTGGATGGTGTGTATACGACCGACCCGCGCGTCTGTCCGCAGGCGCGACGGCTCGAACGCATCACCGTTGAGGAGATGCTGGAGCTGGCCAGTCTCGGCGCCAAGGTCTTGCAGATCCGGTCGGTCGAGTTTGCCGGCAAGTATCGCGTGCCGCTGCGGGTCCTCTCGTCCTTTGATGATGGCCCCGGAACATTAATTACTTACGAGGAATCCAAGATGGAGCAGGCGCTGATATCGGGGATCGCCTTCAGCCGGGATGAGGCCAAGCTCACGATCAAAGGCGTGCCTGATGAGCCCGGTGTCGCCTACCGGATCGTAGGCGATGTGGCCCACGCGAACATCAACGTCGACATGATCATCCAGAACGTCGGGGCCGATAAGACCACCGACTTCACGTTCACCGTCCCGCGCGGCGATTACCGTCAGGCGCGTGAGATCTTGGAGAAGACGGCCGTCGCCCTCAAGGCCCGCGAGGTGCGCGGTGATGAGCGTATCGCGAAGATCTCGGTCGTGGGTGTGGGCATGCGCTCGCATGCCGGGATAGCGAGCACGATGTTTCGGGTATTGGGCGAAGAAGGCATCAATATCCAGATGATATCGACGTCCGAGATTAAGATATCGGTGGTCGTCGAGGAAAAATATCTGGAGTTGGCAGTGCGCGCGCTTCATAGCGCATTTGGTCTCGATGCCGAGACAGCGACTGTGGTGCCGTTGGCATAGAAGCTGCAAGCGTTGAGTCGGCGAGCGTCGTCTCAGGGACGAGCAGTCATGGGAAAGCGGACCCAAAGCAGGTCCTCACGGGGAGCCGGAAACCAGGAAGGCTCAAGGCAGGCTTTAAGGAGAGCGGCGATATGCTGATTCTGACGAGACGTATCGGAGAAACGCTGAATATCGGCGATCAGGTCCAGGTCACGGTGCTGGGCATCAAGGGCAATCAGGTTCGCATCGGGGTCAACGCACCGAAGGACGTCCCGGTTCATCGCGAGGAGATCTACGAGCGCATCCAGAGGGAGCGCGAGACGGGGGTTGTCGAGGAAGAGGTTCCCAAGGACTGAATCTTCGCCCGCCCTTTTCTGAAACGCCCGCACAAGGTATGCTGTGCGCTCTTTAGGAGAGATGGCCGAGCCGGTCGAAGGCGCTCCCCTGCTAAGGGAGTATGGGGTCAAAAACTCCATCGAGGGTTCGAATCCCTCTCTCTCCGCCATCATTAGAAAGCAGGACCCGCGTGGCCGACCCAGGTCTCAGGCACGTGCCGTTTCTCGTCATGCGCCGCTGCGCGGCATGGTGCGATGCGGCAAGGCCCGGTCTTTCGGTCAAGTCAGGGGTGGCGTGAAGTCTCCGGGCGCTTTATAATGCGGCGCCTTCCGCCGTGAAGGCGCAAGGAGATTGCGGAGGATGTAGGGGCAGCGGGGGCCGTTGAGCGGCGCCGGCGGGCCTTGAGAAATGCTCCAATTCTGGCACCCAAGGCCGGGAAGGGTAGCAAGAGACGGAGCAATCCGTTAGAAGAGTCGGTCGTTCCAAAACGCGCCCGTAGCTCAGTTGGATAGAGTACCTGGCTACGAACCAGGTGGTCGGGAGTTCGAATCTCTCCGGGCGCGCCAAATTCCTCGATAAAGTCCATAAGTGAGGGCGGTCCTCCTACGCCGCCTGCGGCTTCGGCGAGACCTCGTGAGACTTTTGTGGGACGGGTATCGTCGCAACACCGTCTCGGCCGCCACTGAGATTCGCAAGCCCTGCCGCCCGTCATACTCGGTGATGCGCCTGGATCGATGCCCAGGCGGGTCTTGGCGGTCTTCAAAAGAGAGATGTGGGGCACAGCCATCGCGAACGCGCGCTTCGGGTCTGGACGCACGCCCGCGGTCCTGCGGTAGGGTCGTCAAGACCGCGACCCGCCCCGAATCGTGGCGTCATGCGTCGTCGCATGATGGGCGGAGACGGGCGTATGGCCGCGATTTGGTGATCGCAAGCCGCGGTCGGCTCGACCCCTCCCCTCAACGCGGGCCTCGTCGTGTCGCCTTTCGGGTCCAATAGTACCGGTGTCGCGCCTCGCGTGGTTCCTCGGGGCCAGAGTGGCTCGATCGTGCGATCCGGTGAGTCGTGTGGGCTTAGATCAAGGCTGGCGCTACGGGCATCCTAGGGTGTCGTCGTGACGGGACGCGTTTGTGCGAACAGGAACCGCGCCGTACTTTATATCTCTAACGAGAGATGAGCTCCCTACCCCCGTCTTCTGGTGATCATCACCCCTTGCGCGTTCTGCGGCGCGCATGGAAAACACCACGGCCGTTCATGGCGATGTGGTATGGGTCCTATCTCCTGCTCGGGGCCGCCGTGGCCGGGCTCTTTGCGATCATGGTGCCGCTTGCCATTGTCGCAACCACTCACGATAGTCGGCTCGTCGCCTACGTAATCGGTGCTTACAACGCGGGGCTGCTCCTGTCTCCGGCATGGGGGTTGCTCGCCGAGCGCAGTCAGGATTACCGGCCCATCTTTCTGGGGGGATTCGCCGGGGCGGCGGTGGGCCTCGCGGGTCTGTCTTGGCCGCTTGCGCCGCCTTTCTTGATGCTGGCGGCGCTGATCGTGGGGATTGGTACCGGTGCGGCGAGCACCGTCGCCAGTCTTTTCGTGCTTGATTTTGCCCCGCGTGATGAGTGGGAGCCGCGTCTGGGCTGGCTGCAGAGCTTCAATGGTGCGGGCGTCGTGGTGGGTCTATTGCTGGCCGGCCTGTGGACTCATGATCCGACACGAGGTATCCAGATCGCCGCTGTGCTCATGCTGGCGGCAGCGATCCTTGGAGCGTATCACCTGCCGGTCTCGCGCACGCCTCGTACGCCGCGGCCAGGATTACGTCACCTCGACTGGAGGGCGTTGGCACCCTTCGGGCACAGTGAGCTTTCCGGCGGCAATGTCCTCCACCATGTGCATATACCAATCCTTGCGCATCTCAAGGAAATGCGCATCTTGATACAAAGCCGCTTCGGGCGTTTTCTGTTGTCGTGGGCAACGCTGTCGTTTGCGGTGGCGGCGTTCTTTGCGTATTTCCCGCTTCTTTTGCGCCACGTCTTTGCGATTCGGCCGGCGGTCACGGCCCTGTCTTATGCCGTGGTGGCGGCTGTCGCCATCGGGCTCTATATCGTCGCCAGCCGCTGGTGCAGTCGTTATGGGGCCATGCGCATCTACCGTTTGTCGCTATTGGCGCGCGCGGCGGGCTTTGGGTTACTGTGGATGCTGATGCTGATCCCAGGCGCCGCCCAGTCGCTACCCGCCCTCATCGGCTTTGGCATCATCGTGATTGCCTGGCCGGGTCTGAGTGTGAGTGGCACGGTCCTTACCGGTCAGCTGACTCCGACCAGCGAGGGCGCGGCAATCGGTCTTTTCAATGCCGCGACGGCCCTGGCCACGGTGGCGGGCACCTTCGCGGGCGGTCCGCTCGTGGCGCGCTTCGGCTATGCGGCGGTACTCGTCGTTGGACTTGGCGGGCTGATCGTCGCCTGGCTTCTTTTTGCGAATATTCGCGCCGGCGCTTCGACGTCGGCCGCATCATCATCAGGGCCTGGAAAGTGAATAGACGGAAGGCTGGCGCAACGACTCACCCCTATAGCCATCAATGCGACGAGGCGCTCGCTTCTACCGCACCCTGAACGGGTGCCCGCGTGACCTCTTTATGAGCCTGATCCATGCCACCGCATTAAACCACGCCGCCCTATTCGAATACCGAGCCGCTCCAGCGTCATGCCGACGCGGTCGCCGTCCACCCCGCTATCTGGATGCCCTGGAACTATCAGGCGGCGCGGGCTCCCCAACAGGCCGGCCCCGCCCGCCTAATTAGTGGCTCCGCGCGTCAGTCGAGCCTTGCGCAGTGTGGCCGAAAGGACAGTTATCTCGGAAGGCGAAGGCCTTTGCACAAGGAAAATGCGGTGGCGATAGCGGAGGCCTCTAGCCGCTTTCTGAAACTGTTGGCTTTTTCGGAGATGCGCCGACCTCGGTACGGTCGGTCTTATTCCTCCTGTATAATGATTGCGCATCTCGGATTTTTGGTTAAGCGGAGTGACTCCGATGATCGGTGTGGATCCAGAAATCATGAAGCTTATGGCCAGCAAATATAGCTGGTGGAAATCCCCTGATGAGGCGCTTGCGATGCCGGAACGTATTATCGCCCAGGTTATGGATAGGGGGGATTACGGGGACGTACAAAGGCTGGCCGCCGCGGTGGGCAACGATGTCTTACGCGATGTGCTGGCCCGAGCGCAAGCGGGGCAATTCAGCGCCCGATCCTGGGCCTATTGGCACTATCGCCTGGGCCTTGCCAAGGTAGACTGCGTACCGCCGTTGCCCACTCGGGTGTTTTTGTGATGTCGAATTTCAAACCCTGCCGGGATATCTTGCCGGCAGCGCGGAGGCGTCTGTGGCCGCAATTGCAAAAAGCTGCGGATCTAGGGTTCGTCTTGTACGACGGCACGGCTATCGCCCTTCGTTTGGGCCACCGGACGTCCGTTGACTTCGATTTCTTTTCCGAAAAATCGCTTGACCGTGACGCGATCAAGGGCGCCTTCCCGTTTATGGCGCACGCGACCTCGCTTTTGGATAAGGGTGATACCTGGAGTGTCTTGGTGCCCTGCAGCGATTCAAAGGGATGGCGTCCACATATCATTCTTTGGAAGCATCGGTTTTGGTCGAGTCGGCCGACCTGGTATTTCTGAGGACGGTGCGCTGCAGGTGGCGTCGCTCGAAGATTTAATGGCCACCAAGTTAAAGGTCATTCTTCAGCGAGCCGAGGCCAAGGACTATCGGGACATCGCCGTTATGATCGATGCGGGTGTCAGCGTGGCACACGGGCTCGCTACCGCACGCCTGATCTTTGGTCCGGCGTTTCAGCCGAGTGAAAGTCTTAAGGCGCTCGTCTATTTCGAGGATGGCGATCTGCATACACTGACGGTAACCGAGAAGAGCGCGTTGATAAACGCCGTGGCGGCTGTCGGTGATTTGCCTCGGGTCGCGCTTCTCTCACGGCAATTGACCGATGACGCTTACGAAGCATCGTCTGTTGTCGTGCCGGCAGTCCCGTCATAACGGCGTATCTGGGATAGAGTCTATCTAGACTGTCTAGAATACAGAAGGCAGCAATGGGCTGGCAGCTGTAAGAGGCCAAAAAACGCTTGAGAGAAGTCGTGAAGGCGGCAGAGAAGGCGGGCCGCAGACGATTACCGTGCATGGCCGTGAGGCCGTTACCATGTTCTCTGCCGAGGCGTATCGCAAGCTAACCGACTGGCGGGGATCGCTTGTGGCATTTTTTCAGAACTCGCCGTTGCACGGCCTCGATCGAGATATCTCGCGCTCGAGGGGCACTGGGCGAGATATCGGGTTGTGAACTACCCGCTTGATACGTGCTTGCTATCGGAACTTGGCAAGGCTCGCCCGATCCGGGTGTCATCGACTGGAATCCGGTATTGAGGAAGAGCAGTTTTTTGCCGGCATCCTGTCGTTGGGCAAAATCCAGAAAGGGATCGCCAAACTCGACGACGGTAAGCGGCGTCGTGTTATCCAAACCTGGCTGACCAGGATGTACGCAAACGTTTTGATGGTCGTGCTGTGCCGGTAGATCGGGAGATCGCCCTCGAATGGAGGCGTGTCTGTGGCGAGGGCGAATGCGACGGGCTGCGGGTACGGGTAATCGATAGCCTTTTGGCCGCCACTGCAGTTTGCCGGAATCTCGTGCTGGCTTCGTGCAATGTAAAGGATTCCTCTCTTTACTCGATCAAGGGGCGGAAACCGTTGAATGGAGGTGGAATGCCCCGGCGCCATTCCTGCAACGTGTGAGTGCGGTTCGCTACCTCTAAAGTCGCCTTTTCGTATGGTGGGCGTGAGATGAGTGTCTAGGATCAGTTTTCACCCGCCAAAGGAGGATTAGCCCACGCCTGATCCAGGTCCTTATGCGTAACGTCCTTCGCCTCGCATAAGGAGCCCCCTTTGTGTATCGGAGGAGTTGGACCGCTCATCATAAAGCGTATAAAATGCCACTCCATGCTGACCCGCATGGGGATGTCGCAACAGAAATGCTGATCTATAAGTCTACCGTTTCTGGATTTCTCAGCGACTCCCAGCGGTCGGATATTGGCGATGTCGTCAGAAATGCATACGAATCGAAAACCCAAAGGCATGCGCCAGAGGCCGAGATCAGGGCTTGGTCTGCGTCGCTTTATCATATGGCGATTACAGTCAATAACGGAAGTATCCCGGACGATGCAGGCGTGGCGGTCGAATATTCCATTCCGCAATCCGCCAAGCGCATAGATTTTATTTTTTCTGGGTATGACCAATCGCATAATCCGGTTCTCGTCATTGTCGAACTAAAACAATGGTCGAGTTCAGAAAAAACAAACAAGCCCGGGGTGATTATCGCTAGAAGAGGCCCCGGGTCTGGAAGGGAAGGGCCCCATCCCTCCTACCAGGCATGGTCGTATGCGGCACTTTTGAACGGATTCAACGAGGAGGTGTATTCTCGCAAGATGGGGCTGTTTCCGTGCGCGTACCTACACAATCATCCGGCGAACACTGCCATAGACAGCCCGTTCTACATGGATGATATGAAGCGCGCGCCGCTGTTTCTGAAAGGTGAGCATGAGCGTCGTCGTCTCTCTCAGTTTATCTCGCAGCACGTCAGGCACGGAGATGCCGCGAAGGTCATCGAGCAAGTCGATGGTGGGCGCATGCGGCCATCGAAGGCGTTGGCGGACAGTATTACCGGCATGCTGAAGGGAAAACAAGAATTTGTCCTCATTGATGATCAGAAGGTCGTCTTTGAATCCGTTTGTGCCACTGCCGCCCGCGCATCTGACACGAACAAGAAAGTTGTCATTGTCGAGGGTGGACCGGGAACCGGGAAGTCAGTGGTGGCGGTAAATATTCTGGCCGCGCTTACAAAAATGGGTTTGCTGACAAAATACGTATCAAAAAACGCAGCTCCGAGAGCCGTCTACAAGGCGAAACTAACCGGAAACATGCGGTACACGGAAATCAGCAATCTCTTTTGCGGTTCCGGGGCGTTCGTGGATACGGACCCGAACGCTTTCAATGTTTTGGTCGTCGACGAAGCCCACCGCCTGAACGAGAAGTCCGGATTGTATGGAAATCTCGGCGAGAATCAGGTCAAAGAACTGATAAGAAGCGCGCACTGCACCGTGTTTTTTTTAGACGAGGATCAGGCAGTGACGCTCTCTGATATCGGCACGAAAGAGGAGATAAGGCGGTGGGCGGAATCCATGGGGGCTACCGTCGAGTCTTGCGAGCTCTCCTCGCAGTTTCGCTGCAACGGCGCGGATGGTTATTTGGCATGGCTCGACAACACTTTGGGTATCCGGAAAACGGCGCACGAGTTTCTAGGGGCGGGCACCTACGATTTCCGGGTCCTTGACTCGCCAACGGAACTCCATGAACTGATTTATGAACGGGACGCAAAGGACAACGGTGCCCGCGTGGTCGCTGGGTACTGCTGGAATTGGAGTAGCAAAAAGGATCCGTCAGCCGTGGATATCGTGCTTGAAGGTGGTGCCTATCGCAGACGCTGGAATCGTACAGAGGACGGGAGTCTGTGGATGATAGCCCGGACGGCGGTTGAGGAGATTGGTTGCATCCATACATGCCAGGGACTGGAGGCAGACTACATCGGGGTCATAATCGGTCCCGACCTGGTGGTCCGGGATGGAAAGGTGAGCACAGACTACAAGGCAAGGGCCTTGGTGGACAGGAGAAAATCGCTGTCGGGAATCGAGAAGATATATCGGCAAAATCCGGAGCAAGCCCTCAAGGCGGCAGACAGGATCATAAAGAACACGTACCGGACGCTCATGACCCGCGGCATGAAAGGGTGCTACGTCTATTCGGAAGATCCGGAAACGCGGGCATACTTCGCGAGCAGAGCGGCTGTCGTCTAAGGATCTGCCCATGTGACCCCGTGGCAAGGCCACGACGACTGGTGCGGTACCCGGGGCTTTCTTCTCGAGTCATAGCATGACCGCGGGCCTTGGTACGAATCGAGGGGTCAGCGGGATTGGCGTGGCTCAGCCGACACTGGGCCAAGACGACGCAGCCCTTACTGGATACATCCGGGATCTTGGATCTTGATACCACGGTCAAGTGCCTCTACGGGAAACAAGAGGGCGCGGTGGTGGGGGTACAACCCCCACAAGCCCGGACGTCCTTCACACAGTTATCACTGCGCCTTGATGGCCACCACCCGGCTCGCCTTAGGCGTGGAAGTCATGGCGGGTAACGCGAGCGCCCCCTGCACAGCATGCCGGGCATCTGGGCGTGGCTCGATGCCCGCCGGCCTTTGAACGTCCGGCCCGCTTGCGCGGTGACATCGCCTATGGCAACGAATCCGTACTGCGCGAGGCCGAGGCGCGCTATCAGCGGTATCTCACGAAATTATGGCTTACGAAGAACGTGCGTCGCCTCGCGACCCGCTTCTTTGCCCATCCCGACTGGGAGAGGGCGGCCAGGGGTGGCAAGGCCGGGAAGACACCCTCCAGCTCTCCGGTTGGAGCCGCCCCCGGCGTGTCTTCGTTCTTCGTCGTGAAAGAGGTTGCAGTGGGTCGAGGTCGCGTGGGTCGATGCCGACCACAATGCTGGCTGGGTGAAGGACAAGCAAGTGGACGACGAAGAGGATCTGGGCTACGCCTGCGGGCTGCTCGTCCGCAAGAAGAGAAACTTCGTCACCATCGCGCACCAGCACAATCGCGGGAGCGGCGACTGGCGGGGCATCTTGCGCATCCCGACCGGGATGGTGTGCAACATCCATGTCAATGGAACCCATTCCCTGTAAATCAGGTCGAGTGGCCTTCTCGAAAGGGTTGAGCGTAGCGACGCCGCGTGGCGCCACGTCGCGCGTGTGGCGCGTGTGGCGCGTGACAAGCACCAGGCCGTGTTCCTGTGCCGTTGCAGCGAGGAGCCCGTTTACCAGAGCCGGGGATAGGCACGAGATCTCCATACGAGGCTTGCGCGAATTCAGCCTGCAGGGAATGTGGGATTATGGAGCGTGTGTAAAGCCGAGATCATGGTGGCGCCGAAGGGGGAGGCCATTCCGGGATATCTGACCCCGTCTCGCGGGGGCGGGTTAGGTTCGCGTGTGTGAATCCAGCACTACTGCGCACGGCAAGGCCTTGAACCGTCATTGCCTTTCTTCCGAGGGGGCTCTTTGGCCACGTGCTCTGCCAGCACCGCCTGATTCGCATGATCTTCTTTCATGCCAATGTGACCCTGCCCAAAACCATGCGCTTGAATCATGGGGTCGCAATCCGCTTTGAACGCCGGGAGGATGTGCCGGACGTAGGGGGCGGCGACGCCGCGGCAGCGGCAACCGATCGCGCCTCTTCGCTGTCTCCGGAGGATGCGCGCTTTGTGGCGGCCTTTGGGTCAGCCGGAGCGCCCGACACAGACCCCGCGGAGGCCTTGCTGACGGCCGTCGCCGCCTGGCGTCGCGGATCCCGAGGAAACCGACGGGACGACGCGGGCGGCGGGCCCGGGGCTATTCCCCGCCCGGAGCCGCCCGCGGGGATCCCCGACGAGGGGGGCGAGGGTCACGGACCCCAGTTTGCAGACGATGATCTGGCCTTCCTGGGTCAAGAGGAAGACGCCGGGCCTCTGGCCGAGCCGGGCGCGGAGGCGGTCTCGGCGACCGAAGGCGAGATCCATGCCGAGAATGATGAGGGGGCCGTCCGGCCGGGGCAAACGCCCCTCGAAGATCCGACCCGCCGCGCGGTCCAGGCGCTGGCGGATGCGCTCGGTATGGAGTCCGGATTGACGCCTGAGGTCGATCAGCAGACACGGGAACAATCGGCCTTTCGCGAGGCCTATCCCGCGGACCTCGATCGTCCGCGTGGGCCGGAAGATGAGCAGGACCTGGATGAGATCGAGCGGCGGTTGCGAGAGGCGTTACAGTCCCGCGAGGTGGAGACGCGATAATGGCGCAACAAGAAGAAGATGGTGATCAGGGGAAAGTCGGTTTATAATTTTCTCATGGATACTTCGTCTCTCGCACCTCCGCTCACCTTGCCCGACGAGGATCTTGCTGATTCCCTGGAGGCCGACGTCGGGCGTGTGGAGGCCATGGTTCCGCAGATGGCGGCAGCGGCACAGGCCGCCCAGGTCGACGCGCGCGCCCGGATTGCGGCTCTCCACGCGCGGATTGCGCAAGACGTTACGGCCCTTCGGAAGAGCGAGGCGTGCGTCCGATCCTCACGGTGATCGCCGGGCCTAACGGCTCTGGTAAGTCATTCTTGACTGCCATCCTCAGACGCCAGTCCTGGTTCTCGCGTACGCCTTTTCTGAACCCTGATGATATTGCCGCCCGCCTCGGGGATCCCGGCGAGTTGGAGGTTATCCTCCAGGCGGCACGTGAGGCGGAGGCCCAGCGGGAGTATTGGCTGGCCGAATGCCGCAGCTTTGCCTTCGAGACTGTTTTTTCCGCTCTTGACAAGGTCGCATTCTTGCGGCGTGCGCGGGACGCCGGTTATCGCATTCGTATATTTTTTTTGAGTACCGGCAACCCGGAAATCAACGCCGCCCGCGTGGCCCGTCGTGTCATGGCCGGCGGACACGATGTGCCTATCACGAAAATCATCAGTCGTTATGGCAAGTCCCACGTCCAGGCGGCGCAGGTGGCCCCGTGGGTCGACCGCATGTATCTCTTCGATAACGCTGTGGATGGCGAAACCCCCGTCTTATGCGCCTGGTCAGCGATGGGGCAGTGGCAAGTGCGACGTGATAAGACGCTTCCTGTGTGGGCCACGTCGATCGTGACACACCCGTCCGCGTCCCCACAGCCGACCGAAGCCCAGAATCACCGTGGTTTTGAGCACCCGGACGCCGAACCGCGGTGAAGGGGTCGGGCATCCTGGCAGGTGCCCGATCAGGTGTTTCGCGACCAGGCTCCTGTGGGGCGCGTGATCGTCTTGTGCACGGTTTCCGGAGTGCCAGTGCCAGGCGAGGATGGCGAAAATCCGGCAGAAACCGGGTGCCTGAATCTACGGAGATCGGGTTACTGGGTGTCTTGCGCTGGGCATCTGTCACGAAAGGCCCTATCGAAACTGCGAACTGGCGGACTAGGATCCTGGTGATTCGGGATGTAGGCGCATTGATTGGGGTCCTAGTATGAGGAAGCGCCGACACAAGAGATCAAACCGACGCAACGTTGTCATGTGCGGGCCATTGCCGGACGAGAAAAAAAGGCTCTCGGATCGACAGCATCAGTGTCCGCATCGCGGCCTCACCTATGGCCGCGATGACCATACGGCGCGGGTGCTGTCGCTGGCTGGAAACGCGATTGGCCGGCAATGAGCATGAGACGCACGTCGTAGTCGTATAGGCTTGGCGGGAGCCGCTCATGCTGCCGCCGGCCATTTTCGGTGCGATCAGCCGGCCTCGCGTGTTGTGTTGCGGATGCGCTCGCTGTGGGCATAGACAGTCATGCGCGCATCCCGCGTATAGCCGATTAGGGTCAGTCCACGGATCTCGGCCACCTGGATCGCGAGGCTGCTCACGCCGGAGATTGCGGCCACGATCGGCACGCCGAAACTCAGGGCCTTCACGGCGATCTCGAAGGTAAGGCGTGAGGACACGCCCAGCATCGTAGCCGCCCCGTGCGGACAGCGTCCCCCGAGCGCTGCGCCGATCACCTTATCCACGGCGTTATGGCGGCCGATGTCCTCGCGCACGATATGGCCCCATGGCGTGGCGAGAATGGCCGCATGGGCGGTGCCGGTGCTGTGATTGAGCGCCTGCAAATCGCGCATCCGCGCCAGCAGGTCGTGGATGGCCTGCGAATCCCAACAGTGGTCGCTTTGGAGCGGCGCAAAAGGTACGAGGCCTTCGAAGCGCGGAATGCCGCAAAGGCCGCAGGCGCTCGCACCGACGATGCGACGGCGCTTGTGGCGAACTCGTTTCAAGGCCGCCCCGGCGAGCTGGAAATAGGCAGCCCAACCTTCCGCTACGCGCACCGTTTCCCACGCGACGATCTCATCGAGCGATCGCAGGATGCCTTCGCTCAAGAGAAAGCCCCGGAGGAAGTCGTCTAGGTGGCTCGGGGTTGCCATCATCACGGCATAGATCTCTCCGTTGATCGTGACGGAGACCGCCGCTTCTTCGAGAATCGCCTCCTCGCGCACCATAGGCCCGCGGCGGGGCTCCAGGACTGTGGCCTGGGACCACGCTAGCCCGTGCCGATCGGTATCTGCGTACATAATTCCCGTCCTTTTGCGGTGAGCGTAACCATGATTCGGCCCTGGTGTTCTTCCTGGCGGACATAGCCGAGTCCGCCGAAGCCGTCCGTATGCCCGAGAAGCGCCAAAAGACGCTCCAGCTGGCTGCGGCGGATATTCAAGTCCTTGGCAGCCCGCGCCAAAGACAGCGCGCCCTCGGCACAGAGGGCCTGCATCAGCGCGATCGCCATGTCCTCGGTCGCCTCGTCCCCGCCGGATCCCTCAGCCACGCGCGGTCGCCGGATGCAAGGTGACGCTCACGGATTTGGAGGTCGGCGTGTTGGCGCGGTCGGCATGGCTGGATAGGGGCACGAGTATATTCAGCTCCGGGTAGTAGCCGGCTAGGCAGCCGCGCGGAATGTCATACGGCACCAGCACAAAGTCGTGCGCCACCCGTTTCCCGTCGGACCAGTGGGATACGATATCGACGTGCGCCTCCGGATCGAAACCGAGGTCCGAAAGATCGTCTGGGTGGATGAAGCAGACATTGCGCGCCCCCGAGACCCCGCGATAGCGGTCCTCGAGGCCATAGATCGTGGTGTTGTACTGGTCGTGACTGCGGATAGTCATCAGGTTAAAGACGCGTTCGGCGGTCTGCGGTCGGTAACGGTCCGCTACGAGGGTACTCAGGTCCTGGGCGATGAAGTGGGCCTTGCCCGAGGGCGTCGTCCATTTGCGCGCCCGCGGCGGCAGATCGAGATGAAACCCGCGGGGTTTGTGGACGCGTGCGTTGAAGTCCTCGAACCCCGCCACGACCCGCGCAATCCGGTCGCGGATCCGGTCGTAGTCGGCGACGAGTTCGCGCCAGGGCGTCCGGCTTTTGGGCAGGGTCGCCTCGGCCAATCCCGCCACGATCGCGCATTCGGACTTGAGGTGCGCGGACGCGGGCGGCCTCATGCCCTGGGAGATATGCACCATGCTCATGGAATCCTCGACGGTCACGCCCTGCGGCCGGCCGTCCTGGATGTCGATTTCCGTGCGCCCGAGGCAGGGCAGGATGAGGGCATCCTGGCCGTGCACGACATGGGAGCGGTTGAGCTTGGTGGCGACGTGCACGGTCAGCCGGCATCGGCGCAAGGCGGCATGCACCCGGGCGGTGTCCGGTGAGGCATTGGCGAAGTTGCCGCCCATGGCGAAGAACACGGGGGCGCGTCCTTCCTCCATGGCCTTGATGCTCCCGATGACGTCATAGCCCGGCGCGCGCGGCGGCTCGAAATCGAACTCCCGGCCCAGGCGCTCGAGGAAATCCGCCGGCGGCCGCTCCCAGATGCCCATGGTCCGGTCCCCCTGCACGTTGCTGTGCCCGCGTATGGGGGCAGGTCCGGCGCCGGGCTTGCCGATGTTGCCCTTCAGTAGCAGCACGTTGACGAGCATCTGAACCGTGGCTACCGCGTGTTTGTGCTGGGTAATGCCCATGCCCCAGGTGATGATGGCCGCTCGCCCCTCATCGTAAATCCGTCCGACCTCCTCAAGGTCGGCGCGGCGCAATCCGCTTTCGGTCTCGATGGTCTCCCACGGGGTACCGAGGGCAAGGGTCTTGAAGGCGTCGAACCCCTGGGTATGGGCAGCTATGAAGTCCCTGTCTGGGGTACCTGATTCCAGCACATAGCGGGCGATGCCCAGGGCGATAGCGTAATCCCCGCCGATGCGCGGCTGGTAATAATGCGTTGCGATGTCGGTGCCGTGGCGGCTCAGGAGTTCGCCGGCATGCTGCGGATGGACGAAGCGTTCGAGGCCCCGTTCCTTGAGTGGGTTGAATGCCAGGATCCGGCAGCCGCGCCGGGCGGCGTCACGCAGCGTGCCCAGCATGCGCGGATGGTTGGTGCCCGGGTTGTGGCCGAAGAGCAGGAGCGTATCGGCGTGGTCGAAGTCCTCGAGCGTCACCGTGCCCTTGCCGATACCGATGGATTCCGGCATCCCGATGCTCGTGGGCTCGTGGCACATATTGGAGCAGTCCGGCAGGTTGTTCGTGCCGAACTCCCGCACAAATAGTTGGTAGAGAAAGGCCGCCTCATTGGATGTGCGCCCCGAGGTGTAGAAGATCGCCTCGTCGGGGGATTTCAGTGCCCGCAGATGATCGGCGATGCGCCGAAACGCGGCCTCCCAGGATATCGGGACATACCGATCGCCGGCCGCGTCATAGGCCATGGGCTCGGTCAGCCGCCCCTGGTCTTCCAGAAAATAGTCGTCGTGCTCGGCAAGCCATGACACGGGGTGCTCAGCAAAGAACGCCGCCGTCACCCGCTTGCTGGTCGCCTCCGCCGCCACCGCCTTCACGCCGTTTTCGCAGAACTCGAAGGTCGAGTGGGCGTCCGGGTCCGGCCATGCGCAACCGGGGCAATCGAAGCCTTCCGCCTGGTTGGATTTCAGAAGTAGCGCCGTGCCATCGGCCAGAATCCCCTGGTGTTGCAGGCTGTGCAGGGAGGAGCGCAGGGCCCCCCAGCCTCCGGCCGCTTGCTGGTAAGGGCGGAATTTCACGGTCGACATGGGTCTCCTTAGTCCACAGACCAGTCCTTGGGGGAGGTTCAGGATAGCAGCGCCACCGATCCCCTCACAAGAACCTTGACGCTCACGCGTACGGGCAACTAAAACGCCCGTTTTGTCTGGTGAGGCGGCCGTCTGGGAGAAATACACGGGCTGTGACCAGACTGCGAGAACGGCTCCTGCCGGCGCGGGAGGGCTCGCCGCGGAGGAACCTCCTCGCCGAAGGCGAGCGGAGGCCGGTCGGCCTGAGCCCCTATTTCCGTCCGTAAGCCTCGTCGTGGTCGTGATGGATGGTCTGGAAGCGCATGAATGCGTTTTCCCATACCACGACCGCGCGGTAGGACTAAGATAATCGAATCGTGTATTTGCCGGGGAAGGCTCCTCAGTTCTTCCCATTTGAGACCATGATCCTGAAAGACCTCGCTCCAGGTGAGGGCCCTGAGTTTCGTGAGCGTCTTGAAGACCTTCTTGATTTCCGGGGCGTCCAGGGCGAAGAGTTCCGACGGGAACCCAGGGTGGTTCAGGTCGAGCAGGACTTTGGCGGAATTTCCGCTCGCGTTATCACGCGAGGGCGCCCCAGTCCGGCTCACGCGGGTTGCTTACGCTCATTACCGCCTGAATGGCCAGCGGCCTCGAGTTCTTCCAGCGAAGTTTCCGCGGGTGGGTGGTCGCGCATCCAGGTGTCGGCCTGCGCGAGCTTGTCCCGCACGGCGGGCTCATGCGCCCACCGCTCGTTTATCGGAACGACGGCCGCCCGCTTCAAGATGATGTCGCCACCCGGTAACTCTTCCACCAGGAAACCTGTTCCCGCGAGCGCTTTCCCCAGCGAAATCTGGCCGCTTTTGCCCACAATCTTGATGTGCATAACCCTACTCGCTTTCATGCGGCATGATAGCATGACGGAAGCGGCGGGGAAAGGGGAAGGGGTGGCAAGGGGTAGAGGTGCCCGCTCCGGTTGGGGAGGCGGCTATCTGGGAGAAGTATGCAGCCATACGGTCGGTGAAATGAAATGAGAGGAGGGCGCCCAGGCGTGGCTGGAAGAGCGCCATGTCAAGGCCCTGCCGCCACAGGCGCACCCGACCGACTTCAGTCGCAAGTGGTGGTAGCGCGAACCGGCCCAGGAAGGCCGGTCGCGCTTGCAGACAAGGCCCGGGGCGGCAGGGAGATGTGGCGCGGCTCGCGGAAACCGCTATGGTGGGTATTCCGCCCCTGTGGATTATAATGACCACTATTCTGGTCGACGAGGCTTTTTGTGGAGACCATCAGTTTGGCCGAGGCCAAAGTGCGGCTGAGCGAAATCTTGAACGAGGTCGAGGCGGGCGGGGAGGTGGTTATTACACGCCACGGCAAGCCGGTCGCGCGTGTGGTGTCGGCGCATGGCTCGCTCAAACCCTTGCCGTCTTTAGCGGCCTTTCGGGCAAGCCTTCCTCGAGCACGGGCCTCAAGCGCGGAGATCCTGCGCGTTTTGCGCGACGAAGGCTATTGAGTGCTCTATCTCGACACGAGTTTCGTGGCCCCTGGTCATGCCTGAGGAGTCGAGCGACGCCGTGGAGGCGTTCCTTCGCGACGGCGAAGACGAACTGGCCACGTCCCAATGGACCCGGGTGGAGCTGGCAAGCCTTGTGTCGCGGCGTGTGCGCATGGGTGAATTCGACGAAGTGCAGGCAGAGGCCATTCGCAAGACCTTCGAGCAGCTCTTGGTGCAGTCGTTTGTCCTCCTCGCCCCGAGCGTCGGCGATTTCGTGACGGCCGCGCAGCTTCTGACTCCAGCGGATACGGGGCTTCGTGCCGGAGACGCGCTGCATCTCGCCATAGCCACGAACCACGGAGCGAAGAGGGTCTATACGCTCGACCGGGGTTTGCTGAAGGCCGGGGAGCAGCTTAAGGTACCCGTCAGTTCGGGAATTCGCTGGTAGTGGATTCGCGCAAGGCGCCTGTCTTGTCCAGTGAGGCAGTCGTATCAAGGTTCCGCCACCGCAGACGCATCCGACCGATTTCGGCCGTAACTGGTGGTAGTGTGGGCCCTGGGAAGGCCGGCCGTGCTTGTAGGGCGAGGCTCGTGGCCCGCTACCTCGCCGCGTGTGAAGCGAGCGCGTTCGGCGCGACCCGTATGCGAGCACGCCTAGCGGCTTAGGGTCACCTGGTCCGTGCTACTATCGGGTCGGGCTTCTTGCGAGAAGGGGTGGCGTCCATGAAACAGATAGCGGAAGCGGTCATTGACGAGAACGGTCAAATCCATCTCATTGAACCGCTGCACGTCACAGGCGCCCACCGTGCCTTGGTAACGGTGCTCGATGAGCCGCCGGCGGCTTGGGACGAGACGCTTGCGGCGGCGGGGCAATCTCTGGCGCAGGACTGGCTGCGCCCCGAAGAGGACAAGGCATGGGCGCACCTGCAGTAGGTGCGGGCATCCTGATTCCGTTTCCTGCGTGAGCAATAGGGGGCCACGTTGGCATCCGAACTCGAGAGGGGTCACGCCTACGTCGTGGACTATGAGGACTATCACTGATAGCTATGCACAATCCTCCACATCCAGGGGAATTTCTCACCGCGGTCTATCTGGAGCCCAACGGGCTCAGTGCCCGGGAACTCGCAGTCACGCTCGATGCCTCGGCCTCGACCTTGCGTCGCATCCTGAAGGGGCAGAGTGGCATAAGTCCGGACATGGCCCTGCGTCTTTCCAAGGCGCTCGGACGCTCCCCGGAGAGCTGGCTTGCTGCAGTCCCGATATGACCTCTGGCAAGCCAAACAGCGTGTCAAATTGAGCCGGGTCGGCAGGGTCCGGCTGACTGCAATGTGATGCTTCATCGGCATCGACCCCGGTAAACAGGGTGCCCTTGCTGTCATCAACGAACATCTCGATGTGCTGTTTATGGCCCGGACGCCCAAGACGACCGCCGGCATGGCGGACGTCGCGCGGCAGGCGATGTAGCTCGGGGAGGTAAAGCTTGCGGTGCTCGAGCGCACCCAGGCGATGTCCGGGAACGGCGTCGTCGCCATGCACAGCTATGGCCGTCAGGCAGGCACCTGGGAGGGCATCCTGGTCACGCTAGGCGTACCCCTTATCCAGCCGTACCGGCGGGTTTGGCAGGCGCTTGTGAGCGCACCGGGCTGCAGGCGCGGGGTGACCAAAAAACGCTCCATCGCCTCCGCGAAGCGCCTGTTTGGGGTGACCCTCAAGAAGAGTCAGGATGGTATCGCCGATGCCCTACACATGGCCCTGTGGGCCTTGCACGTATATGCGACTGGGGGAATGTAGGGCCGGGCCTATACGTACACACGAAAGGAGGCCCTTATGGTGAAACACAAAAAGAGATTGCAGCTGGTTGAGGTGGCGTGGGTCGACGCCGACCGCAACCCGGGCTGGGTCAACGACGAACAGGTCGATGATGAGGAAGGGGAGGGTCAGGCCTATGGATTGCTCGTAAGGAAGAAGACGGCGCGCTTTGTGTTTCTCGCCCACCAGTATAATCACGGTGACTGGCTCGGCCTATTTCGTATCCCTGTGGGGATGGTGCGCGAAATCCGCGTCATCGAAACCTATCCGCTATGACTAGGTCAAGTAACCTTTTCGAAAGGATTGAGCGTAGCGACGCCGCTTGGCGCCACGTCACGGGTGTTGCGCGTGACAAGTATCAGTCCGTGTTCTTGCGCCGTTGCGGCGAGCAGTCCATCCACCAGCGGTAAGGGGTTGGGTACATTGTTTTCCGCCCAACGCTTGGCGATGGGCGTCGTAATGGGCAGGATTCTATCCTGAAATGTAGATTCCAGGGTTCGCAGTTTTTCGGCCAGTCGACTGGTCTGCGGTGCATCGCGGCGACGGAGGCGGGCTATACCCTGTTGCAGCTCCCCGATGATGAGCACCGAAAGAAAGAGGTCCCCATAAGAGGCTTGCGCGAACCAATCCTGTGCGGACGAGGTCGCCCGGGCGCCTTTTTGCAGTTCCGAGATGATGTTGGTGTCTAAGAGATAGGCCATTCCGGGATGTCTCGCCCCGTCTCCTGGGAGCGGGTGAGGTCCACGTCCGTAAGCCCTTGCGCCACTTCACACAGCAACGCCTTGAACTGCCGTTGGCGTTCTTCCGAGGAGGCGTCTTTGGCCAGAACAACGACCTTCACCGGTGTCCCATCGGGGATATTCTCCGGGACCGGTACCGAATGGTTGCTTGTGACACTCTCGAATTCGAGGGCTCGCATATGTTGTCACTCCTTATCCCGCGGAAAAGTCTTCCGAGATAGGCAAACAGACTGACATTGTAGCAGAAAGCGGCGCGCGTCGGTCTTTAACCTAAGTCGGTGCTCGATGTGGGGGCTATTGCCCTATCCTCGCTGCCCGCATCGACGGCTGCGACTGGCAATCTCGTGCCCTCGAGCGAAACCGACCCAGGCGCCGACCATTACCGGCAGAGCGCCAACCAGGCGTTGACCGTGTTCGTGGGCGCGCTCAAGGCCTGCAAGCTGCGCTACAACTTCACGGACCTCGCCATCCTGCTGCAATCCGGCCTCGCGTGCGTATTCCGATGAAGATGACCGCCGATTCCGGCGGATGGTGACCGCGGATTCCGGTCGAAGGTGACCGATCAATCCGGGCGAAGATGACCGGCCAGAGAGCCGGTCGCGCTGAACGACTTTTACACTACATAATCACAGACCGTCAATGGTCTTGGCCCCCTGTGTGTGGGTGTTAGGGAGATCAGGCCGGGCAGACGGAGAGCGCCCCGGCTTCTTGGTTTGATCAGAGGGTGCAAGCGCGGCGTACACCGCGAGCTCTCCCCGCAGTCTCCCGCATTCCTCGGCGCGCTGGTCGTTATGGAGTTGCGCCGCCTCCAGTTCCGCCTTCAGTTCCGCGATACGCGCCTCCAGTTGAGTGATCTTCGCGGCGTGCGCGGCAAGATGCGTCTCGGCGGTGGCCAGGGCCGGCTTGAGGGTCGCAATCCGGCCCTCCTGGTCCTGTACGGTGCGCTCGAGGTGTGCGATCTCCTGCAGGGTCTCCTGCGCCTGCATCTGGGACTCCGCGATCTGGGTGTGGGCGGCACTACGGACAGCCTGGACCTCCTGCTGGGCGAGCTCGGACGCGGCGGTCCAGACCCGGGCCAGGGCCTGGTGCGCGGCGGCCTCGATCTCGGGCGGTAGGGGCGGGAGTGGGTGGGTTGGGATATGGCTCTTCCAGGCACGCAGATGCTGGGAGAGGGTCGTGAAGCTGCCGTGGCCCAAGGCCTCGCGGAGGGCCTGGACGGTGACGGGTTGGGCGCGGTCGGCCAGCGCCTGCGCGGCGGCAAAGACCTGGTCTTGGGTAATACCTGTGCGGGACATGAGAACTCCTGTATTGAGGGGGTGGTTCATGGCGTCCGTAATTACGTATGTAATTACGTAATGCCGTTCGGGTACGCTACGCCTGGGCCTGACTCTTGCGCTTGCGCATCGACTCGCCTTCGAGTGTCAGGGTGCGGGCGGAGTGCAGCAAGCGATCGAGGATGGCATCGGCGAGCGTCGGGTCGCCGATGTACTCGTACCAGTGCTCGACCGGCAACTGGCTCGTGATGAGCGTGGCGCGCGCGCCGATGCGATCATCGAGGATCTCCAGCAAGTCGCCGCGCTCGCGCGCGCCCAAAGGAGAGATGGCGAAGTCATCGATTACCAGCAGGCTCGTCTTGGCGAGTGCGGCCAGGCGTTTGCGGAAGCTCCCGTCGGCGTGCGCGAGGGTCAGTTCCTCGAAGAGCCGCGGGGCACGCACGTAGAGGGCCGACAGCCCCTGCCGGCAGGCCTGATGCGCCAGGGCGCAGGCGAGGAAGGTCTTGCCGCAGCCGGTGGCGCCCTGGATGAGGAGGTTCTGCCCCACCCGGATCCAGTCGCAGGCGGTGAGCGTCGCGATGTGCGCGCGGTCGAGACCCCGGCGGGCGCGGAAGTCCAGATCCTCCAGGCAGGCGCGCTCCTTCAGTTGCGCCTGCTGCAGGAGGCGCGTGAGCCTGCGGCTCTCGCGGAACACCGCCTCGCGCTCGACGAGCAGCCCAATGCGCTCCTCGAAGGACAGGCCCTGGGCGGCGCTTTGGGTCATCTGCTCTGAGAGGGCCGCGGCCATGCCGTGGAGCTTCAGGGCGTTTAAGGCATCAAGGGTGGGTTGGATCAACATGGTTCCGATTCTCCTTCAGTACGGGTTGAGGTTTGGGTGGTGGACTGGAAGTACGCCGCGCCGCGCACGTTGTCGTGGTGGACCGGCGGGATGGCAGACGCCCCCTCAGGGGTCGTGCCGGGCGGGGGTTGCTGATCGAGCCGCGCCTCGAGGATGGATTTCACGCTTTTGAGCACCGGCGAGCCGATCGCAAGCGCCCGCTGGCAGGCGGCCTCCAGGCGCACGTTCCCATACCGCTTGCCGAGATTCAGGAGCCCCAGACAGGCGCGGTAGCCCTGCTCGGGGTGCGGGCGGTGGTCGAACTGCCATTGCACGATGGCCTGGGTCTTGGGGCCGATGCTGTGCGCCCAGCGTAAGAGCCGCCCGGGCGTCCACTCCCGGTGCCGGCGATGGGCCTCGGGCATGTGTTCGGCAAGCGTCGTGAACTTCCCGCGCGCGAGCGCGCGGGCATGGACGGCCACACGCTTGCTCTTGAAGAAGAACTCGACGGTTGAGGCGGTCTGAAGTGGTCCCTACGCAGCGGACCTCATAGACGGGTCTTGATCTGGGTGTTGCATTCTGCGCGCATACTCGTTGGGCGACAAGTATCCGAGTGATGAGTGCAGGCGGACAGGATTGTAGAATCCGTGGATGTATTGCGCGATCGCTCTGTGGGCGTCCTGTTTTGTCGCATACGGCTCGGTCGCTTCTTCGGTCTTCAGTGTTGCGAAGAAGCTCTCCGAGACCGCATTGTCCCAGCAATTTCCCTTGCGACTCATGCTGGCCACCATGCCAAGTGCGCCGAGAGCGTTGCGGAAGTCATCGCTGGCATACTGGCTGCCGCGGTCGGAATGAAACACCGTACCGGATGGCGGTGTCTGGAGATGGCAGGCATTGCGCAGCGCATTGAGCACCAGCTCATCGGGCATGCGATCCGAGAGGCTGTAGCCGAGCACCTGGCGTGTCTGTAAGGCGATAATCACCGCCAGGTACAGCCAGCCCTCACGAGTGGCAACGTACGTGATGTCGCTTGTCCAGGCCGGCACGGCTGTGTCGACGCTAAATCGCCTCTGTAGGACGTTCGGGGCGATGGCGCGCTGATGGGCACTGTCGGTCGTGCGCGGCACGAAGCGCCCTTTACGCACGCCTCGCAAGCCTTCCTCGCGCATCACTCGATGCACACGTTTGGGGTTGATGCGCATGCCCTGTGCGCGCAGGGCATGCGTGAGGCGCCGGCGACCATAGCGGCGCCGGCTTTCCTCGTGGACCTGTATGATCGCTGCACGCAACGGAGCGTCCGCGTCGCTCTGTGGCGCACGTTCTCGGGCCTGCCAGGCGAAGAATCCCGACGTCGATACCTCAAGTACCCGGCACATGAACCCGATCGGGTAGTGAGTCCGCTGCGAGGCGATATAGGCGTACTTCACTTGGACTCCTTCGCAAAGTACGCTGCGGCTTTTTTTATGAAATCGCGCTCCATGCGCAGCTGAGCATTCTCGGCTCGAAGCCGTGCATTCTCAGCTTCCACATCGCTCACAGGACGGCGCTTCCCGTCCTTGGCGAACCCTGCTCCATCACGCGAAATGCGGATCCAATTAGCCAGCGTCTTGACCGAAATACCGAGCTTGCGGGCAGCCTTTGCCGCTCCGAGGCTCTCTGCCAATGACACTGCCTGCGCCTTGTAATCGGCGGTATATTGAGCACGAACCTGACGTTCCATAGTGACCTCCAAGTGGTTGGTTTAATCCATCCATTAGAGGTCCGTCAACGGGGGACCACTTCAGCCTACCGTTCTCGCCCTTAGGGTAATAGGGTGCGATCACCGCACAAAGATCCTGCCATGGCACCACTTTCTCCATATCCGCTAGGAACTTCTCGCGACGGGTGGGTTTCCTGTGGGTCTCGAAGGTACCGGTGGCTAAGGTGAGCTGGCGCATGGATTTTATCCGTTTTAACTTACGCCATTTTACCATAACGGCTTGTATATAGGGACTAAATCAGAGGTGCCTTAGGTCCCCCGCGGCTCCCTCTGTATCCTCGCCCTCCTCATCCCGGACGCCATCGAGCATCAGCACGGAGCCGTCTACGTTTGCGCTTGCGGCCTCGGCCACCCGCAGGGGGGCCGGTCCTTCGGTGTGCAACGCCGCGCGCAGCTTCTGGGCCGCCGCTCCCGACTGGCTGGAATGGGCCTCGTCGACAATCAAGGCAAAGCGGCGGGAGGCGAGGTCTGCGCCCGCCATCTTCTTCTGGATGAAGGGAAACTTCTGCAGGGTGGTGACGATAATGGGCGTGCCCTCGCTCAAGGCGCGGGCGAGCTGCTGGCTGTCTTCGTCAATCTTCTGCACTACGCCGGTCTTGTGCTCGAACTGGCTGATGGTCTCCTGGAGCTGGCGGTCCAGCACCCGCCGGTCGGTGATGACGATGACCGAATCAAAGACCCGCTCGTCGGCCGCGTTGTGCAGCGACGTCAGGCGGTGGGCACACCAGGCGATGGAGTTGGACTTGCCCGAGCCCGCCGAGTGCTGGATGAGGTAGCTGTGGCCTACGCCCTCGGCGCGGGCGGCCTCCAGGAGGCGTGTGACGACATCGAGCTGGTGGTAGCGCGGGAAGATGAGGGTCTCGCGCGCGGGCTGCGTCTTGTCCGTGCCCTCTTTGCGTTGCAGGTGCAGGAAGTTGCCCAGGATATCGAGCCAGGTGTCGCGAGCCCATACCTGCATATTCCGAAGCAAGATGACCAAGGATTCCGATCGAACGTGACCACGGATTCCGATTCATCTTGACCGCGCATTCCGATCGAAGATGACCACGGATTCCGATCCATCGTGACCGACGTCGTGTCGGCCGAGGATCATCCCGCCTGATAAGTCCGAGAGCGCACCGGGTTCCCAATTCCGCGGGCTATCCTCCCTGATTTTTCCACAGGAGAGGACATGCCCGCCCCGAGGAAGACCATGCGTAAGATCAAAGACGTTCTGCGACTGAAATACGAAGCGGGGCTTACCCACGACCGGATCGCCCGGGCCTGTGGGGTGGCCAAGGGCACGGTCGCGAAGTATGTGGAGCGCGCCCAGGCCGCCGGCCTGTCCTGGCTGTTGCCCGCAGACCTGGACGACGCGGCGCTCGAGGCGCGGCTCTTTCCGCGCGCCCCGGGGCTCGTGGCCGCCCACGCACCGCCCGATTGCGGCTACCTCCACCAGGAGATGAAGTGAAGTGGTCCCCCGTTGACGGACCTCTAATGGATGGATTAAACCAACCACTTGGAGGTCACTATGGAACGTCAGGTTCGTGCTCAATATACCGCCGATTACAAGGCGCAGGCAGTGTCATTGGCAGAGAGCCTCGGAGCGGCAAAGGCTGCCCGCAAGCTCGGTATTTCGGTCAAGACGCTGGCTAATTGGATCCGCATTTCGCGTGATGGAGCAGGGTTCGCCAAGGACGGGAAGCGCCGTCCTGTGAGCGATGTGGAAGCTGAGAATGCACGGCTTCGAGCCGAGAATGCTCAGCTGCGCATGGAGCGCGATTTCATAAAAAAAGCCGCAGCGTACTTTGCGAAGGAGTCCAAGTGAAGTACGCCTATATCGCCTCGCAGCGGACTCACTACCCGATCGGGTTCATGTGCCGGGTACTTGAGGTATCGACGTCGGGATTCTTCGCCTGGCAGGCCCGAGAACGTGCGCCACAGAGCGACGCGGACGCTCCGTTGCGTGCAGCGATCATACAGGTCCACGAGGAAAGCCGGCGCCGCTATGGTCGCCGGCGCCTCACGCATGCCCTGCGCGCACAGGGCATGCGCATCAACCCCAAACGTGTGCATCGAGTGATGCGCGAGGAAGGCTTGCGAGGCGTGCGTAAAGGGCGCTTCGTGCCGCGCACGACCGACAGTGCCCATCAGCGCGCCATCGCCCCGAACGTCCTACAGAGGCGATTTAGCGTCGACACAGCCGTGCCGGCCTGGACAAGCGACATCACGTACGTTGCCACTCGTGAGGGCTGGCTGTACCTGGCGGTGATTATCGCCTTACAGACACGCCAGGTGCTCGGCTACAGCCTCTCGGATCGCATGCCCGATGAGCTGGTGCTCAATGCGCTGCGCAATGCCTGCCATCTCCAGACACCGCCATCCGGTACGGTGTTTCATTCCGACCGCGGCAGCCAGTACGCCAGCGATGATTTCCGCAACGCTCTCGGCGCACTTGGCATGGTGGCCAGCATGAGTCGCAAGGGAAATTGCTGGGACAATGCGGTCTCGGAGAGCTTCTTCGCAACACTGAAGACCGAAGAAGCGACCGAGCCGTATGCGACAAAACAGGACGCCCACAGAGCGATCGCGCAATACATCCACGGATTCTACAATCCTGTCCGCCTGCACTCATCACTCGGATACTTGTCGCCCAACGAGTATGCGCGCAGAATGCAACACCCAGATCAAGACCCGTCTATGAGGTCCGCTGCGTAGGGACCACTTCAGGCCGCCGGTGGGGCTTTTGCGCATGCTCCGGATCTATTTTCTCCAGCAGTGGTTCAACCTCTCCGATCCGGGAGCGGAAGAGGCCTTGTATGAATCGGTCTCCATGTGCCGGTTCGTGGGTATCGACCTCGGCCGGGAGCCGGTGCCGGATGAAACGACCATCTTGAAGTTCCGTCATCTGCTTGAGAAACACCATCTCGGGAAGAAACTCTTCCGGGAGGTCCACCGGCATCTGGAATCCCAAGGCGTCAAGGTCACCCAAGGCACGATTGTCGACGCCACGATCATCAATGCGCCCTCATCGACAAAGAACAAAGCGGGGAAACGCGATCCGGACATGCATCAGACCAAGAAGGGGAATCAGTGGTACTTCGGCATGAAAGCCCATATCGGCGTCGACAGCAAAACCAAGGTCATCCATGCGGTGGTCGCCACTGCCGCCAACGTCCATGACGCCACCATCCTCCCCGATCTCCTCCATGGCGGCGAGACCCGAGTATGGGGCGACTCGGCCTACCAAGGTCAGACCGATGTCCTCCGGCAACACGCCCCGAAGGCGCGCGACCTCACCAACCGCCGGTATCGGTACAAAGGCGTGGTAAACGAGGTTGAGCGCGCTCGTAACCGTATCAAGTCCCAAATCCGCAGCCGCGTCGAACATGTCTTCGGGGTCATCAAAGGCATCTTCCATTTCACCAAGGTTCGCTACCGGGGTCTTGAGAAGAACGCCTATCGCCTGTTCGTCACTTGCGCCTTGGCCAACCTCTACCTCGTGCGCCGACGGCTATTGCGACCCACAAGGGCGTAGTCCGTCCGGAAATTGGATCTCGGGCCACAAAAGGCTTCCCGAACGACCAAACAAAGCCCCATCAGGGCGCAGAACGGTGCGTTTCGCCTTCCCGGCCTAGCAGAATTCCGTTTCGGCGCCTTGGGCTTGTCGAAATGAGGGGTTAATTCAGATGTGCCCTAACGCAAGAGGATGTCATCAACGCGGCGATAGCGGCCCGCGTCCGGCCGCCCAACTGCTCCTATTTTGCCTTCACCGCCACCCCCAAATCCAAGACCATGGAGCTATTCGGGCGGCCGGATGCCGATGGCAAGCCGGCGCCCTTTCATATCTACTCCATGCGCCAGGCCATCGAGGAAGGCTTCATCCTGGATGTCCTGAAGAACTACGTGACCTACAAGGCCTTCTACAAGCTCACCTCCCAGGCGGACGACAAGTGGGTCCCGCACAAGAAGACCCAGGTGGCGCTGGCGCGCTACGCCAAGCTCCACCCCTACAACATCAGTCAGAAGGTCGTCGTCATCGTCGAGCACTTCCGCGCCCATGTCGCGCCCAAGCTTCAAGGCCGGGCCAAGGCCATGGTAGTCACCGACAGCCGGGTGGCGGCGGTGCGCTATAAGCTTGCCATGGACCGTTACCTCAAAGACCGCGGTTACCGGGATATGAAGACGCTGGTCGCCTTCTCCGGAAAAGTGACCGACCTGGAGTCCGGGCCCGAAGACTTCACTGAGACCGGCATGAACCCGGACCTGCACGGCCAGGACCCGGCCGAGGGTTTCAAGGGGGATGATTACCGGGTCTTGCTGGTCGCCAACAAATACCAGACGGGCTTCGACCAGCCGCTCCTCTGCGCCATGTACGTGGACAAGCGCCTCTCGGGGGTCTTGGCGGTGCAAACCCTAGAGATGGACCCCAATTCTTGGACACTAGCTTAGGTGATTATCTGCCCTTACAGTAACGCAACAAGGAGCAGAAATCCTATGAGCAAGACACGACGCAATCACGCCCCGCAGTTCAAGGCCAAGGTGGCCCTTGAGGCCCTGGCCGGGGAGAAGACTATCCATGAGATCGCAGCCAAACACCAGGTCCACCCGAACCAGGTGACCCAGTGGCGCCGGCAGTTGATCGACCAGGCGGCGAGCATTTTCGGCAAGCCCACGGGGACGACACCCACCAGCGATCGCGAGGCCTTGCTGGCCAAGATTGGAGAGCTTACGGTCCAGAACGATTTTTTCGCACGAGTGCTCGGCAAATGACCACGGCTGAGAGACTCCAACGGGTCGAGCGCGAGAATCCGGTGGTGCCGATCGCACGCCAATGCGCGTGGCTTGGCGTGCCCCGCTCGAGCGTGTATTACCAGGGGAAGCCTGTGGTCTCCGAGGACGATCTGGCGCTCATGAAGCGGCTCGATGCGATCCACCTCCAGCACCCGTTCCTGGGCTCGCGGCGCCTGCGGGACCGGCTCGAGCGCGACGGCGTGTTCGTAAACCGCAAGCGCATCCAGCGGCTCATGCAGGTCATGGGGATCAAGACCCTGTACCCCAGGCGCAAGACCAGCGCCCCGGGTCCGGGTCATCGCATTTATCCCTATCTTTTGCGAGGCATGACCATCACCCGGCCCAACCAGGTCTGGTGTGCGGACGTGACCTACATCCCCATGGCCCGGGGCTTTTGCTATCTCGTCGCCATCATGGACTGGGCCACGCGTGCGGTGCTCTCCTGGCGGCTGGCCACCACCCTGGAGGCCGACTCCTGTGTCGAGGCCCTGGAGGAGGCCCTGGAGCTCTATGGGGCCCCGCAGATCTTCAACACCGACCAAGGGGCGCAATTCACCTCCGAGGCCTTCACAGACGTCCTGAAGGCCCACACGATCGACATCAGCATGGACGGCAAAGGCTGCTGGCGTGACAACGTGTTCGTCGAGCGGTTGTGGCGCTCTGTCAAGTATGAGGAGGTGTATCTCAAGGCCTATGCATCGATACCTGAAGCACGGGCCTCTCTTGCAAAATACTTCCATTTCTATAATCATGAGAGGCCTCATCAAGCACTGGATCGACGGACACCGTGGGAGGCTTACACCACAGCGTCCTGGGATCTAGCCGCTTGACCAACCCGGCAGATAATCCACCTAAGGATCGGGAGATTCTGTCCAGGGGTTGGGGTCCATCTCACCTCTCGCGATTAAACCGCACCTACCCCGGCAAGGACGAGCCCTTTGTGCTCGATTTCGTAAACGCCCCGAACGAGATTCTGGAGAGCTTCCAGCCCTACTACCGGGCGGCGCAGTTGGAAGATGTCACCGACCCCAACATCGTGCACGAATAGCAAATCAAGCTCGACGCCGCGCAGGTGTACCTCCCAAGCGAAATCGAGGGCTTCGCCCAGGCCTTCTTCGACCCCAAGCGCCGCCAGGCGAGCCTCCACGCCTATCTCAAACCAGCCGCCGACCGCTTTGCCGCCCTCCCTGAGGAGGAGGCCGACCAGTTCCGCAAGGACCTGGGCACCTTTCTGCGGATGTATGACTTCCTGTCGCAAATCATCCCCTACAATGACTCAGACCTCGAAAAGCGCTACGCCTTCGGCAAGAACCTGATGCCGCGCATCAACGCCCCCAGTGCTACGAGCCTTATCGAGATAGAAGCCGATGTGCGGTTGAGCCATTACCGCCTGCAGCGCCTGGCTGAGCAGAGCCTCGACCTCGCGACTGGCGAATCCGTGCCGCTGCGCCCGGTGTCGGAGGCCGGTACCGGCCGGGCGCTGGAGGATGAGAAGCGCCGCCTGGCCGAAATCGTCGAGCGCATGAATGACCTTTTTGCCGGGGATTTGAGCGAGGCCGACATGGTGGGCTATGTCACGACTATCCAGGGCAAACTACTGGAAAGTCCGGCGCTCGCCGAGCAGGCGGCGCACAACACCGAGGAGCAGTTTGCTTTGGGCGACTTCAAGACCATCCTCACCGACATCATCCTGGACGGCCAGGAGGGTCACAATCGCATCGCCGACCAGATGCTGAAAGACGAGCGGACGTTTACACAGATGCAGGGGATGCTGGCCGGGTTGGTGTACAAGGCGTTTCGTGCACAGAAATAGGTTTTAACGACATAAGCGTTCGTTTGTGTGATGGCAGCTGCCGAGGCTTTCCTGTGGCTCATTAATCATACTTCTGCACCGGCCGTGTAAGGCTTTCTTAAGGCAAGAAAAGACCGTGTTGAGTGCATAACAATCAACACGCACGGGATAATTCACAAAAAATCAATTCTGTGTGTGCTTCAACAGAGGGGGAAATATATGGCAAGGCCAAAAACGCGTTTTGTAACTCACGTAGATATAATGGGAAAGGATGGCAAGAAAAAAGGACACCTTGAGTTTACGAGTGGAAACGTTCTGTATTATAGGCCGAATGCTAAGGATGTGACGTTGCGCGTAACATATCAAGAGCTGTCAGCCATGATGGAAAATGTGGCAGAAACTGCCGAAATACATACGAGTAAATACTCATTACCAGAACCACACAATGATGGGTGCGACTTCAGCGTAACTGTTATTGAGGCGGAAAGCGACGATGTAGATAACGTAGATAAATGGCCAATAATTGAGAGGATGGCTTCGTGGAAGAAATTGGACGAATCGAGAATCGGCATCGAGAGAGGAACATACCAGTTCTTTAGTGGATTTTTCAAAAGAAAGAGGGGTGATAAGTACGAGTGGTTCGTCCACGTGTCCGTTCAGGGGGCATTATGGATTATAAGAAGGTATCTAGAAGAGCATTTGGTACAAAAGCGCATGACGTATGCGACAGATGACGACGTCGTTGTATCGAAGAAAGAAATGCGCGACGTTATACTGTACTTCCTCAAGCTGTTGGGTGAATAGAATGCCTTCTTATGTGTCGATGTCATTAATGCGGTTCCGTTGTGAATGGAGCGGAAATGGAACTCGCGCGGTGAGTTATGGGAAGCTGAGAGCTGTGGTTGAGTGACGCCAGTAGTGGGGTAACGTAGCCCAGCGGTTGGAGGCGAGGATTGAGGGGAACTCTGTGTAGCTGAAAACATGGCATGTGACATGCGGTGACGAGGGGGCCGTAATGGGGCTAGAATTTGCTGTCCGCATAGATACTGGCACGGTATGCGAGCGCGTTCGCGGATACTGGGTGGAAGTGTGGCCATTGCCCGTTGTCTCCAGTTCGGCATTCGCCGATGGTGCGGACAAACGGGTCCGGGTAATCCCTCCAGACAAGCTGCATGGGATGGTGTTCCGGGAGGACAGCTTTGACGCGACGACGCGTATCCGACGCGGACGGTTCTATAGCTGCGCAGGCAGAACCGACACGGACACTGTCTGGCCTCATATGGGCCCGCAGGTACCGGTACCCGGCATTCCGCGGGCGCCCCTCCACTATTTCCAGGCTCTAACTAAAACCGACCGCCAGGGTCGTCGCCATTGGTGAGGAAGACTCCCGCTGGCGCACTTTCGGCGCGAAACGCACCAATGTGCCGCGAATATCCAGTTTACATACAATGGCTCTTGTGCGACCCAAATACTTGTGTGGCATGAAATGGCTTGGAAGAAGATTTTTACGTGGTGCGGGGATAACCTATCCGGAATTGTATCGGTATTTGCGATACTAATTTCCAGTGTGTCACTCCTGGTAACATATAGCGAGTTATCATTCCATAAAGACCGTGAGACGTATGCATTTTGGACACATATTAATAGCGACATGGAGGAGCAGAGGAGAGCCACAAGCCGTGCCTACGAAAGAATGATGAGGGACGAAGGGGTAGCATATGCGATATTGGGTACAATCCATGATGAGCGCCTGGACTGCAAAGCGTTGACCAAGGTAATGGCTCGAGCGCATGAGTATGGCGTATCAGAGACGGCCACCGTAGAAAGCTCGGATGAAAGCGCCCTTATAGCAGAGTACCGGGCGACCGTGCTGGAAAATAGACCGCTGATAAATATGCTACACATCGCAGGGTGGTCGAGGTTCGTGAAGGCGGAGAGGTTTTCGGACAAGTGGTGGGGTAGTGTCGCCTGGAACGCGATGCATATTCAGTTTCTGTCTGGAATATGGGGGTGGCGGTGTGCGACTAAATCCATACAAGCGATATGAGTCTCGAAACTTAACGTGCGACTATTAAAGCAGGCGCTGGCGATAACTCGAAAAAGCGCGATTGATATTGAGTTATACGGTGGACCGAATATTATGGCAATTCAGAATTTGGAGTCAGAAAACGAGTCGGCTCGAGTGTCCATATGGAACATAAGGAAGAAGCTGGGGCGCGTTGTCGGCGACTCAGCTCACAGACCAAAATCCCTCCATAACTGATGCAAGCGTGGACGGAAATCCTCAAGGACGAGTTGTTAGCTAACAGGGAGCTGGTCGTAGCGGATGAACAGCTACACTGGGTTGCCGCTATGCAACAAAGGAAGCGCCATAGATAACGTGCCGGGCCCTGGGGTGGTTCCGATGGGGCGTGGGAGATATCCAGGGCAAGTGCCTGGAGAACACGACGTCGGCCGAGTTAGGCAGAGGGTTTGCAGGAAACAGAATGAAAGGAGCAGCGCCATGAAATGCCCGCACTGCCAGACGGCGTGCAGCCGGAGTCCGAACGTGTCGAACTTGGGGCGCGTTGGAGAGATTGACGGTAAGGTCTGTTTTTGGAGCGTCGAGGTCCATTCATGTCCTGAATGCCGCAAGCCGGTTTTGTCCTTGATTCAATCACTGCTTGAGCCGGACAGCATTCCCACTGTGGGTTTCTCAGTATTTAGGCATCCGGATGACGACCGGACGCGCAAAAGCGTAGTTGTCCCAAGAGGTGCCGCCCGGCCACTTGCGCCACCAGAGGTCCCTGCGGATATTGCCTCCGACTTCAACGAGGCCTGCCTGGTCCTCGTCGATAGCCCAAAAGCCTCAGCCGCCCTTAGTCGACGCTGTCTTGAGCACCTCCTGCGCGAACGGAAGGTCTCGACCGAGGAAAACTTAAGCAGGGCGATTGAGGATGCGCTCGCAACACACCTTCCACCAAATATTGGTGACAATCTAGACGCAATCCGAAACATTGGCAATTTTGCCGCGCACCCGCAAAAGAGCGAGAGGTCCGGGGAAATTCTGGATGTCGAGCCCGGCGAAGCGGAGTGGAACCTGGATGTGCTGGAGTCGCTGTTCGACCATTATTATGTGCAGCCGGCCAAAAGCGCAGCGAGGCGTGAAGCCTTAGACAAGAAGCTGGCCGAGGTGGGAAAAAAGCCGATGAAGCAGCCGTAGGGCGCAGATGTCAAGAACGCAAATAGCCTTGAAGGCCGCAACCTCACCACCAATCCATGCGGTTGTAGGGTCGGTGGCGATGTCATCAGTTCACATGGTCTGGATACCGCTCGCATCCGCTCTTGTCGGCGCAGTAGCTGGTGCGGTAATAGGTGCGTGGGCTGTTTTTCGGAATACGAAGGAGGAGTGGCGGCGGAAGCAAGCGCAGGCGCGACGCGCCCTGCAGATTGAGATGTACAACAATGCGCTGATACTCAAGGCGGCGACGGGCACCCTGAGCGCTAAGCGCCTGAATGATGTACTGGCAAAGCACACATTTAGCCTCGCATTTAGGGCATATTTTACCGAAGCCTCCGAAGGGGTTTCATGGAGGGACGTCCGGCATGTGCTTGCTGCGTATAGCCTTGCGCAGATTCTATTGGATGGGGGTCCAATACGCGGCCTGCGAGGAGAGTCCGTGAAGCGGCAAGCTACTAAAAGCGTAGGCAGATTTTGTAAGGCTATCAGGGCTATGAGTAGATACGAGAGGCTCGAGGACTCATTCTACAAAGGGGTCGAAAAACTCGAAAGGTGGCTCGTAAGTGCCAACCAGCCAACAGCGCCCGGCACCTCGTAAGTTGGTCTTCGCAGAAGGCCCATGGCTCACCCGGCTACAAAGCCGATGCGAATAGCCATGGGGTGGTTCTCGCCGCACTCGATACGTTCCACAAACACTCGCAGCGCCAAGGCCTCTGCCTTGCCCATGGCCTCGTCGGACGTGGCGTCATAGACGGAGACCGCGGGGGAATTTCCGGGACCTCTGCGAGCCAGCGCCCATCCTTTTTGCGCGCATATTCGATAGGAAAATCCATTCGACCTCTTGGCCCGGGAGCCGAGCCGCGTCCAACACGGGTTTGAGCCCCTTCAGGGCGGCCACGCCATGTTTGACGTCGGCGCCGCGACCGAGCAAATGCCTATCAGGCCGCGCACGACGTGGCTATCAGTCGGTCTTGGCGCACCAAATGACGAAGCGTTATACTCATCTCAGTGCTATTGCGGCCGCGAGGTCTCTAGCCCGATGAAACTTCCCGGCGGCGACCAGGCCGTCATTGATGATGACAAGCTCATCGGGTATTGCCTGAATCCTGAGCACCCCGAGGGCCGCCACAAGGCGCGGGTCTTTCAATCCGTCCTGGGTATCGGACTCAAACAGGCTCTTGATTTGAAAGAGGCCCTTCACCAGGCCGCCGCGAAGGAATCGGCGGAGCATGTCGGGGCAACCCCGCATGGCGACTTGTACACGATGGATTTTATGCTGCACCATGAGGGTAAGGCCGCTCTGGTACGGTCGGTATGGATGGTACGGAAAAACGAGAGTATGCCGCGGCTGGTGAGCTGTTATGTGCATAAATCGGCATTGAGAGGGGACGCATGAAAACGCTTGATGTGGTGGCTTTAGTGAATGATTTCCCCAAGGAAGGATTGCAACGCGGGCAGGTCGGCACCATTGTGGAAACGCTTTCCCCGGCCGTCTTTCTGGTGGAGTTCGCGGATATGCAAGGGGAGGCTTATGCGTTCCTGACGGTGACAGAGGCGGATTTGCTGGTGCTCCACCATCAGCCGGCCCTCAAAGTGGCGTAACGGGACGCGCACCCCCAGGCCCCGGGTAGGTGTGCTCCCTGTTTGCGTTTTCGCGTGGCTATGAAATTCCCGCCAACCTCTCCACTGTATGCGCCGGCTCTCCTTACGTGCTGACCGCATCACCATAATGTCCCGAGGATGCCGTGCGCCAAATCACTTACTGGTTCAGTAGACTTTCGGCCGGGATATGGAATTGCCGGTTCAAGGCCTGAATCATCCGTATCGTCAACGGGCGTTTGCGAGCCAGGACCTCGTAGACGCGGTTTTTGCGTCCAATGGCAGGGACTAAGTCATCAACGGTGAGGCCCTGCTGCTCCATGCGAAATTTGATGGCCTCCACGGCATCGGGCCAATCCAGGGGATAGTGTTTGCGCTCGTACGCCTCGACCAGGGTCACCAGCACATCGAGGCGGTCGCCGGCTTCGGACCCCGGCTCCGCGGTCATGAGCGTTTCGATTTCGTGTAACGTCTTGCGATAGTCCGCGTCGGTCTTGATAGGGTGAATGTCCATGAGGTGCCCTCAGATAGTCTGTGCGTCGATGCGGTCGTACTCCTCATGCGTGCCCAGGAAGCGGACGTAGAGCACTCGGTAGGGAGTATTTATCCACACGACCAGCCGGTATTTGTTGCCGCCGATGTTGAAGACGACCCGTCCGTCTTTCAGGATGCTGGCGTTGCCGAATTGCCGTTTCACGTCGTCGGGTGTCGACCAGTCGGCCTTGACCGCTTCGCGATACCACGCCATCGTCGGCCCCTCGGCGTCCCGGTATTCCGGCCTGCCGGTCCAGAACGCTTTGAGGGTCGACACGGCGATGACGCGCATGAGGGCACCGTAGTCCCATATTGGGACCATGTCAAGTCGGCCGTGGCGAGCCTGCAGTTTTTACGCGGGGAGGCTCTCTGGTACTACCCCAGCCTGCGGTCTTTACGCGCCTCGCGGAAACCGCCTAGTGGCGACCGTACTCGAGGCGCGCGCCGCGTTTGCGCGGGGTGATTTCCTCCTGGTAGCGGAGGAGGGCCTGGCGCAGCAGGACGGTGTCCGCGAGCTGTTTGGCTTCCGCCTCGCCGGGGGTCTCCGTGGTCAGGGTTTGCTCAGTGGCTCGCGCCCACGCAATGGCTTCCGCACGCGTAGTAAAGGTTTTGGTTTTGGTGCCGCGTCCATTTAGACGCACACGCGCCTGCCATCCGCCCCACGGCCGTTTTGTGATGGATGCCACGGTTGCCCCGCCTCGTGCCAAATACCCGTCAGGCGCAGCTTGCCCCCCTGGTGGATGGAATGAGATGGACCCCAACCCCTGGACAGAATCTCCCGATCCTTAGGTGGATTATCTGCCGGGTTGGTCAAGCGGCTAGATCCCAGGACGCTGTGGTGTAAGCCTCCCACGGTGTCCGTCGATCCAGTGCTTGATGAGGCCTCTCATGATTATAGAAATGGAAGTATTTTGCAAGAGAGGCCCGTGCTTCAGGTATCGATGCATAGGCCTTGAGATACACCTCCTCATACTTGACAGAGCGCCACAACCGCTCGACGAACACGTTGTCACGCCAGCAGCCTTTGCCGTCCATGCTGATGTCGATCGTGTGGGCCTTCAGGACGTCTGTGAAGGCCTCGGAGGTGAATTGCGCCCCTTGGTCGGTGTTGAAGATCTGCGGGGCCCCATAGAGCTCCAGGGCCTCCTCCAGGGCCTCGACACAGGAGTCGGCCTCCAGGGTGGTGGCCAGCCGCCAGGAGAGCACCGCACGCGTGGCCCAGTCCATGATGGCGACGAGATAGCAAAAGCCCCGGGCCATGGGGATGTAGGTCACGTCCGCACACCAGACCTGGTTGGGCCGGGTGATGGTCATGCCTCGCAAAAGATAGGGATAAATGCGATGACCCGGACCCGGGGCGCTGGTCTTGCGCCTGGGGTACAGGGTCTTGATCCCCATGACCTGCATGAGCCGCTGGATGCGCTTGCGGTTTACGAACACGCCGTCGCGCTCGAGCCGGTCCCGCAGGCGCCGCGAGCCCAGGAAGGGATGCTGGAGGTGGAGGGCATCGAGCCGCTTCATGAGCGCCAGATCGTCCTCGGAGACCACAGGTCTCCCCTGGTAATACACGCTCGAGCGGGGCACGCCAAGCCACGCGCATTGGCGTGCGATCGGCACCACCGGATTCTCGCGCTCGACCCGTTGGAGTCTCTCAGCCGTGGTCATTTGCCGAGCACTCGTGCGAAAAAATCGTTCTGGACCGTAAGCTCTCCAATCTTGGCCAGCAAGGCCTCGCGATCGCTGGTGGGTGTCGTCCCCGTGGGCTTGCCGAAAATGCTCGCCGCCTGGTCGATCAACTGCCGGCGCCACTGGGTCACCTGGTTCGGGTGGACCTGGTGTTTGGCTGCGATCTCATGGATAGTCTTCTCCCCGGCCAGGGCCTCAAGGGCCACCTTGGCCTTGAACTGCGGGGCGTGATTGCGTCGTGTCTTGCTCATAGGATTTCTGCTCCTTGTTGCGTTACTGTAAGGGCAGATAATCCTTTCTATTGCACACATCTTTGGCGATTTTCTCTGATTGTTTGACGCGCCTAACGAAAGTGCTGGACACACGCGCCGAGATTGCGTAAGGTGGCGGTTGTCGCGGCGTGCGACAAGGACAGGCGGACGGCGTGCAAAAGTCGAGGCGTTGTGGGGATCCGGATGTGCGGGCGATCATGGAGGCCGGCACAGAGTCGGTCGAGTGGGTGAGACAAGAGTTTGCCCGCGCCGACCTCTCCGATAAACGCCTGGATCGTCGCTTGGTGAAAACTGCGGAATATCTCGCCCAATCTCCCGGCTCGCCGATCAATGAAGCGTGCGGCAATTGGGCCAGTACGCAAGCGGCGTATCGGCTGTTCAATAATGCCAAGGCGAGCGCGGCGGGGATCCTCAAACCCCATTGGGAAGCGACGGCCGCGCGCATGGCCGGCTGCGGGGGTGCGGTGCTGGTGATGCAGGACACGGTCTTCTTCTCCTACGGCCGGCACGTCAGGACTCGGGGCCTCGGACCGATTGGCAAGAGCAACGCCGCGCATGACCGGGGCCTCATCATGCATAACGCACTGGCCTTCACCACCTCGGGCGTGCCGCTCGGGATCGTGAGCCAAAGCATCTGGGCGCGCGGGGAGATCCCGGAGGAAGACTATCAGGAGAAGATCGAGCGCCTGCAGGTCACGGCGATCGAGGAAAAAGAGAGCGCGAAATGGCTTATTGCGCTCAAAGAGACGGTCGAGCGGGCGCCCGCGGGCGTGCCGGTCGTCACCGTGGCCGACCGCGAATCGGACTTCTTCGAGTTCTTGACACGCGCCCAGGACCTGCAGGCGCACTATCTCATCCGCGCGCGCACCGACCGCAAGCTCGTGCCCGAAGACAGCGCGGGCTGCACGCGGATGCTCGAGGCGTTGAGCGATGCCCCGGCATGGGGGAGCATGACGATTGAGGTTCCTGGCAACGGCAGTCGTAAGGCGCGCACGGCGGCGATCGAGGTGCGCACAGCCGAGGTCACGATCCAGCCCCCACCGCGCCGTGGGGCGGCCCAGACGTCCGGCTCCAGCGAGCCTGTGACCGTCACCCTGATCGGGGCGACCGAGTCGTCCCCGCCGGCCGGGGTGGAGCCGATCAGCTGGGTGTTGCTCACAAATCTCATCGTCAAAGACTTCGCGTCCGCCACCGAGAAGGTGCGGTGGTATGGGCGGCGCTGGGGCATCGAGATCTGGCATAAGGTGCTCAAATCCGGCTGCAAGGTCGAGGACTGCCTGCTCGAGGAGGCCTTGCGCCTCAAGCGCTATCTGACGCTTTTCAGCATCATCGGCGTGCGCCTGATGCATGTGACCTACCTGGCCCGCGCGCACCCGGATCGGCCGGCCACCGAGGTGTTCTCCGAGGAGGAGGTCGAAGCGCTGCATATCCGCGTCACGCGGGCATTGCCCCCCGCAGGTCCTGCCCCGACGCTGCGCGACATGGTGCGCATGCTGGGCCGGCTCGGCGGCCACTTGGGCCGCAAGGGGGATGGCGAACCCGGCGTCACCGTGCTCTGGCGCGGCTGGACGAGTCTTTACGAGACGGTCGAGACACTGCGTGCCCATAAACATGTCCTCAGCCCGCGCGACTCGAGCTGAACGATGCGCTACTGCGGACGAGAGTTTACACCAGCCGAGATCGCGCTGATCCGCGAGTGGCTCACGACCCCCCAGATGAACCGTGCTCGTTTATCCCGGGAAGTCTGTGAGAGGCTCGGATGGCGCCGGGAAAATGGCGCTCTGAAGGATATGAGCTGTCGCGTGGCCCTCAACCGCATGCACGCCGATGGGCTGATCACACTGCCCCCGCCGCGCAACCCCAAGCCCGTCACCTACCGGTCCTATCCGGACATCGAACAGGCGGTTTGCGAACCCGCCGTCATCCCGGCCATCGATCTCGCTACGCTCACCATTGATCCGGTCCTCGGCAGAGCCGAATCGCGGCTGTGGAACGCCTATATCGAACGCCACCACTACCTCGGGCATACCCTCATGCCCGGGGCGCAACTGCGCTACTTCGTACGCGCCCAAGGCCAGATCGTCGCGGCCCTGGGCTTCGGGGCCAGCGCCTGGAAGGTCAAGCCCCGCGATCAGGCCATCGGCTGGACGGTCGATCAGCGGCAACGCAATCTGCACCTGATCGTCAACAATGCCCGTTTCCTTATTCTGCCGTGGATCCATTGCCCAAACTTGGCCTCACGGATCCTGGCCTTGGTCAGCCGCCGACTCCCCGACGACTGGCACGCCCGCTACAGCTATCGCCCGGTTCTGCTCGAAACCTTCGTCGAGAAGCCGCGCTTTACCGGTACCTGCTACAAGGCGGCCAACTGGCAAAACCTTGGGGATACTCAAGGGCGCGGTAAGCTCGACGTCTTGCATCGCCACGCAAAGCCCGTCAAAAGTATCTGGATCTATCCGCTCGTGCGGGACTTTCGCCGGCATCTCTGCAACGCATAAGACAGGCCATTCGATTACCTATCGATATTCATCGATGCCTCATGCTTTGTTGACAGAAAGATGTGTGTAATAGAAAGCAGATAATCACCTAAGCTAGTGTCCAAGAATTGGGGTCCATCTCTGAAGGCAATGAACCCGTGGCACGAAACGTGTCCCCCGATACTCAGTGGAGCGGAGCGTGATTTCGTGGGGAGGATGATGAGCTAAGTGCTGGATTATATTGGTGGGCGATAGTGGGATCGAACCACTGACCCCTGCCGTGTGAATGCGCTAAGCTCTTGAGCGCCCGCAACAAAATCCCACAAAAACAATGAATTACCAGTCCGATAATTCCGTCCCTGAGGCAGTTTTTCGAGTGAAAGTGCGCCCAAAGTGCGCCCAAAGTGCGCCCAAAGTGCGCCCAAAGTGCGCCCAAAGTGCGCCCAAAGTGCGCCCAAAGTGGGCGCGGTTAGGCGGCGTGGCTGGCGCCCGCGGGCGGGAGCCACATCCGTGTGAATTTCACCCGGGGCCTAAGAACACCACAGCCAAAACCGTGGTGAACCAGTATGCCGAAAACAACGCTCGACGCCAAACAGCTGGCGGCGGTGCTGCACATGAAGCCCTACACGATTACGGACTACACAATCAGGCATCCGGAGCGGCTACCACCCTTCATAAAACTCCCCACAGGCAAACCTCTGTGGTTCGAGGAGGACGTGCAGGCCTGGCTGGAAGAGCGGCGCATCAAGGTTCTGCCGCCACAACAGAGTCCCACCGACTTCAGTCGCAAGTGGTGGTAGCATCCCCTCCATGGACCGACTGCTGACCACCAAGGACCTAGCTGCGATGTTGGGCACGACTCCGGCTGCGATTCGGCGCCGCTTGGAGCGCAGCAGCCAATCCCTTCCGCCCGCTGTACACCTGACGGGGTCTCGGCTGCTGTACTGGCGTCAGTCCGACGTCGAGGCGTGGCTCGCCGCCCTGTCAACGCGCACCACGAGGCGCCAGCCGCCCCGCGCCCGGGCCAGCAAGCCAGTCAAGCTGACGGGCATTCTCGCCGACTGGGAGCCGTACCTGACGAAGGAGCAGCTGGAGAAGCTCCAGGCCGGGTAAGCGGTTTTCGCGAGACGCGCCATAACACCAGGCCTCCCAGGCCTCGGGCAGCGCCCGAGGCCTGGGTACGCGAAAACGTCCTCAAAAATTCCAAGACACGGCAACATGGCGCGTTAATTTTTGAGCGCTCGCTTGTCGCGAGGGCTCTGCGTGGAGCAACTCCTGCGCAGCAGGAGCGGTTTCCGCGAGACGCGCCATAACACCAGGCCTCCCAGGCCTCGGGCGCTGCCCGAGGCCTGGGCACGCGAAAACGTCCTCAAAAATTCCCTATGCGCGCCCAGCCGGCGCGCAGATTAGAATTTTGGAGCGGACAGGTCTCCCGCTCTTGTCGTTGACGGAAATCGGCCCTGGACAAACCGCGCCTGAATTTCCGCGCGGGCCTATAGAACATGGGCCAGCTGTTGGCCACTACGCAAGGAATACGACATGGCAGACCGCGACTCGGCCGTAATGGCTACGTTCACCGCATTCCAGTATATTTCCCCCATGACGCTCAAATTTCATGGTCCCCTGGACGCCCTGAAGGCCAAGCTGCAGCCGCTGGGGCTGGAAGGAGCCTGGGAGCAGCAATCCAACGGAGTCCATAAGCTGAAATGCCGAGACCGTAGCGGACTTCTCTGGTCTGAAACAAAAGGTACGGTATGGTTTGACGGTCCGCCGGAAGCGAAAAGCGCGCTCGAGGACCGGGTTTCGGCACTTCTCGCGGACAGCGAGGCGACCGAGCGCACGCCGCACGATGGTAAGGTTTTTGTGGTGCATGGCCGTGACCACGAGGCGCGTGACCAGCTTGAGCTCGTGCTCCGGCGCCTGGGACTGGAACCATTTGTTCTGCAGATTACCGGCGGAGGCGGTGACACTCTCATAGAGGCGCTTGAGCGGATGATTGGCAAATCCGCCGAAAGTTCTTTCGGCATCGTGCTCCTGACGCCGGACGACATGGGGTACCTGAAAGAGGAAAAGACCGAAGACGCGAAGCCGCGGGCTCGCCAGAATGTCATCATGGAGATGGGCATGTTGATGGCATCATTGACCAGAAGGCGGTGCGCTATCCTCCAGAAGGGGTTCGTCGAACTCCCTTCTAACATGGGCGGGGTGATTACCCTGCCGTTCAATGCGCATGTGCGCGAAGTGGTCCCAAAGCTCGTGCAGCGACTGCAGGACGCCGGTTTCCGGCTAGACCCGGCGAGCATCGGAATTGCGCAGGGTTAACGTAAGTATCGCCTGACGTACTTTGGGCCTGCTACGGCCAAGCGCCAGGCTTGGTGTGGCGGGCATCTTGTCGACAGCTCAGTCAGAGCGGTACGCGCTCCAGTTGGCGTTGGTCGAGGGCCAGCCAAAATGCCCACTCTCCCAGTGTCGTCACGCCCATCGGGTCGCCTGGTGTCGAATCGAGGTCGCGCAGGTAAACCCCTTTCCTGTCACGCCCCACCAGGACGTAGATGGCGCCGGTTGCCGTGTCTCGGTAAAGCTGGGGTCCTGGCATCGCCGCGCCCTGTCTCGTTGAGGAACCGTCAGTATCGGGCTTGGTGCCACCAGTTGCGACCCGCGCGGAATCCAGCCGCTCTTTCGTATGCGCTCCATTAACCCCACCCTCCCACGCCTGGCGTCACGCTGATATCGTGTGGGCCATGGATAGGTCGGTCGTGTGGACCGGGCAACCGGGGTAGTAGGCAACAGTTCTTTAACAGCCAGGATGCGGGATGGTCTGGCCCCGGCGCCCGGGGTGGGGCGCCGGGGCGGGGTGATGGGGTCAGCGCCGGGGCGTGAAGCGGGGCAACGTCGGGTCGGAGGTAAGATTCATGGGCAGCAGCGCCTCGAAGTCTTCGACGGTGCAAGCCTTGGGGAGATCAGTGAAGATCCGGCGCAGGTAATGATAGGGCTCGAGGCCGCAGGCCTTGGCGGTCTCGATGAGGCCATAGAGGTTGGCGGAGGCCTTCGCGCCCGCCACGGTGTCATGGAAGACCCAATTCTTTCGACCAACGCAGAAGGGTCGCAAGGCATTCTCGGTCGCGTTATTCCGCGTCACGGATTATTCCGCCTCGCCCGCATGGAGAGAGATTTTGGGCTTGTTGTCAGGCATTAGCAGACCAGCCCCCTGTTCGTGACGCGGCATAATCCACGTGGTCTCCTGAGTTCGGCAATGGTGCCAAACCAGGAGAAGCCACATGGAGACAGATGGTTCGCAAAGAGGTGAGCGCCCCGGACCCCTTGAGGCATACGTCGACGCGTTTCTGGACGACCAACGGATCGCCGGGTACTCCCCGAACACCCTGGCCGAGCGCAGGGCGGTGACCATCGCCTTCGCGCGGTGGGCCAAGCGGCACGCCATCGCCGAGGGGTCCCTCGGGGAGGAGCACGTCCAGTCCTTCATCAGGCGCCGGCCGCCGCAATGTTCGGCCACCGAGAGCGAGCGGGCCACGGTACGACGTTTTCTGGCCTATCTGCGCGCGTGCGGCGTCATGCCGTCTGCACCCTCCCAGCCGGACACGCCTGCCGAGGCACTGGTGGCGCGCTACATCACTTTCCTCCGCAAGGATCGGGGACTCGCCGAGCGTTCGATCCTGGTCTATGCGCCCTGCGCCCGGGCGTTTCTGGCCACCCGGCAGGCGCAGGCGGGGCGGCTTGCGCTCGATCAGTTGGATGCCAAGACGATTCACGCCTTCCTGCTCGGCCGGATCAGGAATCACGCCTCGGAGTCGTCGCGGTTGGTGACCGTGGCGCTGCGCTCGCTGCTGCGCTTCCTCTTCCTGCGCGGCGAAACCCCGAGGGACCTCTCGGCGGCGGTCCCGACGATGCGTACGTACCGTGAGGCGGGCGTGCCGGCGCTGTTGACGCCCGAGGAGGTCGAGGAGGCGCTGGCGAGTCCGGATCGATCGACCTCCAAGGGCCGGCGCGACTACGCCATCCTTCTGCTGCTCGCGCGCCTCGGGCTGCGCGCCTCCGAGGTGGTCTTGCTTACGCTCGAGGATGTTCATTGGCGCACCGGCGAGCTGGTTGTGCGCGGGAAGGGGTCCCGGATGGAGTCCCTGCCGCTTCCCGCCGATGTGGGTCGGGCGCTGGCTGAGTATCTGCGCCGCGACCGGGGCACCACCACCTCCCGCCGCGTGTTCCTGCGTGCGATCCCGCCGCGCATCGCACTCACGGGCCCGTGTGCCATTGACCACATCGTGCGGCTGGCCCTCGCCCGTGCCGGCATCCCGCCGCAGCCACAGCACGTCGCGCACCTGTTTCGGCACAGTCTGGCGACCCGGATGATCCGCCAGGGCGCCTCCCTCGCGGAGATCGCCGAAGTGCTGCGGCACCATACGCAAGCGAGCACCCGGATCTACGCGAAGGTCTCGCTGGAGGCGTTGCGGGGCGTGGCGCTCCCGTGGCCGCTGACCGGAGGTGCGCCATGAGCGCGCTTGGGGAGGCCCTGACCCAATACATCACGGTGCGCCGCGCCCTCGGGACGCGGCTGGCGGAGCCGGCTAACACACTCCGGCAGTTCGTCACATTTCTCGAACAGGAGGGCTCCGCGCACATCACCACGGCGTTGGCGCTGCGCTGGGCGACCGCCCGTCCCGGCGTGCAGAAGGCTACCTGGGGCCGGAGGCTCTCGATGGTGCGGAAGTTCGCGGCCTGGTGGAGTGCCTTCGATCCGCAGACCGAAGTGCCCCCTCGGCATCTGGTGTCCTCACGGCACCGCCGCCCCCGCCCCCATATCTACACGGAGGCGCAGACGCAAGCCCTGATGGCCGCGGCGGCGCAATGCCGATCACCCACCGGCCTGCGTGCACTGACGTATACGACGCTCATCGGGCTACTCGCCGCCACCGGTCTGCGTCCGGGCGAGGCGCTCGCGCTGGATCGCAGTGACGTGGATCTCCAGAACGGGATCCTCTTCATCCGCGAGACCAAGTTCGGCAAGTATGCCTCGTGCCCATCGCCGCCACTACGCGCCTCGCGCTCGCGCACTATGCCGCGCGACGCGACGCGTTGTGTCCGCATCCGCAGACCCCGGCGTTCCTGCTCTCCGAGCGGGGGCGGCGCCTCGCCGGCTCCAGCGTCCGGCGGATGTTCGTCAGACTCTCCCGCGCCGTCGGCCTGCGCCCTGCAAACGGTTCGCCCCGCGCTGGCCGCGGGCCGCGGCTGCAGGACTTTCGCCACTCGTTCGTCACCGGCCGGCTGGTGGCATGGTACCGCGCCGGGGCGGATGTCACGCGCGAGCTGCCGAAGCTTGCGACGTATGTCGGCCACACCGAAGTTGGCCTCACCTACTGGTACATCGAGGCCGTGCCGGAACTGCTGATGTTGGCCACCGAACGCCAAAGCGGGCGTGCGGATACGGGAGGTGCACGATGAGCCCGACGACATTCCCGGCCTTGCTGCAGCAATTCTTCACCGAGCGGTTGCTTGGGAGCCAGGGTGCGAGTCCGCACACCGTGGGAGGCTACCGCGACACCTTCCGCCTGCTGTTGCGCTTTGCCGCGGCACACCTGCACTGCACCCCGTCGGCGCTGCGCCTCGAGCAGCTCGATGCCCCGCTCCTGGAGGCGTTCCTCGAGTATCTGGAGCGTGAGCGGGGCAATGGGGCGCGCACCCGCAATCAGCGGCTCGCGGCCCTTCACGGCTTCTTTCGCTACGTGGCGCTGGCCGAACCGGCGCGCAGTTTGCAGTGTCAGCGCATCCTCGCGATTCCGCCCAAGCGCTTCGAGCGCGGGCCGGTGGCGTTTCTCACCCCGGAGGAGGCGCAGGCGCTCATCGCCGCCCCGGATGCCGGGACCTGGATCGGCCGGCGGGATCGCACCCTCTTGGCACTGGCCCTCCAGACCGGCCTGCGCAGCAGTGAGATCCGGCAGCTTTGCTGCCGGGACGTCGCGATCGGCACAGGACCCCATGTACGCTGTCTCGGCAAAGGACGCAAGACGCGCTGCACCCCGTTGCGCCCCGAAGTGGCGGCCCTCCTCAAGGCATGGCTATGCGAACGCCGAGGGGATCCTGCGGATCCGGTCTTTCCGAGCGCCCGGGGTGGCGGCGCCTTGAGCGCAGATGCCCTGGCAGGCATCGTGGCGCGGCACACGGCGACCGCCGGCCGAGCCTGCCCCTCGTTAAAGACCAAGCGCGTCACCCCGCACACGCTGCGACACGCCGCGGCCATGGCCCTGCTGCAAAGCGGCGTCGATATCACGGTCATCGCCCTGTGGCTCGGACACGAATCGACGCAGTCCACGGAGATTTATCTGCATGCCGACATGCGCCTGAAGGAGCAGGCGCTGGCGCATGCGACCTCCGCGGGCATTGCGCCCCGCCGCTTCCACGCCCCCGATCGGCTGCTTACGTTCCTCGAGGGCCTGTAATTATGCCGCGACCGGGCGTGCCATTGATCCGCGATCCGCCGCGAAATCGCAGCGCTGCACCGTGACGCGGAATAATCCGTGACGCGGAATAACGCGACTAATGCCGTTAACGGCATTATCAGCATTGTTATCGATCGGGATACGCCCATCGGTGAGATACACGACGAGCTTGTCCCATTCGTTCGCAAGATACGCCAAAGCCCGGCCCAAGGCGCTTTGCGGCGGGACGCCGGGGCGGTGGATAGCAAGCCAGGTCTGGAGCGTGTCCCACAGGGGCTTGGCATGCTGGGCGCGGTACTGCTGCCGGTCTTCGGGGCTTAGGGGGCGCGCCGCCTTCTCCACGGCATAGAGCTTCTGGATCTGGGCGAGCGCCTCCTCGGCCAGGCTGAAGTGGTCCCCCGTTGACGGACCTCTAATGGATGGATTAAACCAACCACTTGGAGGTCACTATGGAACGTCAGGTTCGTGCTCAATATACCGCCGATTACAAGGCGCAGGCAGTGTCATTGGCAGAGAGCCTCGGAGCGGCAAAGGCTGCCCGCAAGCTCGGTATTTCGGTCAAGACGCTGGCTAATTGGATCCGCATTTCGCGTGATGGAGCAGGGTTCGCCAAGGACGGGAAGCGCCGTCCTGTGAGCGATGTGGAAGCTGAGAATGCACGGCTTCGAGCCGAGAATGCTCAGCTGCGCATGGAGCGCGATTTCATAAAAAAAGCCGCAGCGTACTTTGCGAAGGAGTCCAAGTGAAGTACGCCTATATCGCCTCGCAGCGGACTCACTACCCGATCGGGTTCATGTGCCGGGTACTTGAGGTATCGACGTCGGGATTCTTCGCCTGGCAGGCCCGAGAACGTGCGCCACAGAGCGACGCGGACGCTCCGTTGCGTGCAGCGATCATACAGGTCCACGAGGAAAGCCGGCGCCGCTATGGTCGCCGGCGCCTCACGCATGCCCTGCGCGCACAGGGCATGCGCATCAACCCCAAACGTGTGCATCGAGTGATGCGCGAGGAAGGCTTGCGAGGCGTGCGTAAAGGGCGCTTCGTGCCGCGCACGACCGACAGTGCCCATCAGCGCGCCATCGCCCCGAACGTCCTACAGAGGCGATTTAGCGTCGACACAGCCGTGCCGGCCTGGACAAGCGACATCACGTACGTTGCCACTCGTGAGGGCTGGCTGTACCTGGCGGTGATTATCGCCTTACAGACACGCCAGGTGCTCGGCTACAGCCTCTCGGATCGCATGCCCGATGAGCTGGTGCTCAATGCGCTGCGCAATGCCTGCCATCTCCAGACACCGCCATCCGGTACGGTGTTTCATTCCGACCGCGGCAGCCAGTACGCCAGCGATGATTTCCGCAACGCTCTCGGCGCACTTGGCATGGTGGCCAGCATGAGTCGCAAGGGAAATTGCTGGGACAATGCGGTCTCGGAGAGCTTCTTCGCAACACTGAAGACCGAAGAAGCGACCGAGCCGTATGCGACAAAACAGGACGCCCACAGAGCGATCGCGCAATACATCCACGGATTCTACAATCCTGTCCGCCTGCACTCATCACTCGGATACTTGTCGCCCAACGAGTATGCGCGCAGAATGCAACACCCAGATCAAGACCCGTCTATGAGGTCCGCTGCGTAGGGACCACTTCAGGCCTTTCTTTCTGTGCTTGCCTTGCGATTTGATGACCTCATCAAAGCGGCGTCGCGCATGGGCGAGGCATCCTGCGTGGATGAGCCCCTGGGCACGGACCGCGGCACAATAACCGGCATAGCCATCGGTCTGCAGGATACCCGTGAAGCCTGCGAGCAGGCGCAAGGGCACCTCCTGGGAACGGCTCGGGTCGTAGTCAAAGAGGATGATGGGGGCCTCGGGCGGTCCGCCCCGCTGCACCCACAGATAGGACTGTGACGTGGCGGCCTTGCCCGGCTCCTTCAGGACCTGGGTGGGGGTCTCGTCCATGCTGATATACCCGTAGGCCAGCAGTTGATCGCGCAGGAGATTCACAAGCGGTTGCGCGGTCTCGGTGCCCAAGGCCACCATCCAGCGCGCCATAGTGGCCCGCGGGAGATCCACCCCGATGCGCGTCAGGATCTGCTCCTGGCGGTACAGGGGCAAGGCGTCCTGGTACTTCGAGACCACGATATGGGCGAGCAGGCCGGGGCTTGCCAGGGTCTTTGGGAGGGGTTGCGGGGGCAGCGGGGCGATCTTCACCCCCGACGCGTCGTCCTTCCGGACCCCATACTTCAGGCGCACATGGCGCAATACCCGTATGGTGGCCGGGACGATGTCGAGCTGTTCGCTCACCTCTTCGCCGATCACCACCAGCGGCTGCCCATCGGGGGTTAGGCGCGCCTCTTCGGGGAGCTCATGGATGATATCCACCCGGGGAAGGGCGGCCGGCAAGGGCTTGCGGTACCCGCGGGCCTTGCGGATGTGGCCGGCCACCACGCTCTCGACTTCCGGGACCTCTTCAGCGGCGAGGGCCTCCCGCTCAGCCTCGGCCTCGGCCTCGTCAAAGAGCCCCATCTGCGGGCTTGGACCCTTCTCGCTGCGTGCGCTATAGCGCCGGGCGATCGCGAGGTTCAGTTGTTCCTGCAGGAGTTCGGCATGGCGGGTCAAGCGCTCGATCGTGGCATCGCGCACGGCGATCAAGACCTTCAGGGCCTCGATGTCGTTGGGTAGCGCCGTGTCCCGTATGCCGTCCGTCATAGCCACGATTATACGACAGTCGAAGCGATATTGCACCCCCATGGCCACAATTTTTGCTAGGAAACCCGCTGATACACCAAGGACGGATGCGGCTTCATGAGGGTGATGTCATAGCCTGCGAGCAGCCACTGGAGCTGGTCTTCCGAGAGTGTCAGGACCGCCTCCGTGACCTTGCGCGGCCAGGCAAAGCGCGCCGCCTCCAGGCGCTTTAACCACAGCGCAAAGCCGGTCTGATCCCAATAGAGGATCTTCACGCGGTCGCGCCTGCGGTTGGTGAAAAGAAAGAGCGCGCCCGTCAAAGGCGACAAGGCCATCTCTTGCTCCACACGGGCGGCGAGCCCATCGATCCCCACCCGGAAGTCGATGGGATCACGGTGCAGATACACGGCCAAGGGGTCTATGAACATGCGCATGGGGATCACGCCTCCAGGGCCATAAGGAGGGCGGCCACCCAGGCCGGGGGCACGGCAGACGACAACGCCAGGGAGGCCTTGCCGATAGTGAGCGTGACCGTATCCCCCACGCAGTGGGGGCCACCTGGCTTGGGGCCGACCGGTGCTGGCAGGCCCCGGGGTGTGACCGTCACCGGCACGAAGGCCGCGGGGGGTGCGCCACGCTTGACCTCTTGCCCCCGGCGGCTTGCCGAACGCCCGCGAAGCTCCAGGCTGCGCCGATAGAAGTACGTCAACCGTAGCCCATGCCGGGCACAGAAGTCGCGCGCACTCTCTGCGCTTGCCTCGTACTCGGCAAAGAGCTCTTGCCAAGCCTCATTGCTGCGGATCTTTGCCATCCATCCGTCTCCATCAATGTGATGGATCGGATCGTAAGCGACTTAGAGGATCGCGGGCAGGGTGCGGTTGCTGGAGCGCTTACGCTCTTTCACGGTGACAGGCTTGCCAATGTTGTTTACGGCTACGCCTGTGTGCCCGGAATTCCGAGCTTATTTCGCCACGCATCCGTTACCTTGCGAATGACGTAGGACAAGATAAAGGATTTGCCGTCATCCAGGGTGACCCGGACGTCGACCGGTTTGAGCATGCCGCCGGGCACCATGCCCAGCGGCGCTGTGCCCAGGGCCCCGATGTAGTGTCTCTTCACTTGCCCGGCATGAGTCAGCTGTGGTTGTGGGTTTTTGCGGGTGAGCTCGGCGTGTTTGCTGGCGTCCGCGAGGTCCCGGATGATGTCCGCAGCGGAGTAGCCTGGATGACTCGGGATGGGCGTGTCGGCACGAAGGGCAGCGCGGGCATCTTCAAGGGCCGCCTCTCGCTCCTTGCGTGTATCACCGCTCGCTGTATCCACGCACCAGTAATCCACCATGTGGTTCAGCACAATAGCGGCCAGACGTCCGCGACGAATATCTTCCGGGCGCGCAAGGTATTCGTCGACAGAGGGCTTCACGACGTTATCGAAGAATTCAGTAGTGCGCGGATAGGTGCTCACGAGATTCCTCTCGGGGCGGTTCCATATGCGTTTCCAATGAGGGGCCGCGCATCAACCGTGCAAGACTGACGTGGCCCATAACGCGCCAGATAGAAACATCAAGGTGCCCACCGCGATTAAGCCGAGGGTAAGTCCGACCCATGTCATATGGTTTAGTTTTTCGCTGCCAGTGCGCTCACCGATAGATTCTCTATACAGAGTGAGTTGGGTTAAGTAAGCGCTCGTAAATCCAAGGCCCCCCATGCAGAGCCCTACCACAAAACAGATAGCCGGGCCTTGGAAATTCACTGCCGCGCATGTCTTTGCATAAATGCTACCCAGAAGGCCAAGCACAGCCACCAAAGCCCCACCATTCACGAGAAGCACAAACTTCACGGCGTTCTGGCCGTAGGAAACGAGAGACTTGAAAGTCTCCCTTTTGTGCCAAGACTCATGGTAAGGTTCTTTGTTCACCCACGCCTCCGATGCATACGGAATTATATCCGGGCGCAAAGCTGTGCGCCATCAAAGCTGGTGTAGCGGTTAAGAAGGACGAAAACATCGAGTCATACAAGAATTTATGGCGCGCAGGCACCGCAGGGACACATGTGGCATGCCCTGAATACTGCTTCATGCTTGATTATTATGCTCTTTATTCTTTCAGGAAACTATCCTGATACGCTGCACGTTAACGTTGGTACGGGCGCGGAATCCGGCAACAGGCGCGGATTCATGAAAGCCATGTCAAGGTCTTTCTTTCTGCTCCTGTCACCGCGAACATAAGGAATAGCGTCGACAATGTCTGCATGTAAGTCCTCGCAGACAAGTATCAAGCGTCGCGTGCCATTGTAAGAGTCCTTGTTCAGATGACGATGACCATCATACGGGTCGCTGCGCTGGGTAAAAACTACACCGGTTTCGGGGGCGCCTACATGAGCCATGCCGTGGCGCATGTGTTTATACAGGTCATGTTGTTTCCCGACACGATTCCGCTGATACCGGCGAAGACTTGGTATTCTGGCCAGAGCCGCATTGAACCGCCCGTTCCAGACGTTTTCTGTCGTAAGGAAAGACTTTGTATCGTATACGGAACCAAGGAGCTCTATGATAGGACCCATTATTCCGAAGCTGAGATAGTGAAGCTCCGCCTGGTCAATCATTTTTCCTAGGTCGCGGATTGCTACGGTTTCAAAAAACCAATCAAGCGTTCCTTCCATAAGAGCGGCCATTCTTAATGTCTCCTCGGGTCAACCAACCTCACTGCATCCAGGATGATACAGGCGGTTCCTAAATTCTCATGCATAAGGAATTGGGTGTCGAGGGTACCAGATTGCTTTGCGGGTGGCAGTTAGGTGGGGTGGCAGCGTCGCCCAGGCGCGAATGTTCAGCTTTATATATGTCCATGTGCCGCGGCTTTCCGGTGGTATACTTTTCCGGGGAACCCGATTGTGAAAGCACGCTGCGTCGACGCGGATGCGGCGTCATACGCTAGCGGGTCGCTTTTGAACGAATTCCACTGGGCGTACGAAAACAGCATGAATTTCTCCGAACTCGCCAACTTCATCTGGGGCGTCGCCGACCTCCTGCGCGGCGACTACAAGCGCGCCGATTTCGGCAAGGTCATCCTGCCGTTTACCCTCCTGCGCCGCCTCGAGTGCGTTCTGGAGCCCACCAAGACCAAGGTGCTGAAGGAACAGGAAAAGTATAAGGGGGAGGGCGGGGCCCCGGGTGTCGTCTTGAAGCGGCGCAGCGGCCAGGCATTCTACAATGTGAGCCCGTTTACATTGCCAGGGCTCCTCGCCGACCAGAAGCACATCCGCCAGAACCTGACGGCCTATTTGGGCGACTTCTCGAGTGAGGCCCGCGAGGTCTTCGAGCGCTTCAAGTTCCTGGAGCGCGTGCGCGAACTGGACGACAAGAACCTTCTCTTCCTTCTGGTCCAAAAATTCGCCACCATCGACCTGCACCCCGATACGGTCCCGAACGAGACCATGGGCCTGGTCTTCGAGGAGCTCATTCGGAAGTTCGCCGAGGAATCCAACGAGACGGCTGGGGAGCACTTCACGCCCCGGGATGTCATCCGCCTCATGGTCCAGTGCCTGTTCGCCGAGGATAACGATAGCCTCTCCCAGCCCGGGGTAGTACGGGCGCTCTACGACCCGGCGGCCGGCACCGGCGGCATGCTGTCGGTGGCCCAAAACACGCTCCAGGGCATGAACAACAAGGCGAAGCTCGCCCTCTTTGGCCAGGAGCTGAACGACGAGTCCTATGCCATCTGCAAGGCCGACATGCTCATCAAGGGCCAGGACCCGGATAACATTCGCCGTGGCAATACCCTCTCCGAGGACGCGTTTCCCGCCGAGAAATTCGACTACGGCCTGTCCAACCCACCCTTTGGCGTCGACTGGAAGAAGGTCCAGGAGGCGGTCAAGAGCGAGCACGAGAAGAAGGGCTATGGCGGCCGGTTTGGCCCGGGGCTTCCGCGCATCTCGGACGGGGCGCTCCTCTTCCTCCTGCACCTTATCTCCAAGATGCGGCCCCCGGCCGAGGGCGGCGGGCGCATCGGCATCGTCTTAAACGGCTCGCCGCTCTTTACGGGGGACGCCGGCTCCGGCGAGTCCGAAATCCGGCGCTGGATACTGGAAAACGATTGGCTGGAGGCCATCATCGCGCTGCCGAATGACCTCTTCTACAACACCGGCATTGCCACCTACATCTGGATACTGGACAACCACAAAAAGCCCAACCGCCAGGGCCGCGTTCAGCTGATTGACGCCACGCGCATGTACGCCAAGATGAAAAAGAGCCTCGGCAATAAGCGCACCTATATCACCGAGGAGCAGGCGGACGAAATCGCGAGAGTCTATTCCGAGGCCCGGGACGGGGCCCCCTGTGTCACAGTAGTTGCCGCCTCCATTAATCGTTAATCTGGGGGGCGAGGTGAGAGAACGATGGCACGATACGCACAACGATTGAAGGATCAGGCCGTGGCCCGGCTGTTGCCGCCAGAAAGCGCTTCAGTGGATACAGTGGCTCACGAGCTGGGGGTAGGCATCGCCACGCTCGAGCGCTGGCGAGCCGAGGCCTTGGGGGCCCCGAGAACGGAGCGGACCTGGACGGCCACTGCCCGTCTGGAGGCCGTGATCGCCACCGCCGCGCTGGACGAGACGGCCCGCAGTGCATGGTGTCGTGAACAGGGCCTGTATCCCTCGGATCTGGAAGCCTGGCGGGATCAGGCCATCGCGGCATTGGCCACCCCGGCCGAGGTCCGGGCCAGACCCGAGGAGACCCGCAAGGATCGGCGGCGCATTCAGGAGCTCGAACGCGAGATGCGGCGCAAAGACAAGGCCTTAGCCGAGACCGCGGCCTTGTTGGTGCTCTCAAAAAAACTCTCGGCGATCCTTCGAGAGGGCGCGGACGAATGATTCCGCTGAACGATCGCCAAACTTTCGCCCAGAATATCCGGCAAGCGCAGGCCGCAGGGGCCCGCCTGCACGCCGCGTGCGCGCTCGCCGGCATTGATAGCCGCACCCTGCAACGTTGGGAGCGGGGCTTGGGCCTCACGCACGGAGACCGACGTCCAGAGGCTGTGCGCAAGACGCCCTTGCATGCCTTGTCCGCGGCCGAACGCGCGCGGATTCTGGCGGTGGCCAACGAACCGCGCTTTGCGGAAATGCCGCCTGCGCGGATCGTGCCGAAACTGGCCGATGAAGGCGTGTATCTCGCCTCCGAATCCACGTTCAGCCGGGTCTTGCGAGCGGCAGGGCAAACCCACCACCGGGGTCGGGCAAAGACCCCGCGGCCTTCGCGACCGCCCACCACTCATGTGGCTACCGGCCCCCGCCAGGTCTGGTGCTGGGACATGACCTATTTGCCAGCCGAGGTTACGGGGCTCTGGTTTTATCTCTACCTGATCCTCGACCTCTATAGCCGCAAGATCGTGGGCTATACGGTCGCCGACACCGATGACGCTGATCACGCGGCGCATCTCGCGCGACGCACCGCTCTTGCCGAAGGAATCCACGGTCTTCACGAAAAGCCCGTGCTCCACGGTGACAATGGGGCAACGCTCAAGGCCACCACGGTGCTTGCCATGCTCCATTGGCTGGGCGTGAAGCCGTCCTACTCCCGTCCGCGCGTCTCCGACGACAACGCCTTCGTGGAATCGCTCTTTCGCACCGCCAAATACCGGCCGGAATTCCCGGAACGAGGCTTTGCGGATCTGGAATCCGCGCGTGCCTGGGCGGCTACCTTCGTCCATTGGTATAACCATGACCATGCCCACAGCGGGATTCGCTATGTAAGCCCGGCACAACGCCACGCCGGAGAGGATGTCGCGATCCTCACCGCCCGTCATGCTCTGTATCAGGAAGCCAAGGCACGACACCCGCGTCGCTGGTCGGGACCGACCCGCAACTGGTCGCCGATAACGGTGGTCACTTTAAATCCGGAGCGAGAGGCAGCAATCAATGCGGCCCTCGATCCCTTAACCGAAAAACGCAAGAGTGCATAACTTAGGCGGCAACTGCCTTGACACGCACCGGGGGCGACCTTCACGACCGAGTACCGCGAACCGATAAAGGCCAACGGCAACGGCAAGGCCCCCGAACCCGAGGCGCCCCGCATCGTCTCCAAGGTCTTCGACAACCGCTTCTTTGGCTACCGCAAGGTCACGGTCGACCGGCCTCCGCGGCCCGGCAGCGAAGGCAAGCCGAAGAAGGGCGAGAGGCCCTACGACAAGGACCTGCGCGACACCGAGACCATCCCGCTGACCGAGTCTATCGACGCGTACATGCAGCGCGAGGTCCTGCCCCATGTGCCGGACGCCTGGGTGAACACCACCATCCGGGACGAGAAGGACGGGGAGGTGGGCAAGGTGGGTTATGAAATCAACTTCAACCGCTACTTCTACGTCTATAAGCCGCCAAGGCCGCCGCATGTCATCGCGGAAGAGATTCGCGAGATGGAGAAGCGCTTCCTGGAGCTCATGAAGGGGGTGGTGGAGTGACCGCTGCGCAGTGGCGCAACCTGCCGTTGAAGCGTGTGGCAGAGATAATGCCGAGCAACGTGGACAAGCACAGCGTTGAAGGCGAGATACCGGTTCGGCTTTGTAATTATGTGGATGTTTACAATAATGACCGCATAGACGACAGCATTGATTTTATGTCGGCCACGGCTTCTGAGGCGCAAGTCGCCCGCTTTACACTGAAGGCGCAAGATGTTTTGGTGACAAAGGACTCCGAGGAGCCCAGCGACATCGGAATACCGGCCTACGTGCCCCAGGATATGCCAGGCGTCGTATGCGGGTACCATCTTGCGGTTCTTCGACCTGATTTAAGGCGAGTGCATGGCGGTTTTTTGAGCTGGGCGCTCCAGTCCGCCGAAGTTCAAGCTTACTATGAAACGGCTGCAACCGGTATCAGCCGCTACGCTCTGGGGATAAGCGACCTAGGCATGACGCCATTGCACTTGCCGGAGCTCCGGGAACAAACCCGAATAGCCAACTTCCTCGACGAGAAGACGGCGCGGATTGATGCGCTGATTGGGGAGAAGCAGAGGCTGGATGCGCTGCTGGGGGAGTATCGTTCGTCACTGATTTCTTCGGCGGTGACGGGGCAGGTGGACGTGAGTGCAGAGACGATGGTTCCTAAAACAGAAAAATGGGACGAGCCTATAACCGATTGCCAGCTAAAACATCTGGCATCAATGAAAAGCGGAGAAAGCATCAGTTCTGATGAAATTATACAAGATGGACCCTATCCTGTGAGAGATGGACCCCAATTCTTGGACACTAGCTTAGGTGATTATCTGCCCTTACAGTAACGCAACAAGGAGCAGAAATCCTATGAGCAAGACACGACGCAATCACGCCCCGCAGTTCAAGGCCAAGGTGGCCCTTGAGGCCCTGGCCGGGGAAAAGACTATCCATGAGATCGCAGCCAAACACCAGGTCCATCCGAACCAGGTGACCCAGTGGCGCCGGCAGTTGATCGACCAGGCGGCGAGCATTTTCGGCAAGCCCACGGGGACGACACCCACCAGCGATCGCGAGGCCTTGCTGGCCAAGATTGGAGAGCTTACGGTCCAGAACGATTTTTTCGCACGAGTGCTCGGCAAATGACCACGGCTGAGAGACTCCAACGGGTCGAGCGCGAGAATCCGGTGGTGCCGATCGCACGCCAATGCGCGTGGCTTGGCGTGCCCCGCTCGAGCGTGTATTACCAGGGGAGACCTGTGGTCTCCGAGGACGATCTGGCGCTCATGAAGCGGCTCGATGCCCTCCACCTCCAGCATCCCTTCCTGGGCTCGCGGCGCCTGCGGGACCGGCTCGAGCGCGACGGCGTGTTCGTAAACCGCAAGCGCATCCAGCGGCTCATGCAGGTCATGGGGATCAAGACCCTGTACCCCAGGCGCAAGACCAGCGCCCCGGGTCCGGGTCATCGCATTTATCCCTATCTTTTGCGAGGCATGACCATCACCCGGCCCAACCAGGTCTGGTGTGCGGACGTGACCTACATCCCCATGGCCCGGGGCTTTTGCTATCTCGTCGCCATCATGGACTGGGCCACGCGTGCGGTGCTCTCCTGGCGGCTGGCCACCACCCTGGAGGCCGACTCCTGTGTCGAGGCCCTGGAGGAGGCCCTGGAGCTCTATGGGGCCCCGCAGATCTTCAACACCGACCAAGGGGCGCAATTCACCTCCGAGGCCTTCACAGACGTCCTGAAGGCCCACACGATCGACATCAGCATGGACGGCAAAGGCTGCTGGCGTGACAACGTGTTCGTCGAGCGGTTGTGGCGCTCTGTCAAGTATGAGGAGGTGTATCTCAAGGCCTATGCATCGATACCTGAAGCACGGGCCTCTCTTGCAAAATACTTCCATTTCTATAATCATGAGAGGCCTCATCAAGCACTGGATCGACGGACACCGTGGGAGGCTTACACCACAGCGTCCTGGGATCTAGCCGCTTGACCAACCCGGCAGATAATCCACCTAAGGATCGGGAGATTCTGTCCAGGGGTTGGGGTCCATCTCAGTGTATGGTGGTAACGGCCTGCGCGGTTACACGGATAACTACACGCATACGCAAACGGGACCGCTTATTGGCCGACAAGGCGCGCTTTGCGGGAATGTGACATTTGCTAGTGGAACTTTTTGGGCTACTGAGCATGCGATTGTGGCGACACCACAGGAAGGGATTTGGCCTAGATGGCTGTTTTGGTTGTTGGAAGGCTTGGACCTCAACCAATATTCCGTAGCGGCCGCGCAGCCGGGCCTTGCTGTCGAGGCTCTAGCGAGAGTTAGAGCACCTAAGCCCGAGTTTTCTAGTCAAATTCGCATCGCCAACTTTCTCGACGAGAAGACGACGCGGATTGACGACCTGCGTGGCCATTGCAAGGAGCACATATCCCTTTTGTGCGAATACCGCTCCTCCCTGATTTCTGCGGCGGTGACGGGGCAGTTGGATATAGACAACTTCGGGCGGAGCGGCGCATGAGTTACATCGCGGAGGCGCAAGGCATATGGTACGAAGGCAGCAGTTCTTGGCTACGGCTCATGCAGCAGCATCCCTTGCTGCTACCAATTCGCTTTGTGGGCCACCTCCCGGATGCGGAAATGCTCTTTCGGGAGGAATACTTCAATTCGGCTACACGCATACGACGCGGCTGGCTGTACGAGAGAACCGAGAGGTTCGGGTGGGGTCCTGGCTGCGTGAGTCGCCACCCGCTGCGGGAGTACAATAATCACAATACTGGCCTCACAATGAGTAAAGCTTACAAAGCGGCCGAATGTTCGGTGCGGAATGGGTGGACGGCTATTCTCGGCGACAATAACGCGCAATCTCATTGGACTGTTGTTTTCGCGGAAAGGGCCGGGCTCGACGCCCACTATCTCACGCTGAAGTCCAAGACCTACTTCGGCGTCCTCCCTGAGGTTAACCGCGATGTCATCCCCGAGGCCAATCGCCAGGATATCCTCCGGGCGCTTGACGCAGTTGTCGAGGCGGCCCCCATCCAAGCGCCCCAGCCGGTCATTGATGCGTGTCGCAATGCGGCGTGCCATATGATATCCGCACAATTTCCGGAGTCGAATTCCGCGGGCAAGAAGGATTTGGGCGAACTCGTGACATGGCTCTTGAACGAAGGGAAACTCAAGTCCTGCACGGATGCCGCTGGCACCTTAGTCTATTTGCTGGAGGTCTCGTCCAGTCACCTTATCGCCCGTCTGCACAGCCGCGCCAAAGCCAACGCCGCAGCACAGCACGGAACGCGCCCCGTCTCCCAGCAGGACGCCAATCTGGCCGTGGACGCCATTGCGTTCCTGCTCCAGGACTTTGGGTGGGCGGAGACGATGGCATGACGCGCCATTGGCGTTTTCGGAGCTCCCGTAAAACATGACTGGCAAACGTCACCACTACGTCCCGCGGTTCTTGCAGGCTGGCTTTAATAGTCGACCTGGGGAGAGGGCCAGACGGGCTTGGCTCTATCGGAAAGGTGGGGCGACGCCTCTCGAGGTAACGCTGAAGCACATCAGTGTTGAGGTGTCCTTTTATCGTTATCAGGCGTCTGGGGTGGACATCTCCGCGGACGAAGCCATTACGCGCGCAGAGGGGCAGCGCTTGGCGCCACTTGTACAGAAATTGCGAACAGGGAATCCGACAAGCATACTGGACCCTGCGGCTTTGGCGGAGCTCTTTGCGCATATTTACGCCCGGACAAAGGCTCTATGGGAAATAGGGAGACTGCAAGCCCCGCTGATGTTTGAGCGGCTTGCCACGTTCACGCGGGACCCGCAGGCCATACAGAGTGTCCTGCCGCGACTCTTAGAGACGCAACGTCCCATCGTTACACGGCTCCTAGCATCGCGTTATCCTGACCGAGATGTTGGCGAGTTGTTGTCCGAATGGGGAGAGCAAATCCAAGGCGTCGCGTCGGAAAAGTTGAGTGCAGATATCGGCCGCATATCGGATGCGCTTTTGGGGTGGGCTTTGCGGGCCCTCCAGGTAAGTAAGGTCCAATCCATGCAAGAGCTTTCGAAGAACCCTGCGCTAGCGAAGAGGTTCCACGGTTGCACGTTTCGCCTGCTGGAGTTTGACGGCGCACGGCTCGTGCAAGGCGATACGCCCGTCGTATTTTACCGGGTGGGCGGTTTTACGCCCATGCTGGCAAAAGACGAGTCGTTCGATTACGCGTTCCTGCCGGTTACTCCTATGCGAGTGGTGGTGGCGTGCGTCAGAGATATACCTCATTCCTGGGAGGAGTTGCGCGACGCCAGCATCGCGTGCTCCCACGAACACTTTATTGCAGCCGCGCGATATCCGGAATTGGCCACGCTGGCAACCACCATCGGACACAGTTTCCCGGCTGTGACCGACGCGGACATTGAAAAGCTCTTCGCGGAGGCGGTTGCCCTAACGTCTGCGGCGGATTGGCTGGGTACCGACGCGGGGGCGATGGTTGAGCGCCTAGCGCATGAGTGTTTGTGGCCGCCACAAGACGGGGGGCCGTCATCGTCTGGAGAAGAAAAATGAGCACGGAATCAATGCAGTTCGAATGGCCTGAAGGAAACCCGAGTAACGAAGCGGAATTTGACCGCCTCATGTGGGCCTTAGACAAGCATCTGGCGGAGCGGAGGGGCCAGCCTCTGCATCGGTTAATGGGATTCTACATTGAGGACGCCCTGCGGGAGGCTAGGCTAGACTGCGGTGTAACCTACGCATGGCGGTCGGAGTCGGCAAGGGAGCCCGGTTACGCAGGGGAGCCGCTAGTGGCGAAGGCTTACCGGTGGTACGGCCAAGTCTACGGCGTAAAGGTGTCCGGGCGGAACGCCGTCGCGGACATGTGGTCATCCGGATTTTTCCCGGCAATGCTCGGCAACGAGGCGGTATGGAAGGTGCGTATACCGATAAGAACGATGGGATGGCCGCATGTCGTTTGCGACGCGGAGGATTTCAAAGGTTCCGAGGGAGACAGCTATGTAAGCCATGACGCGGAAACGGTGAATGTTCTGCGCCTAGTCGAAAACTTGCCGTTGAAGCTTATTGATTATATGTCAGAGGCGGAGCAAACCGATTTGACCGCAGTCTGTGCGATGGCCTTGTGTGCCATGGGATGGCTTCACGCTGCCAGAAAAATACTTGCCGCAAACAAAACAGTGGCTAAGAAGGACCGTGAGCTTTTGCAACATACACGTCAGGACTATGTGAGCTCTACTGTCAATTTGCTGGCCTACAACTACGCCCAGTCGCGTTGGTCGTCATCTCAGGCTATCGAAAAGATGATAAAGGGCTTATTGACGCTCGCCGGGAAAAAATATCCTAATGTTCACGACCTGTCCACGCTGGCAGGCATAATGAAAAAAGGGATAAAGGTCGCGCCAAGAGAAGACTGCGTGGAGATTGGTATGTGGCCTGCCAGCGCCCGGTATGATGACACAAGGACGACGCTCGACGAGTGTCTTCAGGCCAACCATGCGGTTCTACGGCTTGCCGAACAGTTTTCCAAAGACGACATGGTCGTGGAATTGTTAGACGGGGCACGAGCAAAATGAGTAAGGTAGGCGAGCTTAACGTTGTCTGCACGATGCCAGCGGCAATCCCATGACCCGCCCCCAAACCATCCAAATCTTCCTGCCTTCTGGCGACCCGCAAGGCCTCCGTGTCGCCGAAATCACGACCCGCATCGTCCGCGTCATTGAGGTGCCGCGCAGCCTTCTGGCCGACTTCCTGAAGATGCCCGAAGCACAGCAGGTCGGCGTGTATTACCTCGTGGGGCCGGCGGAAGAGGGCGAGGGGGCCTTGCTCTACATCGGCCAAAGCGGTGCCGTGGGAACTCGGCTTGCCCAGCACAATGAGAATAAGGACTTCTGGAACCGCGCCCTGGTCGCCGTATCCCTCACGAATAGTCTCACCCAGACGCACGCGCTGTTTCTCGAGTGGTTGGGTATCCGCGATGCCAAAAACGCCGGGCGCTATGCACTGGATAATGGGAATGCGGGCGCCCGGCCACACACACCGGCGCCGCTCGAGGCGGATTGTCACGAAATCCAGGACACTGTGCGTGTCCTTCTCGCCACCTTGGGCTATCCTGTCTTTGATGCGGTCGGCAAATCCGCGACGAAGGATAGCGCCGAGGAATTCTTCTGTCGTGCCAATGGCGTCGAGGGGCGCGGCCTGTATACACCGGAAGGATTCGTCCTGCTTAAGGGCTCGACGGGTCGGCGGGAAAGCATGTCGTCCCTTCAGGGAACGGTATACGAGCATGTCCGGGGACGGCTTATCGAAAGCGGCGTGTTGCGGGTCGAGGGGGACCGAATTGTAGTGACGAGAGATTATGTCTTTAGCTCTCCAAGTCGAGCGGCTGTAGTATTGCTCGGTTATAGCGCGAATGGCTGGCAGGTATGGAAAAACGCCGCTGGCCGGACGCTGAATGGTGTGATACGGGTAGGGATAACGGATGCTACGACGTGATGCCGTGAGGTTGGGATGGACAAGGCCCGCAGACGCCGAGGGACTCGCGTTAGAACCGTGCCGTCTTTCCTGCCGCAATCGCCCCGGAGCCCGTCATGCCTGAACTTTCCAACGTCCACACGGAAAAGGTCTTCGAAGACGAGGTCTGCGCGCATCTCGCCGCCCACGGTTGGTCGGTGCGCACGCATCTGAAAGACGCCACGGCCTACAGCCGGGAGTTGGCGCTCTTTCCCGATGACCTCCTGGCCTTCGTCCAAGCCACCCAGCCGGATGAATGGACCAAGTTCGCCAAGTGGCACAACGGCGAGACCGAGACCGTATTCCTCAAACGTGTGGCCGAGCAGCTCGACCGCCACGGCACCTTGTATCTTCTGCGTCATGGCTTCAAGGACCGCGACGCCCGCTTCACTCTCTGCCAGTTTCGCCCGGCACATCAGAAGAACCCCAAGCTCCAGGAGGCGTACGACGCCAACCGGCTCACGGTTATCCGCCAGCTGCATTTCAGTCTCCATGACGAAAGGAGCTTGGACCTCACGCTCTTTGTCAACGGCCTGTCGGTGGCGACCGCGGAATTGAAGACCGACCTCACCCAGAACGTGCAGGATGCCATCCGCCAGTACAAGACCGACCGCCTCCCGCGCGACCCCAAAACCCGCGAGGTCGAGGCCCTGCTGCAATTCAAGACCCGGGCGCTCGTGCACTTTGCGGTCTCCACAGACGAAGTGTTCATGACGACGCGCCTGGCCGGGCCCGACACGGTCTTTCTGCCCTTCAATGTGGGGCGTCCGGACGGTTTTGGGGGTGCCAGCGCCGGCAATCCGCCGGCCCCCGCAGGCAAGGGCTATCCCACGTGGTATTTGTGGGAGCGCGCGTGGGCGCGCGACACCTGGCTCGATATCCTGGGCAACTTCCTGCACCTGCAACGTAAAGAGGGCACGGACAAGACGCAGCCCGCGCGCGAGACCCTCATCTTCCCGCGCTACCACCAGCTCGATGTCGTCACACGCCTCCTGGAGGCCGCCCGCGCCGAGGGCGTAGGCCACAGCTACCTCATCCAGCACTCGGCGGGCTCGGGCAAGTCCAACTCCATCGCCTGGTGTGCCCACCGCCTGACGTCGCTGCACAACGCGGCCGACGAGCGGGTCTTTGATTCGGTCATCGTCATCACCGACCGGCGGGTGCTGGACCGTCAGCTCCAGGAGACCATCAGCCAGTTCGAGCACAAGACCGGTGTGGTGCAAAAGATTGACGAAGACAGCCAGCAGCTCGCCCGCGCCTTGAGCGAGGGCACGCCCATTATCGTCACCACCCTGCAGAAGTTTCCCTTCATCCAGAAGAAGATTGCGGGCGCAGACCTCGCCTCCCGCCGCTTTGCCTTGATTGTCGACGAGGCCCATTCCAGCCAGTCGGGAGCGGCGGCCCAAAAGCTGCGCGCGGCGTTGCGCACCGAAGGACCGGCCCCCCTGCGGGTGGCCGAGGCCGCAAGCGCAAACGTAGACGGCTCCGTGCTGATGCTCGATGGCGTCCGGGATGAGGAGGGCGAGGATACAGAGGGAGCCGCGGGGGACCTGACGCAAGAGGACGTCATCAACGCGGCGATGGCGGCCCGCGTCCGGCCGCCCAACTGCTCCTATTTTGCCTTCACCGCCACCCCCAAATCCAAGACCATGGAGCTATTCGGGCGGCCGGATGCCGATGGCAAGCCGGCGCCCTTTCATATCTACTCCATGCGCCAGGCCATCGAGGAAGGCTTCATCCTGGATGTCCTGAAGAACTACGTGACCTACAAGGCCTTCTACAAGCTCACCTCCCAGGCGGACGACAAGTGGGTCCCGCACAAGAAGACCCAGGTGGCGCTGGCGCGCTACGCCAAGCTCCACCCCTACAACATCAGTCAGAAGGTCGTCGTCATCGTCGAGCACTTCCGCGCCCATGTCGCGCCCAAGCTTCAAGGCCGGGCCAAGGCCATGGTAGTCACCGACAGCCGGGTGGCGGCGGTGCGCTATAAGCTTGCCATGGACCGTTACCTCAAAGACCGCGGTTACCGGGATATGAAGACGCTGGTCGCCTTCTCCGGAAAAGTGACCGACCTGGAGTCCGGGCCCGAAGACTTCACTGAGACCGGCATGAACCCGGACCTGCACGGCCAGGACCCGGCCGAGGGTTTCAAGGGGGATGATTACCGGGTCTTGCTGGTCGCCAACAAATACCAGACGGGCTTCGACCAGCCGCTCCTCTGCGCCATGTACGTGGACAAGCGCCTCTCGGGGGTCTTGGCGGTGCAAACCCTCTCGCGATTAAACCGCACCTATCCCGGCAAGGACGAGCCCTTCGTGCTCGATTTCGTAAACGCCCCGAACGAGATTCTGGAGAGCTTCCAGCCCTACTACCGGGCGGCGCAGTTGGAAGACGTCACCGACCCCAATATCGTGCACGAATTGCAAATCAAGCTCGACGCCGCCCAGGTGTACCTCCCAAGCGAAATCGAGGGCTTTGCCCAGGCCTTCTTCGACCCCAAGCGCCGCCAGGCGAGCCTCCACGCCTCTCTCAAGCCCGCTGCCGACCGCTTCGCCGCCCTCCCCGAGGAGGAGGCCGACCAGTTCCGCAAGGACCTGGGCACCTTTCTGCGGATGTATGACTTCCTGTCGCAAATCATCCCCTACAACGACTCGGACCTCGAAAAGCGCTACGCCTTCGGCAAGAACCTGATGCCGCGCATCAACGCCCCCAGTGCTACGAGCCTCATCGAGATAGAGGCCGATGTGCGTTTGAGCCATTACCGCCTGCAGCGCCTGGCCGAGCAGAGCCTGGACCTCGCGACCGGCGACACGGTCCCGTTACGCCCAGTGTCGGAGGCCGGCACCGGCCGGGCGCTGGAGGATGAGAAGCGCCGCCTGGCCGAAATCGTCGAGCGCATGAACGACCTCTTTGCCGGAGATTTGAGCGAGGCCGACATGGTGGGCTATGTCACGACCATCCAGGGCAAGCTACTGGAAAGTCCGGCGCTCGCCGAGCAGGCGGCGCACAACACCGAGGAGCAGTTCGCCCTGGGCGACTTCAAGGCCATCCTCACCGACATCATCCTGGACGGCCAGGAGGGTCACAACCGCATCGCCGACCAGATGCTGAAAGACGAGCGGACGTTTACACAGATGCAGGGAATGTTGGCCGGGTTGGTGTACAAGGCGTTTCGGGAGCGGGCAAGGGGAAACGAATAGCCGTGGGCTCAGCGTAGCAATGTGGGTGCGCAGAATACGCACGAGAACGGTGCGTTCTTGAAAGCCGGTTGCCGATGATGGGCCTGTTTAAGCCTTTTGGGAGTCGGTTTGACCTGCTTTGTTCAACGCGTTTTGTGCAAACATGGGCAACACGACAAGCGGAAGGCGAGCTCGGGCGCAGACGCTTTCAATAAGCTCACGCCAATAGGGCCAGACATGAAAGGCCGCATTGTGCTCCGCAAACACATTCCGCGCCTCTTCGGATAAATTTTGACAGGTTATCAGATATTCTGCGACGAATTGCGCGGCGAGCTCGGCTTTGACGGCGTCCGGTGTCGCTGTGTCACCGTCCCCGGGGAGCTGGTTCACATTCGTTGTGGAAACAAATCGAAGCCCAGTGTCGACATAAATACGCAGGAGGCGTGTGGAGGCCTCTTCCGGCGCCTCGTTATTCCGCAAGCTGACAATATGACCACTCGGCACGTGTGCGCGCAACTGGACCCCTAAGGTGCCCGGATTCAATTTGGGGTCGTAATCGGGGGCGATGGTCAGATTATACCCCCGGAGATAGACGTCTTGAATGGCGAGGCAGCGTATAGCCTCTTGCAGCAAGGCGTTGCTCATCAGGCGCTTTTGCGGCCTTCGGCCGGCGACAGGCTCACCCAATCGTTGGCGGCCGTGATGCTTTGCACGTCCCCGAGCGGTCCAAAACTCTGTTGCCGGATGATGGTGAGAGGGCCGGCATCTTCCCACGCGTTGGTGGCGCTCTCGTCGCACAGGCGAACATTGACCCGCATATGAAGGCTGAACGCGATATCGGAGAGCGTTCTGAGCGTCATATTGCGAGACCCATCCAGCAGCTGCGTAACGTGCGCGCGGCTCGTGCCAAGGGCGTCGGCGAGGGTTTTTTTATTCCACCCGCGCTTTTCGAGCACCCCCCAGATGCTCTCCGTGACGTCGAGAATCAGTCCCTCTTGGGCATACACCTTGCGGTTGTCTTCCGACTCTTCAAGCCATTGGTCGCTGGAATTCATTCCCGTCCCCCGGTCCGATAGTGTTCCCGTTCGTCTTGCGTTTTCTGCAAGTCCTGCCGGTCGGCCTTTTGTTTCTTTTTCAGCGTAGCATGTCCTATGACAAATACCTTGCCCGAGGATTCGTTCGCAAACCACCCGTAGGCACGCAAGCCGCAGCGCGCCTTTATGGCATAGATGCCGTCACCCTCGGTATTCCATTGGTCCGGGGAGCGCAAGTAGCCGAAATCCGCAAGTCGCTCAATGAGCCTCTTCATTTGCGCTATGCAGCCTTTCTTGCTGCCCGGTACCGACGCCATAGCTTGGTCCAATGCATCTCGTCCAGCAGTCGTGGCATGGATGACAAGGCCCCGCCCAGCTTTGTAGATGGTCGTCACGTTAATATATAACTTAACACGGTGTCAATCGGACGTCGGCCGAGCATGTAAGCGGTGCGCAGACTAGAGACTGTCTCCTCTTGGGGAAACCGACATATTGTCATATTGATGGGGCGCCCCCGCTACCCGTTGGGTTTTCTCCCAAGAATAGCGCAGGGGACGCTTGTCGTCCACGCGGAAACCGGCATGGCGCGAAGAGTACGGACGGCGCATGTTACGCGCACACTAGATAAGCAAGACGCGTCCAGATGAGCTTTACGAAGTCGAGCGGCTGCGCTTCCGCCGGGTCTCGGCGCGCCAAGCCTTGGCGTCGGTCTCTATATCCTTGGCCGCCACAGTAACCCCCGCGTTAGCGGTATCGAGGCTCGCCTGTACCGAGCGGCGAAACCACGCTTCATGCGCCGGTCCCCTTTACGTGCCGACCGCATCACCATAATGTCCCGAGGATGCCGTGCGCCAAATCACTTACTGGTTCAGTAGACTTTCGGCCGGGATATGGAATTGCCGGTTCAAGGCCTGAATCATCCGTATCGTCAACGGGCGTTTGCGAGCCAGGACCTCGTAGACGCGGTTTTTGCGTCCAATGGCAGGGACTAAGTCATCAACGGTGAGGCCCTGCTGCTCCATGCGAAATTTGATGGCCTCCACGGCATCGGGCCAATCCAGGGGATAGTGTTTGCGCTCGTACGCCTCGACCAGGGTCACCAGCACATCGAGGCGGTCGCCGGCTTCGGACCCCGGCTCCGCGGTCATGAGCGTTTCGATTTCGTGTAACGTCTTGCGATAGTCCGCGTCGGTCTTGATAGGGTGAATGTCCATGAGGTGCCCTCAGATAGTCTGTGCGTCGATGCGGTCGTACTCCTCATGCGTGCCCAGGAAGCGGACGTAGAGCACTCGGTAGGGAGTATTTATCCACACGACCAGCCGGTATTTGTTGCCGCCGATGTTGAAGACGACCCGTCCGTCTTTCAGGATGCTGGCGTTGCCGAATTGCCGTTTCACGTCGTCGGGTGTCGACCAGTCGGCCTTGACCGCTTCGCGATACCACGCCATCGTCGGCCCCTCGGCGTCCCGGTATTCCGGCCTGCCGGTCCAGAACGCTTTGAGGGTCGACACGGCGATGACGCGCATGAGGGCACCGTAGTCCCATATTGGGACCATGTCAAGTCGGCCGTGGCGAGCCTGCAGTTTTTACGCGGGGAGGCTCTCTGGTACTACCCCAGCCTGCGGTCTTTACGCGCCTCGCGGAAACCGCCTAGTGGCGACCGTACTCGAGGCGCGCGCCGCGTTTGCGCGGGGTGATTTCCTCCTGGTAGCGGAGGAGGGCCTGGCGCAGCAGGACGGTGTCCGCGAGCTGTTTGGCTTCCGCCTCGCCGGGGGTCTCCGTGGTCAGGGTTTGCTCAGTGGCTCGCGCCCACGCAATGGCTTCCGCACGCGTAGTAAAGGTTTTGGTTTTGGTGCCGCGTCCATTTAGACGCACACGCGCCTGCCATCCGCCCCACGGCCGTTTTGTGATGGATGCCACGGTTGCCCCGCCTCGTGCCAAATACCCGTCAGGCGCAGCTTGCCCCCCTGGTGGATGGAAGGCAATGAACCCGTGGCACGAAACGTGTCCCCCGATACTCAGTGGAGCGGAGCGTGATTTCGTGGGGAGGATGATGAGCTAAGTGCTGGATTATATTGGTGGGCGATAGTGGGATCGAACCACTGACCCCTGCCGTGTGAAGGCAGTGCTCTACCGCTGAGCTAATCGCCCGGTGTCGGCCAGTTTACGGAAATGCACGGAATTGGTCAATTTTCCGGAGGCCTTTGCTAGAATGGCTGGCATGAGCGAAAACTATCGGAAGGCGGTACGCGATGCGCGTCGACTGGCGCGCACCCACAGCAACGGTATCCTGTCGACCTTATCCGCGGATATGGACGGGTGGCCGTTCGGGTCCGTGGCCCCTTATATCCTGGATTTCGAAGGGCACCCGATCCTGTTGTTATCCGATCTGGCCCAGCATAGCCGCAACATTCAACGGGATAGCCGTGTAAGTCTGCTGGCTTGGGAGGACGAGAAGTCCGACATCCAGCAGTCGGGGCGTGCGACCCTCATGGGGCGGGCGACTGTAATCGAAGGCGATGCGGCCTTGCGGGACCGATACCTGCGTTATCTGCCGCAGGCCCAGGAATATTTTGCGATCCACGACTTCCGCTTTTATAAACTGTCCGTCGAGCGCGTGCGGTTTATCGGCGGCTTTGGCGATATTCATTGGATACGCGGGGAAGACTACTGCCTATCGCGCGAGTCGTTCGATGCGGAATTGGTGGCGGCGGAGAGCGGCGCCGTGGTCCATATGAACGCCGACCATAAGGACGCCCTTATTCGCTATTGTCGGGCGCTGGGCGTGGACGAATCCGAGCCGCGCCTCGTCGGCATCGATCCCGAGGGTTTTGATATCGCCACCCGTGGCGGCCGGCTGCGCATCGATTTCGACGCCCCCGTGCGTGACGCCAAGGGGCTGCGCGAGGCCTTCGTGCGCATGGCGCGAACCTCAGGTGCCGGCCGGGATGACCTTCCAAGCACCGTTTCCGGTTAGTTGCAGACGCGTCTTGTGGTAGGCGTTCAGCGCCGATCGGTGGCCAACGCTCACCACCGTGCTGTTTGGCAGACGGTGGCGTAGCAGCGTATAGAGTTCCCCCTCGGCGGCCTCGTCGAGCGCCGATGTCGCTTCGTCCATATAGATCCACTGGGGTTTTTGCAGAAGGATGCGCGCAAACGCGATGCGCTGCTGCTCGCCGAGCGACAGGATGAGCGGCCAGGACTTTTGTTCATCCAACTGCGGGATGAGGCGCGCGAGCCCAACGGCCGTGAGCGCCTCGGTCAGGGCGTCGTTCGCGGTGTCCGGTCGACCGTGAGGGTAGAGGAGGACCTCGCGCAAGGTCCCCAGGGGCAGGTAAGGTTTTTGGGGCAGAAATAGCGAGGAACTCTTGGGTGGCGCCGCGATCCGGCCGCTTCCAAACGGCCAGATGCCGGCGAGCGCCCGGATCAATGTGCTCTTCCCACTGCCGGATGGCCCCGTAAGTAGCATGGTCTCTCCCGGTTCCACCGACAGCGACAGATCCGATAGTAGCGGGCGCCCATCGGGGACATGGAGACTCACCGACTGAAGCTGGAGTTTGTCGGCGGTCTCTTGGGTGATGGCATCGATGTCGGCGGCAACGCCGCGGACCTTGGCCATGTGTTCGCTAAAGCCCGTGAGTCGGTCCACGACCGCATGCCATGCGGCAAGGTCGGGGTAGATCGTCACGATGTAGGAGAGCCCCCCCTGCACCTGCTGGAAGGCCGACGAGATCTGCATGACGAGGCCCAACTGGATCTGCTTTGCGAAAAAGCTCGGTGCGGCTACGAGAAACGGGAAGATGATGGCCGCTTGCCCGTATCCCGCCGAGAACCAGTTGAGGATCTTCTGCCGACGCATGATCGCCCAATAGTTGCGAAAGATAGACGCAAAGCGCTCCCCCAGACCTTTATGTTCCTGATCCTCGCCGCCATAGAGCGCGATGCTCTCGGTGTTCTCGCGCACGCGGACGAGATTGAAACGAAAATCCGCATCGAACCGTTGCTGATTGAAGCTCAAGCCGATCAAGGGCCGACCCAGTTTGAGCATGATCCAGGTCCCAGCCACGGAATAGATGAGCGCGGCCCACACGAGATAACCCGGGATCTCCCATTTCTGCCCATCTATCGGGATCGTCAGGCGGTCCGATAGCATCCAGAGCATGGTGATGAAGGAGGCGATGGTCACGACCGAACTCAAAAGACCGAGACCAAGTCTCAGGGTACCGCGAATAAATGCGCTGATGTCGTCTGCGATACGCTGATCAGGGTTGTCGGTACCGTCGCTCAAAAGCTGCATGCGATAGTAGGCGCGGTCGCTCAGCCAGTCCTTGAGGTAGTAGTGGGTCATCCAGCGCCGCCAGCGGATCTGAAGCATTTCTCCCAGGTAGAGCTGATACACGTAGCCGGCGATATAAAGCCCCGCAAGCCACGAAAAGCGCAGCATGTCCGCCCAGAAGGCGGTTTCATTATAGTGTTGGAGCGCGTCGTAGAAGCCGTTGTACCACTCTGTTATGAGGACGTTGATGTAGACGAGTCCCAGGCTCAAGCCGACGACGACCGCGAGCAGCCCATAGGCCGACCAGCGTTCTTCGGACTTCCAGTAGGGCGCGCTGATGCGCCATGCACCGCGAAAGAATGCAAGATTAAACCGTTCCATTTCTGAACTGGGCTCCGGAGCGTTGGTTATGACCGCTTATGGTATCCGGCCCCTGGACCGTGCCGGGGCCGCTCCCGCTGCCATGATAGCATGGCGCCAAATTGGCGCGGGCCCTGGGATGCACGTCCCTTGACCACGCGCCACCTATCGCCTAGGGTTTGGCATTCGATGCAGTCCCACACAAGAGTTCCGGGAGGAATCAGGGATATGGAAGCACGACCCGCTATACGCCTGTCTGTTGTTGCCAGCCTGGCAGCGCTTGCTTTACTGTCGGGATGCAGTCATAAGGCCTCGCCTGTTGCCAGTTCATCAGCCAAGACCGCGCTCGCATCACCCCATGCGTGGCCGCTTTATGGGCTCAACGCCGCCCACGACGCCCGCTACAAGGCGCCGCAGGGGACCGTCGGCGAGCCCGTACATTGGGTCTTTCATGTCCCTGAGGCCGTTCCGAAGGGCATGAAAAAGCCCGCGATCAAGCAGACCTACGTCAGTATCACGGCGGTACGCGACCTGGTCGGCATTCCTATCGGGGCATCGGTCGTTGACGGCAAGGTGTATGTCGCAGACGACAATGGCTTCCTATACGCCCTCGACGGATCAGACGGGCATATGCTCTGGAAGTTCAATGCATTAAACCAGATCATGACCACTCCGCTCGTGGCCGGGCGCGGTCCCAAGAAGCTTGTGTATGTAGGCGGAGGGAACTCCAACTTCAGCTATACGCAGGCGGTGAAATTCGGACACAAAGGCGCAAGCATCGTGCGCGGGACCGACATCAGCGGCATCTACGCCGTACATGCCGCCACCGGCAAGCTCGCCTGGGTCTATCATACCAAAGGCGAGGATATGCCAACGCCCGCGATCGACGATGGGACGCTGGTCTTTGGCAATGGGGACGGACACATCTACGGGCTCAACGCCGCCACCGGCAAGTTCAAATGGCGCGTCCCCATCAAGTCATTCGTGAGCATGTCGTCAGCCACGGTCTACCATCATCTCGTCATCATGGGAGGCACCCATCCGAGCGCCCTTTATGCCATAGACGCCAAGACCGGGAAGCTAGCATGGCGCACGGCCCCTCATGCGGTCTTTTCGAGCAGCATGGGCGATTGTGCCCCAGCGCAGTCGCGCGGCATCGTGGTCACCCAGTTCGAGCGCAAGGCCAAGGGCCATCACCGGGCAAAGAGCGTGGAGATAGCGCTCGATGCCAAGACCGGCAAAATCCTATGGCAGACGACGCTCGGGGTCGGCAAGGTGCCGCCACGCAACAAGGATGCCGTGCCCATGATCGTGGGTGGAACGATTTATACCGGGAGTCCCGTGACCGCCACGGCTTACGCGGTGCAACTAAAGACCGGCAAGGTGCTCTGGCATACGCCTCTCAAGATCAAGATGAAGGCCGCGCCCAGCGTGACGGGTTCGGATGTGATCTTTCCCGTGGGTAACGGCGCGATCTTCGTGCTAGACCGTAAGACCGGGAAGGTCCTATCCAAGTATATGACCCATCATGGCGGCTTCGGTCCCCAGAACGGCGTGGTGATGGGGGACACCTACCTCATCGGCAGCAACTTCGGTTGGATGTACGCGTTACCGGTCAAGACGCTTTTGGGGCAAGGCAAGACCTCTTAAAAGCATGTTGCGGTCGCTCATGCGCGCCGCACGGGCTTTCGGGGCCCGTCGGCGCCTTGCGGCATCGGTACTCGCGGGGACTGCGGTATTCATGACCGTTGCGTCCCAGCATCTCACTGACATCCGGCTGTTGCTCGGCTGGGATGCGGCGTGCCTTACGTTTTTGATCCTGGCGGGGATAGTGATGGTGTTTGCCGATGCCCAGGAGACCTGCCGCAGTACGGTCGATCAGGATCAAAGCGGGTTTGCGCTGCTGTCGATGGCGCTGCTTGCGGCCTGTGCGAGTGTTTTTGCCATTTTGTTTTTGCTGAGTTACATGAAGGGCGCGTCAGCCTCGGAGAAGGTCTTCTATCTGGCGCTCGCGGTCTCGGCCATTACCGGGTCGTGGTTGGTTGTGCACACGCTTTTTGCCTTTCATTACGCGCACAGTTATTACCGGGGGCGCGCGGTGCCAGACGGTGTGCGTGACGATGGGGGGCTGCACTTTCCGGGATCGGCCCTGCCGCATTATATGGATTTTCTGTATTTCTCGTTTGTCATCGGCATGACCTCGCAGGTCTCGGACGTGGCCATCACTTCGCATAGTGTGCGGCGCGCGGCCTTGCTGCATGGCGTACTGTCGTTTGCCTTCAACACCCTGATCCTGGCGCTTACCATCAACATTGTCGCAGGCCTGATGTAGCGGCGTGTCAGGGTGCTGGATTGGGGGATTTCAGGTGGACCTCTTCGATGGCGGCGAGCGCCTCGGGCGATAGCGCGACCTTGGCGTGCACGATGTTTTCCTTCAGTTGTTCCACGGTGCGCGCGCCCAGCAGAGTGGAGGCGGTGAAGAAGCGCGAGCGCACGAAGCCGAGCGCCAGGGCCCCGAGCGACAAGCCGAAATTCTCGGCAACACGCGCGTACGCATCCACGGCCGGCACGATGGCCGCCTTGCGATAGCGCGGGCTGAATTCCGGGAAGCGATTCAGGCGCGCCTGCGGGTCGCTATGCGTCCGGTATTTGCCGGTGAGTACGCCAAAGGCAAGCGGGCTGTAAGCCAAAAGGCCCAGACGCTCGCGATGGCATACCTCGGCTAGCCCCGACTCGAAGGTTCGATTCAGGAGGTTGTAGGCGTTTTGAATGGTGACGATTCGCGGCAGACCGAGGCGCCCGGCGGCCTCCAGAAAGCGCAGCGTCCCCCACGGGGTCTCGTTGCTGAGGCCGATGTAGCGCACCTTGCCTTCGCGCACGAGCGTGGCGAGCGCCTGAAGCTGCTCCTCGATCTCCGCGGCCCTGTCTACGGTATCTTGGGCCTCGTACTGTGTGCCGCCAAATAGCGGGAGAGGACGCGACGGCCAGTGAATCTGGTAGAGGTCGACATAATCGGTCTTCAGCCGCTTCAGGCTCGCTTCGAGCGCCGCGCGCATGTTGGCGAGGTCGAGGGCGAGCGGCCCGCCCCGTATCCATCGAAAGCCGCGCAAGGGCCCGGCGACCTTGGTGGCGATCACCACCCGATCGCGCGCCTGTCGGGCAAGCCACGCGCCGACGATGGCCTCCGTGGCCCCTTGGGTCTCGGCGCGTCCCGGCACCGGATACATCTCCGCCATATCGAACAGGTTGATGCCCTCGGACAGCGCATAGTCGAGCTGGGCATGCGCGCAGGCCTGGTCGGTCTGCTCGCCGAAGGTCATGGTGCCAAGACCGATGTCGGAAATGGCAAGATCGGTGCCGGGGAGGTGGTGGATGCGCATCCCCGGACTTTGCCAATTTCCCATGGGGCTGTCAAATGGCGGCCATCACGCGCGGTTTGCTATAATCGCCGCTCCCGGTGGCGACGCGGCCGCGGAGTCGGTGAGGCGGCGCGCGGCGTGCGCGCGCCGGCTGTCGAGGGTGCACATCGTTGCGGGCCGCGGTCGCTGCGGCGCATCCGGCGACACGCGTAGGGGCGTTGGCGGGAGATCACCACTTTTGGAATCATTGTCATGAGCGACGAGGGGCGGCCATGGCGCACGCTGACAAAGCCCGCCAGGGCATAGCGTTGTTCGGGGCCCAGGGTCAGCTCGGCCGCGCGCTTGCGCAGGTCCTGGCCGGACTGGGCCCTGTGCATACCTTAAGCCACGCAGATTGTGATATCGGGGACGAGACGGCGGTGCATGCCGCGGTGCGGCGCCTGCGCCCCGGGGTCATCGTGAATGCCGCCGCCTATACGGCCGTCGACAAGGCAGAGGCGGAGCGCGACACGGCGCTGCGCATCAATGCCTATGGCCCAGGGTATCTGGCCGATGCCGCCTTGTCCGTCGGGGCCTGGCTTGTGCACTACTCGACCGATTATGTTTTCGATGGGACTGCGGGGCGCCCCTATCGGGAGGACGACCTCACAGCCCCCCTCAACGTCTATGGAGAGAGCAAGCGCCTGGGCGAGGAGGCGGTGCTGGCACGCCCCCTTACGGCCTTCGTCCTGCGCACGGCCTGGCTCTATGATCGCGAGGGCCGAAACTTTCTGACGACCGTTCGGCGATTGGCCGCGAACGGGCCGCTCCGCATCGTCTGCGACCAGTACGGCAGTCCGACGCCGGTAACCGTCCTCGCGCAAACGACACGCGCGATTCTTGTGCACCCGCGGGCCGCAGACTGCGCCGGGCTCTATCATGCAGCGTGCGATGGCGCAACGAGCTGGCACGGCTTTGCCGAGGCCATCGTGCGGTCGTTCGGATTGGCGGTCGCGGTGTTGCCGATTACGACGGCTGATTATCCCACTGCGGCGCATCGCCCGGCCTACTCGGTGCTCGACGGTGCTCGCCTGAAGGAGCATCTGGGGATCACCCTGCCCTCATGGGATCAGGCACTCGCCGACCTGTTCATGGAGAGGCCATGAACCTGCTCGCCGTCGAGACCGCGAGCGCATTCGTATCAGTGGCCCTGAAGATCGATGGCGTGGTTTACGAGCGGGGGCTGCGCGATAGTACGGCGCGGGCCGAGACCGTACTCGATCTGCTGCGCGTTTTGTGCGCCGACCTCCGATGCGATCTTAGCGTAGTCGATGTCATAGCCTTCGGGCGTGGTCCCGGATCGTTTACCGGTCTGCGCGTGGCCGCGGCCGTGGCCCAGGGGCTTGCGTATGCGCGCGACCTGCCGGTCGTTCCGGTCTCGTCGCTTGCGGCGCTCGCGCAGGAGGCCCCTGGGCAGCAGGTGCTGGCGGCCCTCGATGCCCGTCGTGACGAGGTCTATTACGGGGTCTACAGGCGCGAGGCCACGGGTCTGGTGGTGGCCTGCGGGGAGGAGCGCGTGGCCCCGCCGGAGCGGGTGGTGTGTCCGGCGGATACGGACTGTGCGGTCGGTAGCGGCATCGACCATTATAGGGACCGTTTTGGAGAGACGTTGCCGAAGCGGCATGTCTCGGACCGCTCACCCACGGCGCGTGCGGTGCTGGCGCTGGCCGAGGAGGCCTATGAGCGCGCGGCGTTCGTCCGCGCCTGTGCCGCGGTACCGGTGTATCTGCGCGACGACGTGGCCCACATCCGATCATAAGCCTGCCGGGAGAGACGATATGGACGCTGATCTCGATGCCTTGGAATTTGCCGCTGTCCGACGCCTCCTGGAGCGCTTGACGGCCACCCCCTACGGGGCGGACGCCGCGCGTGCGCTGGTCCCGGCCCCTGATATTGGGGCCGCCCAGGCCTTGCAAAGGGCGGTGACCGCCGCGCGGCGCGCCATTGAGCAGGGTGCGGCCGCCCTGCCGCGCTTGCCGGATATTCGTGCGGCCCTGCGCCAGGCCGGCCAGGCGCGCGCGGCGTTGGCCGGGACCGCGCTTGCCCATATCGCCCAACTGATGCGTGCCGGCACGGCGCTACGCGCCTTGTGCGCGCAGTATCCGGACCTGTATCCCGATGAAGGGGCCCTGGCGGGTGCGCCGCAGCTGCTCGCACAGCTCGATGCTGCGGTGACGCCGGGCGGGCGCGTGAATGACACGGCGAGCCCGAGGCTCGCGGAGCTGGCCCAGGAGATGAGCCGCGGGCGTGCCGACGTCGAGGACTTGCTAAGACAACGCCTGGCGGCCCTCGGCGCCGCCGATGAGGGCGATGATGCCATTGTCAGCAGTGGATCGCGGCTCCTTCTGGCAGTGGCCCCGCAGGTTGCCGATACCATCAAGGGCGTACGTCGTGGACCGGCCGGCCATGGGCGCCGTTATCTCGTGGAACCTCTGGAGGCGGTGGCCGCCAATAACCGCCTTGAGGCATGCGCCGGACGGCGCGACGCCGAGGAATTGGCTGTGCGCCGGACATTGACCGCCGAGGTCGCGGCCGCCCTCGAGGCCCTCGAGGCCCTGCTGGGGGCAGTCACCTGGATCGACCTCGCGTTCGCCGCCGGTCACCTCAGCATTCACATGAACGCGCACGCCCCGCGACTCGTGCCGGAACCGCTCTTGCGGCTTACCGCCGTGTACCATCCGGCCATGCTGCTGGCCTTCGCCGATCGCCGTGGTCCCTGTCCCGTGCCGCTCTCGATCGCGCTCGATGATAGCCACCCCATGCTGCTTGTGACCGGTCCCAACACCGGCGGCAAGACCGTGGTCCTAAAGACCGTGGGGTTGCTTGTGACCATGGCCCATTGCGGGCTGCACATTCCGGGCGAGGGGGAGGCCGTCGTCGGTCGTTTCCGCCGGGTCATCGTCGACATCGGCGATCGTCAGAGCCTTCTCCACCAGCTGTCGACCTTTGCGAGCCATGTGGAGGTCTTGATACGGCTCTTACGCGAAGCCGACGGCGAGACTCTAGTATTGATGGATGAGCTTGGTACCGGGACCGATCCCGAGGAGGGTGCGGCGCTCGCCATGGCGGTACTCGATGAGCTCGCGCACCGCCGTGTCCGCGGTATCATCACGACTCATTTGAGCCCCCTCAAGGGCTATGCCGCCTCCCATCCCTACTTGACCAATGCCACCATGCGTTTCGACCGCGAACGACTGGCCCCGACCTATGAACTCGTCATGGGCGAGAGCGGCTCCTCGCACGGCCTGACGATCGCCGAGCGCCGGGGGTTGGCACCGGCGCTTCTTCAGGCGGCACGCGCGCATCTTGCCCGCCTGGAGGCCGGCCGCGGCGCGCCCCCCTGACGTGGCGACTTCGCGGGGGCTTTGTTTACTCGTCCTCGTCGCGCTTTTTGGTGGCCACGGCATGGGCCTTGAGGCGCGCCACCTGGATTGCGGTGCCGCGCGTGCGGACGATATCCACGAGATAGCCGTTCAAAAGCAGGCTGGTCCCGGGCGACGGTATGTCTTCCAGGTACTCCGTGATGAGTCCATTCAGGGTCTTGGGCCCGTTCAAGGGTAGCTGCCAGCCAAGCGTGCGGTTGATGTCACGGATGCTGGTGCTGCCGTTGATGAGGAAGCTGCCGTCGGGTTGCGGGAAGATGTCCTCGGGCGTGCCCGGGGCCTGGGTGGTAAATTCACCGACGATCTCCTCCAGGATCTCCTCCAAGGTCACGAGACCCATGAGGTCGCCGTATTCGTCGACCACCAGCCCGATGTGCCGGCGCATGGTCTTGAAATTCATGAGCTGAGTGGCAAGCGGCGTGCCCTGGGGGATGTAGTAGGGCTCGAGCGCCGCCGATTTCAGGGTGTCGCGGGTCAGCCGGCCGGCGAGCGCGAGATGCAGGGCGCGGCGCACGTGGAGCATGCCGATGACGTTGTCGAGGCTGCCATGGAATACCGGCAGGCGCGTGTAATGGCTGCGTCCGAGGAGGTCCACGATCTCGTCCCAGTCGGCGCCAAGGTCGATACCTTCGACCTCGCGACGGGGCACCATGACGTCTTCCACGGTGCTCTTTTCGAGATCGAGGATGGCCAGCAACATCGCCCGGTGGGTGGTGGGTATGAGGCTACCGGCCTCGAGCACCACGGCCCGCAGCTCCTCGGCGCTCATCTGGTCGGGGGTGCGCGGCTTGACCGACACGCCGAAGGCGCGCAGTAGATGATTGGCGGTGAAGTTGACGGCCGCGACGAGCGGGTAGATGACGCGCAAAAGCGGTGTCAGCACATAGGCCGACCCGAAGGCCACGGGCTCCGGGTAGAGCGCCGCCAAGGTTTTGGGGGCCACCTCTGAGATGATGAGGATGACGAGCGTCAGCACCCCGGTGACCAGGGCCAACACGCCGGCCCCGTAGAGCCGGACGGCCATCAGCGTGGCGACCGAGGAGGCGGCGATGTTGCCGAAGTTGTTGCCGAGCAACACCACGCCCAGGACGCGGTCTGGGCGGCGCAGCAGACGACGGGCAAGACGCGCGCCCCGGTGGCCGGATTCAGCGAGGTGGCGGAGGCGGTAACGATTGACCGTCATGAGGCTGGTTTCAGCCGCGGAGAAGAATCCGGACAGGAAGATCAGAAACAGCAGTACGCCGGCCAGCATACCGAGGCGGACGTGGTCCAAGGGTCGAAGGGGCTCCTGAGAGTCAAGCACGAGACCCTACCATAGGCCGCGGTGTTTTTCGAGATTGACCCCGGGTGGGCCGCCATTCTCAATGGAAAACGCCGTGGTCGGAAATGGGTGCCACCACGGGGACTACGGGAACCAGACGAGCGGATGCCGGACGTCGATCCCGTTGGCGGCGCGGTCGCCATGCCCGGTATGGCCGGCCGAACGGGCGGCGAATCGGGCGGGATCGACCAAGGTCTCTCAGGCAGCGGGCACGGGGCCTGGGCGCAAGTCCCGTCGGCGCCGACCTGCCGCGCGAGATTTTCGACCCGCACGTGGGGCCGGATCAGGAAACGGCAGTGGCCGATGACGGCGCCGGGTGGCGTCGGCCCCACCGATCCCACGACCCCGCGCCCTTAAGCGCCAGGGGGGCGGGGAAGGCTGCAGGCGGCCCAGGACTTGGGTACCCGCGGTGGCCTCGATCCGATAGCGGATAGGCGCGCCAAGCAGTGAGGTTGGAGCCGTCGTCGCTTCAGGGGCTTGGTATACGGCAAGACCCGGGTGGCCGGCTCGCGTACGAATTGCCCTGAGGGGCCAACGAATTCAATGGCCCTCTGTTTCGTTTAAAGAGGGCCTGTATCATGGCCTTCGTGTCCACTCCTCTCTAAGGCTGGCATTTGCTGACGCTGCCATCACTCACCACGCCATGGTGGCTTCTCCCGGTATTGTTTTTCTGTCGGGGTGGGAGCCGGGTTCATCAACGTCCTGGCTGGCGCGGGATCCAGGTTGACCCTGCCGGTACTGATCTTTGTGGGCCTCGACCCCATCACCGCAAACGGCACCAACCGCATCGGCATTTTTGTGGAAAACGTCACCGCCGCGCGCACCTTCTGCCACCATAACCTGGTGGATTTGAAAGCGGGGGTGAAGCTCGCCCTGTGGACCCTGCCAGGAGCCATACTGGGGGCCATTGCGAGCGTTCATATCGGCAATTTCTGGTTTCAGCGCATTCTGGTGATCGTATTGGCGTTCAGCACGGCCAGCCTGTTTTCCCCGAAGAGGGCCATAGAAAGATCTGAACGTCCCGATGGCGTGGCATCGCCATGGCTGTATCCGACCATGCTGGGGCTGGGCTTTTACGGCGGCTTCATGCAGCTTGGTATCGGCTTCCTCTTCATCTTTACCCTGCGCCATTTGCTCACCAAGAATCTCGCGCACGTCAATGCCTATAAAACTCTCATTATCGCGGTGTACACGTTGCCTGCCACCCTTATCTTCGCCTGGATGGGGCAAATCCACTGGGGCTCGGCTTGATCATCGCCGCTGGCGGTATGGTCGGGGCGCGGTGGGCTACCGGGCTTACGATGAGCCGGCGTGGAGAGCTGTGGGTGAAGGTGATGATGGCGATCACCGTACTGCTGATGGCGGCCAAGCTCTGGGAGTAAGGCGGATCGATCCTCGATGGGGGGCATCTGTGTTGGGGCGGGCGGGCTTTGCGCGATCGAAGGACGCCGGGACGCGCCGCCGATAGCGGCCGTTCGGGGCCGGAAGTGCCAGGACGGCGCCCCGGATCGGCCGATCCCCGAGCAAACCATATCAAAGCGCCGCCATTCTCAATGGGGGGCCATGAGGCCCGGGCCGCCCGGTGGTGGTGGAGGCATTCCCGTATGGGAGTCTGCGCCCCCGGCCTACCCGCAGATGGGCATGCCATCGGACATTCAGGATCGGTGCCCCAGGGAGAATGGCCGCCCGGACGGGTGTTGGCCGGGGCCGTCTCAGCTGGGCAGGACCAGCTTGAACAGGAATTCGGCGCTCAGGTAGGCGAATAACAGCAGCACGAAGCCGCCGACGGTCCAGCGCACGGCGTTGCGCCCGCGCCATCCGAACTGGCGGCGGCCTATGAGCAGGATGGCGAAGGCCAGCCATGCCACGAGCGAGAGCACGCTGTGGTGGGTGAAGGGCAGGGGGTCGCCAAACAGTTGCTCGGAGAAGAAGAACCCGCTGATGAGCGTCAGCGTAAGGAGCACGAATCCCACCTGGATCATTTCGAACATCAGGGTCTCCATGGTCTCCATCGGCGGGATCGCGCGCAGCAGCTGGGCCGGGTGGCGGCGGCGCAGGCGGCTTTCCTGGACCCACAGGACGAGGCTCTGAACGACGGCGATGCTAAGGAGGCTGTAGGCCAGGATCGAGATGACGATGTGGGCCACGAGCCAAGGATCGCTGATGCGCGTATCCTCGCTACTCGCCGGCAGGAATATCTGTCCCATGGTCGCCACCGCCGTGCTTGGCATGATGAACGCCCCGAGGCTTTCGATGGGCTTGCGCAGCGACGCCACGAGGAAGATCGCGGCCACCGCCCAGGCATCGAGGGACAGGATGGTGCCCACGCCGAGCGTCAGATGGCCATCGTGATCGATGTCGCCTATGAGCAGGCCGGCCTGCAAGATGACCGCCAGGGCCCCTATGAAGGCACCACGCCGGCGATCATGTTGGCCGCCCGGCGGTGATTCCAGGGCGCGCCAGTAGTAGATGCCGGCGAGCGCATAGAGAATGACGGCCACGATATGGAAGAGGAGTTGTATCATAGGACAGCACGGGTAACGGTGGCAGGATAATGGCATACCTGGGGGGTTGCGGGAAGGCCCCGCGCCCGGGAGGTCGGCGATGGGTCACAGGAGACAGAGATGTTCGAAACGCTGAGCAATCGTTTGCAGGGCGCGCTGCGCACCCTGCGCGGAGAGGCGCGTCTGACCGAGAAAAACATCGGTGAGGCATTGCGCGAGGTGCGGATCGCCCTTCTGGAGGCGGATGTCGCGCTGTCGACCACGAAAACCCTGATCGAGACGATACGCACGCGGGCGCTCGGCCAGGAGGTGATGGCCACCCTGAACCCGAGCCAGGCCGTGGTCAAGATCGTGCACGACACCCTGGTGGAGACCATGGGGGCGGCATGTGACCGGCTGAATCTGGCCACCCGCCCGCCGGCGGTGGTGCTGCTCGCGGGTCTGCAGGGTTCGGGGAAGACCACGAGTGCCGGCAAGCTGGCGCGTCTGCTGCGCGAGCGTGAGCGCAAGAAGGTGGCGCTTGTGAGCGTCGACGTCTATCGTCCGGCGGCCATGGACCAGCTCGAGCGCCTGGCAGACGAGGTCGGGGTGGTCTTCTATAAAGGGTCGCCCACGGAGTCCCCGGAGGTGATCGCGCGCCGCGCCGTGGATCTGGCGCGGCGCGAGGCCATGGATGTCCTCATCGTCGACACCGCCGGGCGGCTGCATATCGACGAGACCATGATGAACGAGGTGCGCGCCCTGCATGCCGTCACCGCGCCGATAGAGACCCTGTTTGTGGTCGACAGCATGACCGGTCAGGATGCCGTGCATACAGCCAAGGCCTTCGATGAGGCCCTGCCGCTTACCGGCGTGATTCTCACCAAGACCGACGGCGATGCGCGCGGGGGGGCGGCGCTCTCGCTGCGCGCGGTGATCGGCAAACCCATCAAGTTTTTGGGTACGGGCGAGAAGACCGACGGGCTCGAACCCTTCCACCCGGAACGTCTGGCCTCACGCATCCTGGGTATGGGTGATGTCCTGACGCTGATCGAAGAGGCCGAGCGTAAGGTCGACCGCCAGAGCGCCGAGCGTCTGGCCGAGAAGTTCAAGAAGGGCAAGGGCTTCGATCTCGAGGACTTTCGCGAGCAGATGCTCCAGATGGAGCGCATGGGCGGCATGGCCGGGGTGCTCGACAAGCTCCCGGGCATGAACGATCTCCCGGCGGCGGCACGCGCGCAGCTGCAGAATCATGACACCCGTCGCCTCGTGGCCATCATCAATTCCATGACGCCTCAGGAGCGTCGTTTCCCCGACACCATACGCGGCTCGCGCAAGCGCCGCATTGCCCAGGGTTCGGGCACCGGTGTGCCGGAAGTCAACCGCCTGCTCAAGCAATTCGCGCAGGCCCAGCGCATGATGAAGCAGATGGGCAAGGGCGGACTCAAACGCATGTTGGCCGGCATGAAGGGCAAGATGCCGGGTTTGCCGTTCTAGTCGCCTTGTCCCGCTGCGGCCGCTGTCTTATAGTGGCATTTGGGCAATTTATGTGTCCCCCGTAAACGACGACACGCGGGCGCACATCGGCATTGGGGGCGGCATGGCCACGGCAACGAGGGGCGTTGTGGACCGGCGGGCAGCCGGGCGCGGCATGATCGAACGATTACTCGCCGAGCGTCGTGAGATGCTGGTGCTTTTCTGCCGGGTCGCGGGCCTCGACCCCTTCGCCGGCGAGGCAGTCGGGGATGGCGTACTCCAGGCCTTCTGCCAGATCCTTGTGGATTACATGGCGGCCGCCCATTTTTCCTTGTACCAACACCTCGTCGATGGCCGTGAGCGCCGCCGGGCGGTGGTGACGCTGGGGGCGAGATCTATGGGCGTATCGAGACCTGTACGCAGATCGCCATTCGCTTCAACGACAAGTACGCCCACCTCGGTGATCGCGCTCAGGCCGCCGACCTCGCGGCGGATCTCTCGGCATTGGGCGAGGCCCTGGCGACGCGCATCGAGCTCGAGGATCGGTTGATCGCCGCACTCGCGGGCGATACCGGCCGCATCGTGCCACAAGACGCGTAGCGCCCCCTGTGCGCGCCGCCGACGGCGGGGCCGGTCACGGCCTGCCGACGGGTGCGCGGGGTTGTACCCGGCGAGCGCCGTGATGCGCGTCTGTCGTTGGGTCTCGGCCTGCCAGCAGGCGATCAATGGCGGGATGGATCGGATCGCATCCGGCGCTTAGGGCGAGTGCCCCGTACGGGACCATGGGCGCTGGCGCCGGTCCCGTACGGCGGCCCGCCTCGCTACTTCTCGAGTTGGTCGCGCTTCCCTTTTACTCCGTCCCATTGCGCGGCATCCGCCGGCGGGTCTTTCTTTTCCAGGATGACAGGCCAGGCCCTGGCGAGTTCGGCGTTCAGGGCGATGAAATCGCGTTGCTCCTCGGGGATCTCATCTTCTGAGAAGATCGCGCCGACGGGGCATTCCGGGACGCATAATGTGCAGTCGATGCATTCGTCGGGGTCGATCACGAGAAAGTTGGGGCCCTCCCGAAAACAATCGACCGGGCAGACCTCTACGCAGTCTGTGTATTTGCACTTGATGCAGTTCTCGGTGACCACATAGGTCATGACGCTGATCCTCCCAAAAGCCGCCATATTAGGCGAAGCCGTGGTCCCAGGAAACTCCGCGCGCTTGCGGTTTTGTGGGACCCGTGGATACTATGGTGCAGTCTGCTACCAAAGGATCCTCACCAATGGACGTGATCGAGGGGCGGCAAGGGCGGTGGCTGCCGTGGCGCGAGCGGCGCCTCAAGGCGTGGATCGATGCGCTGCCGACCGCCGAACCCGGGCGGGCATTGGCGCTCCTTGGGCAATCGGTGCGCGCGCTGAACGCGACACTCCTCGACCCGGTCACGCGCATCACGCTTCTGCGCCACTATACGCGTTCGGCGGCAGATCTCACCGCCGTGCTTGCGCGTCCCGGCAATACGGGTGCCGTGGCCGGATTGGCCACCACGCTGCATTCCGAGATGGCCCAGGGATATCAGATGGCGCTCACCCCGGAGTTGCCAGCTGATGAGCGACGCATGGCCGTGGCGGGCGCGATCAGTGGGCTCTCGGAGGTCCTGCGCGCGGCCTACCGCGCCTATGTGCCGGCCCCGCCTGGACTCTGGCGGCGTATCCATACCCTATTCCAGGCGGCCGGTGCCCCGACGCTCGGGTTGGAGCGTCTCTATGTCAATGTCCTGCTCATGGGCCTGTCGGACCCCTACGCACTGCCGGAAGGGGGCATCGATGCGGTCTGCGAGCTCATCGCCGAGGTCGGTGAGCGGGCCGTGTTGAATGAAACAGCCGGGTTTGCCATTGTCCCGGAGGCCGACAGGGTCGCGGAGCCGGCGGATAGCGAGGCCTCGTTATACCTGGATACCGGCGCGGTGTTGTCGGAACTGGCACGATTGCGGGACGATATCCGTGCGCACCGGCCGCTGCCGCCACGGCTCGCCGCGCGCGTGCTGCCGGACCTCGCCTTGCGGCTTTGTGCAAGCCTGGGCGAGACCTGGCGCCCGGGGGTGCGGCGACGCTCCTTGCGCGTGCCGCTGCGCGGCGAACGCCTCGTCTGCCAGGGTCTTGCCAGTCTGCGACGGCTACGGGCCCACGACCAGCTTCGCCACGGTTTCGTCGATCTGGACGTGCCGTGGGGCCGGGAGGAGGCGACGGCCGTAAACGGGCGGGGTGCCGGCCTGCCACGCGTGACGACCTGGACCATCCGCGATGCCGGACGGTCAGGTCTGTGGCTCAGCTGTCAGGGCCTCGAGGGACCTCCGCCCGCCCCCGGGACCTGGATCGGTGTTAAGGATCCTTCCGGGAGCGGCCAATGGCTGGCGGCTACCGTGCGTTGGTTGAAGCGCGCGCGCCCACGCGAGTATGCCATCGGCGTGGCCGTACTCGCCGAGGCGCAGACCGAGGCGGTTCTGCGGATCGCCCCGCGGCGCGCGGCGTTCGCGGCCTCGCCGGCGTCGGCCCCGCCGCAGCAGCCGGACAGGGCCGCAAGCGCGCTTACCGTCGAGACGCGAGGGGCGCGCCTGGCCCTGCCTTAAAAGGGGTGCGGGCGCCGGCGATCTCCGGGCCTGCGTCGCCTAATCGCCCTCCGGATGCACGATATCGGCGAAGGCCGCGCGCATGTGGCCATAGACGCGCGGATTGGCCGCCAGGATATTACCGCTATCGAGCGGATCGCCTTCGGTGAAGAGATCGCTTGCAAGGCCGCCGGCCTCGCGTACGAGCAATGCCCCGGCGGCGATATCCCAAGGCTTGAGGCCGGTCTCCCAAAAACCGTCCAGACGGCCGCAGGCCACATAGGCCAGATCCAGGGCCGCCGACCCGGCGCGCCGCACCCCGCTCGTGCAGCACGCCACGCGCTCGAACAAGCGTACCCATTGTGCCACCGAGTCGCTCGCCCGGAACGGGAAGCCGGTACCAAGGAGCGCCGAGTCGAAGTCCGCCACGCGGCTTACGCGGATGCGCCGATCGTTCAGCTGCGCGCCCTCGCCGCGGGTGGCCGTGAACAGTTCGTCGCGCAGCGGGTCGAACACCACGGCCTGCTCGAGACGACCGCGACGGCGCAACGCGATGGATACCGCGAATTGTGGAAAGCCATGGAGGAAGTTCGTGGTCCCGTCGAGCGGGTCTATGACCCATTCCCACTCGTTGCCGGCGGCCGCGCCGCTCTCCTCGGCAAGGATGCCGTGATCGGGGTAGGCCGCCTTCAAGGTCTCGATGATGAGTTCCTCGGCGCGGCGGTCGACCTCGGTCACGAAGTCATGGCGGCTCTTGGTCTCGATACGCAGACGGTCTATATCGGGCAGGGCGCGGACGATGACCGTCCCGGCGCGACGTGCGGCCTTGACGGCGGTATTCAGCATGGGGTGCATGGCGGCTCCCGGAAAAGGCAAGCATTGTAGCGGGGCGCGGCGGCGTGTAAAAGGCGGGATGAACCCGGCCCATGGCGGCTAGGGCAGGCGCGGGGGTTATTTGTCGTGAGTATGCCGGATATCCGTATCATCCTGGTGCGGCCGCAACACCCTGGCAACATCGGGGCGTGCGCGCGCGCCATGAAAAACATGGGCCTGAAAAACCTCGTGCTGGTGGCCCCGCAGCGCTTCCCGGCCGAGGAGGCGGTGGCGCGCGCGGCCGGCGCCGACGATGTCCTGGCGGCGGCGGCCGTGGTCGCCGATGTGAGCGCCGCGGTCGCCGATTGCGTATTCGTGGCCGCCACCAGCGCCCGCGCGCGCACCATTGCCCTGCCGCCTCTCGATGCCCGGGAGGCGGCCGCCACCTTATGCGGGCACGCGCGCTCGGGTCCGGTGGGGCTTTTGTTCGGGGCCGAGCGCACCGGACTCACCAACGAGGAGGTGGACTATGCCCATGCCCTCGTGCAGATTCCCGTCGACCCGGGCTTTGCCTCGCTGAACCTGGCGGCGGCGGTGCAGATCCTCTGTTACGAGATCCGCTGTAGCGTCCAGGGGGCGGTGCCGATCCCCCAGCCCGACCATCGCCCGGCCCCGCAAGAGGCCTTCAACCGCTTTCTCGGGCACCTGGAGCAGGTCATCACCGACATCGGCTTCCTGAATGAGCGCCATCCCCGCAAGCTCATGCGCCGACTGACGCGACTGTTCCGGCGCGCCCACCCCGACGACAATGAACTCCAGATCCTGCGCGGCATCCTGAACGCCGTCCAGCACCCGTATCCCCCGCGCAAGGGCGCGTCTGGCCCGGATAATACTTGACAAAATTAGTAGGAAAAGGCCTAATGAGGCCATGGAGAAGACGCGAGCCGATCAGGCACAACCGATCGCCAAGGGGTATTTTGCCAGCATCTTCGCGCGCGATCCAGCGGCGCGATCGTGGTTTGACATCGCCACGCTGTACCCGGGCGTGCATGCCCTGGCCTTACACAGGGTCGCCCATGGTCTGTGGCGCCACGGGTGGCGCTGGACGGCGCAGGCGGTCGCGCGATTGTCGCGCTTCCTGACCGGGATCGAGATCCATCCCGGGGCGCGGATCGGGCGGCGGTTTTTCATAGACCACGGGTTGGGGGTGGTCATCGGGGAGACCGCCGAGGTGGGCGATGATTGCACCTTGTACCAGGGGGTCACGCTCGGCGGCACGAGTTGGCAGCGCGAGAAGCGCCATCCGACGCTCGGCAACAACGTCGTGGTCGGGGCCGGGGCCAAGGTCCTGGGACCGATCACGGTCGGCGACGGGGCGCGCATAGGATCGAACTCGGTAGTGGTGAAGGACGTTCCGGCGGGTGCCACGGTGGTGGGTATCCCGGGCCGCGTGGTGGTCAAGCGCGGGGCGCGCGAGCGGTCGCGGGCGGCACTGGCCCAGCGCATCGGCTTCGAGGCCTATGGTCAGGCCGCCCAGATGCCCGATCCGGTCGCGCAGGCCATCGATCGCGTCCTGGATCACCTGGAGGGCGTTGACCGGCGTATGGAGCAGCTATGCGAGGAGTTGCGCCAGGCCGGGGTGCCGCTGAGCGCGCCCAGCGAAGAGGCGGCGGAGCGTGGCGACGGCCGGGTGTCTGGGGATGATGGGACCGCGTCTCGACAGGATTCCGGGCGGACAATAGTTGACTAAATTGCTATGGTATGGCATTGTAGCCCCAGGAAATGATGCCCTGAGGGCCTTATGAAACTGACAACCAAGGGACGCTACGCGGTCACCGCCATGCTCGATCTGGCCGTGCATCAACATCACGACACGGTGGCGTTGGCGGATATCGCGGCCCGGCAGGGGATATCCCTTTCGTATCTCGAGCAGCTGTTTGCGAAGTTGCGGCGCAAGGGGCTGGTGGCGAGCGTGCGCGGTCCGGGGGGCGGCTACAGCCTGGCGTTGCCGGCGGCACGGATCTCGGTGGCGCAGATCGTGATGGCCATCAACGAGAATATCGATGCCACCCGCTGTGGCGGCGAGGAGAATTGCCATGGCGAGGAGCGATGCCTTACCCACCAGCTGTGGACGGAGCTCAGCCGGCGGATCTACGAGTTTTTAGACGGCATCACGCTCGCGACCTTGGTATCGGAACCCGAGGTGCAGGAGGTGGTGATGCGTCAGGCCAAGCGGCCCAAGGCCGGATTGCCGATAAACGGAAGCGGGAATGGGAGCAAGTATGAGAAAGCCGATCTATCTTGATTATTCGGCGACCACCCCGGTGGATCCGCGGGTGGCGGAGGTCATGTGTCGCTACCTCACCATGGAGGGCGACTTTGGGAACCCGGCGTCGCGCTCGCATGCCTTCGGTTGGGAGGCGGAGAAGGCCGTGGAGCGGGCGCGTGGCGAGGTCGCGGCCTTGATCCACGCAGACCCCAAGGAGATCGTCTGGACCTCCGGGGCCACGGAGTCGGATAACCTGGCCCTGAAAGGCGTGGCGCACTTCTACCAGAGCAAGGGCCGTCATATCGTTACGGTCAAGACCGAACACAAGGCGATCCTCGATACTGCGCGCCAGTTGGAGCGGGAGGGTTTCGAGGTCACGTACCTGGATCCCGAGCCCAATGGCCTGCTGGACCTGGCCAAGCTCGAGGCGGCGCTGCGCAAGGACACCATCCTCGTATCGGTGATGCATGTGAATAACGAGATCGGTGTGATCCAGGATCTCGGTGCCATCAGTCGTATCGTAAAGCCGCGCGGTATCCTCTTTCATAGCGATGCCGCGCAAAGTGCCGGCAAGATACCGATCGACGTCTCGGCATTGGGTGTCGACCTGATGTCGCTGAGCGCGCACAAGGTCTATGGGCCCAAGGGGATAGGGGCGCTTTATGTGCGGCGCAAGCCGCGGGTGCGTCTCGAGGCGCAGATGCATGGCGGAGGTCATGAGCGCGGGATGCGTTCGGGGACGCTCGCCACCCATCAGATCGTGGGCATGGGCGAGGCCTTCCGGCTCGCGCGCGAGGAGATGGAGGCCGAGGCGGCGCGCCTCAAGCGGTTGCGCGCGCGCCTGCTCGAGGGTCTCTCCGACATCGAGGAGGTGTATGTGAACGGTGACCTCGAGCACCGCATCCCCGGCAATCTCAACATCAGTTTCAATTTCGTCGAGGGCGAGTCGCTGATCATGGCTCTGAAGGAGCTCGCGGTTTCGTCGGGATCGGCGTGCACCTCGGCAAGCCTCGAGCCCTCTTATGTGTTGCGCGCGCTGGGACGCAACGACGAGCTCGCGCATAGCTCCATCCGGTTCACGATGGGGCGGTTTACGACTGAAGAGGACGTGGAGTATACGATACGGCTGTTGCACGACAAGATCGGTCGGCTACGCGAGCTCTCCCCCTTGTGGGAGATGTACAAAGACGGAGTCGACTTGAATTCTGTGCAGTGGGCCGCCCATTAGGTTTGGTTTGAGTACGGGAGATAGATTATGGCATACGGAAGCAAGGTATTGGATCACTATGAGAACCCACGCAACGTCGGTTCATTCGACAAGGCCGATCCTACGATAGGTACCGGCATGGTAGGCGCGCCGGCATGCGGGGACGTGATGAAACTCCAGATCCGCGTCAACGATCAGGGCGTGATCGAAGAGGCGCGCTTCAAGACCTATGGTTGCGGGAGCGCCATCGCCTCGAGTTCGCTGCTCACCGAATGGGTCAAGGGTAAGACCCTGGAAGAGGCGGGGCAGATCAAGAACACCGACATTGCCGAGGAATTGGCGTTGCCACCGGTCAAGATCCATTGTTCGGTACTGGCGGAGGACGCCATCAAGGCGGCGATCGCTGACTATCGCAAAAAGACCGGCAAAGACGAGAACGTCAACGCAGCCTAGGGGAGGGTGGGGCTATGGCGGTCACACTGACCGAAAATGCCGCGCAGCATGTACGGCGCTCGTTGGATAAGCGCGGGCACGGCGCGGGGCTGCGCCTGGGCGTACGCACCAGCGGCTGTTCGGGGATGGCTTATGTCTTGGAGTACGCCGATCAGGTAGCCCCCGAGGATAGCGTCTTCGAGAGCCACGGGGTCAAGGTGCTGGTGGATCCGAAGAGCCTTGTCTACCTCGATGGCACGGTCCTCGATTATACCCGCGAAGGCTTGAACGAGGGGTTCCGGTTCCAGAACCCTAATCAGAAGGAGACGTGCGGCTGTGGCGAGAGCTTCAGCGTCTAGTCTCACGGGGTCCGGTATGGTGCGTAATTATTTTGAGTTGTTCGGCCTGCCGGCGCAATTCGACATCGATCCCGGCGATCTTGCCGCCCGCCACCGGGAGCGTATCCGCATCTGGCATCCGGATCGCTATGCTCAGGCTACGAGCGAGGAACGCAGGCGCGCGGTGGCGATGAGTGCCGACCTGAACGATGGTATGAAGGTCCTGCGCGACCCGGTCGCGCGCGCCCGTCACTTGCTGGCGCTACGCGGGGTTTCGACGGATGAGGAGACCGATACGGTCATGGATGGGGACTTTCTGATGGAACAGATGGCCTGGCGCGAACGCCTGGAAGAAGGGGCGGGACGCGTAGGCGAGGTCACCGCGCTGGCCGACGAGGTAGCGGCGAGCCGTAAGGGCAAGGAAGCGCGGCTGGCCGCCGCCTTGAGGCGCGGGGATGCCGCCGCCCTGGATGAGGCGCGCGGACTCGTGCGCGAGTTGCAGTTCCTCGAGCGCTTCCTAAAGGAGCTTGATGACGCCGTAACCGAGGTCCCGTAGATGGCCTTGCTTCAGATCAGCGAGCCCGGGCAATCGCCGACCCCTCATTCGCGGAAGTTCGTCGCCGGGATCGATCTTGGCACCACGAACTCGCTCATCGCCACCGTGCGCGACGGCCAAGTGGTGGTTCTGCCTGATGCCGCAGGCGAGGTGCTGCTGCCCTCTGTGGTGCGATTCCATGAAGATGGTCGCGTGACCGTCGGACGCGAGGCGCAGGACGCCGAGACTACAGACCCTCTGAATACCATCGCGTCTGTCAAGCGGCTCATGGGCCGCGGGCGGGACGACATCCCCGAAAGTCCCTATCGGCTCGCGGCCGGCACGGAAGGGATGGTGCGCATCGAGACCGCGGCCGGCGCCAAGACGCCGGTGGAGGTGTCGGCGCATGTGCTTGCGACCCTCAAGGCGCGCCTGGAGGAGACCCTCGGTGGCGCGCTTTCGGGGGCGGTCATCACGGTGCCCGCCTATTTCGACGAGGCCCAGCGCCAGGCGACCAAGGACGCCGCGCGACTGGCCGGCATCGAGGTCCTGCGGCTTTTGAATGAACCCACGGCGGCGGCCGTGGCCTATGGCCTCGATCGCAATCCCGAGGGGCTCTATTGCATCTATGATCTCGGAGGCGGCACCTTCGACGTATCGCTCTTGCGGCTCTCGCAGGGGGTGTTCGAGGTCCTGGCCACCGGCGGAGATGCGGCCCTGGGGGGCGATGACATGGATGCCGCGGTGGTGGCGCTGTGGACGGCACGCGGTGCGCGGCCGGGCACGCCCACGGAGCGACGCCGGCTTTTGCGGCTGGCGCGTAGCGCCCGTGAGCGCCTGACCACCGAGACCAAGACTGTGATCGACGCCCAGCCGATCTACTCGGGGGAACTGACGCGTGCCGATCTTGATCAGGCCATCGATCCCTTGATCGAGCGTACGCTCGTCGCCTGTCGCCGGGTATTGAAGGACGCAGGCGTCAAGATCGCCGACGTCGGTGCCGTGGTGCTGGTGGGCGGTGCTACCCGTACCCCTCGGGTTCGCGAGCGGGTCGGCACACTGTTTCGCAAGACCCCCTTGCATGACATCGATCCCGACCGCGTGGTCGCAGTCGGGGCGGCGCGCCAGGCCGATCTTCTGGCCGGCAATGCCGGCGCTGCGGATATGCTACTGCTGGATGTGATCCCGCTGTCGCTGGGCATTGAGATCATGGGGGGGCTTAGCGAAAAGATCATCCCCCGGAACTCGCCAATCCCGGCGTCGCGCGCCCAGGAGTTCACGACCTACAAGGACGGGCAGGGCGCGCTTGCCATCCATGTCGTCCAGGGCGAACGCGATCTGGTGAGTGATTGCCGCTCGTTGGCGCGTTTCGAGTTGCGCGGCATCCCACCCATGGTGGCGGGCGCCGCGCGCATCCGCGTGACCTTTCAGGTGGATGCCGACGGCCTGTTGAGCGTCACGGCGCGCGAGACGATCTCGGGTGTCGAAAGCGCGGTGACCGTCAAGCCTTCGTTCGGGTTATCGGATGCCGAGATCGAGCGCATGCTGAAGGATTCCATCGCAAGCGCCGAGTCGGATGCCGTGGCGCGTGCCTTGCGCGAACAGCAGGTCGAGGCCGATCGCATGATGGAGGCCGTGGCCGCGGCGCTCGCTGCCGACCCCGATCTGCTGGCGGCCGGGGAACGGGAGCTCATCACCGGGCACATGGCGGCCCTGAAGGCGGCCCGCGATGGGGGGGATGCGCAGCGCATACGCGAGGCCATCACTGCGCTCGATCGCGCGAGCGCGGCCTTCGCCGCGCGCCGCATGGATGCCGGGCTCGAGCGGGCGATGAAGGGCCGCTCGGTCACGGAGTTTCGGTGATGCCGCGGATCCGGGTGTTGCCGCATGCCGAGATCTGTCCGCAGGGGGCTGATATCGAAGGCCCGGAAGGCATGAGTATCTGCGATGCCTTGCTGCGCGCCGGAATTCCCATCGAACATGCCTGCGAGAAGGCCTGCGCGTGCACGACCTGCCATGTGCTCGTGCGCGAGGGTTACGAGGCGCTTGGCCCGGCCTCCGATAAGGAGGAGGATCTGCTCGATAAGGCCTGGGGCCTCGAGCCGGATTCGCGTTTGAGCTGCCAGGCCAAAATCCCCAAGGAGACGGCGCTGGTCATCGAAATACCAAAATACACCATTAATATGGTGTCGGAAGGCCATTGACGGAGGAAGACGCATGGGCCTGAAGTGGAGCGATGCCGAAGAAATTGCCATCCTTTTGCGCGAGCGGCATCCCGAGATCGACCCGCGCTACGTTCGCTACACGGACCTGCATCGCTGGGTCCTCGACCTGGACGATTTCACAGACGAGGCCCAGCGCTCCGGGGAAAAGCTCCTCGAGGCGATCCAGATGGCATGGATCGAGGAGGCCGACTCCGATTAGCCCATAGGGGCCGTTTCGGCACGCGGCGGCATGAGGCCGCCTGTCTTGCCGCGGGGGCCTAGAACCCGCCATCATCCGCCTGAGGCGCCGCCAGCGCGTCGCCGGTCCACGGAAATTGCCGTGCCGCCGTCAAGGCGTTAGAATGCGCCGATTTCGGTATGGACCCCTTCACTCTAAGGAACAGGCATGGCCATTGAACGCACGCTCTCTATCGTGAAACCGGACGCCGTGGGCAAGAATGCCATCGGGGCCATCTATGATCGCTTCGAGAAGGCCGGTCTGCGCATCGTGGCCGCGCGGATGATGCATCTGACGCGGGCGCAGGCCGAGGGCTTCTATGCGGTGCATAAGGGCCGACCGTTCTTCAATGACCTGGTGGCCTTCATGAGCTCGGGTCCGGTCATGATCCAGGTGCTCGAGGGCGAGAATGCCGTCGCCAAGAACCGCGAGGTCATGGGTGCGACCAACCCCAAGGCGGCGGCCGCCGGGACCATACGTGCGGATTTCGCGGCGAGTATCGATGAGAACGCCGTGCATGGGTCCGACGGCCCGGACACGGCGCGTGCCGAGATCAGCTACTTCTTCGCCGACACCGATATCTGTCCGCGTACCCGCTAGGGAGGATGATCTGACCGCTGCCCAGCCCGTCAATCTGCTCGGCCTCGATCGCGCCGCACTCGAGGCGCACATCGTGGCGATGGGAGAGCGCGCGTTCCGCGCCCAGCAGATCCTTCCCTGGTTGCACCAACGCGGGGTCACCGATTTCGCGGCCATGAGCAATATCGGTAAGGCCTTGGCGGCGCGACTCGCCGCGTCCGCGGTGGTGACGATCCCGGAGATGGCGAGCGAGCATCTCTCCGAGGACGGTACGCGCAAGTGGGTCTTGCGCCTCGCCGACGGCAATGCCATCGAGACCGTATTCATCCCCGAGGCCGAGCGCAATACCTTGTGCATCTCCTCGCAAGTCGGTTGCGCGCTCGATTGCGCGTTCTGCGCGACCGCCCAGCAGGGGTTCAATCGCAATCTCACAGCCGCCGAGATCGTGGGCCAGGTCTGGTTTGCCGAGCACCGGCTGCGCAGTGAGCGCCACAGCCCCGAGCGCGTGATCTCGAATGTGGTGTTCATGGGCATGGGCGAGCCGCTCCTGAACCTGAAAGAGGTCGGTCCGGCGATCCGCATCCTGCTGGATGACCTGGGTTACGGGCTGTCGCGACGGCGCGTGACGGTGAGCACGGCCGGTGTCGTGCCAGCCCTCGACCGCCTCCAGGAGGTGGCGCCCGTGAGCCTCGCGGTGTCTTTGCACGCCCCGGATGATGCCTTGCGCGACAAGCTCGTGCCGCTCAACAAGAAGTACCGGATCGCGGAGCTGCTGGGCGCCTGCCGGCGCTATGTGGCCCACGATGCGCGCCGGCGCGTGACCTTCGAGTACGCGATGCTCGCGGGGGTCAACGACAGCAGTGCGCACGCCCGGGCATTGGCGTGTCTCCTGCGAACGGTGCCTGCCAAGGTCAATCTCATCCCTTTCAACCCGTTCCCCGGGACGTCCTTCGAGCGGTCGTCGGATGCGGTGATAGACCGCTTCCGCGACATCCTGCTGGCCGCGGGGCTCGTGGCCGTCACGCGCCGTACGCGCGGCGATAGCATACGCGCCGCCTGCGGGCAGCTCGCGGGCGTCGTGAAGGAACGGACCCGGCGGGTCGTGCCCATCCATGCGTCTTAGCGTCGTCGCGGCGATACTCGGGATGGCGGTCCTGGCGGGATGCGCGAGCGCCCCGCGGCTTTCGCCGCAAACCCACAAGCTCGTGCAGTTGCGGACCGCGCTTGGGGTCGGCTACATGCGTCAGGGGCAATTGGGGCTTGCGCGTAACGAGCTTGCGCATGCCTTGGCCCTGGACCCCACTGATGGCCCGGCCGATAACGCCATGGCGCTGGTCGAGGAGCGGCTGCGCGAGCCGGTCAAGGCGCAGCGCTACTTTCGTCGTGGGCTTGCACATCACCCAAGCGATGGTAGCCTGCAGAACAACTATGGGGCGTTTTTGTGTGGGACCGGCCATGTCGCCGAGGGCCTCAAGCACTTTCGGGCGGCGCTGCACTCGCCGCTGTATCCGACACCGCAGCTCGCCGACCTCAACATGGCCGTGTGTCTCCTGAAAGTCCCCAACGAGAAGGCGGCCATTCATTATTTCCATCGCGCCCAGGCCCTGGCCCCGGAGCTTGCCGCTCCCTATTACTATCTGGCGCGTATTCGCTATGAGCATCGGGAATATGCGCGCGCCAAGGGCGATCTTGCGCAATACCTGGCGCGCGCACGCAGTGCGCACGCCCTGTTCCTCGGGGTTCGTATCGGGCAGGCTTTGGGGGATACCAGGTTCATCCATTACTGCGCAACGCGCCTGCTCGAGGGCTATCGCCATAGCCGTGAGGCGCAAACGGTCGTGCAGTGGCAGCGTGAGGGCCGGCTCGGTGGACATTGAGGGCGCGGCGAACGGTGAGGCCCCGGTCAGTCCCGGGGCGAGATTGCGTGCGGCGCGCGAGCGCGCGGGGTGGTCGGTGGAGCAGGTCGCGCAACGCCTGCGGCTGTCGCCAAGCCAGATCGTGGCCCTTGAAAGCGGTCGGCGCGAGGACCTGCCACCGGCGGCCTACATCCGCGGCTATCTGCGCAATTATGCCCAGCTGCTCGGACTCGACCCGCAGGAATTCGCCAAGGCGCGCGCCTCGGACGAAGGAGGGCCGCCGCCATTGCCGGCGGGGCATGGGCCGGCGCCGGCCCCGCGCATGCGTCTCGGGCCCGTTCTTTACGGACTGTTTCTGGTGGCGGTCGTGGCCGGGGTCGTGGTCTGGCATGCACACAGGCACAAGCACGTTGTCGCGCCGGCACCCTCACCGGCGACGGCGCCCGTGACCGGCGTACTCCCGCCGCGGCTCACAAACCTCACCGCGATGCGCAACCGCAGCGGGGAGCTGCGTACCTTCCCCCTGGGCGCGCCTGCCGGCCACCGGCCGTCGCCGCCCGCGGCGGTATCCCGGACGCCGTATCCGCGCCCGCGGCCAACCCCTGCGCCGATTCCGCCTGCGATAGTGGCCCAGGCCGCCATCGCTCCTCATGGGCCGGCGTCGGTGACGGCGCCGACTGGGCGCTCGCCGGCGCCGGCCGCCATCGGTAAGGGGGCTGCCGCCCCGGCTCATCGGCAGGTGGCCCCCGAGCGGCCGTCGGTGTCCACGGGCGTCTCTCGGTCACCCATTGCTGTACCGAGCCCCGGAGGATTGGTAAGCTTGCCGCAGGGACATCACTATGTCGGGCTGCGGATCAGTGCCAGTGATGCCCCGGTACGGGTTTCGGTACGTGATGCACGCGGTGTGCGGCTGATGGCAGGCCGCATCGCGGTCGGTCACGCCGTCACCCTCATGGGGCGCGCCCCGTTCCGGTTGACCTTGAGCCGCAGCCGGGGAGTGGCGGTCACTGTCGGCGGCCACGCGATCGCCCTGCCAAGGGCGCACCGGGGACGGAATTTGCGGGTCACAGTCGACCCTTAAAACGGGATCAGAACCTTATGCACGAGACCACCGGGATTACCCGTCGCAAGAGCCGCATGATCCATGTGGGCCAAGTGGCGGTGGGGGGCGATGCCCCGATCAGCGTACAGAGCATGACCAACACCGAGACCTGCGACGTCGCGGCGACCGTGGCCCAGATCCAGCGCCTCGTGGCCGCCGGCGCCGACATAGTCCGCGTGTCGATACCGACCATGGAGGCGGCGCAGGCGTTTGCGGAGATTCGCAAGGCCGTGGACGTGGCGCTCGTGACGGATATCCATTTCGACTATCGCATCGCGCTCGAGGTGGCCAAGCTCGGCGCGGATTGCCTGCGTATCAATCCCGGCAATATCGGACGGGAGGATCGCGTGCGCCAGGTGGTCGAGGCGGCGCGCGATCGCGGCATCTGCATACGGATCGGGGTGAACGCGGGCTCCCTCGAGAAGGAGCTTCAAAAGAAATACGGCGAACCCAATGCCGACGCGCTCGTCGAGTCGGCGTTACGGCATATGGAGATCCTCGAGCGTCTGAACTTCCGGGACTACAAGGTGAGCCTCAAGGCCTCGAATATCGCGATGGGAGTGGCCGCCTACCGCAAGATGGCAACCTTGACCGAGCAGCCGTTGCATCTTGGCATCACCGAGGCCGGGGCCCTGCGTGGGGGGACGGTCAAATCGGCGATCGGCCTTGGCATGCTGCTCGCCGAGGGTATAGGCGACACGCTACGCGTCTCGTTGGCCGCCGATCCCGTCGAAGAGGTGAAGGTCGGCTTCGAGATATTGAAGAGCCTGGGGTTGCGCAAGAAGGGGGTGAATCTCATTGCCTGTCCGTCATGCTCGCGCCAGGAGTTCGACGTCATTGCGACCGTGAATGCCCTGGAGGCGCGCCTGGAGGATATCCAGGAGTCGATCGACGTGGCGGTCATAGGGTGCGTCGTGAACGGACCCGGGGAGGCCAAGGAGGTGCAGGTAGGGCTTGCCGGCGGGTCGCCCAACCTGCTCTACAAGGACGGCAAGCCACACAGCAAGGTCAGCAACGAGGAACTGGTCGATACCCTCGAGCGGGCGGTGCGCGAGGAGCTGAAACGGCGCGCGGCATCGGCGCCGGTGATCCCGATCAAGGCCTTGTCGTGAGGCGGCATTGACCGGTCAAATCGCCGGGGTACGCGGCGTTGCCCCGTTGTTGCCCACGGATGCGGTGCGCTGGAGGGCGGTCGAGGACGGCCTGCGTACGCTCATGGATGCCTATGGCTTTCGCGAGATCCGGCTACCGATTCTGGAGCGTACCGAGCTGTATGCGCGCGCCGTGGGTGAGGTTACAGACATCGTCGAGAAGGAGATGTACACCTTCACCGACCGCAGTGGCGACAGCCTGAGCCTGCGCCCGGAGGGCACCGCCGGTTGCGTGCGCGCCGGTATCGAAGGGGGGCTGTTCCATAATCAGGCGCAGCGCTTATGGTATCAGGGGCCGATGTTCCGTCACGAGCGGCCCCAGAAGGGGCGCTACCGGCAATTCCATCAGTGGGGTGTGGAGGCCTATGGCATGGCCGGCCCGGCCATAGAGGCCGAGGTCATCGCGCTCGGGGCACGGGTATTGGCGCAGCTCGGGGTGAAGGCGCGCCTGCTCGTGAATTCCCTGGGGACGCGCGAATGCCGGGAACGCTATCGTGAGGCCCTGGTGCATTATCTCGCGGCGCATCGTGATCGGCTCGATGACGACAGCCTAAGGCGCCTGGAGCGCAATCCGTTGCGGGTGCTAGACAGCAAGAACCCTGACATGGCGGCGCTGTTGGCCGAGGCGCCGACCATCGCCGATTACTGGAGCGCGGAGTCACGATCGCACTTCGTGGCCTTGCAGGACTATCTGACGGCATTGGGTGTGGCATTCGAGGTCGCGCCGCGACTGGTGCGCGGGCTCGACTACTATACGCACACGGTCTTCGAATGGACGCCGCACGAGACGTTGGCGCAGGCGACGGTGATCGCCGGCGGCCGCTACGACGGACTGGTGTCGGAGCTCGGCGGGGCCCCCACGTCGGCGGTCGGCTTTGCGATCGGCATGGAGCGCTTGGTGGCCCTCGTCACGCGCCTGCCGGCGCCGCCTGTGCTCGATGTGTTCATCATGACGAACGTGTCTTGCCAGCTGCGGGCCCTGGTGCTGGCCGAGGGTCTGCGTGATGCGGGCCTGACCGTAGAGACCCATCTTGCCGGGGCCAGCGCCAAGAGCCAGATGAAACGGGCCCGTGACTGCGGGGCGCGCGTGATCGTGGAGGCGCAAGACGAGGCGCGGGTGGCCATCGTCCAGGCGGGGGCCGCGAAGGGCGAGGGTATCGTGACGTGGGCCGAGGCCGTGGCACGGATTTCACAGATTGTGGGGGCGAAAGCAAAGATCGATGGCGAATGATTGGGCGCACGATGAGTTGGGAGATATCAAGGAATTTTGGCGTAAATATGGGCGCGTCATCGTTTATGGCGTAATCGCGGCGGCGCTTGCCGTGGGCGGGGTTTTCTATTACCGCCACTACGAAGCGCGGCAGCGGATCCTGGCCGGGGCGCTGTACGAGGAGGTCCTGAACGCGGCAAGCCAGATGCGCTTTGGTCTCGCCACGGCCGCCGGTCATAAGCTCGAGAGCAGTTACGCGTCGACGCCTTATGCCGGCCAGGCGGCCTTGCTGCTGGCGCGTCTTGCCTATGAAAAAAATGAGACCGCGGCGGCCATCGCCGCACTCAAGTTCGCGGCGCATAAGGCCCGCCAGTGGAGCGTACGCACGACCGCGCGCCTGCGCCTGGGCAGCCTGTTGTTGGCGCTCGGGCATCCGCACAAGGCATGGCGCTATGCCCATATCGCCAAGCCCTACGGGTTCAAGTCCATGGCGCTCGGACTGCAGGCCGAGATCCTGGCGCGCGAGGGGCACAAACGGCAGGCACTGGCGGCCTATGGTGAGGCCTTGAAGGGTGCGCCGAAGAAATCGGCCGTGACCGCCTTGTGGCGGCGCGAGCAGGCGCAATTGCGGGCAGCATCATGAAGCGCCTGCTTGCGATCCTCGCAGCGGCGGGGCTGCTTGGCGGCTGCGGGCTTTTTAGCAGCGCACGCAATGTGGCTCCGCCGGCCAAACTCAAACCCTTTCATGCGCGCCTCAAGGTGACGCGCGTCTGGTCGCACGATACCGGTAACGGTACCGGCGGCTATGATCTCGTCTTGCGTCCGGCGCAAGTCGGCGGCACGATCTTTGTGGCCAACGAAAACGGAGTGGTCGCCGCCTACAAGGCGCGTAACGGTCACATGCTCTGGCACCGGCACCTGAAGGCGCAGATCACGGCGGGCGCCGCGGCCGGGCAGGGGTTGGTGGTGGTGGCCACGCGACGCGGGCGGGTACTGGCCTTGAAGGCCGATACCGGGGCGAACGCGTGGACCGCGCAGGCCCCGAGTGAGGTCGTGGCGGCACCGGTGATCGCGCCCCATGGCGTCTATGTCGCCTCGCTTGACGGCCATGTCACGGCCTTCGGTCTCAGCCATGGCCGTCGGTTGTGGATGGCGGCGCACACGCATCCGGCGTTGACGCTCTTTCTGACGGCGCGCCCGACATACGCCGCCGGCATACTCTACGAGGGCTACGCCAACGGCGAGCTGGTGGCGCTACGGGCCAGAAACGGCGAGCGCGTGTGGACGAGCGCGGTGGCGCAGCCGCGCGGCGGCGATGCTGTGGAGCGACTCATCGATCTGGCGCACCCGATCTATGCGCAGAACATCGTGTATGCCGACGGTTACCACGGGGCGGTCGCGGCCTTGGCGGCGCACTCGGGACGCATCCTCTGGGGCCGGCCACTGTCGTCATACCGCAGCATGGCCTTAGGCGGCCAGGCGCTTTATGTGGTGACTGCGCATAGTCGTGTCATGGCGCTCGCCAATGCCAGCGGCGGGACCTTGTGGGCACAGAAGGCCTTTTTGAATCGCCGGCTTGGCAGTCCGGCCCTGGCGGGCCCGGCCGTAGTGGTAGGCGATCTCGCCGGATATACGCAGTGGCTGTCGCGGCGCACGGGTGAACTGGTGGCGCGTAAGCGCGTCGGCGAAGGGGCGATACGCGCAGCCCCGCTCGTGGCGTCGGTCGGCGGGCATAAGGGTGGCTCCTATGTCTTTGTGCTCACTACCACCGGACGACTGACAGCGCTTACGTTCCGACCCATCCGGCCATGAAGCCGGTAGTGGTTCTTGTCGGGCGGCCCAACGTCGGCAAGTCCACGCTTTTCAATGCGCTTACGCGCTCGCGCCAGGCGTTGGTCGCCGATCTGCCCGGTCTTACCCGTGATCGACAATACGGGGAGGGCCGGGTCGGCGGGCGCTCATATCTGGTAGTCGACACCGGTGGCATCGTGCGCGACCACGACCCGCTCGCGACCCTGGTGGCGTCTCAGACGCGACTGGCGCTGGCCGAGGCCGATGTCGTCGTCTGCGTGGTCGACGGTCGCGACGGCCCGAATCCCGACGATTTCCTGATCGCAGACCAGATTCGCACCCTCAATCGGCGCATCTGTCTGGCCGTGAACAAGACCGAGGGCGTGGAACCCGAGGTGGCGGTGGCGGAATTCCATGCCCTGGGTCTCGGCAGGCCCTACGCCATCGCCGCCACGCATAACCGCGGGCTCGATGAGCTCATGACCGCGGTATTGGCCGGGTTCCCGGCGCCGACCGCGGAGGCGCCGACCGGGGGCATGCGCATCGCCCTGGCCGGGCGCCCCAATGTCGGCAAGAGCACGCTCGCCAATGCCCTGTTGGGGGAGGAGCGGGTAGTGGTGTCGGATCGGCCGGGGACCACGCGCGACAGCATTTACATCCCATTTACGCGTGACGGCAAGGACTACATCCTCATCGACACCGCCGGGGTGCGCCGTCGCAGCCATATTACCGATCCGCTCGAGCGTCATAGCGTGGCCAAGACCCTGCAGGCGGTCGACGAGGCGCAGGTCGTGCTGCTCGTGTTCGATGCCCGCGAGGAGGTGAGCGAGCAAGACGTGACGCTCGCCGGCCATATCCTGGCCCAGGGTCGCTCGCTGGTGCTTGCAGTCAACAAGTGGGAGGGTCTCGATAGCGCGCGCCGCGACTGGATCCGCCGGGAACTGGCGCGCCGCTTGCCGTTTCTGTCGTTTGCGTCGCCGCATTTCATCTCGGCGCTCGAGGGATTGCACATCGGGCCGCTGTTTCCGGCCATGGAGCGCGCCTATCGCTCGGGCGGCCGCATTCTGCCGACTCCGGAGCTGAACCGCGTCCTGAGAGAGGCGATCGCCGCCACCGCCCCGCCCATGGTGCGCGGCCGACGCATCAAGCCTAAGTTCGCCCACCAGGGCGGCAAGTACCCTCCGCGCGTGATCGTGCATGGCAACCTCGTGGCGGAGACACCGGATGCCTGGCGGCGTTATCTCGCGCAGCGCATACGCGAGCACTTTCGCCTCGAGGGCACGCCCGTGGAGATCGAGTTTCGCGAGGGGGACAATCCGTTTGCCAATCGCCCGGGCAAGGCACCGAGTGCGCGTACCGAGGCCAAGAGGCGCCGCTTGAAGCGGTTTCGCAAGGCCCACTACGGCTGAATCGCCTTGACCTCGACGATGAGTTCGCCGGCCGCCAGGCGCACGTGCAGGGTGGTCCCCGGGGGACACGTGTGCGCCGCGCGCACCACCCGCCCGTGAGTATCCGTGACGATCGCATAACCGCGATTCAGCACCGCCGGCGGTCCGGTCAGGGTCAGGGCCCGGTCGAGTAGGGCCACGCGCTCGCCGCGGGTCTTCAAGGCCTCCCGCATGGCGCGCAGCAGCCGGTCTTTCAGAAGACCGTGGCGGACCATGAGGCGCTCCCACAGCCGATCCGGTGGGTGCCCCCGCAGCCGGTCATTGAGGCGCGTAAGCCGCGATTCACGGGCGCGCAGGGCAGCGCGGATCGCGGCGGCGAGCCGCCCGGGCAGGGGTACTGCGCGGAGGCGGTAGGCGTTGAGCCGCGCCGTAGGCGAGCGCCGCTCCAGGCGTTGACTGAGGGCCAGCAGTCGGGCGCGTGCGCGGGCCGGGTAGGCGGGCAGCGCCATGATCAGTCGGCGGGCGAGGGCGGCCACCGTCAGGCGTCTTTCCGGGAGGCCGCGCACGGGCTGGGCGATGAGCCGCCGTTTCAGATCATCGAACCGCTGCAGGCGTTCACGAAGCGTCCGTTCCAGGAGCCTCTGGAGCCGGTTGCGCGCCTCGGCGTGGCGGCGGCGCCACAATACCTGGTCGGGGCTCAGGAGTTCCGCGGCGGCGGTGGGCGTGGGGGCGCGCAGGTCCGCCACCCAGTCGGCGATGGTGGTGTCGGTCTCGTGCCCGATGCCGGCGACCACTGGCAGCTGGGAACGGAAGATGGCGCGCGCCACGATCTCCTCGTTGAAACACCAGAGATCCTCCAGCGAGCCGCCGCCCCGGGCGAGCAACAAGACATCGCATTCACGTCGCTCGTTGGCGAGATCGAGCATGCGCGCGATGGCCGTTCCCGCGTCCCGTCCCTGGACCGGCACCGGATAGAGCAGCACGGCGATCGCCGGGAAACGGCGCCGCAAGGTCGTTACGATGTCGTGCCAGACGGCGCCGTCGGGGGAGGTGATGACGCCGATACGGCGCACGCTCGCCGGGAGCGGCTTTTTGTGGCGCGCATCAAACAGCCCTTCGGCGGCGAGGGCGCGCTTTAGGGCCTCAAAGGCGCGACGCAGGGCCCCTTCGCCGGCATCCTCCATCTGTTCGACGATGAGCTGGAAGTCGCCGCGCCCCTCATAGAGGCTGACGCGCGCGCATACCAACACCTGTAGGCCGTCTGCGACCGCGCAGCACGCGCGCCGTGCGCCGCGAAACAACGCACAGCGCACCTGGGCGCGCGCATCCTTCAGCGTGAAATAGATGTGGCCCGAGGACGGTTGCGAGAGGTTGCCGATCTCGCCCTCGACCCATACGCGCCCCAATCGATCCTCGAGCAGGCCGCGGACCTCCTGGTTCAAACGCGACACTGTGTAGACGGGGAGGCCTTGTCGGTAGGATGGCGGGCTGTCGGATTCCATCGCCGCACCATACCCTAGAACGCCCCGGGCAGGGAACCCGGGGCACTTATGGCTCAACGGGGATAATAGGGCTTGACGTGGGCGTTGGCCGCGGCCTGGCGCTCGGCCGTTTGGCATTGCAGGATGACCATGTTGGCGGCCTTGATCGCCGCGCCGTAGTTGCCCTTGGCGGCGGCCGTGCGCGCTACGGCGAGCAGGTGCGGGGTGGCGAGCCATAGCGCGCCGTGGGCGCGGGCGTCCTTGACCGCGATATCGGCCTGTTTCAGGCGCGCGGCGGCGACCGCGCTTTGCGGGGCGTGGTGGGTGGTTACGTGCGCGCAGCCCGCCAATACCAGCGCGTACACGGCCGCAAGGGCGATTTTTTTCATCATTTGCTCCTCCTGATCGGTATGGGGTTAGTGTATAGACGTTTACGGCCGAAAAACAAAGCCAAGCGCGGCCCATGGCGGTCGGTTCCCGGGGCGTTTACGGCCGCGCGGGCTTTCCGTATAATGTCGCATGCGTATCGTTCAAGAAGCCCTGACATTCGACGATGTCCTCCTGCTGCCGGATCATTCGCGCGTTCTGCCCCGTGATGTCGATCTGAAGGCCACACTCTCCCGCCACATCCGACTCAATATCCCGCTGTTGTCGGCGGCCATGGATACCGTGACCGAGGCGCGCGCGGCGATCTGTCTGGCCCAGGAGGGCGGGCTTGGGGTGATTCACAAGAATCTGAATGCCGCGCGCCAGGCCGACGAGGTCCGACGTGTGAAGAAGTTCGAAAGCGGGGTCATAAGCGATCCGGTGACGGCGACCCCGGACATGACGGTGCGCGCGGTGGTGGGGCTCATGCGCAGCCACCACGTCTCGGGGGTCCCGGTGATCCGCGATGGGCAATTGGTGGGCATCGTGACCAGCCGCGATCTGCGCTTTGAGACGCGTAATGATGAGTTGATTGCGCACATCATGACCCCCAAGGAACGGCTCGTCACGGTCAAGGAGGGTGCGTCGCGCGACGAGATCCAGGCACTTTTGCATAAGCATCGCATCGAGAAGGTCCTGGTGGTGGATGACAGTTTCCGTCTCAAAGGGCTTGTGACGGTAAAGGACATCCAAAAGGCCACCGAGAAGCCTCTGGCCGTGAAAGACGGCAAGGGGCGGCTGCGAGTCGGCGCTGCGGTCGGGGTCGGCGCCGGCACCGAGGAGCGCATCGAGCGCCTGCTCGAGGCCGAGGTGGATGTGCTTGTGGTCGATACCGCCCACGGCCACTCTGAGGGGGTCCTGGAGCGTGTGCGCTGGATCAAGAAGCACTACCCGAATGCCGAGGTCATAGGCGGAAATATCGCCACCGGTGACGCCGCACGGGCACTCGTGGATGCCGGGGTCGATGCCGTCAAGGTGGGTATAGGGCCGGGCTCGATCTGTACGACGCGTATCGTCGCGGGGGTCGGTGTTCCGCAGGTGACTGCCATCGACAATGTGGCCCGGGCCCTGGCGGGGACCGACGTCCCCCTGATCAGTGACGGCGGGATACGCTATTCAGGCGACATTGCCAAGGCCTTGGCCGCCGGGGCGCACACGGTCATGATCGGCAGCCTGTTCGCCGGCACCGACGAGGCCCCGGGCACCGTCGAACTCTATCAGGGGCGGTCGTACAAGACCTACCGCGGCATGGGCTCCCTGGGCGCCATGCAGGACGGGTCGAGCGATCGGTATTTTCAGGAAGACGGGGCCCCCGAGAAACTCGTCCCCGAGGGGATCGAGGGCCGCGTGCCCTATCGTGGGTCGCTCGTCAGCATCGTCTACCAGCTCATAGGGGGGCTGCGGTCGAGCATGGGCTACACCGGGAGCGCCGATCTTGCGGCCATGCGCGAGCGCGCGCAATTCGTGCGTATCACGAACGCCGGCATGCGCGAAAGCCATGTGCACGACGTGACCATCACCAAAGAGCCTCCCAACTATCAACGGGGCTAAGGGCATGTCGGGAGAGACGAAGGCAGCGGCCCCGGGTCTTGAGCGGATCCTGATTCTCGATTTCGGCTCGCAGTATACGCAGCTCATCGCGCGACGCGTGCGTGAGGCCGGCGTGTATTGCGAGATCATGCCCTGTGACGTCGACGGCGAGGCGATCAGCGGATTCGCGCCGCGCGGCGTGATCCTGTCGGGCAGCCCCGAGTCGGTCAATGAGCGCGATACCCCACGAATTCCGGACGCGGTGCTGGCGGCGAACGTGCCGGTGCTCGGGATCTGCTACGGCATGCAAGCCCTGGCCGCACAGCTTGGCGGTCAGGTAGCGGCCGCGGCGCATCGTGAGTACGGCTACGCGCGCGTACGAACCGTCGGCCATTCGCCGCTGCTTGCGGATCTGAGCGATGGTGGCGAGGGTGAAGCGGTGCTCGATGTCTGGATGAGCCATGGTGACCGCGTCGAGGCCTGTCCGACCGGATTTCTGGCGATTGCCGAGACCGATAATGCGCCGTATGCGGCGATCGCCGATGAGGCGCGGCGCTACTATGGTTTGCAATTCCATCCCGAGGTCACCCATACGCGTCAGGGGCAGCGCATCATCGAGCGCTTCGTGCATGGGATCTGCGGGTGCCAGCGCGCCTGGACGGAGCGAGCGATCATCGATGGCATCCTCGCGGACATCCGCGCGCAGGTGGGTGATGAGGAAGTGGTGCTCGCGCTATCCGGTGGCGTCGATTCCTCGGTGGTCGCGGTGCTTTTGCATCAGGCGATCGGTGACCGGCTTACCTGCGTATTCGTGGACAACGGGCTTTTGCGGCTGCACGAGGGTGATCAGGTGATGGCGACCTTTGCCGATCATCTCGGGGTGCGCGTGATCCGCGTGAATGCCGCGGCCCGGTTTTTGGGGGCCTTGAAGGGCGTCGATGATCCGGAGCGCAAGCGCAAGATCATAGGCGAGACCTTCATTACGGTGTTTGAGGAAGAGGCCGCGCGCCTTGCGCGCGTGCGCTGGCTTGCCCAGGGGACCATCTATCCCGATGTGATCGAATCGGCGGGCGCCAAGGGCGGCAAGGCCCGGGTAATCAAGTCCCATCACAATGTGGGCGGTCTGCCCGAGCGCATGAAGCTGAAGCTGCTCGAACCCCTGCGGCTGCTGTTCAAAGACGAGGTCCGGCGTATCGGGCTTAGCCTCGGACTGCCGGAGGCCATGATCCACAGACATCCCTTTCCGGGGCCGGGTCTGGGCGTGCGTATTCTCGGGGCTGTTGAGGAGCGCTATGCCGATATCCTGCGGCAGGCCGACGCGATCTTCATCGAGGAGTTGCGGCGCGCCGGCTATTACGACAAGGTGAGCCAGGCATTCGCGGTGTTCCTGCCGGTGCGATCGGTAGGGGTCGTGGGCGATGGCCGCGCCTATGAACATGTCATTGCCCTGCGCGCCGTCGAGACCGTCGATTTCATGACCGCGAACTGGGCCGAGCTCCCTTACGCCCTGCTCGGGCGCGTCTCGAGCCGCATCATAAACGAGGTGCGTGGTGTAAGCCGCGTGGTCTATGACGTGTCGGGCAAGCCCCCCGCGACCATTGAGTGGGAGTGATTTGAGGTCCTTCGGGGACTATCGGCCGCTATCAAAAGTCGTCGTAACGTATTGGTTTAATACTTACATATCCGAACCTATCGCCAGCTATCGGTGGCAAGCGCGACAAGGCGGCGGTCAAGTTGACGGTCGTCTGCGAAGCCCCGATCAAGCTGAACTTGCCCCCGCTGTAGTAACGTCTCTTTCACGTAAGGTCCCGTGATTTCAGGGGTTTTCTGGGATTTGGGGGGATTTTTGGTACCTATTCGGTAAACCCGTAACCTTACGCGACCGTAACGCGGCCAGAGATTCCCGATGCGAGGCTCACGCCATTCGCGCAGGTGTCGGTGACACTGACCCAACAAGAGTATATCCAACTCGTGTGGGACGCCCGGTACTGGAAGACGGCGCATCGACGGGCCCTGGCCCGCCTGGAGCAACTGACCGTCGATCACCAACAAGCCATGGCCCAAGCCGCTCTGCGCGAGATGGCATTACAGAGTGAGCTTGAGACCGCGCGGGCGAAGATTTGTGATCTGCAAAAGCAGCTGTTTGGTCGTAAATCCGAGCATTCCGCGCAGGGCCATAAGGGACTCGCGCCGAACGTAAACGTATCGCGGTCGCGCGGTCAACAACCGGGCACACCCGGTCACGGGCGTACCCTACAAGCCCATCTACCCGCGCACGAGGAAACGATCGCAATCGACTCGTCACAGTGTCCGCGCTGCGGGTTGGGCTACGCCGACTTCCCGGGCACCGAAGACAGTGAGGTGCTAGAGATTGAGGTCCAGGCCTATCGGCGTGTCATCCACAGGCGGCGCTATCGCAAGGTCTGCTCCTGCCCAGGCGTGCCCGGCCTCATTACCGCACTACCCCCGCCACGGTTGATCCCGCGGGGCAAATACGGTATTTCGGTTTGGGTGTACCTGCTGCTCTCCAAGTTTTTGTACGGCCAACCCACCCATCGCGTGTTGCAGGACTTGGCCGATTCGGGGTTGACCCTGTCGGTGCACCGTCACCGGGGGGCTCAAGGCCCTGGCACCCCTATTTGCGCCTGTCGAAGAGGCGCTGGTGGTCCATCTGCGCAGCGAATCCCATTGGCATGCCGATGAGACCCGCTGTATGGTGTTTGTCGATATCGAAGGCAAGGTCGGACATCGCTGGTACTTGTGGGTGTTTCAGTCCCCATCGGTTATTCACTATGTACTGGATCCGACGCGATCAGCCGATGTCCCCATCGCCGAACTGGCCCAGGTGCAGGGCGGGATCGTGAGCTGTGATCGTTACTCGGCCTACAAGAAGTTCGTCCGGCTGCACACGACATTCGTGCTCGCTTTTTGTTGGGCCCATCAACGCCGGGATTTTCTGGAGCTGGCCAACAGTTATCCCGACAATCGCCGTGACTGATGACGTGGGTGGATGCCATAGCCGATCTGTACCATCACAATGGGCTGCGCCTTCAGGCGGACCCTGACAGCGCCTTGTACGCCGCGCACCATGCCCGCTTACAACAGGCCGTGCATGACCTGGCCACCCGGCGCGATGAGGCACTGGCCGACCCTAAGCTCGCCTTGCCTGCGGCCCAGGTCCTGCACAGCATGCAGAATCACTGGTCGGGCTTGACGGTGTTTGTCGAACACCCGTGGGTACCCATGGACAATAATCCGAAAGGGTTCTGAAAAAGGCCATCCTGCACCGCAAGAACGCGCTCTTCACCCGTACTCTCAACGGCGCCCATGTCGGCGATACGTTCATGAGCCTGATCCACACCGCCGAACTGAACCACGTGACCCCGTTTGAGTATCTGGTGGCACTCCAGCGCCATGCCGACGCGGTCGCCGCGAACCCCGCCGACTGGATGCCCTGGAACTACCAGGCGGCGCTGACTCCGCAACAGGCTGGCCCCGCACCGCCTGATTAGTCGACCCGCGCGCCAGTCGAGCGTTTTACGCAGCATTGCCGGAAGGACACGCTGCTCGGATCACCAGGTGAGTACAGTGGCCTTGCTGGTAGCCTTCGAGGTGCTACCAAGAACGGACGCCCTGAAAAGTGCAGTTCCGCCTTGTTCTTGATGCCGCGGAAGTTTTCGACAGACAACCGTGATACGCGTATGACTTCTCCGTGTTTTTTGGCGCTGTTACTGCGACACAGCCGCCTCGTTCGCCCTGGCTTCGATCTCGGCGCAAGCCTGCATCAGTTGATCGAAGGGGAGTGCGTCGCCCACCATCACCTCGTCGGCCAGCATCGCTTCATAGTCGGCGGCGAGGGCTTCTCGCGCCTCACCCTCAGGGACGATTCTCAAATGCCCCTGGGTCGCCGACGCATAGTCGATGACCGCGCCACCGACATCCTTCTCGATGAAGAAGAAGGATTTGTGCTGCGCCACGGCAGCGGCGACAGCGCGATCCGTGATAACGCCGGCGAAATGCTGGTTGCGCGCGATGGCGGCCAAGTCATGCCAGTGCCGCGCATACCGTTCACCGCGGATGCGGCCTTGGGCACAGTACACGTGCGCTGCTGTGGCCTTTTCCCAGAAGGTTCGCGCCACACTCATGACCAGGGGCGAAGCCGTGGGAAATGACAGGTCGGGCAGATGCCCGTCCATGTCGCAAACCACGGGCAGCACCTGATGTGGTTCGCCGGTGGCGCGCCCGCCGAACTCCAGCGCGACAACGGGCGGCACGTAGCCCGTGCCTTGCGCGAGCGCCGGGTAATAGAGAAGTAGCTTGTCGTTATCCTTGCCGCCGATTTCGACCTTGGCGTCTAGTCGATCGTGCGCCAGCGAGGCCTCAATGACCGGTTGCACGTTCGCTGCGATCCATTCGGGCAGGCGATGGCGCACGGCCTTGGTCCATCTGTCGGCCTGGCTGCGGCTGGCCGGCAGATCGCCGTCGCCGCCGACCAAGTCTGCGATCAGCTTGCGGATGTCGTAGGTCAGATCGACATCCTCGGAGAAGCGGTCAATGATCTTGTAGACCTTGGACAAGGACGTGCCGCCCTTGAAGGCCAAGTCGGCGGCCAGCGGCGACTCGAATAGGGCACGCAGTGTCCACACCACCCACACATCCTTTTCGAGCAGGTGAGTGGGGCGTCCTGTTTCCGCGCGGACTTGTTCTAGCGCTTCGCGCTGGTCGTCTTGGCTGAGTGCAAAGAAGTATTCAGCCACGCGCTGCTTCCTTGCCGATCGCCTGGGCCATCCAAGACGGCAGAGCCGCACGGGCAGAGGCCAGGGCACGCCACTCGTTATGAGGAAGGGTGCGGCGCAGCGTGACCAGCGACTCGCCAGCATGCGTAGGTCCCATCCAGGCCAAGGCACGTACTGCGGCACCGGCGGGTCCCGTGCCCAAGGCCAGCATCCAGCCAGGCACATGCTTCACCAGCACTTCCGAGCGCCCCAGCTTCAGCTTCCGGGTTCGGCCGGAGGTCAGGTAGACCTCGCGGATGGGGACCTGTTGCGTCAATCCCAGAGCGTTGGCAGCGTTGGCGCCATGTGGCGCGACGGTCTCACCGCTTTGCTCCGCCATTGCCTTCACGACCTTCTCTGGCGCGGGTGCGCGCGTGCCGAACCGGCTGGAAACCGGAGCGACATAGGTGCCTCGCGTCACACGCAGCAGCTTGCCGGCCTTGACTAGCCGCGAGAACGCCTGATCGACCGCGACCCGGCTTCCCAGGTGGAGGAATACCTTGGGCGACAGCACGCCCCCTTCTGGCAGGGATTGGGCGTGCAGCAGGATCGACTCGGGCAGCGTGTTCATGGAGCACCTCAAGTAAGAATTATACATCAGTTCCTGACATCAAGGAAACAGCAAAGATTCCGCCGCGCCGTTCAGGGTGCGGCGACACCACCACACGGAGAAGGCCGGCAATCAATGGCGGTCAGGTTATCGAGGTTCATAAGGGTCTGCATCTCCCCATCATGAACGGAACCCGATCCGGCTTCAGACTCATGTTGGAAGAGGCTAGGAGTGGCGGGGATCCGGACGTGCAGGCGATAATGGAGGCCGGCACAGAGTCGGTCGAGTGGGTGAGACAAGAGCTGGCCTGTGCCGATCTGCACGACAAGCGTCTGGATCGTCGGTTGCTGAAGACCGCCGAACACTTCGCGAAATCTTCGTCCTTGCCGATCAAGGAGGCGTGCGGCAATTGGGCCCATACGCAGGTGGCGAGACGGTCGACGCGGCGACGCTGATCCTACATATGCGGGAAGCATTCATCATGAGGGATCGGGGTTCAGGAAGGGCGGTGGAGGTGTGAAAGTTGCTGGATAGCCGTCCGCAAACGGGGGGTGGAGCGGAGGTGATCCCATCGGAGGATAGGACTATCGATTGCGTCCCAGCGCACATGCGGTAATATACGAAAACTGTCAACTAGCGCATATGATACGGGAATGGCGACGATCGGCCAGTACCTTGATGAGCATCTGGCTCGCGGACGCGCCTACTTCACGCGGGAGGAGGCGCAGGCTGCGCTCGGCCTTGCGTCGCACCCGCTGAGCGTCGCTTTGCTGCGGCAGGTCAAGAAAGGACGCCTGGCCAATCCCCGGCGAGGCTTCTACCTGATCCTGCGCCCGGAAGACCGGACGCTCGGCGCACCCGACCCGGTTCGCTGGATCGCCCCGTTGATGCAGAGCCTGAAGCTGGACTACCGCGTGGCCTTGCTGCGCGCGGCTGCCTTCCATGGTTCATCGCATCAGGCGGCGATGGTGTTCCAGGTCATCGTGCCCAGGCAGGTACGCGGGTTCGAGGTGGGTCGTCAGCGCGTGGATTTCATCTATCAAAGTCCCTCCGCATTCCGTCAGGTCAATCGCCCCGACTGGTTGAGTTCGATCAAGAGCGAGGCCGGTTTTGCGAAAGTCGCGGGTCTGGAACTGACGCTGCTGGACTGCGCGCGTTACTTCCACAAGGCGGCGGGCATCAATGGTCTTGCCCAGATCGCCCAGGACTTGGGCGGGCAGGCGAGCGCCGACGTGCTCGCCTCGATCGCGGCCCACTACGAAAACTCCTCGGTGCGACGCCTGGGTTATCTGTTGGAGCGTGTTGGGCACCTGCAACAGGCAGAGGCATTACGACCGTTCGCCAGGAAGGCCAAGACGATGGCGCTGCTGGATCCGTCCGTGAAGCCGCTGGTGGAGGGGTTGTCCGACCTTCACGAGAAAGTGTCCGATTGGCTGCTCGTCATCAATGAGCAGGTGGAGGTCGATTTTTGATTCCGCAAGCCTTCCTTCAAGCCTGGAGTGCCACGGCTCCGTGGCCAGATTTCCGTCAGGTTGAGCAGGATTTGATCATCAGTCGCGCGCTGTGCGACCTGTTCAACGCGCCCGCGCTGCGCGGCAAGATCGCGTTCCGCGGCGGCACGGCGATCAACAAGCTGCTGTTCCAGCGGCCGCTGCGCTACTCCGAAGACATAGACCTGGTGCAGACGCAGCCGGAACCGATCGGCGCGACCGTCGATGCGATCCGTGATGCGCTGGCCTGGCTCGGAGGGTTCAACTGGAATCAGGCTGGACACTCGATGCATTTGGTGTTCCGGTTCGCTCCCGAGGCCGATCTGCAATCGACGCTGAAGCTCAAGGTCGAGATCAACACCCGCGAGCACGAAAGCCTGTTCGGCCTCTGCCAGTATCCCTTCTCGGTAGAGAACGACTGGTATCAGGGGCAGACGCAGATCGCCTCTTTCGAGCCGGAGGAACTGTTCGGCACCAAGCTGCGCGCGCTGCTGCAACGGCGCAAGAACCGCGACCTGTTCGACCTGGCCCAGGGGCTGGAGCAGTTGGGCATGGACGTGGCCAAGTTGGTGGCCAGCCTCGACTACTACCTTGCTCTCGAAGATACGTCGATCACGCGTGCGGAAGCCGAGCAGCGCATGTTGCAGAAGCTCACGCGCAGCTTGACGGAAGACATTGCGCCCTTGCTGCCCGCTGGCGTGCGGTTCGACGACGTCGATGCGCTGCGCGCTTTCGAGCGCGTTTGGATCGAACTGGTATCCCGGCTCAGGGGCGATGCGTGGAAGTCGACCGGCGAGGTGGTCGCCGAATTGCGTAAACGAGGCTATCCAACACTTCTACGGGAGCTTGGATGACCACGAGGAAGCAAGGTAGGGGAGGGCCACCGCATGATTCTTCTGTCCCAAGTTTCGGATAAGTTGTCGTTGTCGTATCCTGGCTACGACTATGGAAATAATACCAAATCGCCGATGACTTGTGGCAAGGCGATCGCAGCAACAGGCATGATTCGCGGATCGGTAAAATGGCCATCCGACCGAACATCCCGTGAGCCTGCCAATCGTGGGGCATGTCGGAGTGCATCGGCTTGAGGGCGCTGCGGTGCGGTCGCCAGTTCGGTAGGATTGAAGCGGATTGATGATGAGCCGATGCCGCGCAAACCCGTGCCAGCAAAGGGCGTGTTTTTCTGACGGTAAAAGCGACGGTAAAACCCCATGTCGATCAACGCCAAGTCCTTTCACCATGCGGACTTGCGTGACCCGTTGATGATCGAGTGGGAGTGAATGGCCGTCCTTCGAGGATTATCGCCAGTTATCGAAGAATGGCTGTAACGTATGGATCGAGATAGAGAGGCGTCGCGGCAGCTATCAGTGGCCCTGAGAAAAGGTTGGCGGTAGAACTTTCGGTAAGAATCGAGGCCGGATTAAGACTCTCCCGTTTACTATTAAGGCCAAAATGGCCTTTGACGGGAAAAATCTCCTCCGGAAGGCTTATTGGCTCCTCCATGAACGACTCCCGCCACACTCCCCGCATAGCGATAGCGAGCGCGATGTTTGCCCCTTAAATGCCGAAAATATAAGGCATTGTCAAAGATCTTGCCGAGTCTGGTGATTCTGTTCCGCGCGCCGGAGTCGCGCTTCTCCTATAAAAAGCCTAAGATATTGGGCATACAGTACAGGTAACGCCTATCTTAATGAGCAAATTCATGATGCCTTCACAAGTCACTGAGCGGGTAGCTCAGCTGGGTCAGCGCATTCGGGTGGCGCGGATTCGGCGCGGCTGGTCGGTCGCCGATCTCGCAAGCAAGGCGGGAATCAACCGAAACACCCTCACGGCGCTGGAACTCGGTAAGCCGGGCACGGCAGTCGGCGTGTGCCTCACGGTATTGTGGGCACTCGGCTTGGACAAGTCGCTGGACGCTGTCGCAGATCCCGACAGCGATCTCCACGGCAAGGCGCTCGAAGCGTCGCGCCGTCCGACTCGGGCGAGCAAGGCCCGTAAGGTGAGCGACGACTATGACTTCTGAGCGCGAGGCTTATATCTACATTCAGCTGCCCGGCACGTTGGAAACGGTGCCGGCGGCGCTGCTCAGAGTGCAGACGCTGCCCGACGGCACGCAGATTGGGCGGTTTCGCTACGGCGACCGTTACCTTCGGCGCCAGGAGGCGGTTGCGCTCGATCCGTTCCAATTGCCTCTTGCCAAGGAAGTCTTCGAGTTCACCCAACTGAAGGGGATTCCCGGCGCGGTTCGAGACGCCGGCCCCGACGCTTGGGGGCGGCGCGTGATCGAGCACAAGCTTCGGCGCAGCGCGGCTGACCTCCAGGAAATCGACTATTTGCTGTATGGACCGCAAGACGGAGCGGGGTACCTGAGCTTCGGGCTGAAGGCCGAACCGCCTGCGCCCAAGCGCCAGTACAACCGCGCGCACCAACTGGCCGAGCTGATCGCGGCCACACAGGCGATCGAAGAGGGGCGCCCGGTGGCAGCCCACCTGCTCGAACAGCTCGATCCTGGCACCAGTATGGGTGGTGCACGGCCGAAGGCCACGATCGAGGACGCACAAAGTCTCTGGCTCGGCAAGTTTCCGGCCAGAGATGACCGCTTCAATGTGCAGCGGGTCGAATTTGCTACGCTCGATCTGGCTCGGCGGTGCGGCCTGAACGTCACACAGGCACGGCTCCAGCGCGTGGGCGAGAGCGATGTGCTGATGTTGCAGCGCTTTGATCGCGACCACACCGACATGGGCTACCTTCGCTTCGGTCTTGTCAGCGGTTTGACCGTGCTCGACTGCGGGGATAGCCACCTGGACCGTGAACGCTGGTCCTATCCGCTGCTGGCCGACCACTTGCGCCGATGGTCTGACAAGCCAGAAGCCGACTGTGCGGAACTCTTCAGGCGGATGGTCTTTAATGCCGCCGTGACCAACAACGATGATCATCCCCGCAACCATGCCCTGCTGCGCAGACAGAAGGAATGGCGGCTGTCGCCGGCCTACGATCTCGTGCCCGCGCCCGTGGTCAGTCAGGAGAGGCGCGATTTGGCGTTGACCGTCGGCGACCACGGTCGCACGGCCAGCATCTACAACCTACTGTCGCAGGCGGGGCGTTTCGGTTTGTCGGCGGAAGAGGCGCGCGGGCAGATCGATCGGCTCGTCGATGTTGTCCGGCATTGGCGTGACAGCTTCTTTGCCTGTGATGTGTCGGCCGAAGACATCGATTACATCGCTCCGGCCATCCTGCCTGACTGCTTCTTCTTCGAAAGGCGCCCCGATGAGTGAGGCGCAACGTCAACTGGCGCCGGGGCAAGTCCAGTTCGCTAGCGGAAGAAGGTCTCGTCGACCTCCGTGACGCCGGGCAAGCTGGTCGGCTGATACGCCGCCAAGTGCGGCATCAGCCGATGCCGCCACTTGAAGGCGCGGGTGGGGTGGATGTTAAGGCGCTTGGCGGTCTTGCGCACGCTCAGGCCTCGCCGCATGCACTCAGCGTACTCGAGCAGCAGGCCCTTGTCCCGAAGTCGGTTGAGCGCGGTACCGGTCAGTCCCGTGAAGCTGCGGCAGCACGAGGTGCATCGGTAGCGCTGCTCGCCCGATGCCGTTCTGCCCCACCGTTGGATGGGCTCTTCCGAGCTGTGCGGGTAGCACCCGCCCTTCTGGACCTGGTGCGCCACGAGCTCCATGACAGCGGTGCGCTGCGACAGCGCAGAGACGCTGTCGCAGTTGGTGCGAGCTGAGCTTTGGAAGCGACTCAACGAGTCGCGGGAACTCCCGATGGCAAGGCCGCGGGTATTGCGATCGGATGCCTATGTGGGCATGGGAAAATGCACGGTCTTGGCGAGCAGCGGCAGGGCTTTGACCCGGTAGTCAGGGTATAGGAGTTTGTCGGAGACCGGTTCGACCACGGCGAGCCCCAGGAAGCCTGCAAAATGCACAAGCGCGCGCCATGTGTAGCAGGAGCGCACTGTCTGTTCGGGGGCGATTATGTCGTTTGGCGGCACCTCGCGTACCAGCATCGGAAAGGCGGTCAGGAATGTGTCTTCATAGAACCGGTGCGGTCGCCAGGTGGTGCCATAGCGCGCCAGCAGGTACAGCGTGAACAGGAAGGCGTGCTGGATGAACGGCAGATCGGGGTAACGATCCCAGTAGCCCCAGTTGTAGCGTTCAACGTAGGTCCGAAAGAGTCTCGGATAGATGGCGGCGAGGCCGTTGTCACTTAGCAGGCGGCGGGCGTCCCGGGTGAGTCGGAACCGTCCCTGATATTTGCGTATGAGGCCTGCGCGTTCGGCCGTCAGGCGCGCGACGTGCAGTTCGAGGAAGTCCGGTTCGCTATTGATAGCGCCGAACTGCATCCGGTCCTGATAGGCCTTCTCATCCCAATAGGAGCGCGCCGCCTCCCGGCACACGGCCCGGGGCAGATTGCCCGTGGCGGTCGGTTTCAGGCCCTGGTCGCCGATGGCCAAGGCCAGCAGGCCAAAGAGTCTCGATATCGGGGCGGTCGCGCCGCCCTCCGGCGCCTCGGCGATGATCGCTACGTCCGGTGAGGCAAACGGCCGGTATAGTAGGCTGTGCATCCGCTCGGGCGACAGCCCATGGAACGTATCCAGCGGGTGTTCGTTTTGCTGCCGCACATGGCCGGTGACGAACGCCTGTAACTCCTCGAGCGAGCGGAAGTCGTGGCCCTCGAGGGCCTTGCGCACCATTTCTGCGGCGCGCTGCGCGTTGGAATCGGAGTCCGCATCGCTGATCCGGCCGTGACAGCACTGCCGGTAGGTCTTCCCGCTTCCGCAGGGACAGGGATCATTATCGCCGATCGAGGATATCGTCATGGGCCTTGCACATTGTGATTGGCGAATGTCGAGGTCTTCCAAGGCCGCCGCACCGGCATGTTCCGGCCCGGTGGGGCCCTGGACCCATGAAACGCCCCACGGGGCGTTCCTGTCGGAGGACCCGTTCCGGTGTCATTGTGCCACGATCGATGTCCTCGATCGACCCTCTTGCGCCCCGATCCGCGGGCTCGCGCGCCGGTCATGGGCCATATCGGGGCAGGGCAGGCGGTTTTTGCGCATGAGGGCCTCGGGTCGCCATGATGCCGGGACCTATTTGCCCCTCGCCGACTGCCATGACCCAGGCTCATTCCGCCTTCTCTTAGCGCGACCGCCGGAAATCCGGCCAGAACCCCGACCGGCATGCCGCGTGCCAGCCCTTATGCCAGCACCCGCTGTGACCGTTTCATGGGGAACGGACGAAGGTCCCGATCCCGGCGGCCTTGAGTGCCATAGCGCGGCAGTCGTCACCCTTGGTGTCTGCCGCGCCCGTCGTCCCGCGTCGCCGCCTCGATGAGGCGCCGGATCATGTGGGTGTGGGGCGTACGTCGTGAATGCCGGATGTCTGCTCTGTGACAAGGACTCCGCGGAGGCCTTGCGTGACTCATCCCGTCTGGGGGGGTGTGCCACGAGCGACTCTGCATAGTAATGGGGCAGTGCCGCCACGGTTTGCCCGCTCCGGTTGCACGACCGCGCGGCGCATGTGCCCGGATCAGGGGCAATCGCGCCAAGATGCCCTAACAAAGGGCTTGCGCTTGGGTTCGCTCTATGGTTACATCTCCCGCCGGCCGTTATCCCTTTCGAGGGATGGACACGATAGGGGCTAGGTTCGAGAGGGCCGGGGCTTCGGGGCCAGGAAGGTAATCGGCCGCTTGTTGGACAATGTTAAAAACATTTATATATTAGAATCTAATAATGCGTTCTTGGGCGCGCCGTGTCAGGGAATATCCTTGCAAAGCCAAGGGCCATCATCTAACATCGCTCCGATAGCTCAGCGGTGGACAGGTGCAGCAACTAGGATCGGAAAAGGCAGTTGCACTCGTCCTTTCCATGGAAATAGATATATCATGGGCGGAATTTGTAGGGCTTGCGAAGGCGGTCGCAGTGAACGCAAGGGGCCAGATGGGATTCTGGGTGAGCACGGCAAGGGATGACGTCACTAGCACAAGCGGACCGCGGAATGGCTCGTCCTTTCGGCGGTTCACTCTATAGAAAGAACGACTACTGATCGTGCCTCGGGTACGAGGGGCGCGTGTGAGCAGGGCGGAAATCTAGCAGATGTCGAGAGAGCGACAGGCGAAGCCGGTATTCTCAGTGTGGCCCAAAAACGGACCGTTGGGTACGCTTTCCCTGACGCACGGCCTCGCATGGATCCTATGCGGGCTTTGGCGTTACATCCATCGCGCGCTGACCGATTCCCTCGCATTTCTCGATACGGGCCGTAATGGCGATAGGGTACCGGGCTCCACTTTTTTGTTTCATAGCATCACGCCTTGTTGGCGATCTGATTCCTATAACGAAAGACCTGACATGCCGCTATGCAGAATTCCCGCACCGCGTAGTCGGTCACTTGCCGATCCCGCCTCGCCCCCGGAAGAAGGGCGCGGCCTTCCCGCTTATCTTTTTTTCTTATCACCGATAAACCACCCCCGAGCCTTCGTCGCGACGCCGCGGCGTCGATCTTGGCCATACACAGCCATTAGAGGGCAAGGGCGTGAAAAGTTCCCAGTGACCCATAGGCATCCCGTGATGGTGGGGAAGGGCGCTGGATAGTAAGGCGAGCACATCAGTCGGGGTACCAGACACAAGAGTCGCCCCCAAGAGGGCGCTTGGCGGCCAGGGTACCGGGACTAGAGGGCTCACCAAAAGATGAGGCCCGCATGGCGGGTGAGGAGACGAGACACCGGGGCGTGGGGATCCAGCATTCAGTCGGCGAGTTCGGACTCGGTCGCGATCACAGGCGTCGGGTCTTGCATGTATATGTTCCACAGGGAGAAGAATAGTATGGCCTTTAAAATACCAAGATTAGAACCTCGGAAAGTTCTTGCATTGACATCCATCATTGGCGGCTTAGCCATGTCGGCCAATGCCTGGGCGCTTCCGAGTTTCGCGCGGCAGACCGGCTGGTCGTGCGCCACCTGTCACACCTCCTTTCCGCAGCTCACCCCCATGGGGCGGATATTCAAGCTGATGGGCTATACCACGACGAACCTCCAGCCGCAGCAGAAGGTCGAGGCCAAGGTCGGAAATGTCGTGCACCTGCTGTTGCCGCGCATCTCGCAGTTCTCGATCTTCGTGCAGGCCTCGGACACCCATGTTGCCGGCAGCCAGCAGGCACTGGGGGCCCCGGCCCGCACGGCGAAGGGGGGTCAGCCGGTAGGGACCAACAACAATCTGGAGGTCCCGCAGCAGGTGAGCCTGTTCTATGCCGGTGAGGTCACCCCGCATGTCGGCGACTTCCTGCACATCACCTATAATGGTCAGAGCGGCACCTTTGCGTTCGATGATTCGAGCATCGTACGCACGCAGGCCTGGAAGCTCGGGTTGCACAACACCCTGATCACGGGCGTGGACGTCAACAACACCCCGAGCGCCACCGACCTCTGGAACACCTCGCCCGACTGGCAGGCGCCGTTCTTTACGTCGAACTATACGGCCGAAGGGGCGGTGCCGACGACCTTCATCGGCTCGAGCCCGGGTGCTGCATTCCCCTTGATCGGTCTCGGCGCCTACGCCGCCGACATCGTCGGGCCGAACCGCGCCAACTGGTTCTATGCCGAGGCCGATGCCTACAATAACTCCGAGGGCACCGGCGCCGCACCAAACCAGGGCGGATTTTTTGAAGGGGGTTCGAACAGTCTTTTTGGGCAATTGGCCGGCACAGCCCCGTATTTGCGCCTCGCCTATCAGCACGACTGGTCGGACTGGAACTGGGAGGTCGGGACCTACGACATGTGGTCGCGCGTCTACGCGAGCCCGATCAGCAATGCGGTCAACCGCTTCTATGACTATGACCTCGACTCGCAGCTGCAGTGGCTCGATATCAACGACAACGATAACGTCACGGTACGCGCCAACCTGATCCATGAGGATGCCAACTTTGCGGCAGGGGCGCTGAACACCAGCCTCACGCACGGTCAGCTCAATACCTTCAACCTGAACGCCACCTACTGGTACCACGACGAATACGGCGCGCAGGGCGGCTTCCAGGACGTGACCGGGACCGCCAACAGCAGCTTCTGGGGCGGCAACGTCTACACCTCCGCCAACGGCTCGCCCAACACCACCGACGAGTGGGTGGAGGCCTCCTACCTGCCGTGGTGGAACACGCGCCTGTCGGTGCGTTACACGGTGTTCAACAAGTTCCGGGGTCTGACGGGGAATAACGGGGTGAGTCCGTCGAAGTTCAACACCATCGAGCTGCTCGCCTGGATTGCCTATTAAGGGAAGGATGCGGATTATGACAAACCATTCACAGACACAGGAATCGAAGCGACCCTCCATGGGGACCGTCTGGCGCCCGGTGGCGGCGGCGGTGTTGTTGGCCATGGCGGGGGTCGCCGGGGCGGCCACCAAGACCAAGGTGGTGTCGGGGCCCACGCCCTATCGCGTGAGCAGCGACTGCGCGGTATGTCACGGCATGCACGGGGCGAGCACCGACTATAACATCATCCCGCGGCTGGCCGGCCAGCATAAGGCCTATCTCGTCATGCAGTTGAAGCAGTTCCGCAACGGCCACCGCGCCGACCAGAACGGCAACATCTACATGGCCCCGGTGGCCCAGGGGTTGACCACAGGCCAGATCGACCAGGTGGCGAGCTACTTCGCAGCGCAGCGCCCGCGCATGCAGGCAAGCGGCGTGCATCATGCCGGCGCCAAGGCCGGCAAGGCGATCTTCATGAACGGCGTGACCTCCGAGCAGATCCCGGCATGCATGGAGTGCCATGGGGCCAATGCCCAGGGTGCCAGCACGTTCCCGGATATCGCCGGACAGCGCTACCGCTACATCGTCCAGCAGCTGACGTACTTCCATAATGGGACGCGCAAGAACGAGCTCATGAACCAGATCGCGAAGAACATCACCGTGCCGCAGATGAAGGAGGTGGCCGCGTATCTGTCGTCGTTGTAAGACGATCCGCAGGAAGTAGGACCGGCCCGGCGCCACAAGGGGGCGCCGGGCCGGGCTGGTGGCACGCCTTTGCGTCCATATTAGGAGGAAACGAGAAATGGCGGCAGGAAAGGGTACGGGGGTAGTCCTCGCATCCGGCGTGTTATGCGCCGCGGTGATATTCGGGGCGCTACGGTGGGAACACACGGTTGCGTTGCCGATGAGTGCCGGGAAGGTGGTGAACGGTGTTCACCATTACACGGTCAACGAATTTAATTATTACTATGTACCGGACCACTTTACATGGCATGTGGGCGAGAAGGTGCAGCTGACGATCATGGATCGCTCACAGTCGGCGCCCCCTTTGCCGCATCAGTTTTCCATCGGCCGTAACCTTGTGACACGCACTAACGGTTTTCCGCAGTCTCAGGCCATGGCGGTCGGCTGGAAGACGAACTTCTTCGACGGGGTGCCGATTACGGCGGGCGGCCAGACCGGACCTATACCGGCCTTCTCGGTGAGCCTGAACCCGGGGCAGAAGTTCACGTTCAGCTTCACGGTTCCCAATAAGCCCGGGAAGTGGAATTACGGTTGCTTCCTGCAATCGGGTCAGCATTATATGAATGGGATGCGTGGCCGGATCAATGTCTTGCCGGCGCAGGGGGCCTAAGGGGGAGCGATGAGCGCAAGAACGGAAAACTTGGTAAAGGCGTTCGGTGGCTTGGTGGTTGCGTGGATCATCGGCATGGCGATCGCAGAAGGGCTGGCGGCATACGGGATCGACCATTGGCCGTTGTTGGGGAGCGTACAGGCGCATATTACCGCCGATGCCACCACCTATTTGATCTGGCAAGCGGTGGCGATCTATGTGCTGGTGGGCGGGACCATTGTCTACTGTGCGATCCGTTTTCGGGCGCGTCCCGGTGACTCCGGACCGCCGGCCTACCAGAGACGTTATTTTGGGCCTTTCGTGATCTTTTGGTTGGTCATGAGTATCGCGATCAACCTGGCGAACACGATCTATCCGGGCATGGTAGGTCTGGAACAGCTTTGGGGGATACAGATGCAGGCCAAACATCCGCTTGTGGTGGATGTGACCGCCCAGCAGTGGAAGTGGACGTTCTCCTACCCGAAGCAGGGAATTACCGACGTCTCCAAGCTCGTGGTGCCGGTGGGCCGGACGATAGACTTCGTGTTGCGTACGAAGGATGTTATGCATGACTTCTGGGTCCCGGCCTGGGGTGTCAAAAAGGACGTGATTCCAAACGAGATTCGGCACCTCTATGTGACCCCGACGGTCCTGGGGTCGACAAAGACGAACCCGATGATTCGCGTCCAGTGTTCGTTGATCTGCGGCAATGGGCATCCGATGATGCGCGCGCCCGTCGAGGTGTTGACCAAGGCGGCGTTCAAGACCTGGGTGTCGAACAACAGTTTCTGAGGCGCCGGAACGATCGGCAGGACATGATTCCCGGATAGAAAGAGGAAATTTACGATGGCGACTACAGATGTTCAGGGGCGAGCAGTAGGTGGGGCAGGCGGAGGGGAACAACCCTTCGTTTGGTCCATGGTATTGCCGATGGTCCGTGCGGGCTTGTTTGGGTTTATCGGCTATTTCGCGGCAGCGTGGATTACGGCCATGGTGACCCATTCGGTGATCGTCAACCCCTTGCCGGCGACGCTTGGTTATGTGTTTGGTTTGCTTGGCTGGATCGCTGGCAGCGGTATCTGGGATGGCTGGATTCGGCGGGCGTTCGGGGGCGAAGAGGCGCCGTCGCTGACCGGTGTGGAGCGGTACTTCCGGTTCAGCTCCGACCCGAAGGCAACGGCCGTACGCTATGTGATCTTCAACGTGCTGGCCTTTTTCTTTGCGGGGCTGGCAGCGATGATGATTCGCATACAGCTGCTTACGCCGGATTCCACCAGCTGGTGGCTGTCTGAGATCCACTACAACATGACCTTCGGTATCCATGGTCTGATAATGCTTCTGGGCGTTGCGGCCTCGGTCATCGTCGGTGGCATGGGCTATTACCTGTTGCCTCTCATGCTCGGGGCGCGCACCGTGATCTATCCCCGTTTGCTGGGCTTGAGCTGGTGGCTTTTGCCGCCGGCCGCGGTGGCCGTGTTTCTAAGCCCCTTGATCGGTGGTTTCCAGACCGGCTGGTGGGGCTATCCGCCGCTTGCGCAGAACAGCGGTAGCGGTATCGTGTTCTATGCGCTGGGCGCCGCCACGCTGCTCACGAGCTCGCTTCTGGGCGCACTCAACATCATGGGCACCATCATCTATATGCGCGCCAAAGGGATGAGCCTGGGACGCGTACCCATGTTTGCCTGGGGCCTGTTCGCGGCAGCGACGATCCTGATCGTAGAGGCGCCGGCCACGTTCACCGGTACGTTGATGGATCTGTCGGATATGATCCTCGGTAGCCACTTCTATACAGGCCCTACGGGCATACCTTTGGCCTACGACGATCAGTTCTGGTGGCTGTTCCATCCGGAAGTGTATGTGTTCGCGTTGCCGGCGTTCGCGCTGTGGCTTGAGATCCTGCCGGCGGCGGCGCAACGACCGCTGTTTGCAAGAAACTGGGCGGTTGCTGGCCTGCTCGGCGTCAGCATGGTGGGCGCCATGCTCGGCGTGCATCACTACTTCACGGCGGTGAGCGCGATACGCATGCCGATCTTCATGACCATCACCGAGACCGTGTCGATTCCGACTGGCTTCGTGTTCCTGGCGGCACTGGGTACGCTGTGGGGCGGCCGCCTGAAGCTGTCGTCGCCGGTGTTGCTGTGTCTCATGGCGATGATGAACTTCCTGATCGGGGGTCTCACCGGTATCTTCAATGCCGACGTGCCGGCGGACTTCCAGCTGCACAACACGTATTGGGTCGTCGCGCACTTCCATTACACGATTCTGGGCGCGGTGATCTTCTCGTGGCTCGCGGGTCTGTACTGGTGGTTCCCGAAGGTCACGGGACGCATGGTCAATGAGTTCTGGGCGAAGTTCCACGCCTGGTGGTTCTTCATCTTCTTCAACATGACCTTCTTCCCGATGTTCATCCTGGGCATCGAGGGCATGAACCGGCGCATCGCCGTGTACCTGCCTTACCTGCACCCCTTGAACGAGTTCGTGTCGATCTCGGCATTTTTCCTGGGCGCGGGCTTCCTGATCCCGGCGGCGAATCTCTTCATTAGCTGGCGGTCGGGCAAGAAGGCCCCGCAGAACCCGTGGGGGAGCAAGTCGCTTGAGTGGCATGCGGCGTCGCCGACTCCGTACATCGTGTTCCCTGAAGGGAGCGAGGTAACGGTCGTGGGCCCGAATGACAACTATGCGGATGGTGCGCCGGAGCCCTTTGTGTGGGCGCCGACGGCGGCTGGCAAGTAGGAAGCGGAGGATTATTACTATGGCAGTCGAGAGTACGGGATCTTTGATGGATCCAGCCCCGGAGAGGGCAAAGCGCGGCGCGTTTTTCTTCCCCATGCTTTTTATGGGGATCATCTGCGCGGCATTCGACCTGGGGCGCTTCCTTTGGGGCGGAACGGGTGTGCCCAAGGGCGTGGACTTCGACACAGGCGCCACCCTGACTGCGATCATGCTGCTTAGCATAGGGCCGATGCTTGGGGCGCGTGGGAAGCTATCGCGCGGGCAGGATGCCGCGGCGCTCGGGAATTTCACGCTCCTTATGGTGGTCGGTATCCTTATGATAGCGGGGATCATCTCCACCTGGAGCGCGGTCCCCATCGGGCAAGGCTATGGTGGCATCTACGACATAACGAGTGGGTGGATCGGACTGTATTTCGTGGCCGTGACACTCGCATTTCTCGCCAGCATCATGAAAGGCAAGCGCGTGCCGGCGCGGTTCAGTGCGGAACGCTGGGTAGCACACAATGTCGTGAGTTTCTGGGGTTTCATGGTCCTCATTTGGACCGTGTTCTTCGTCGTGTTCTACTTGGCTTAAATGGCGTAGGCCGCGTAGCGGAGCAAGGAGAGAATCACATATGAACCTGTCGCACTTGTCATTCATCATCCCCGCGGGGGCCGATACGCCAATGTTCTTTTGGCTCACCGGCTTCATCGGGTTCCCGATAATCTTCCTGTCGATATTCTTCTGGTGGGTCCTGAAGGAGGCGGCGAATGAGGATCGCGTACGCGTCCTGAAGCGCGACGGCGAGAAGGAAGATCAGTACTAGCAGGGTCGGGAAAATGGGTCCTGTCGGGCGGCGGAATGGGCGCCCGATGGGCTCCACCCATCAAGGACTGTCGAGCAAATGTCTCGGTCGTGCGGCACCTCTCAGGGCGGCGACAACGGGAAACGCATCCTGACGCGCAACTCCGGCAGGCCGCGCTAAAGATTAGAAATAGCGCACGTGCTGCGTGATGGTATCCATGCAGCCTAACGGGTAGCGGGCCGGGACAACGGCAGATACGCAGCGAGGTTAGGGTATGAGTGACGAACGGGTGCTGGCGGGATCTTGGCGCTCGCGCGTGTTGGTGCAGTCGCGCAGCCTGGGACTGGATTTCGCGGTTGTTCAGTCCTATTGCGAGCTCACAAAGCCAAGGGTTGTGAGCCTTCTGATTTTTACCGCCATGGTAGGGATGTTGCTCGCCTCGCCGGCTCGGATGGCGGACATCCATTGGACGGTGATTTTTTGGGCCAATGTCGGTATCGCCTTTGCTTCAGGCGCGGCGGCGGCTATCAATCATGTAGTCGATCGGCAAATCGACGGCCAGATGAGGCGCACGCACGCCCGCCCGCTGCCGAATGATGCCATATCGGTGACGGGCGCGTTGGTATTTGCGACCGTTCTGATGGCATTATCGGTGCTGGTGCTTACGGTGTTCGTAAACGAGCTGACAGCCATCCTGACGATGGCGGGCCTGGTGGGTTATGCCGGCATCTATACGGGCTTTCTGAAACGGCGTACACCGCAGAACATCGTACTAGGGGGCGCGGCTGGCGCGATCCCGCCGGTCTTGGGATGGGCGGCGGTGACGGGCCATGCACCTCTCGCAAGCTGGGTGCTGTTTCTGATTATCTTTTTGTGGACGCCGGCGCACTTTTGGCCGCTTGCCATCTACCGTCGTGACGACTATGCGCGGGTCGGCATCCCGATGATGCCGGTAACGCGCGGTATTCGGCACACGAGCTGGCTGATCCTTGGGTACACGGTGGCAACGGTGTTCGCAACCCAGGTGCCGTATATGATCGGTATGGCCGGCAAACCCTACATCATCAGTGCGGATATCTTGGGAATAGGGTTCTTATATCATGCCCTGCGACTCATTTATGCTCCGGATCGGCATAACCCGATGCGCATGTTTGGATACTCGATTGCCTACTTGACCATACTGTTCGCAGCATTGCTGGTGGATCACTACATGGTGGGGCTGTGAGGGTACGAGGCGCGGACACCGGAAATAACGGCAGGATAAGGGGGAATGCATGAAGGAAATCGATCAGGCGAGCCTAGAGGAAATGCCCGAGGAGGGGCAGTCTCTGAGTGGCAACCTCGTCTTGCTTTTGCTGCTGGCGTGGGCGACAATCGCCCTCGGTGGATATTACATTGTGGTTCGAATGGTAACATAAGCGGCGCGGGCGTGGGACGCCTGCGGCGGGCGTGCCTAGGCCTAGTGTACGCAAAACCCAACGTCGGTCGGGCATGTCGTGTGGCCCGCGCGGCGGCGACAGAGTGGCTGGGAATTCGGCGTAAAGCGGGATCAGGTCACGTTTACATGTGGTGCACTTAGGAGAACGTAATGAATAGCAATGCAGGAACGATGGAGAGCGTGAAGCGGGCGCGTGTCGCCAAGGGCGCGGCTATGGTAGCGGGCGCGGTGTTCAGCGTCGGCGTGGCATGCGCGGCATTGGTGCCGACGAGCGCCTTTAAGAAGGCCACCCTTCCGCAGGTCAAGGCGATGCTCGAGAAGGATAATGGCAAGGTGAGCGGTAACACCGTGACCTACGGCAAGAACGCGAATGTCGTGGCGGCGGCCGTGTTGCCGGGCTTCCCATTCCCGAGCTTCGAGATCCATCACGTCAAGAACCCGACGCTGGACTTCCCGGCGGGGGCGACGGTGAAATTTACCTTCATCAATACCAACAAGGGTTTCGGGCATAGCTTCGATGTCACGAAGAAGGGTCCGCCGTACGCGGTGATCCCGCAGATCGCGCCGATCGTGGTAGGGACGGGCTTCTCGCCGGTGCCTGCGGCGGGTAAGTTCGGTTATGCGACCTTCACGTGGCATCCGGCTGCCGGCACGTATTACTACGTTTGCCAGATCCCGGGCCATGCCGCTACAGGCATGTTTGGAAAGATTGTCGTCAAGTAAAGGACGGTGTAGTGAGGGTGGTCGGGGGTGGAGCGGGTGATGCCGGGCCCCTGACATAGCAAAGAGCCGGGGCGCTGTGATGGCCCCGGCTTTTTCGTTCTGCGTCTAGCCGGACCAGCGACCGGGAGGCGGAAGTCCGCTATCCGCGCGACAAGGGGGAGCGGGCCGAAGACTGGGGGGTGCGCGCGGAACGGCGAGTCGAAAGGCGGCCGGAAGGCATGGTGGCGGCCCCCGACGAACCGGAAGCCGATGAGGAGGCGGCCGGTGGGTTGAGGGTATGATGGATGGGTGATCTCGGATAGTGCGCTTTGGCGGGGCGAGGGTCGGGAGGGTAGCGAGACATGAGTGGGATGGGGACGATGGCGGGCGAAGATCGGAACGGCCTGGCGCGGCGTTGGCGGCTTGTTGCGCCTCTGGGCTTGCTGTGGGCGGGCGTGTATTACGCCGGCTATCGCGCGGCCGGGGTCGATGCCGCGACGTGGCGCTTCTGGGCGGCGGATCTGAACCCATTGCCGTGGTTGGCGGCACTGGCCGTGCTGCGTCTGTACTTTGGGCACTATGATCGTTATCGCTCGCGCAGCAGCGACGCACCGCTGTGGTCGGCAGGGCAGGTGTGGTCCTTCGTGTCGGGCGTGCTGCTTGCCTTGGCGCTATGGGAGTCGCCTTTAAACGGCTTCGTGGGGCGATCAATGACGCTTTACACGGTAAAGCTCATGGGTGAGTTCGAGTTCGCGGCGCCCTTGATTGTCCTTGGTATCCCGTTTTCACTCGTCGATTCGGTGCGCCTCAAGGGGCCATGGTGGTCTGTCTTGCGCGTATTGCACCGCCCGCTCGTTACGACCGTTGCCCTTGCCATTGTCCTCGTGTTGTGGGATATGACAGATCAAATGGCGTTGGGGCTGCGCAATGTGCTGGTGTTTGGTCTGCTGCCCGGGGTCTATCTCGCGCTCGGAATGATCGTGTGGATGCAATCCCTGCGGGCCCTTCCAGCCTTTCCGAACCTGCAGAACCATTTGCGCAAAGGTTTGTATGTATGGGCAATGGAGTTTGCGATGATGGTCATGGGCACGATGTGGTTTTGGAGCGCCATGAAAAGCATGAATCCGTCGACCGGGACGCCTTTGCTGTGGGGTATGAGCCGTGTGACTGACGTGCATATCGCCGGGGCAGTGATGACGGGCCTGTCCTTACCGACGATGTGTCTCGTATCTTGGCATTTTTGGCAGTGGATATCGGGTGTGGTGGGCGTCTCGGAGAGCGAAGAGTATGGGGATTATTCGCGATCGGCGGGACGACAGGAGCTTTGACGGGCGCAAGCGGACGGATGCCGTGGCGGACCGCAGGAGAGTGTGAGCGTGAGACGGACGGAATTATGTTGGCGGCATCTGGCGGTGGCGGTTGTAGTGACGATGTTGGGCGTGGGTGTGGCGAGCGCGCACGTGGTGGCATTTTTTGGCGTGCCGGTGGTCGGGGCGACGCGCGCGCGTGTGAATGCTGCGCTGGCGCGCGCGGGCTTCAAGACCTCGGCGAAGGAGTCGGAGCAGTGGTTCGATACCTATAGAGTCAATGGCCAGCCGGCAAGATTGCAGGGGGCGAGTCGTCTTACGGTGAATTTCACGCGCGGCGGGCACTTCGCGATCGCGCAATACACATTCCCAAGCTTTGACGATACTCGGCAGGTGAAAAACATCATAGCAATGGTGCGCTATAAATACGGGCAGCCTGCGGATCTAAGCGGCGACCTGGCCCATGGGCCGGTAGTGGCACGTTGGATAGAGCCCGATGGCGCGGAGGTCAAGGTCTGGCGGGGGGCCTCGTCAACGACCACATTTTTGGACCTCGAAGACGTCGCAGCGGCGAAGCGTATGCGGGTGCAATACCCGGCAGCCGCGCGGGCCTTGGGCACATCCTTACAACGCGAGGCCGCGGTGGCGGAGAAGGATCAATGGCAGCCGCCGACCCCGTCCGATGTGACGACACCCGACTCGAACCGACCCGTGCCTATGAAGTGGGAGATGGCGATCGTGGCCCTGTTTTTGATACCCGCCGCCGGAATCGTGTTCTTTGCGCATTTTTTGGCGCGAGTCACGCGCGTTCCCCCGTCTGTGAAGGCGGTGTTCCGGGTGACCGTGGGACGCGTGGCGCAATGGTTCCGGCGACCGGCCTGGAAGAGACGCTAACCGTGATGGGGGTGGCGCCTAGGATGCCGTTCTAGGCGAGACGGCGCTGCGTCGGCGCATGCTGTTGACAGGGGTCGGGCAGCCAGTCAAAACCGGCGAAATCCGGCACGAGCCATCATGTGGGCCGGCGATGGGGACATCGTGGCGCGCGCGGGCCGTTACGGGATGCGGGGCGGGTACGCGCCGGGCAGGGAAATAGGGGGGCGGCAAGCGCAACAGGGCCGTCGCATGTGGGCATTGCCATGGGCTCGGGATCGCAACTCGCTATAGGCGGCCCGCCCGCGCCGGCTCGCGGCACAGACGCGGCTGCTATCGTGACGTCCCTGTCGTGCCATGGTGCCACTGCGGCCTTAGCGTTGCGCCTGCGGCAGACCAGGGCGGAGGGTGCTGGCGGGTGGGGAGTACGCCCTCATCGACATCGTGCCACGGCCGCTTAGGGCGATCGTGCGCAGTATGGCGGCGCTTGCCCACGGCACGGCCGTGAACGGCGCCCGTCACGGTATCGGATGAGTACGGTGCCGCCGGCTGTGGCCGTGGGAGCGGCGCTGGAGTCCGTGACAGATTGAGCGGTGGACCGCGACTTGAGGCGGCACTATACCAGCGGCTTTGATCGGCACCTAACGGTGTCGCGGTTCACTTGGCTGTGGTCCTCTAGGCCGTTTCCCCCCAAACCTTTCTCATGCCGGTGCGACGGGGCGATGCCTCGCCTGATCATCTGCTGGCGATGCGGCCCGGGCGCTGCGCTGGGGCGGCACCCGGCAATACCACTCGGATCTGTAATAGGGCCCATGCATGATGCAAATTAGGAGTACCGCACAATCCCGAACCGCGAGTCTTGGCTGGAAGCTCACCCACTTGAGCGGGTTGAGGGGGCCAGCTGTTCCTGTCTTTACGTAGACCGATCTTGCTGGCGTGCGCGACGGCCTGCCGTTTCGGGATGATGTTGAGCGTAGCAGCCGTCGGCAGGCGCCTTGCGTGCCGGCCGGAGGGCTGGTCGTCGTTTGATGACATCTATGTTGCCCCCGGGGTTGCTCGATCGACCGTAAGCCCCGATGGTTGGTTGGCGGGAGATCGTGCAGCGGGCGCGACGGTGGGGCTTGGGGCGGATGCAGATCGATGTCCGGCGGCCTTCACGGCACGGGGCTATCAGGAAGCGCCCGAACCGGTCGGTGCTCATCGACTGCCCCGTGCACCGCTTAAGCGGCGCTGCGGGAGGCCTTTGTCGAGGAGGAATATAGCTTCGAGACCATCAACGGATAGGAGGATTGAGGGGCGCAGCCCACGCTCGGTGCGAGCACCTTTGCGGCCGCATGAGTGATCTGCAATACATATGCATATCGTGATATACTAAAGCAGTGTCTTTGTCCCTCGTATCTCAGGAACCCAATCCCCAGCCCGTCAGACTGATCGCCCTATTTGGGGGCGTGGGGCTGGCGCTGGCGCTCGGTTCCTTCGAAGGGGCCGGGGTGCAGGCCATCTTTCCTTATATCGGCGGCGGTCTTGCCACCAGCAGTTACCGCGCGCTATGGACGCTCACCTATTTCGTGGTGCATTGGTCGCTTGGCATCACGCTCATGCCCTGGAGTACGCGTCGCTTCGGGCGACGCCGGGTCTTTCAGGGGGCGGTATGGCTGGCGGCGGCCGGCAGCCTCATAGGCGCGTTTACTCATAACCTGTGGGTCATGCTGGTCTCGCGAGCGATGGAGGGCTTAGGTGCGGGTCTTCTCGTTCCCTTGAGCCAGAGCGTGTTTCTCGCCGCGACACCGGCGCGTCGTCACGGTATCGTCACCGTGTTTTGGAGCAACGCCATGCTCCTGCCGTTTTTCATAGGGCCGGCCGTCGGCGGTTGGCTTGCGACCACGGTCGGTTTCCATCTGATCTTTGGGTTAACGGTGCCGCTGTGGCTGGTCGCGCTGTGGGCGGGCGGTCGTGGTATCCGGGAGACTGTGGTCCTGCCCGTATCCGAGGCCCCGTCCTTCGATTTTCTCGGTTTTGCGCTCCTTTATGCGGGCCTCATGGCGCTACAAGTGGTGCTGGACCAGGGTGAGCAGCACGGCTGGTGGTACTCACCGTTCATTCGCGACGCCTCGTTTGCAGCCGTCGTCTGCCTTTATTTGTTCGGCTGGTATGAGGCGCGGGCGCGTCATCCCCTGTTGCAGTTTCATTATCTCAGGCGCCGTAATTATGTGCTCGGTCTCATGCTTTTGAGCCTCGGTTGGGCGCTCTTTATGGGGTGGGCGTCGATTCTGCCGTTGTGGGCCGAAGAGGATCTTGGGTATAACGGCCTGTGGGGCGGAGTCCTGTTGTTGCCGGTAGGCCTGGGGGCACTACCTATGTCCGCGGCCCTCGACCATCTGCGGGGTGTATTTGGGCTGCGGCGCCTGGCGAGCCTGAGTTTTCTGTTGCTGAGCGGTGCCTATGGTACGCTGTCGGTGCATCCGGGAAGCGCCCTATCCGACCTGTTCTGGCCGCTGCTGGTCCTAGGGCTCGGGGTCGGCATCCTGTTCGTGCCGCTGACCATGATCATCATGTCCGAGATTGCTGTCGCCGCGGTACCGGCGGCGGCCACCACCGCGAATTTCATACGTGTGTTCAGCGCCAATATCGGTGTGACCGTGCTGGCGGTCTATTGGTCGCGCGGCAGCGCGCGGGCGAGCAATGCCTTGGCTGCGGAGATCTCGCGTTATGGACATACGACCACGGGACCGCTCGACGGCCTGCAGAGATTTTTGGTGGTCGAGGCGCATACCGTGAGTCTTGACAACCTGTTGCGGCTTTCGATGTGGTTGTGTCTGGCAGGCGCCTTCGTCGCCTGGTTTTTCCTGATCCCGCCGCGGGTGTTGCCCAAGGCCTCGGCCCATAGTTTTGTCGAAGAGACGGAAAACGAGAGCGGTTAGGGACCCCGCTAGGGACGGCCCCCGTTGGGCCGGCAGATGAACGCCAGACCGCCGCAGGGACTGCGCTTATGGCAAGACCTGGGGGTGCAACAGTCTTTGCGAGAGCGGTCACAAGGCCTAAGGCCATGAAGCCCCATCGCGCGGCCGAATATCACAACATCCGCAGGCGGCGGCACGGCGAGATGCTTTGTGAGGTACCGGCGACCCTGTTTACTCAGTAACGGTGGCTACGATCCGCTGGCTGTAGGCAAGCCGCCCCATACCCGGGCCCAGCAGTTCACCGGCCCCGGCCAGCAGACCTGCGCGCAACAGGCTGGCCTTGAGGGTGGCCAAGAGTGAGCCGGGAACGGCTGGCGGTCTTCGTCGCTTAAGTCGGCAAAGAGGCTTACGAAACCCGGACGCATCCCAAGACGCGCAAGCCTGGGGCGCCCGATCTTGTGGTTCTGGCACGGTGCTTCCCGCCCCGTGCGGGAATGGGTTGTCGTGTGCCGCGGCACGTCATGACGTCGCCGTACTAGTATAAGCAGTCGTGGTGGCTATGGTGTCGGGGCTTGGGGGAGATTGGGACGTCTTGGGGCCAGGGTTATTCAGGAATCAGCGAATGCGGATGACGGATGATACCGAGGAGGCGGGCGTGCGGGATGACGAGCATTGGATGGCTGTGGCGCTCGCACAGGCCGCGGATGCCGCGCGTGCGGGCGAGGTGCCGGTCGGCGCGGTCCTGGTACGCGCCGGTGTCATGCTTGCGGGCGCCGGCAACCGCCCGATTGCTCTTCATGATCCCACTGCCCATGCTGAGATTCTGGCATTGCGCGCCGGCGGGGCGCGGGTCGGCAATTACCGTCTCAAGGACTGTGTCTTGTATGTTACCCTCGAGCCCTGCGCCATGTGCGCCGTCGCACTCGTGCATGCGCGTGTGGCGCGCCTCGTGTTCGGTGCCGCGGATCCGCGCGCAGGGGCCGCGGGTTCGGCCTTCACGCTCACCGATGATGCCCGCTTCAATCATCGCGTGTCGGTTGCCGGTGGCGTCTTGGCGGCGGAATGCGAGGCGCTCCTGCGTGATTTCTTCCGCGCTCGTCGTGCCGACGGCTCAGATCGCGGGCTCGCTCAATTGAAAGAGTAACGAGCGCGTGGCGCCCGAGGTTTGGCGGAGGTGGCGAAGGATCCGGTAGTAGACCCGGATACGGTTGACGTATTGCACGGCTGTATAGCCCGGGGCGTAGCCGTAGCGGGTCTTGCGAAACCACCAAGGGTCTTCGAGGAGCGGCAGGCGCTGCTCGACGTCCGTCCAGCGATCCGGGTTGGCCCCTTGTTCGCGTGTCAGCCACCTGGCGTCTTCGAGATGATTGAGGCCGATATTGTAGGCGGCAAGCGCCATCCAGGTGCGGTCGGGTTGCGGGATATCAGAGGGCAGGGCGTCGAGGAGCGCACGCAGGTAGCGCGCCCCTCCGTCGATACTCTGGCGCGGGTTCAGGCGATCAGTGACTCCCACCGAGAGACAGGTGTCGTTGGTCAGCATCATGAGGCCCTGAACCCCGGTCGGCGATTCGGCGTTGGCGTGCCAGCGTGACTCCTGGTAGGAGACCGCGGCCAACAGGCGCCAGGGGATGTGATAACGGGCGCCGGCGCTCCGAAAAAGCGGGGCGTAGAGCGGCAGCGCCACCCGCACTCGTCTCAAGTAGGTATGGATATGGACGTAGTTGAATCGCGTAACGCCGTAGTAGCGAGCGATCAGATCGGCCAATTGCCCCGAGCGCCGCAGCTGCGCAAAGAAGCGAAAGGCGGCACGGTAGAGCTTGGTGTCGCGCTTCTTCGGGAATGCCCAGGCCAATTCCCGTGGCGGCCCGACGGTAAAGGCGACGCGTAGCGCCGGGTAATAGCGGCGGTTGACGGCTACCACGTTGGAGTCGGCGACCGTGAAGCGCAACAGGCCCTGCCATACCAGGAACAACAGTTCATCGGCCTGCATGTGAGTAGTATCGGTCCAGGCCAGATGCGGGAGTGTCGGGCGTAGACCCGCGAGGGCGGCAGCCGCGCTCGACCCCGCCACTACCTCGATCGGTCGCCCGATGAGGGCGCGCGCATTGCCGGGCTTGCGGGTACCGGCGCGGTATACAAGATCTTCGTGAATGACCTGGTAGGGTGGACCGAAGCGTGCTTCCTGCTTCCGTGCGGACGTAATCGCAATGCCGGCCACGAGGTCGCCTTCTCCGGCGGCCAAGGCCTGCATCAATCCGCGGTCGCGGGCAATGATCTTGATTTTGAGTTTCAGTCCGAGATAGTCCGCGAAATCCCGGGCCATGTCGTATTCCATGCCCGCCGGTCCCTGCGCCCCCTCGTAATAAGTCGTAGGGCCGGTGCGTGTCAGGACGACGAGTTCACCGCGTTTCTGGTCCGGAAGCCGCACGAGCTTTGGCTGGGCATGGCGGGAGGAGCACCCGTCGAGCATAACCGCCGCGAGGGCGGCCAGCGCCAGGGTTCTTAATATGGGGTGTGGAACCATGGCAAAGGCCTGGGCCCTGCCCCCTTCATTCTGTCGCCGGGCTTACGCATGGGTTTGATCATACCCCCTCTATCCTTTCTTGGCGACACCAGTTAAGCTTACCGTCCCGGGGAGAGGTACCGAAGCGGTCATACCGGCGCAGACTCGAAATCTGTTGGGGGCATCGCCCCACGTGGGTTCGAATCCCACCCTCTCCGCCATTCCTGGAGAGCTCAAGGCCAAGGTTGGCCGACTCGCCCCATCCGATCCACAGGATACGCGGGGGGTGCGTGTTTCGAATCAGGCTTCGTGGCGGCGGCCAAGAGGAACGGATTCATGACAGGAAGTTGCCCCGAGCAAGATGATCACGGTCATGTGGCCAGTCGCCTGCGCAAGGCTATCGCAGGTCGCGGCCGTGGCCATGCCGGCCGTTCCAACCTATTGTACCTGCGTGGTGCGCGGCAGCCCGAGGGGGGTGCCCGACAAGATCTCACTGGCGCCTTGTATACCCTGGGCGGCGTGGTTGTGGGTCTTGTCGCCGGCGCCGTAGGCTATCATTACCGGCTATTGGACGCGCTCGTCTCGCCGCGCGATCCGGCGTTTCTCTTGTTTGGGGTGCCGGCATTGATTGGGGGAGGGGTGGGGGCGTTTAGCGCATGGTGGCATGCCCGCACCAAGCTCGCGCAGGCGCTCGTGACCTCGGAGGGATTCCGGCAACGGCTCATGAGTGTCGAGCGCAATCAGGCCTTATGGATTAGTCTGTCGGCCGTCCTTCACGATGTGCGTAACCCTCTCCATAACATCCATCTTCTCATAGAGTCTCTGGAGTCCCCCGGGGCCGATACCGATCAGGTGCGTCGGCAGGTGCTGGAGCAGCTCGAGCGCATTAATGTCCGGGTGCGGCGGGTCGTGGCTCAGATCGCAGAGTTTTCCGGGGAGATTGCCCGGCGCCCCATCAGTCTCGCCGAGGTGCTGACCGAAGTCACGGAGATGGTGCGCCCGCTCGCGCGTCAGTCACGGGTCGCGCTCACAGTCGACGCAAAGCGCGATATGATGGTGGTGGCGGACCCCAAGTTCCTGGTTCAGGCCATCGATCATTTGATCCTGAACTCACTGCAGATACTGTCCGAGCAGCCACCACCGGCCGCACGCAGCCTGTATGTGCAGGTCCACCAGGTGGACGATCAGATCGAGATGTGGGTGGAGGACAGTGGTCCGGGTCTGCCCGATGAGGTGCGCGAGCGTTTGTTCGAACCCTTGACGACGACGCGTACGAGCGGCATGGGTCTTGGACTTGCCATCGCCCATGCCCTGGCGAGCGCCGCCGGCGCGCCCTTGTCGTTGGGTCATACCGGGCCCACTGGTACGCGTTTCGTGCTCCGTTTCCGGTCGTTATAACACCGGGCGGCTCCTTGACGTTGTTCAACCCGAAAACCGAGTATTTCGCATGAGTGTTGCCACGCCAATCTTGTCGGTCCTGTGCCTCGACGTCGACCCTGCATGGGTCGCAAAGATCTGTCGCGACGAGGAAATATCCCTGGATATTCAGGAACTGCCCTGGTCCCCGGCGGCACGCGCCCGGCTTCAGGACCTCACGCTGGATGTCATTGTTATAAGCGAGTCGGTATTTCGCATCTGGCAGGATACCGTGCAGGATGTGGTGGTGCGGCCTGTGATCGTGGTCGCGCAGGAGGTCGATGATAGTGTCGCCACGGCCGGTCTGCGCTGGGGGGCGCTCGACGTCGTGTCACGCCGTCAGGGCGCGCGGCTCGGCGCGCGCCTGCACGGTGTCTTGCGGGGACGCGCGGGTAGCGAGCTTTTGAGTGAAGCCCTGTCCTATCTCGATGAATCGTTATTGATCGCGCGCAATCGATCGACGGACGGCTACGAGGTCATTTACCGCAATTCCGCTTGTATTAGCCGCATGGGCGGGCCGGATCATGCGCAAGAGGACCATCAGCTTTTATGTCTGGCGCCAGGTCCGCGGACCGACCGGCGCAAGCTCGACGAGATACGCCAGGATATGCGTGCCGGACAGCCGGTACGTGCCGAGCTCGTGGATTATCGTGGCGATGCCGAGATGTTCTGGACCGAATTCTCGGCCGCCCCTTTGACTACGCCTGGGTATTGGGTCGTGGTATCACGCGACGTGACACGGCGCCGGGAGGCCGAGGAGAACGCGCAACGATTGCGCGAGCTCGTCATAAGGTCGCAAAAGCATGAGAATACAGCGGTCCTGGCGGCCGGAATTGCCCACGACTTCAACAATATCCTGACCGGCATCGTGGGAAGCGCGGAGCTTGCGCGCATGGCTTTGGCGCCCGAACATAGCGTTCAAAAGGATATCGAGACCATCATCCAGGCCTCGGAGCGCGCCGCCGAGCTCAACCGTGAGCTTTTGGACTTCGCGGGACCGGGCAAGGGGTCCCTGGAATCCGTCTACTTGAACAGTATGGTGACCACAATGCTGGTCATTCTACGGTCGCAGATGCAGAAGTCGATCGTGGTGCGCAAGGCCCTGCGACCCGATATTCCGCCGATCGAGGCCGATCCCGCCGAGATCCAGCAGGTGATGTTGAATCTTTGTCTGAACGCGAGCGAGGCGATGGCCGAGAGCGGTGGCACGCTGTCGATCACCACAGATCGCATGGAAATCGCAGACGATGTCGCCGATATGTTTGCCTATGGCCGACCGCAACCCGGCCTGCACGCCGTCTTTGAGGTGTCGGACACCGGATGCGGTATGGAACCGGCCCTTGTGAGGCGCATCTTCGAGCCGTTTTTTTCCAGCAAAGAGGGCGCCAGGGGTATAGGTCTTAGCGTCGTCTTGAGTATCGTGAAGGCCTATCGCGGCGGTATCGATGTCGATACGGCCCCGGGGCACGGCACGACCGTGCGGATCCTGTTACCGGCCGCGCCCGAGCGCGAACGGCGTGGCGTAGAAGAGGTACGCCGGCCGCGCGATGCCAGGCATCACACCGTATTGTTCGTGGATGATGAGGAAATGCTGCGATCGCTCGCCCAGCGCGCCCTGGAACCGCTTGGCTACCGTGTGCTGGTAGCCCCCGACGGCGTAGAGGGGGTCCGGATATTTCGCGAGCATATGGCCGAGATCGATCTCGTCATCCTGGATCTCTCCATGCCGCGCAAAGGTGGGGAGGACGCCTGCAAGGAGATGCAGGCCATTAACGCGCGTATCCCCGTACTCTTATGTTGTGGTTATGATGAGGCGAGCGCCCAGGAAAAAACCCGTGGGTCGCGGTTCGCCGGATACCTGGCCAAACCTTTCGGCGTAAGCACTCTCATCGAGGCGGTGCAGGCGACCATGGACAAAGCGGGCTCGTGAATATTCTATAATCCTGCGTTTTTCGATCCGATATTCCGACTAACGTCCGATAAGGGCGGGCCCACCCATTTGTAGAATAGATATGTCGATACAATGAGCGCTACGACATGGGGCCGGATGAGAGCCGCGGTAAGATCGAGGGGACGGGGTTCGACTGGCTCATGCAGATCGCGTACCTCGCCGGGAAGTCCCTGGATCTCGATGAAGCCCTTCCGGCGACGTTGACGGCCATGGCTGAGCTTATCCCGTGCGAGCATGCGGTAATACTCCAACTGGAAAGCGAAGTCCTCGAGGTGCGTGCGCACTGGTCACGGGCTGGTGACCACGCCGCTATAGAAACCTGTGCCTTCAAGCGTTCGCCAGAGCTCAGCCTCTGTGACCTGGATGTAATCCACGCCGCACGCGACGCCGATATCGCGGCGTTGCCGTATTTCCGAGGCGAACCAGGATCCGAGCGCGGCGTTGTGGTTCTCACCGTGCCGCTGGCTGTGGATTATGTCTGCGTAGGACGTCTGGACTTCATTCGTGATGGCGCCGGCGAGGACTTTTCGGCCTGGGAGCGGCATTTTGCCCAGGCCTGCGCGCGGATATTGGCCTTAAGCGTGCGCAACGGTGCTGAGTATGCGCGCGTGGCATGGCTTGCGGAGCACGACCATTTAACCGGGATAGGAAATCGGCGGAACTTCGATAGGGCGTTGAACCGGGAATTGGCGCGCGCGGAACGGTATCGGCGGGACGTCTCCTTGCTCCTGATCGATCTTGACGACTTCAAGGAGGCCAATACCCATCTCGGACTCTCGGGCGGCGACGAGATCTTACGGCGCACGGCCAAGGTGCTTGCAGAGCGGGCCCGTAAAGGTGTGGATATATCCTGCCGGATCGGGGGCGATGAGTTTGCCATGATTTTGCCAGAGATCGGTGAGCGATTGGCCAACGAGTTGGCTGTGAGGCTCGTAAAGGATGTTGCCGAAAGCACGATGTCTCTATGGCCTATGCGGTTTTCCTATAGTATTTCTACGTATCCGGCGACATCCGCAGAGTTTTTGCGACGTGCGGCTGATGCGCAGTTGTTGGCGGCCAAGAGCCGCAAGGGGCGTGTTGCGGTGCCGGTACGTGGGGCGGTGCAATGATCGCGCGGCGGGAGTTGTTGTAAGGCGACCAAAATAGTATGTTGGCAGAAAAAGGGGAAGTGATGACGGCACGATTGGCAAAGAGCGGTTTGGCGTCCGGGATGCAGGAATCGCGACGTCGTGATACCGGTACCATGCGCCGCACTCGGCAGATACTGTTGATTGAGGATGAGGCCGTGGCTGGGCAGGCGCTTTCGCAGTCCCTGCAGGGGCTTGGCATGGCATGCCGGTGGGTCTCGACGTTCGAAGAGGCACTGGCGGCATGGAAGGAGATGTCGTATGACGCTGTGATCACCGACATCATGCTCGATACCGGGAAGCCCGACGGGCTTGAGATCCTGCGAAAGATCGAGCAGGCGGGGATGCCCATTCCGGTGGTTGTGATCAGCGCATTCGCCGATCAGACGCGCGTCAAGGAGGCCTTGAATCACGGCGCTGCCTATTTGCTTGAGAAGCCGTTCTCCACAAGCGACTTGAAGCGTGTGTTGGAGCGCTTGTGGCAGGAGCCCAAAGGGCTTATCGGGGCGCGGGAGCGGGCCTTGAATCAGGCCACCCTGACCAACAAGGAATGTGAGGTGGCGCGACTCCTGCTCAAGGGGCTTTCGACTCAGGAAATGGCAAGACTAACAGGGAATTCCGAGAAGACATTAAAGCAGCACATTAGCACGATCTACGAGAAATGCGGTGTTTCGAGCCGCACCGAGTTTTTCCATTACATCTTCCCCACCTGACGCTCACCATATAGGCCCTGAGGTCGATGGCGGATGTGAGGACTGCGCGTAGACTCATGTCTGCCTCGTAGGTCGCAAGAACGATAAAGGGTGAGGGACATGGGCTCATACTCGCTTTTGGGGACCGTTATAGTGGTTCTCGACGTGATCGCCATCATCAGCATACTGCTGGGGTCTGCGCGTATCGGCCATAAAGTGTTGTGGATCGTAGTGGTGCTGGTGTTTCCGCTGGTGGGTATGATCGTGTATTACTTGGTGGGACGCAGTCCGCGCGATGTCTGAAGCCAGAATTTCCCATTCAGGAGGTGTTTTCATGGAAGCCAAAGCACAATACCTACCCGTCTCCCCGGCTCGTACTGGTCCCAAGATCATGTTATTTGTGACCGGTGTGGCGGTTGGCTACGCGGCAGCCACTTTGTTGGCACCGAAGTCCGGACGGGAAGTCCGTTCCTCGTTGAGCGAGTTCGCAAAGACCAAGAGCGACCGCGTCGCGGGTGCGGTGCGCGACGTCGTCGGCGCGACGCGGGAGGCTACGCGCAGCGTGACGAGGCGGGTAGCCGACGTCATGGACCAGGGTCGTGACAAGGCGCGTGGCGCCGTGGCAGCGGCAGCCTCGAGTGTTGAAAGCGGGAATGCGCCGCACGTTGGCGACGAAACGACCCACGAGCGCGCCGCGCCTGGCTACCAGTGAGCCCTCGGACCAAGGTCTGATCGCCGAGCGGGCGCATCCGTCCGACAATAGGTCTGGCTGGTGGAGGGCGCCGGGATCGGTCGCCCCAAGGGAGTCTATCGAAGGAGGCGATCATGGTACGGTGCGTGGCGAGGGAGCTCGTGGAGTGGAGTGGTGTCGATGCCCAGCGGCTCGTGGACCTGTTGGTCGAGCGGGCGCTAGGCGAGATTGGCAACTATTACTACTACACGTTGTTGCGTATGCATCTTGTGGGTGTCAAGGGTGATGCCTTGCGCAGGGTAGTGGATGATGCCCGGGAGGAGGATCGTAACCACTTTGAGGCCCTCGTGCCGCGCATCTATGAACTCGGCGGTCGTCTGCCAGCGATATTTGCCGGTGAACTCGGAGGACTTGGCGCCTTGCGCAATCTGCCGGCCGAGGCGGATGTCCCGCAGATCATCCCTATTCTATTAAAGGCGACCGAGGAGTCGGTGCGGGCCTATACCCAGCTCTGCAGCGCTACCGCAGGCAAGGATAATCGGACTTATAATCTGGTTCTGGCGATCTTGCATGAAGAGATTGCCCACCAAGTCTGGCTTTTGGAGTTTTTGGGTCGGGACGCGAGCGATGGGGCGGCGTGCCCCCGCGATATTTCGCCTTTCGTGGCGCCCCACTTACGTCCCCCACAGTCTGCGCATCTGGAACCTAGCTCCCGCACGGCCTAAGGTCAGATTCGGGCTCCTGCTTATCACCCGATAATGGGTCTTTACCCATTCGTCGGATGAAGGAGACCTATATGATGACCAGCAGGCATCTTCTGTACGCCCTGGCGCTCGTCGCAACACCAGTGATGGCGTCGGCGGCACGGGTGCCGTCAGCCGTCTATAACGGTTTGAGTTACGGACCGTCTTGGAGCCATGCGGGCCCTGCTGTACGCGTTGCCCGTCCCGGGCATTATCGGTATAGCGACGAACAGAGTGATAATCAGAGCAATGGAAATAGTAACGACCATAGTGATGATCAAAGCAATGGACATAGTAATGATCATCATCGCCACAATGATGATCAAGGCGATTCCAACGGCGATGGGTCGTGAGGGGCCGGATGCGGGTTACATGCGGAGGGTTACTGTGAACACGGAGCAGGTGAAAGGTAAATGGGGTCAGGTGAAGGGTGAGGCCAAACGCCGCTGGGGGCGGCTCACAGACGACGACCTTACCGAGGCCGCCGGGAATTACGATAAACTGGTGGGCAAGATCCAGGAGCGTTACGGAGAATCTCGGGAAGCAATCAAGAAATGGATAGATTCTCTGGAGGTATGAGGCGGATGCTGCGGCCTGCCGCGGCTGATCCCGGAGACAACAACAACGAGAGGACGGCTATATGACGAATGCACTGCGGATAGTGGGTCCCAAGAGGATATTGGCAAGCGCCGTGATCGGGACGGTTTTGGCGCTGGGCGCCGGCTGCTCAACTACGCCCTCGCGCGAGACTACGGGACAGTATTTCCATGATGCCGCGATCACCTCCAAGATCAAGGCGCGCATCCTCGAGGATCAGGCCCTTGAAGGGTTCCAGATCAAGGTCGACACTTATCGTGGCCATGTCATCTTGAGCGGCTTTGTGAATCGCGCAAGCCAAGTCCGTGAGGCCATGCATATCGCGCGTACCACCCCGGGGGTCGTGAGCGTGCGCAACGATCTCGTGGTGAAGGACACGACCGGCGGCGGGGCTGGCGCGAGTTCTTCCTCAGGTTACGGGAGTTAGCTTTAAGGCCAACTGATGGCAAGGCCAAGCCCGCGCAGACGGGCTACGGTCGGGCCCAGGCAATGGGCCACGAATTGGCGGCGTAGTATGTGACGGGCGGCGCGCGCCGCCCAAGGCCCGGCCGGCAGGCCGGCGCGCATATAAAGGTCCTGGGGCGGGTAGTAGAAAGTGGCAACGAATCGGCGCAGCAGGCGACCCAAGGCATGCCCCAGAGCGAGGCGCGCCATACGTCCGGCACGCTCCAGGCGATGTCGCAACACCTCTTGCCCATAGGCGATATGGCGGGCCTCATCGGTGCTATGGAGGACGCACAGCTCGACGGCAACGGGGCACACGCCTTGGGCGTGCAGGCGCACATAGCGGTTGAGCCGGTCGGGCACCTCCTCTCCGAGCAGAATGGCGCTCCAAAAGAGCGTCGAATGGAAGGGTAGTCGCCGACCCAGAAATGTCAGCCAGCGATCAAAGTGTGCGGCGGTTGCGGAATCGTCGAGTCCAGAGCGCTCAAAGAACTCGAGAAACATGAGGCTATGCCCGGCCTCTTCACGCAGCTCATGAAGATGGTAGATGCGCGTGGCACGCGGACCTTTGAGTGTCGCGTGCGCGAGTCTCTGCAGGAATAGGCTCTCGAGCCAGACGCCAGCGCTCAGGAACCGGGCGAATTCATGGTGCGAAAGCGTCTGGCGGGTGGCCAACGGCAAGGCATCGTATTCCTCGATCCCATACAACGAGACCGCTTGCTCGGGCAACCAGAACGCATGTCGTGACAGTCGCTCCCAGTGGATCCGTGCCACGGGATCGCGATAGGGGGTGCTGTGGCGGGAAAGCTGTGTGGCGCGTTCCGCGAAAGAAGGTAAGCTCTTCAGGAAATCGGGGTTGGCCATGGATGCGCAGTATACCGCCGTTGTCGATGCCGGCCTAGGGCCCGTCGTTGCGCGCGCCGTGAACCTGGGTTAGTCTTGGCGCCCTGCGGGAGAGGTGTCCGAGCGGTTGAAGGAGCACGCCTGGAAAGTGTGTGTACGTCAAAAGCGTACCGAGGGTTCGAATCCCTCCCTCTCCGCCACTTTATCAGTCCTAGGTTCCGGTGCCCTCTTGGTCGCGGTTCCAAGCCCGGTTACGGACGTCGGGACCCCCGTAGCGTGTGGGCAACCCCAGAGCGCGCCAGGTCTGCTGCGGGGTTGGGTGTGCCGCATTGTCGCAAAATGGGACAAGCACGCCACTGCCGTTTGCGCAGAGCGGTCGGCGGCGCGCCGGTGCATGCGCCCGGTCTCGCGGAACGCATGGTTTCGCGGGGGCTGTCACAAGCCCACTTGCATTTACATATCCGAGTCGCTCCTGTTTCGTAGAGAAAGCCCCGGGCCTCATGGGAACATGGGCGTGCGCGACGGTGCGCCGTCGGCGGTTTGCGCTTACGCCTCCCTCTGGGTCTCTGGTGGTTCGATCTCGATACCGTCGAAGTGGCGATAATCGATGAGGTAGTTGCCGTGGGTATCCTTGGAGAGGATGTCGCGTAGCCGGTGGCGCCAGTGGATCGCGGCCGGTTTGTACACATGCCGCGCATGGATGGTCTGGGAGAGGGTCTCGTCGAGGCCGGCCAGGATCACTACGAGTTCAGCATCCTGCTCTTCGAGGGTTGCCCGCGATGTCCCCGACAGCGGGCTGTTGCTGGTGATGGGATGCATTACGGTCCACGAGTAGCTGAAACTCGGCGTGCTATCGCGCAGCAATACGAGGTCCCGAAACCGGCGCATCCGTTGGCCTTCCGGGCTGTGCTCGGTGCGCAAGAGCGTCACTTGCACGCGCGCCTCGAGGATCTGGTTGCCGCGTTGGTTGGCCACCCGGAACATGAGTGTGGGGACGCCGTGATAGAGGCTCACCACCGCCGCTTCACTAAAGCGGATGCGAGCGCGCGGGCGCGAGAAGCGCGCAAATGCAAGGCCGGTGGCAAACGCCACGCCGAACAGGCCGATCAGGGTCTCCAGGCTCATGAGCACGTTGGCGTAGAACGTGCCTGGGTACATGATCCCATAACCTATGGTGGCCATGGTCTGGACGCTGAAGAAGAACGCGTCGGCGAACGATTGGGGCCGGGCGTGGGCGATAGCCCCGGGTTGGGCCAGATAGGCGAGCGCGAAGGCGCTGTTCGCGAGCACGAAGATGACGCCGATGCCGAGCAGGAAGGCCGGCCAGCCCATGGTGATGAGGGCGTGATACAGGTCTCCTACGACATTGCGTCCGGCGGCGACCCAGTTGGCGATGCGAGTTTTCAGGCTGCGGGTCACGAGTCGTGACCCCCTTGGCCAAGGGAACGGTACCCGCATTGGCGGGTGGGCGTTTGGGGGGTGGAGAAACGGCGTTTTGCCGGCTTGTTCTCATTATGCTAACCTCGTCGTTCTGGATGAAGTATCCAGAGATGTTCAATGGCGGTGACGGCCGACCCCCGCTGTGGCGATCGATCGTAAACCCGGTCAGGTCCGGAAGGAAGCAGCCGTAGCGATCCGGTCGGGTGCAGCGTCGGGCCGGCCCAAGCCGCCACCCCTATTGGCTGCGAGGACCCTCATGAGTTATCTGGTGCTGGCGCGAAAATGGCGTCCGCGCACATTCCCAGAGCTTTTGGGTCAGGACTCCGTGGTCCGCGCGTTGCGTTTTGCCTTGAGCGAAGGGCGTGTCCACCATGCCTATCTTTTCAGCGGCATCCGTGGCGTCGGCAAGACCACCGTGGCGCGTCTCCTTGCCAAGGCTTTGAACTGTGAGCAAGGGATGGGGCCCGACCCGTGCGGGAAGTGTTCGGCCTGCCAGGAGATAGACGCCGGGCGATTCGCCGATCTCATCGAGGTCGACGCGGCCTCGCGCACCAAGGTCGACGATACCCGTGAGCTTCTCGATAATGTGCAGTACGCACCGACCCGCGGGCGCTACAAGGTGTACCTCGTCGATGAGGTCCATATGCTCTCGACCCATAGCTTCAATGCCCTTCTCAAGACCCTGGAGGAGCCCCCGCCACACGTCAAATTTATTCTCGCAACCACGGATCCGCAGAAACTCCCGGTCACGGTCCTATCACGTTGCCAGAAATTCGCCCTGCGGCGCCTGACCGATACCCAGATTCGCGACCATATGGCCGCGATCCTGCGCGAAGAGGGCATGGAATACGATGATGAGGCCCTGGTAGCGCTTTCGCGCGCTGCCGAAGGGAGTGTTCGCGATGCCCTGAGTCTACTGGACCAAGCGATCGCGGCGGGGGGTGGGGCGGTGCGGGCCGGGGCAGTGCGCGACATGCTCGGGGCGGTGGCTCCGGACCTTGTGCACCGGGTGATCGCGGCGCTCGCTGACGGCGATGGCGCCACACTACTGGCGGCCATCGATGAGGCCTATTCGCTAGGCGTGGCGCCAGAAGTGTTTTTGGGTGACATCGTGCGCGCCTGGCATGAGATCGCAGTCGCTCAGGTGCTGAGCGCGGAATCGGCGGATGCGTGGACGCAGGGGATGGCGCAACGGCTACCTCCCGAGGCCGTGCAGCTCTATTACGAGATTGGGTGCTTAGGGCGTCGTCAGATGGGTGCGGCCCCTGATCCCGAGACCGGGTTGCGCATGACGGCCTTGCGAATGTTGGCGTTCCGGCCGGTCAGCGATGTGCCGAGTAAGCCGCAGATTGCGAGGCCAAGCCGTGCGCCGCACGATACGCGCGGGAGTGGGGGTCAGGAGGGCGCCGCGCTAGCGGGCCAATCGCCAATAAGTCCTGTGAGCGTACGGGGCGCCCCGATTGCCGCTGGCGACCAGAGGCCCGCAGACCAGAGGCCCGCAGACCAGAGGCCCGCAGACCAGAGGCCCGCAGACCAGAGGCCCGCAGACCAGAGGCCCGCAGACCAGAGGCCCGCAGACCAGAGGCCCGCAGACCAGAGGCCCGCAGACCAGACGCGGTCCCCGGTGGTGGTTACGGAGACCGCCCCCGCCCCAGGGGGTTCGGTTCTAGAGCGGCTTGGTCTGGCCGGCCTTATGAAGCATATAGCCATGAACGCCGTGTTGGATAAGAGTGGCGATCGGGTGGTGGTAACCGTGGATCCGGAGGCCGGCAAGCTCCTGAACAAAGAGCGGATCGATATGTTAAAGGAGGCGCTTTGCGCCTATTATAAAGACCCTATCACCGTGGATGTGGTGGTGGCTCCTGTGACCGGCACGCCGGCCCATCTACGCCGTGAGGCTGAAGAGGCCGCGCAGTGTCGGGCACGCGAGGCGCTCGCCGCTGATCCAGGGGTAGCGGCCCTGAAGCGGACGTTCAATGCCCGTGTGAACGAGGGTTCCATGCGACCGCGCAATAGCACAGCAGAGGAGCGAGATTTATGAAGGGTGGTATGGGACAGCTCATGAAGCAGGCGCAGGCGATGCAGGAGAATCTGCGCAAGGCGCAGTCGGAACTTGCCACGCTTGAGGTGGAAGGACAGGCGGGTGGTGGGCTCGTCAAAGTCACGATGACCTGTCGCAATGATGTGCGCAAGGTGCGTCTGGACGAGTCTCTCCTGAAGGAGGATCGCGAGGTCGTGGAGGACCTTGTGGCGGCGGCTATGAATGATGCCGTGCGCAAGGCTGAGCAGATGAGCCAGGAGCGGCTTGCCGGCCTTACCGCCGGCTTCAACATTCCCGGTCTAAACCTCCCGTTCTGATTTTGAGCAACGATACCAAGGCGCTCGAGGATCTGAAGCGCGCCCTACGTCGCCTGCCTGGCATAGGCACCAAGTCCGCGCAACGTATGGCATTCCACTTGTTGGGGCGCGACCGGAGCGTGGCTCGTGACATCGCCGAGGCCTTGTTGCGCGCCGTCGATCGTATCGGCCATTGCCAACAATGCAATAATTTCAGTGAAACCGAGATCTGCGCCATTTGCCGCTCGCCACGACGCGATAGTGGACTTCTGTGCGTCGTCGAGTCGCCGGCAGATCTCGTGTCCCTGGAACAGTCCGGGGCCTTTGGTGGAACGTATTTCGTATTGATGGGGCGGCTGTCGCCTCTTGACGGTATTGGACCAGAGGAGCTGGGTCTGCCCAAGCTCGAGGCCTTGCTCGACGGGGGTGTGGTGCGTGAGGTTATTCTCGCTACCAACGCCACCGTCGAGGGTGAGGCCACCGCCCACTACATCGGGGAGCTCGCGCGGCGACGCAATCTGCTGGCGACCCGTATCGCCTGCGGAGTGCCGATCGGAGGTGAGATCGAGTACATCGATCGCGGCACGCTCGCTCGCGCATTTTCGGGGCGTCGCGAGGCGTAGGCGCGTTTTAGATTTCCAGGGCGTCGATTTTCGCGGCGCATATGAAGTCATTGTCGCTCAACCCGCCGATGGCGTGCGTCTGATAACGCACGACACACTCTTTGTATCCCACGCGCAAGTCCGGGTGGTGGTCCTCACGATTGGCGATATAGGCGATGGCATTGACAAAGGACATCGTCTCGTAGAAGTTCGCGAAGCGGAAAGTACGGAATAACGCTGGCCCTGTTTCTTCCAGTGTCCATTTGGGAATCTGGGTCATGAGTTCCCGGGCCTGCGTAAGACTCATAGGTTTCACGCCTCCCTCACACGGGCGGCAGGATTTCTGGCGCAATTCGGTCATCGTCGCTCCTTGCACGGGTATGGTGCCTTGTGTGGATAAGCCAAGCGCCGACGTCGGCACCGGGACGCGATCCCAGGCTCGGGGAGAAGCGTCTGCGCGCGACGCCCGACTCCGTTGCGGCACTTCGGTCCCACGATACACCCTTGGCGCTCCCTATGCGATCCGGCGAGAGGCCTTACCAGATCCCGGCCGCGACATTCCGTGGGCGCGACCGGCACCTTATGCTAGAGTATCGGCTGATTACGACCACAATGCTATTTTTCATGGGATAGGGGGCGGAGGACAGCATGGCGCAAGACCCGAACGCGCTTGTCTGGATCGATCTGGAAATGACCGGACTGCGTCCGGATACCGACGCCATTATCGAGATCGCCACTGTGGTGACCGACAGCGATCTCAATATCGTGGGCGAGGGCCCGGTGCTCGCCATTCATCAGCCTGAATCCATTCTTCAGGGCATGGATGACTGGAACCGGCGCACGCACGGGCACTCCGGACTTATTGAGCGGATCCGCGCAACAACCATGGACGCGGCCGAGGCCGAGCGCCGAACGCTGGCCTTTCTCGAGCCGTTGGTGCCCAAGAACCGCTCGCCTTTGTGCGGCAACAGCATCTGTCAGGACCGACGTTTCCTGGCGCGCCTTATGCCGACCCTGGAATCCTATGTGCATTACCGGAACCTGGATGTAAGCAGCGTCAAGGAATTGGTGCGGCGCTGGCGCCCGGAATTGTGCGCGGGTTTCGTCAAACAGAATACTCACCGGGCGCTGGATGATATTCTCGAGTCGATAGCGGAGTTGCGCTACTACCGTCAGCATCTCTTTCCGACCCATGGTGGCGTCTAAGCCCCCATCGCAGCCGGTTTATGCGCCCGCACCCCGCACTCTTTGGGCGGGCGAGTCGCAGGCAGCTGGGGCGGTGGCGGAGACCATAGATCACCGCATGGCCGCAGGCGTGATGCAGTTTGTGACGCAAAAATTCCCGCGGCTTGCGCGGATTGCAATGCTCGTCGGGGCCGGAGGCAACGGACGCCAGGTGCTGGCGCTCGCCGAACGCTACAAAAAGACTGGGGTCGGAGTGACACTCGTACGCCCGGGCGACGCCGTCGATGTCGAGGAACTACGCACCCATGACGTACTGATCGACGGGCTGGTCGGGACCGGCCTGCACGGTCCTTTGTCCGCCGTCTACCACGATCTCGTCGGGCGTGCGCAGGCCAGTCGCCGTCCCATCATCGCGTTGGATGGCCCGACCGGACTCGATCTTGGCACCGGCTGTCCCCAACCAGATACTCTGCGCGCGGACTACACGCTATTTTGCGGGGGGGCCAAAATTGGGGCCCTGACCGGCGCGGGTCGCGCATGGTGCGGCGAGACGACCACGATCGATGTGGGGCAGCCGTATCCGGCGGGGTACCTGCGGGCCCTGATACCCGACAATGCCGATCTGCGCGCCCTGCTTCCGCTGCGACGAGTCGACATGCATAAAGGGGATGCCGGTACACTCGTGATCGCCGGGGGTGGCCTGGGGATGCCTGGGGCCGTGCGGCTTGCCGCCGTGGCCGCCTATCGCGTCGGGGCGGGGTTGGTGGTGGCGGGCGTCCACGAACGTAATGCCGAGGTTCTGGCGGCGGCGTTTCCCGAATGCATCGCCTTTGCCGCCTCTTCCGCGGAGCTCCCGTGGGGGCGGGCACAAGCGTTACTGGTCGGTTCCGGGCTCGGCCGTGGGGATTGGGCGCAAGACGTGTGGCAGCGAGCGCGCACCCTGGGGCGGCCCATGGTCGTGGATGGCGATGGCCTCTATTGGTTGGCGCACGCGCCCGAGTCGCGCCCCGACTGGGTCTTAACCCCGCACGGGGGCGAGGCAGCTCGCCTGCTGGGGGTCACGAGTGCGGACGTGGCGGCGGATCGGCCGGGGGCGGCCGTGGAACTGCAGCGCCGTTATGGCGGGGTGTGTGTTCTGAAGGGTGCGGGGACCTTGGTGGCGGGTGGCGATATCCTATGGTTGTGCCCGTTTGGAAACCCGGGGATGGCGACGGCCGGTACGGGTGACGTGTTGGCGGGGACTATTGCCGGTCTCATGGCCCAGGGCCTCTCGAATCTCGCGGCCGCGCGCCTCGGGACCTTCGTGCATGCACGCGCCGGTGACCGCGCGGCGAGGCGCGGGCCACCGCGCGGCCTTTTGGCCTCCGATGTGGCCGCGCAGCTGCGTGCCGCGCTGGGGGCCCTGTGTTGACCATGGCGTTGCCCGATGTGTCTCAGACCATGCGTCTCGGGCAGGCGTTCGCACGCACCTTGCGGGCCGGTGACCAAGTCGTTTTACGCGGCGAACTCGGCTGTGGTAAGACGACATTGGCGGGGGCGATCATACGGGCGCTCGGTGCCCCTGGGCCCGTGAAAAGTCCTACTTACACGCTGGTTGAAGAGTACGAGCTGGGGGGCTTGCGGGTCGTGCATGCCGATCTCTATCGGCTGCGGGTGCCGGCAGAATTGGAGACGCTCGGTTGGTGGGATTATCAGGATGGTCGCACGCTCATGCTCGTGGAGTGGCCCGAGCGCGCGCATGGTCTTTTGCGCGCCGATGTTGACGTTTGGCTCACTGTCACCGATCATGCAAGACAGGCCCATCTGCAGGGGATGTCACCACGGGGGGGTGAGGTGGTGGACAGTCTAAGGTTGTGAAGCCGCGTTGGTGGATTATAGGGGTAGCGGGATTTTTCTGGGGCATTGTGGCGGCCCAGGCCGCGATCCGTATCGGTCGGCCACTGGTGCGTGTCGGTCCGCACGCCGTTATCGTGCGCCTCTCGCGCAACAGACATGTGGTCTGGCGATCGTTTTCCTTGAATGATCCGGCGCGTATCGTCGTCGACCTGCATGGCGTGATACTGCCGGGTGGCCGCGCGTTGTGGCCAGAGCACGCCGCCCCCTTAAAGGATATCCGTGCGTTTACGCATCGCGATGGTATGGTGCGGCTGGTGTTTGATCTCACCCGTAAGGCGTCCTACGCCATCAATTCCTTGCCGGGCGGACTGACGCTGTCGCTGGCCACGGGTGGCGCACCTCTTTCGGCACCCCCGACCCGTCCCGCCGCAGGGCCCCCGGCGGCTGCGGATCCGCCCCCGGCGCAGGCCGTCGCACATTTGGCCCCTGTAGCGGCGCCCACCGCGCCCCCGGACATCGTGATTGCCGTGGACCCTGGTCACGGCGGCATCGATTCCGGGGCCTGCGGAATCGATCATATCTGCGAAAAGAACGTTGTGCTGCGCATCGGCCGCGATCTCGCGGCCCTCATCGATGCCACTCCTGGCTTTCATGCGTTCATGACGCGCACGGGTAATTATTATGTGCCATTACGCGAGCGCGTGACGTTGGCCCAGGAGCATCATGCAGCGGCTTTCATATCGATCCATGCGAACGCCTTGCCGGAGCCGGAAGGTCTGGATGTGCGCGGCGCCGAGGTCTTCATGCTGTCTCAGCATGGCGTGAGCCGCGAGGCCCGGTGGCTTGCGCATAGTGAAAACGCGGCCGACCGAGGCGGCGGCCCGCACTTTGGGACCGGCAGCGGGTTTCTGCATAATATCCTTCTCAATATGACCCAGAACGGCACGCGGCGGGCAAGTTACGATCTCGCGAAGGACGTTCTGCACGCGCTGCATGCCATAGGACCTGTGCACGTCGACCATGTCGAGAAGGCGAATTTCATGGTCTTGCTGTCCCCGACGATACCATCGATCCTGATCGAGACCGCCTTTATCTCGAACCCTCACGAGGCACTGCGCCTGAATAGTCCCGCGTACGACGAGCAGATCGCGCACGCCATATGGGAAGGGGTTATGCGCGATGCCCCGCGCCTGCGGGCACGGCTCGGTATGGCGCCCGGTCCGCGTCTCTATATTGTGCGCGAGGGAGAGACCTTATCGGGCATCGCGCAACGCTTCCATGTGTCGATCGCCGCTCTGCGTGCCGCCAATGGCCTGCATGGCGGGATACTGCAGGCTGGGGCGTCGCTGCGAATCCCCTCAGGATAGGGTGGCTGGTGGACCAGAACCATTACGCATATTGAGATCAAGGGCGAGCATCTTGAGGAGTTGGTTTCGTACCAAGGATATCGGAGGGCCGCGTGCGGATACGGGATTACGCCGCTGCCTTACCACGATGGACCTCATATTCCTCGGGATCGGCGGCATCATAGGGGCGGGGATTTTCGTGTTGACCGGCGTGGCGGCGGCGCGGGATGCCGGCCCTGCCATTGTTCTGTCGTTTCTGATCTCGGGCCTGGCGTGTGCCTTTACGGCACTCTCTTATGCCGAGCTCGCCGCGGCCGTCGGCGGCAGCGGGAGCGCCTATGGCTACGCCTACGCGGGTCTGGGCGAGATCGTGGCCTGGACGGTGGGATGGGATCTCGTTTTAGAATACGGAGTCGCGACGGCCGCGGTGGCCATTGGCTGGTCCGGCTATGTCCGGAATGCGCTGGCATCCGTAGGGATCCATTTGCCGCTCGCTTATACCAAGGCCAATATTTATGCCGTGGCGGCCTGGGGGCTTGGCCTGTTTCACCGTCCGATCCCGGGGGTGATCGCCGCGCATGCCGCCGCCGGGGGCTTCATGAACGCGCCGGCCGCGGCCATCATTTTGGTGCTGAGCCTCGTGCTCGCCGCGGGTGTGCGCCAGAGCGCGGCCTTGAATGGCCTTATGGTCATCGTGAAGCTTGCGGTGATCGGGCTTTTCATCGCGGTCGCGGCCTTCCACGTCACGCCTGGTAACTGGCATCCCTTTATGCCATTTGGATGGCCGGGGGTCATGCGCGGCGCGGCATTGATCTTCTTTGCTTATATCGGTTTCGATGCGGTATCGACCGCTGCCGAGGAGACGCGCGACCCGCAGCATTCGCTACCCATCGGTATCATCGTCTCGCTGCTCGTTTGTACCGTGATCTATATCCTGGTGTCGGGGCTTCTGACGAGCATCGTGCCGTATTTCACGCTCGATACGGCATCCCCCGTCGCGCAGGCGATGCTGGATCTCGACCATCCGCTGGTGGCCCTTTTGATCGGCATAGGCGCGATCGTGGGTCTCACGAGCGTCATGCTGGTACTTTTTTACGGTCTTACGCGGATTTTTCTGGCCATGGCGCGCGACGGTCTGTTGCCATCGTCATTCGCCGCCGTCCATGCGCGCACGCAAACACCGGTGCGCGTCATCCTGATCTGTGGTGTGCTCATGGCGTTGATCGCGGGGCTCACGCCCATCGCCTATGTCGCCGAGCTCGTGAATATCGGGACCTTGGCGGCGTTCACCATCGTATGCGCCGGTGTTCTCGTGCTGCGCTATACGAGGCCCGACCTCCCACGCCCGTTTCGTGCCCCGGGCAGTCCGGTCGTCCCGCTGCTTGGCATGGGCTTTTGCATTTACCTCATGATGAGCCTGCCGCTTGTGACCTGGATACGGTTCGTGGTGTGGTTTGTAATCGGTCTTGGGATTTACATCTCCTACGGTCGGTCCCACAGTCAGCTCGCGGCGAAGTGAATTGACATCCTCCCCCCCTCAACCTCACGGTCGCCGCTCACGCGGAATGGACCATGCGGCCCACAATGAGGAAGGGGATTCCTACGGCGCTCAGGCGGCTTGCGCCCGAGTCGCTTCGGTGGGTTCCTGTTTCACGGAACGGCCTGACTGCGCCCATTCTCCACAGGCTAACAAGCGATGCCCTCGCTCTACAATAGTGATCGCGCCGACGAGATCGGCGTTGTCCGCGAAACCGCACTCCACGCAGGCAAATCGGGCTTGCGTCTTGCGATTGTCGGCGCTGATGTGGCCACAGCACGGGCACGTCCGGCTGGTGTAGTGCGGCGGCACGGCGACGAGCCAGCCGCCGTTCCACGCCAGCTTGTAGTCCAGTGGGCGGCGGAACTCGAACCCGCCCGGGTCGAGGATGGACTTGTTCAGGCCGGACTTGGCCCGGACGGTTCTTCCCGGTTTCTCGGTTGTGCCGGCCGCTGATTGGGACATATTCCGCACCGGCAGGTCCTCGAGACATACGATCGCGTGGTTTTGGCTGACATGGCCGGCCGCATGGCCGGTCGCATGGCCGGTCGCATGGCCGGTCGCATGGCCGGTCGCAGTCGTGGTCTTGTGCAGGAAGTCGCGGCGAGCATTGGCGATGCGTACGTGAATCTTCTGGACGTGGGCCCTCGCCTTCTTCCCGTTGTGGCTGAACTTCTGTTTGCGGCTCATGGCCCGTTGATAACGAGCGAGGCGCTGCTGGTGTTTCTGGAAGCTGTTGAGGGGTTCGATGAAGCGACCATCGCTTAGGGTGGCAAAGCGCATGATCCCCCTGTCGATGCCGACCATGCTGGAGGCAGGGGGGACGGGTTCGGCCACATGGCGCTCGGTCTGGATGCTGATGAACCACTTGCCACCGTTCAGGGACACGGTGACATTCTTCACCGTGCCCAGCACCTCCCGGCTGTTGCGATAACGCAACCACCCGAGTTTGGGCAGAAAGATGCGACTATTGGCCTGATCGAGCTTGACCCCTTGCGGATAGCGAAAGCGGTCGGATCGACCTTTTTTCTTGGGGCTCGGGAAGTCGGCGCGTTTCTCGAAGAAGTTCTTGTAGGCCCGCTCCAAATTCTTGAGCGATTGCTGCAGGGCTTGGCTTGGTGTTTCGTTCAGCCAGGCCCTGTGCGGATGCGCCTTCCACGCGGTGAGTTCCTTGCACAGTCCAGCGTAGCCAAGCCTCTTCTCGCCACGCTCGTAGCGTTCCTTCGGCTACGCCAGCGCCTGATTGTAGACAAACCGGCACGACCCAGCAAAACGGCGTAGCTGACGTTGTTGCATGCCGGTGGGTTTGATCTCGTACCGGTGGGTTTGATCTCGTACCGGTGGGTTTGATCTCATACTTGAAGGCCTGGAGACGAACCATAACCCTTATTATAGGCTAAAACCCCGCTACCCATCCGCCCCTGAACGATGGGGTTTTTCGCACTTTTTTCAGAGTGCCGGCTATAAGGGGTGCGAGTCGGTCATGCCGGACTCGCCGTAGGTCGTATTGGAGCCGTCATCGTGGAATCGGGGCCGTCCCGTCCAGGCGCGCGCGGATGGCATCCGCGAGTTCCGTCAGGCGCTGCGAGGCGCCCTGGCCGAAGGGTTTACCGCATTCGTCGGTGAGAAAGAACACGTCCTCGGCACGCTCCCCGAAGGTCGCCACCTTGGCGGTCACGATGCGCGTGTGGCCGGCCAGAAGCGCCAAGGCCAGTTGGTGAAGCAGCCCCGGGCGGTCCTGGGCAATGACCTCCATGACCGTGAGCTGGCCATTGGCGGTCGATGAGAAGTGCACCTCGGTGGCGATCGGGAAATTCTTGAGGGCACGGGGCAGGGGGCGGACCGGGGTCTCGCGAAATCCGGCGGCAAGGTCGGTGCGTACCTGTTTGGTCATGTGCGACAACTCGCGGGCGTTCGGCGGCTTGCCATCGCCGGTGAGCGCCACGAAGCAGTCGAGGGCATAGCCCGAGGCCATATGGATGCGGGCGTCGACGATCGACAGATTGAGGTGCTCCAGGCTGCCGGTGACGGTCGCGAACAGTTCGTCGCTCAAGGGGCTGAACACCAGAAACTCGACCGCCGCGTGATTGGGACGCACGCGCGCCTCAATGACAGGTAGCGTCGTTCGGTGTCGGGCGATGGCGCAGGCGTGCCAGGCCAGGGCCCCCGCATCATGGCGCAGGAAGTAGTCTGCGTCCATGCGCGCCCAATGCTGCTCAATGGCCTCGCGCGGCGCGCAGTCCCCGATATGTTCCAGGGCCTCGCGCCGCGCGTCGGCGGCGCGCGCGTCGATGGCGATGGCCTCGCCTAGGCCGCGCCGCAAGACGCGTGTGGCATCGTGATAGAGACCCGCGAGCAGCTGCCCCTTCCAGTCGTTCCACACGCTCGGGCTGGTCCCGCGGATATCCGCCACGGTGAGCACATAGAGGTTGTCGAGATGCTCGCGGTCGCCGACCTGCCGCGCGAAATCGGCGATGATCTCCGGGTCCGAGATGTCGGTGTGTTGCGCGGTCCAGGACATGACGAGATGGTGGCGCACGAGCCAGGCGACGAACTCGCTGTCATACTCACTCAGGCCGAGTCGCTGGCAGAAGCCGCGGGCCTCGGACTCGCCGAGGCGGGAATGATCGCCGCCACGCCCCTTGGCGATGTCGTGGAAGAGTGCCGCCAGATACAGGCGCTCGGGTTTGGCTAGCGCACGGCCGATCTCGCTGACTGCGGGCAGTTCGGCGTGATATGCCGGCTGCATGAGACGCCGGACATTGCGCAAGACGAACAGGCTGTGCTCGTCGACCGTGTAGACATGAAAGAGGTCGTGCTGCATCTGGCCTACGACCTTGCCGAAGGCCGGGATATAGGCGCCAAGGACGCCGTAGGCATTCATGCGCCGCAAGGCCTTGGTGACGCCCGCGGGCGCCCGCAAAATGGCGAGGAATGCCGACTGGGTGGCCGGGTCGTGGCGGAAGGCCCCGTCTATCAAGAATAAGTGCGCGCGCAGCAGACGAATGGTCGCGGCGCGCACGCCCTGGAGCGTGGGGTGCTCCTGCAAAATCCGGAACAGGTCAAGGATGGCGCGCGGGTCTTCCGCAAAGACGTGCGCGTCGACGGCCTCCAGGAAGCCGTTGCGGGCCCGGAACCGGGGGCTTAGCGTCTTTATCACCGGCCGCCGCGGTGCGCGCAGGGTCTCGGCGAAGTGCTGGAGGAGGATTTCGTTCAGAAGCTGAACCTGCTTTACCGTGCGATAGTACCGTTTCATGAACTGTTCGACGGCGAGCCGTCCCGGGCGGTCCATATAACCCATCTGCAGAGCCAAGGTCCGCTGATGGTCGAAAAGCAGGCGATCCTCGCGTCGCCGCGCAAGGAGGTGAAGGCCGTTGCGGATCTGCCAGAGAAAGTTCCGTGCGTCTATGAGCGTGCGGTATTCGCGTTCGTCCAAGAAGCCCACCTTGACGAGGCCGTGGAGGTCGGCGGAACCGAAGTGACGCTGGGTGATCCAGGCGATCGTATGGATGTCGCGCAACCCCCCCGGGCCTTCCTTGACGTTCGGTTCCAGGTTGTAGCCGGTGTCGTCGTAACGGGTGTGGCGCGCGCGCTGCTCGGCGAGCTTGGCCTCGAAGAATCGCGCGCTGGACCATAGGGAAGGCGACGCGAGGTCGTGCGCGAGGCGTGCGAGCAGCGCCTCGTCGCCGGTCAACAGGCGCGCCTCCATGAGGTTGGTCATGACCGTGATGTCGGAGCGCGCGACCCGCAGGCAGTCGCGATGCGACCGAACGCTGTGCCCCACGGTGAGGCCGATATCCCAGAGAAAGCGCAGGAAGTGTTCGGCGAAGGCCTGGGTGTTGGCGTACCGAGGGCTGTCTTGGAGCAACAGCAGGTCGATATCGGAGGCGGGATGGAGTTCGCCGCGTCCGTAGCCTCCCACCGCCACGAGCGCCACAGACAGGGTGTTTGGGAGCAAGGACTCGTGTCGAACGTAGGCCTCGCGCAGGACCTCATCAATCAGCGTCGTGCGTAGCTGCAGCGCCTGGATCCCGAGCCCTCGGCGCCGGCGCGGCAGTTCGGCATCGTGCGTAGCCCGCAGGCGTGCATCACCGGCACGTAGCCTTTCGCGAAATCGCGTGATGTCCGGGTCAAGGATCGGCACCACGGCCTTGGTTGCCATACGCGGCCCTTTAGATGGTCTCGTCGTGGCGCAGGGTCAGGACCTCGTATCCGGAGGGTGTCACCAACACCGTGTGTTCCCATTGGGCGGAGAGCCCGTGATCGCGGGTCACGACCGTCCAGTTGTCAGGCAGGAGCTTTACCCCGGCGCCGCGCTGATTGATCATGGGCTCGATCGTGAAGATCATGCCCGCCTCCAACTTCACGCCGGTCCCGGGGTGCCCGTAATGCAGGACCTGCGGGTCCTCATGGAAGGCGCGGCCTATGCCGTGCCCGCAGTATTCGCGCACCACCGAGTAGTGCTGGCTTTCGGCGAAAGTCTGGATCACATGACCGATATCGCCCAGATGGATGCCGGGGCGTACGAGCCGTATGCCACGCACCAGGCACTCGTAGGTGACCTCGCTTAGGCGGCGCGCGGCGATCGAGGGTTCGCCTATATAGAACATGCGGCTGGTGTCGCCGTGATACTCGTCTTTGATGACGGTGATGTCGATATTGAGGATGTCGCCGCGCTTCAATACGCGGTCGCCGGGAATACCGTGACAGACCTGGTGATTGACCGAGGTGCAGATGGAGCGCGGAAAGCCTCGGTAGTTGAGTGGTGCCGGGATCGCTTTTTGGGTGTGCACGATATAGTCATGGCAGATGCGGTCGAGCTCGCCTGTGGTGATGCCGGGGACTACATGCGGCGCGATCATCTCCAGGACATCGGCGGCAAGCCGTCCGGCGATACGCATTTTGTGGATTTCGGCTTCGGTCTTGATGGTAATGGGCATCGGAAGTCTTGGGGGTCGACAATGAATGTCGGTCTATTGTCCGTTGTCCGCGGCCGCTATTCAACCTGGGACGGCCAGGGGCGCCGCCGCCGCGCGATTCGCCCAGCACTGTTACGAGCCTCGCGCCCGTGGTAGCATGCGGCCACGCGAGGATCCGCTCGCGTCCTCGTTTCGAGGCATTATCGCACGCAGGCCGTCACGGCGTTCGGGTGCTTGGGGCCATGGGCCTTGAGTCGGCGACCGGGACCTGCGGTGGACAAACCCGTTGGGAGAGAATCATGGCTAGCGTCACAATGCGTGAAATGCTGGAGGCCGGGGTCCATTTTGGACATCAGACCCGCTTCTGGCACCCGAAAATGCGCCCCTATATCTTTGGCGAGCGCAACAATATCCACATCATCAATCTCGAGAAGTCGCTGCCGATGTTGAACGAAGCGGCGGCCTTCGCGCGTAAATTGGCGGCGAACAAGGGCACGATACTATTCGTCGGTACCAAGCGCCAGGCGGCGGAGATCATACGCGCCGAGGCCATCCGTGCCGGTTGCCCCTATGTCGATCACCGCTGGCTGGGCGGCATGCTGACGAATTACAAGACCGTGCGCCGCTCGATCGAGCGCTTGAAGCGGCTGGAGGAGCTGCTCGCCGAGGGTGGCGGCGCCGAGAAGCTCTCCAAGAAAGAGACGCTGAACCTCGAGCGCGAGCGCGCCAAGCTGGATCGCAGCCTGAGCGGCATCAAGGACATGCCGAGCCTGCCGGACGCGCTGTTTGTGATCGATGTGGGTCATGAATACATCGCCGTGAGCGAGGCCAACAAGCTGAAGATCCCGGTGCTCGCGGTGGTCGACTCCAATTGCAAGACCGATGGCGTGGACTACGTCATACCCGGAAACGATGACGCCAGCCGGGCCATCACTCTGTATGCCCGGACCATGGCCGATGCGGTGCTCGAAGGGCGGAGCTCGGCCGCGACCCTCCCGGCCTCCGGCGACGAGGAGTTTGTCGAGGTGAAGGAAGAGCCCGCGATGCGCGCGGCCGCACGCAAGAAACCGGCGGCCGGCTACGAGGGCGATACGGGCGAGGCAGAAGGCGAGGCCGATGGCCCTGGGGCTGCGGATACCCGCAAGTCGCGTCCCAAGGGCCGGGAAGGGGCTGGGGCGCGGCCGGCCCGTGGCGGCCGCGCCCGGCCGTGACGGCGTAATGGCCCATACGAGAGAGGCAAAAGGGGGGGATGCCCCCCTTTTGCATGCGCGCGAGGACAGGATATGGCGATTTCAGCGGCACAAGTAAAGGAACTTCGGGAGCGGACGGGGCTGGGCATGATGGAGTGCAAGGCCGCGCTCACCGAGACGGACGGGAATATGGAGGCGGCCATCGACCTTCTGCGCAAGAAGGCCGGCGCCAAGGTCGACAAGAAGGCCCACCGCGTGGCCGCCGAGGGGGCCATCGGCGCCCATGTCGATGCGCGCGGTCAGGTGGGCGCCTTGGTGGAGGTCAATAGCGAGACGGATTTCGTGGCCAAGGAGGAGCGTTTCACGGCCTTCGCGCAGACGCTCGCGGCCCTGGTCGTCGACCACAACCCCGCGGATCTGGAGGCCTTATCGGCGATGGCCTACCCCGGTGGGGGCACGGTCGCCGAGGCGCGCGCGGCGCTCGTGGCGCAGTTTGGGGAAAACATGACGGTGCGGCGCTTTGTGCGCCTCGATGCCGAAGGCGGTGTGCTCGGGCACTATGTGCATGGGCGGCGTATCGGTGTGCTGGTGTCGCTCGCCGGCGGGGGTGCGGCACTCGCCCGTGACCTCGCCATGCATATCGCCGCGAGCAAGCCCGCCTATGTCCGGCCGGAGGATGTTCCGGCGGATGTCGTGGCCCGCGAAAAGGCCATCTACGTGGCTCAGGCCGAAGGTTCGGGAAAGCCCCCGGAGATCATCGAGAAGATGGTGATGGGCAAGGTTCGCAAGTACCTCGATGACATCACCCTGACAGGCCAGGCCTTCGTCAAGGACCCGGAGACCACGGTCGCTGCGCAACTCAAGAAGGCCGGGGCCGAGGCCAGGCGTTTCTTCCGGCTGGAGGTCGGTGAGGGGATCGAACGCGAGGCCAGCAACTTCGCGTCGGAAGTGATGTCACAGGTGAAGGGAAGCTGATCCATGGCGCGTTACCGACGCGTGCTCCTGAAGTTGAGTGGCGAGGCCCTGATGGGGACCGCAGGTTACGGGATCGACCCGGAGGTGTTGCGGACCGTGGCCGCGGCCGTGGCCGAGGGCGCGGGCGGTACGGGTCTTGCGATCGTGATCGGCGGCGGGAACATCTTTCGCGGCGTGTCGAGTTCGGCGCGCGACATGGACCGGGCGCAGGCCGATCTTATGGGCATGCTCGCCACGGTCATGAATGCGCTGGCGCTGGTCGAGGCGCTGCGTTCGGCCGGGGTGGTCGCCCATGTCCAGTCGGCGCTGGCCGTCGGTACCGCGGTACCCCCTTCGATAGGCGTCGGGCCTTGGAGTGCCTGGAGCGGGGCGAGGTCGTGGTGTTCGCGGCCGGCACCGGCAATCCATTCTTCACCACCGATACCGCAGCAAGCCTTCGGGCCCTGGAAGTGGGCGCCGAGATTATGCTGAAGGCCACCAAGGTCGACGGTGTATATTCCGCGGACCCCAAGCGCGACCCGGACGCCGTGCGCTACCGGCGGCTCGGGTATGATGAAGTGCTGCAGCGCCGTCTCGGGGTGATGGATGCCACGGCGATCGCGCTGTTGCGGGAGTTTCGCGTGCCCTTGCGCGTTTTTGACATGACCTCGCCCGGGGCCCTGGCGCGCATCCTCGCCGGTGCCGATGAAGGGACCTTGGTTGAAGAAGGAGCGGGATGTGAGTGAGGATCTGAAGAAAGACGTCCAGGCGCGCATGGCCAAGTCCGTCGAGGCCTTGAAGGCGGAGCTCGGCCGTATTCGCACCGGGCGCGCCAATACCGCGCTGCTCGACCACGTCATGGTCGACTATTACGGTACCAAGACCGCACTCCCGAAGGTCGCCAACGTCACCGTGGCCGATGCCCGCAATCTGGTCGTGAGCCCCTGGGAGAAGGGTATGGTGGCGGCGATCGAGCGCGCCATTCTGGAGTCCGGGCTCGGTTTCAATCCGGTGACGTCCGGCATGACTATCCGCATCCCCATGCCGCCTTTGACCGAAGAGCGGCGTCGGGACCTTGGCAAGGTGGCGCGCAGCGAGGGCGAGAATGCCAAGATCGCGGTGCGCAACATCCGTCGCGACACGAACAATCACTTGAAGGATCAGGTCAAGAAGAAGCTGCTTTCGGAAGACGAGGAAAAGCGTCTGGTCGAGGCTGTGCAAAAGGCCACAGACCAGTTCATCGCAGAAATCGACAAGCTGGTCGCCGCGAAGGAACGCGACATCCTGGAGATCTAACCTTGGGCGCC